>DASQEH010000077.1:0-5753 GCA_035633755.1 Nocardioidaceae bacterium | reverse complement strand
GCCGCGTAGCCCGCGTCGAGGACGTCGATCGCCCGTCGGCGCATCCCTTCAACGGATCGGTCGGGGCCGAGCGCGTGCCCGTGGTCGACCGTGATGTACGCAGGCCGTCCGAGGGCCGCCATACCTAACCCGAGACGCGAGGGCGGAACTGCTGGTTCGTGCATAACCTCCATCATGCCTATGGCGTATGCGTTGCGCCCTCGGTTGCAGCGTCAGGAACCAATAGTAACGCCAAGTAATGAGCCCTAATCATTTGAGTGACCTTATCGGCCAAGCAGGCGTGCGCTTATGACGAAGCGCTGAAAAGTCAGAACCCACGGCACCGCTTCTAATAGACGTACAGTGCATAGCAAGTACACACAGAGTTAACTCAGCCGGTGCCCTGGAAAAGAAATCTTGGCGTTCGACAAGGAGACTGCAGAGCCTCACCGCAGGGCTCGATATTCCTAAAACCGCAGGTCACAGCCGCGAGCGGACAATCGATGAAGCACTCCGTATACGACGGCATAACGCATCTGATATCCCCGGTAACTGACTGTGTATAGAAGCAGGAATTGACTCTTTGGCATTTCCGTTGCGATACGGTTTGTCCCGTTATGGTTCGCATATGGACAAGCAGATAAACACTCGAGCCGCTGTTACCGACGGTTCTCCCTCCAGCACCGAGACCAACCTCGGCGGATCTGCTTTCGCTACCACGCTGCGTCGAGCCCTGCTTGCCGTATCAGCCGCGCTAGTGGCCGTCCTCGGCGTTATGGTGCCGGCCCAGGCACAGACGCCTAGCCAGTTCGATTACCACTGGAGCAGCGGCAGCAACATCATCGTCGTGCAAGAGATGGGCACCCTCGCCAAGCGCTGGGCCCTGTCAGCGGTCATCCGCGACTGGGACGCAGCAGCCACGCTGCGCGTCCACCGCGGTCAGTGCGCCGACTTCCCCGCCCAGCACTGCGTCAAGGTCGCCGCCTACAACCAAGAAGACAGCGGCGCCGGCGGCTACACGGTCATCACGCCTGGCACCGACGAGCCCACCCTGATCTACCTGAACCGCGCCTACTGGGACTGGGACACGGTCGACAGCCACTCCGTCACCTGTCACGAGTTCGGACACGCCGTGGGATTCACCCACGACGAGCGCTCAGGCTGCACGAGCGAGGACAACCGCCGCACCCCCTCGGCATGGGAGCTGGACCGCGCCGCCCGTGCCTACCAGAACGCAGCCTGACGACCAGCGTCGGCGGCTCAGAAGTCAACCTGGACGTCAGCCGTCTTCATCGTCTGAGCTGCGCTCCGACTGAAGCCGCTCGATCCGCAGCCGCTCCGCTCGGACCCGGCGCAACAGCTCGGCGATCACCGGCACCGCCACCTCGAGCAACTCGGAGTCGCTGACCTCGTCGGGATTGCGCCCCTTCGGTGGCACACACGCCGACATCAGGTCCGACAGGTCGCCCGCGACGTCGTAGCCGGCTGCTTCCAACGCTCGCACGGACGCTGCCGAACGCTCGCGGACTGCGGCCGCATGTGTGTCCCCCAGTGCGATTCGTTCGCCCGGTATCGGCCGGAGCACCTCATGGGACAGGTACGCCTGGATCCACCGGTAGGCCTGGTGCCAGTCAGTCTCGGCGTCGACCGCCTGCCTCAACTGTGGCCCGGCGTGTTCCAGCAATCGTGCGGCTTCAACCCCCAGAGAGTCCCGCTGGAAGGTCCCCTGGGTGGCGTAGTCGTCCGCCGTGGCCCCGATGACACCAGCGAACCGCTTCCACAACGTGGCCCGGTCGGCGCCCGACGGCGGCAGGGTCACCACATGCATCTGAGTCACGGGCAGCGTCCCCCGCCAGCGCTGAAGCACCAGAGCGGGGTCGAGGGTCGACCAGCGCCAGCGGTCATCTCGGGTGCTCAGCGAGTCCACGAAGCTCTCCAGCGTCGAGGAGTACCCCAGCTTGAGCGTCTCCTGCCACGCCGACGGCACGTGCTCGACGAGGTCGCGGGCGGTGACGATGACGTGAGTCTCGGCATCACCGAGGTCCCGCACGGCTCGCTCGGCCTGTCGGACGGTGGCCAGTGAGAACCATTCGTTGCTGATCACCACGGTTTGCGGCCACCCCTCGACCTCCTCGAGGAGCTTCTTCCAGCAGTCGTACTTCTTGCCGCCCGGCCCCTGCCTGGCGCCCGTGGCGGCTTGGGCATGGTCGACGCGGCTGCTTCCCGGAACCAAGATGCCCTCTCCCCGCAACCGCGGGGCATGGTCGAACAGCATGGCCTGCAGAAAAGTCGTGCCCGTCTTGGGAGCCCCGATATGCAGGAACACCCGGCTGGCCACGTTGTTAGTATGACGCCCAAACCGGGGCCCGGCCCTGTCGGGAGGACCCATGAAGCTGCGTTTCCTCGTGCACAGCGTGTTCGGCGCAGGTGGCGGCGTTGTCCGGGTCGTCCTGAACCTCATCGACGACCTCAAGGCTCGCCACGACGTCGAGCTGGTCAGCGTCTTCCAGCATCACGACGAGCCGACGCACATCATGCCGAGCGGGGTGCCCCTCACGGTCCTCGTCGACGCACGGGAGTCGGCGCCCCGCACAGGGCCGGAAGGGCTGGAACGCCAGGAAGCGGAGTCACGACCCAGTCTGCTCATCCCCCCGCGTGAACCGCGGTACGCCGCCTACAGCCGCTACTCCGACTCGCAGCTGACCCGATACCTCGGCACGGTCGACGACGGCGTTCTCATCGGTATGCAGCCCGGCGTGACCGCCGCGATCGCTCAGCTCGCCCGGCCGTCCGTCGTCACGGTGGGACAGGACCACATGTCGATCCGCGGCCGCTCCAGCGTCCTGCGTGAGCAGGTCCTCCCGTACTACGCGAAGCTCGACACCTTCCTGACCCTGACCGAGCGCGACGCGGAGGTGTATCGCAAGCGCTACCTGCCGACGACACCCGTCGTGGCCATGCCGAACGGCATACCCGAGTACCACGGGGCAGTGTCCGACGGCACGAGCAAGGTTGTGGTCGCCGTCGGCCGGCTGTCGAAAGGCAAGGGGTTCGACCGCCTGGTCGAGGCTTGGGCCACCGTGGTGAAGCGCCATCCCGACTGGCAGCTGCGGATGTACGGCGAAGGCGACAGGCGCGACGCGCTGACGCAGCAGATCGAGGAGCTCGGTGTGAGTTCGTCCGCCTCGCTGATGGGCTACAGCACCACCGTGCGCGACGAGATGGCGAAGGCGTCCCTACTCGTGCTCAGTTCTCGCACCGAGGGATACCCCATGTCGATCCTCGAAGCCATGTCCTGCGGGCTCCCGGTCGTCGCCTTCGACTGCCACACCGGACCCCGGGAGATGATCGACCACGGCACTGACGGGCTGCTCGTCCCGAACGGCGACATCGACGGGCTCGCCGACGCCATCTCCCGGGTGATCGAGCTCGGGATCGACGGTCGACTGGCGATGGGACAGGCGGCGCTGCGCAAGGCCCGCCAGCACAGCCAGCCGGTGATCAGCGCACGCTGGGAGTCGCTGCTCAAGCAGCTGCTCGACGCCAAGGCAGCTCAGGCACGCACGCCTCGCTGAGCCACCTCACCAGCGGCTAACGAGCTCGGTTGACCGCCGAGATCACTGCCTTGAGCGACGCCGTGACGATGTTGGGGTCGAAGCCGACACCCCACAGGACCTGCTCGCCTACCGCGCACTCCACATATGCGGCCGCGATGGCGTCCCCGCCCGACGACAGCGCATGCTCGGCGTAGTCGAGGACCCGCACGTCGAACCCGATCCCGTTGATCGCCGAGACGAACGCGGCGATCGGCCCGTTGCCCTCGCCCTGCAGGCTGCGTACCTCGCCGTCGACGTACACATTCACCTGCAGCGCGTCCTTCTCGCCCACAGCCGCCGACGTGTGCACGGAGTTGAGTGCCAGCGGCTGACGCCGGTCGAGGTACTCGGCCTCGAACGCCGACCAGATGGCTTCGCCCGAGATCTCGCCGCCCTCGGTGTCGGTCAGCTGCTGCACGATGCGGCTGAACTCGATCTGCAGCCGACGGGGCAGCTCGAGTTTGTGCTCGGCCTTGAGGATGTACGCGACGCCGCCCTTGCCCGACTGGGAGTTCACACGGATGACCGCTTCGTACGAGCGGCCGACGTCCTTGGGGTCGATCGGCAGGTACGGCACTTCCCACGCCGCCTGGCTGACGTCGATGCCGTCTGCACGCGCCGAGCGCTCGAGCGCCTCGAAGCCCTTCTTGATGGCGTCCTGGTGGGAGCCCGAGAACGCGGTGTAGACCAGGTCGCCGCCGTAGGGGTGACGTTCGTTGACCGGCAGCTGGTTGCAGTACTCCACGGTGCGCCGGATCTCGTCGATGTCGGAGAAGTCGATCATCGGGTCGATCCCCTGGCTGAACAGGTTGAGACCGAGCGTGACCAGGCAGACGTTGCCGGTGCGCTCGCCGTTGCCGAACAGGCATCCCTCGATCCGGTCGGCGCCGGCCAGGTACCCGAGCTCGGCCGCCGCGACCGCCGTCCCCCGGTCGTTGTGGGGATGCAGCGACAGAACCACCGAGTCCCGCGACGCGAGGTTGCGGTGCATCCACTCGATCGAGTCCGCATACACGTTCGGCGTCGCCATCTCGACGGTCGCGGGCAGGTTGATGATCGTCTTGCGGTCCGGTGTGGGGTTCCAGACTTCGTTGACGGCGTTGCACACGTCGACCGCGAACTCCAGCTCAGTGCCTGTGTAGGACTCCGGGGAGTACTCGAACGAGATCTCCGTCTCGCCCATGTCCTCGGCGAGCTTGGCGCAGATCTGGGCGCCACGGACGGCGATGTCGCGGATACCGTCTCGGTCCAGCCCGAACACGACGCGCCGCTGCAGCGTGGACGTCGAGTTGTAGAGGTGGACGATCGCTTGCCTGGAGCCACGAACGGACTCGAAGGTGCGCTCGATGAGCTCCTCGCGCGCCTGGGTCAGTACCTGGATCGTCACGTCGTCGGGGATGGCGTCGTCTTCGATGATCTGGCGGACGAAGTCGAAGTCGGTGCGGCTGGCCGACGGGAAGCCGACCTCGATCTCCTTGTAGCCCATCGACACCAGCAGCTCGAACATCCGCCGCTTGCGCTCGGGCCCCATCGGGTCGATGAGCGCCTGGTTGCCGTCTCGCAGGTCGACGGCGCACCAGCGTGGTGCGGCGGACATCGTCCGAGTCGGCCAGGTGCGGTCGGGGAGGTCTATCGGGATGAAGGGGCGGTATCGATTGAACGGCATGGAGCTGGGTGACTGCGGGGAGAAGGCCATGTCAGAACTGCTTTCGGGAGAGGTGGAGGCACACTGTCGCCGGAGCAGCGCTGAACACCCGCGGCGAGGGGGTCCGGCTCAGCGACCCTCGCCGCGGCGGCTAAGCACAAGCGCGCGCGCATCGACTCTCATGGCCCCATCAGGCTAGCAGCCGCGGTGTTCGCGCGGCCAGCCTGTTGACCGCCGCGCACAGCTCCTGTCGGGCGACCGGCCTTTTGACAGCCTCGCGCAGCGCATGTCGTGCCGCCAGCCTGTGGACCGCCTCGCGCAGCGCATGTCGGGTGAACGGCGCGACGGCCCACTCATCCGGACCGCCCGGCTCGCCGTCGCGCGGCCTGTCTGTCCTGGCCGCGAGGGACGCTCGCCTACAGTTGGTCCGATGTCCGCAGTCCCGGCGCCCCCTTCCCGCTGGTCGGCTCTCGCCGCGTTGCTGACGGGACTGATGCTCGTGTGGATGCTTGCCGGCTGCAGCGGGGGCGACA
>DASQEH010000076.1:0-32808 GCA_035633755.1 Nocardioidaceae bacterium | reverse complement strand
GCGCTCCAACGCTGCACCCAGTCGTCGAACGCGGCCAGATCCAGGAACAGGCCGCGAGCAGGCTCGGCGTCGCCGCGTGCCGTGGAACCGAGGGCGCGGAAGAATGAGGTGTGGTCGACGTGGCTCTTCTGCAGCAGCGTGAGCAGCTCGTCAACCAGCGACGATGTGAGCGTGTCGTCGAGCCCAGCCGGCAGTCCGAGCTTGGCTCGCATGCCGGACGACCATGCGGCGTCGTACTGCCGTCCGAAGACGCCGAGTGATTCCATCGCGAGCTCGATCGCCTGCTCCTGGTCGTCGTGGAACAAGGGCAGGAGAGCCTCGGCGAACCGGGCGAGGTTCCACTCCGCGGCTGCTGGCTGATTGCCGTAGGCGTATCTCCCCCCCAGGTCGATCGAGCTGTAGACGGTGGCCGGATCGAAGGCCTCCATGAACGCGCAGGGCCCGTAGTCGATCGTCTCCCCGGAGATCGTCATGTTGTCGGTGTTCATGACGCCATGGATGAACCCGACGAGCATCCACTGGGCGACGAGCGACGCTTGGGCGGCCACCACCGCCTCGAAGAAGGCACGGTAGGGATGATCGGCGTGCGCGGCGCCGGCGTGGTGACGGGCGATCGCGTGGTCAGCGAGACGCCTCAGGAGGCTGACGTCGCCCGTTGCCCGCGCGTACTGAAAGCTGCCTACGCGCAGGTGGCTGCTCGCGACCCTCGCGAGCACCGCCCCTGGCAACAGGGTCTCGCGACGCACCGGCCGCCCCGTCGCGACCACGGCCAGAGAGCGGGTGGTGGGAATGGCGAGGGCATACATTGCCTCGCTGATCACGTACTCGCGCAGCATCGGTCCGACCGCCGCGAGGCCGTCGCCGCCCCGTGCGAACGGCGTGCGCCCGGAGCCCTTGAGATGGAGGTCGCGGAGGTCGCCGTTGACGTCTAACACCTCGCCGAGCAGGAGCGCCCGTCCATCGCCGAGGCGGGGTGCATACCCGCCGAACTGATGTCCGGCGTATGCCTGCGCCACTGGAGTAGCGCTGCGCGGCACTTGGTTGCCGACGAGCAGGCGCAGGCCGTCAGGGCTCCGCAGCCAGGCCGGGTCCAGGCCGAGATGCCGGGCCAACGGCTCGTTGAGCGCCAGGAGTCGAGGGTCGGGCGCCGCCTCGGCCTGCCAGGGAAGCGCCATCTCCCCCAGTTCGCTGGCGAAGTGGTCACCGAAGGAGACGGTCTGGGGGGATGCGACGCTCATTCTTTGAGGATACGGGGGACGCCATGCCCCGGCCAGCGATCGGACGCGGTTCAGAGGGTGCGACGACGGCACCGCGGCTGCCGTCCGGGACAGACTGCGACAAGGTCCTCGTATGGCCGCAACAACGTACGAAGACAGGAGGAAAGGTGGCTCTCTCCATGCGCGTCGACCGAGAGGTGACCGAGGCGGACACCCGCGAGCTGTGGCCGGTGTACCAAGCCGTCTTCGACGACCAGCCCGATCTGGTGACCTGGCGAACAGCCGTCTGGGACAGGCATGCCGCACGTGTGGGGTTCCGATGGGCGCGGGCCTATCACGACGAGGAACTGGTGGGGTTCGCCTACGGATACACCGGTGAGCGCGGCCAGTGGTGGACGGATCGCGCGTTCGAGGTGCTGCCGCGGGAGGTGGCATCAGCTTGGTTGGACGGGCATTTCGAACTCGTCAGCATCGGCGTTCTCCCTCAGGCACGCTGTCGCGGTATCGGACGTGTCCTGCTGGACGCAGTGACTCACGGACTACCGCACGAGCGCTGGCTGCTGATGGCCACCTCGGACGAGTCCGAGCCGGCACGCCGCATGTACGCCTCGAACGGCTGGCGGGTCATCGGGCCTGGCGTCGGCGACGGCACGGTGATCCTCGCCAAGGGACGTCCGCGCACTGGGTGAGGAGCGAACGGCGTGCCTCACGCCCCCCCATCCGGCATCGGGGCGGCGCTGCCCGTCACGCGAACGCGCTGGTCATCGGGGGAGATGTCCACCAGTAGTCGACTCGGACGACCCATATCGTGGCCTTGCAGCAAGGTGACGGTAGCTGGCAGGTCGACGAGCCTGAGGTCTCGAAGGTAGCCGCCGAACGCGGCAGCCGCCGCGCCTGTCGCCGGGTCTTCGACCACACCCCCCGGTGGGAACGGGTCCCGGGCCGCGAACAGGATGGGGCTGTGGGCGTGGACGAGCTCAAGCGTCGTCCAACCTCGCTCAGCCATCAGCGCCGCGAGATCCTCATAGTTGTAGTCCAGTTCAGCCAGGCGCTGACGGCTGCGCAGCGCCAGGATGAGGTGGTCATTGCCGGCGTATCCGACATGGGCGGGGTACCGCGGATCCAAGTCGGCTCGCTGCCACTTCAAGGCCCGCAGGGTGTCGTCGACCTCCTGGTCGGTGGCGGGGCGGGTTCTGGTCGGCACGCTGGTCATCGTCGCGGTGTAGCCGCCGTTCGCCGCTGCCGTGGTTTGCAGGTGCACGGGGCCGGCCAGGGTCTCGAAGAGCAGCGGGCCCGGCCCATGGCGCTCGGCGAGTACCACGGCAGTGGCAATGGTCGCGTGCCCGCAGAACGCCACCTCGGCCAGCGGGCTCCAGTACCGGAGTCGATAGGCGCCTTCCTCCGAGCCGGGCTCCACGAACGCGGTCTCGGAGTAGCCCACCTCCGCCGCCACAGCGAGTCGATGGGCGTCGTCCAGATCGGCGGCGTCGAGGACAACGCCGGCTGGGTTACCACCAGCGCCTCCCTCAGTGAAGGCCGCATAGCGGAGCACCTGGGCTCCGTCCCTGGGATCGCTGACGTCTGTGGACGCGTCGCTCGGGTCGACATGGGTCATGACGGCTCTCCAGGTTCCGGTGTCGGTCTCGTTACGACATGCGCTCGACCAGGGCGGCGCAGTGAAAGTCATGCCCACTGTTGACACACAACCGGAGGGGGCTCAGCGCGCTTGGAGCGCGTCCATTCCTACTGCGGCAGCAAGAACGAGGCGCCGGTCGAGCGTTCGCCCGGTATCCGGCGTGCAGTCAATCCGGTAGTGGTCCGTCAGCTTCCATCTTTCGCGGGTGTGATTGACCAGCACCTGGTCACCGCGGGTGAAGACGAAGTGGTAGGGGATAGGTAGCCACTCCGCATAGTTGCCGACGACCGGGACGAAGTCGACCGCCCGACGGGCCAAGGCCACCCCCATACTGCGTTCCTTGGCCTCGCAGACCTCGACCCCGTTGGCGTCGTAGAGCCGGTAGGTCGAGCGAAGCAGGCTAGCCCCGAACACTTTCTGGATTTCCCCGATCTTCTCTCCTGAGGGACCGGTGATGTCGTAGCGGGCCACCGGGTCGAACCGTTGTCGAGCCTTGATGCGGAGCAGCTCGACCCGCTTCGACTCGTCGGTGTAGAACCGGATGTCTTCCTTGAACGTGAAGCGCTTCTG
Organism: Nocardioidaceae bacterium; assembly: GCA_035633755.1. Classification (GTDB taxonomy): domain Bacteria; phylum Actinomycetota; class Actinomycetes; order Propionibacteriales; family Nocardioidaceae; genus DASQEH01. The sequence goes on along the minus strand of DASQEH010000076.1, from coordinate 29,385 downwards.
CTCCACGAACGCGATGGGCTGCCCTTCGTTCCCCTGTGCATCGGGTAACGAGAACACGTACCGGTTGATGCCCATAGTCCACTTCTGACGAAGGAGGAAGACGTCATGGGCGTTGACATCAAAATCTGCCGACATGCTCGTGACTATAGCCTCAGCCCTGGTCGACGCGGGCTTGTGTCAGGCGTAGCGCGTGGCATTGCTGTGAGCCGCGCGCAGGCGGTAGTAGCCCAAGGTCACCACGAGTGCCAGGAAGGGCGCTACCAAGGTCCCTGAGAGGACGCTGGCCAGGAACTGCGCAAGAGTGTCTGGCAGCGGAAGCAGGATGAGCCCGACAACGATGTTCGCGACGAGAAGGAGGAGGAACACCGCGACCATCGTGCCGAAGACGTTCCAGCCGAACCCCCGTACCAGGTTCCTGCTACGTCCGAACGCTTCACCGATGCCTGCGCTTTCGATTACGAGCACCGGGACGATGAGGCTCCATATCGTCATCAGCAGCAGGCCGGGCACGATGAACGCGATCAGGCCGAGCGCAATGGCGACTCCGGCCAGGATGGACGCAACGGCCACCCGCAGCACGGCTGGACGAGCGGCCTGCAGGGTGCCGCCTAGTGACAAATCGGCCCGACCGTCACGGACGTCTTCGACGGCTTTCACGAGGGCTGCCTGCAGCAAGAACGCCGCGATGATCCCAATGACCGCCGCGAGAAGTACGCCGACGGCCCCGAGCAAGCCAGCAACGAGGGCCTGGAGCAGGGAGGCAACGACAAAAACCACGAACGCGATCGTCAACAGGTGTGCGGCGTGGGCTCGATACATTGCCCAGGCCTCGGCGATGACTCCTGACAGCGGGTTCATGAGACAACGCTAGCCCCAAGGACAGCAGCGGAGGGACTCTCTCGGCGGTGACACCGAGGTCATCGCTAGCGGTCCACACAGCCAAGTGTGGCCGGCCGGCTGTGAACGCGGCGAGAGCAAGCGTCCTGTAACGTGAGCACCTGCGTTGAGGTAAGCAGCGTGGAAGACCTGGCTCGAGGCTCCGCGTGTAACTCCGCGCTTGACGTTCGCGCCTTTGTGAGTGAGGTGCGATGACCGACTTTTCCGTGACGACGACACTTCCGCCCGTCAAGACAGTGCTCGACAGCGGTGGAGGAGGGCTCGTCACGTATCCGTCCTACGACCGCACCGCGCTGACACGGGCAGTTGTGCATCTGGGAGTTGGTGGCTTTCACCGATCCCACCAGGCGGTGTACTTCGACGACCTCGCCGCGTCGGGGGCTTCAGGATGGGGCATCGTGGGCGTAGGGATCCGGCGCCGGCGGCTGGGCCGCGTCCTACGTGAGCAGGACAACCTCTACTCGGTTGTTGAAAGAGACGCCCACGGCAGTACCGCGCGTGTGATCGGCTCGATGCTCGAGTATCTCCTCTTGGCCGACAGCCCGGCCACGGTGAGGGCTCGCCTGCGCGATCCGCGAACCAAGCTCGTCACATTGACCATCACTGCCGACGGGTACCGGCTGCCGGGCTCGCTCACCGATGCTGACCCTCGCCGCTGGATATTCCCCCTGCTTCTCGACGCGCTCGACGTGAGGCGACGAGCCGGAGTGCGGCCCTTCACCGTGCTGTCGTGCGACAACCTGCCTGACAACGGCGGTGCCGCCCGTCGCGCAGTGACCGATCTCGCCGCCCAGCGGTCAGCGGCGTTGTCGGCTTGGGTGGACCGTCACGTGTCCTTCCCCAACAGCATGGTCGACCGCATCACGCCCGCCACCAGTCGAGCCGACCGCAAGCAGGTTGCACGAGAGTTCGGCCTGCGCGACGCCTGCCCGGTGATCACAGAGCCGTTCTCGCAGTGGGTCATCGAAGATCAGTTCTCCAACGTTCGCCCGCCGTTGGAGACGGTCGGTGCCATCTTCGTGACCGACGTACGCCCCTACAAGCTGATCAAGAGCCGCCTGCTGAATGGCTGCCACTCGGCACTGGGCTATGTGGGGGTCCTCGCGGGTTACCGCCGGGCGGACGAGGCCATGGGTGACGTCGCCATCAAAGCCATGATGACGCGCATGATGCGCGAGGAGGTAGGGCCCCTGCTTCCGTCAGGCGTCCCGGGCATGGACCTCGATGAGTACCAGCGAACGCTCCTCGACCGGCTGGCCAACCCGGCCATTGGCGACCCACTGTCTCGATTGTGTGCACGAGGGTCGACGAAGATGGTCGACTACGTCCTGCCTACGTTGCAGGAGGCCAGTCTCGGCAGGCGTCCGCGTCGCCTGCTGACGCTGGTTGTGGCGGCGTGGCTGCGGTACCTGCGTGGCACCGACCTGAGGGGGGCACGCATCGAGCTCGAAGATGCGCGTGCCGACGAGCTGCGGGCACGGGCGTGGGCCGGACAAGGCAGTCCGCGGCATCTTCTGCGGCTGCACGATATCTTCGGCGACCTATCCCACGATAAGGATTTCTGCGCTGACGTGGAGGACTTGACGAGGCTCCTCGACCTGCGCGGGGTAGCCGGCGCCATAGCAGCGGTGCTCGATGGCGCTGCCACTCACGGCAGCCAGGGCCCACGGCGGAGCAGCAGCTATGCGTGAGCTCCGTTCGCTGGATCCCAGCCAGACGACCGCCGTTCTGTGTGACGCCGATGGCACGCTGTTCCCCTCCGAGGAGCCGGCTTTCGCCGCCTCATCGCTGGTGACGCAGGACTTCGCGAGCCGGTTCGGGCTGACCGGGGACTTTTCCCCAGAGCACCTGCGACGAACCACCACGGGCAAGAACTTCCGCACGACCGCCACCGACCTGCTGCACGCCGCCCATGTCGACGCAGACCCCGCAGAGCTCGACCAATGGGTGGAAAGGGAGAAGCAAGAGGTGACGGCGCATCTTGCTCGGACGTTGACGCCCCAGCCCGATGTCCTGGCGGCACTCACCACTCTCAGTGCTAGCCACCGCCTTGCGGCCGTCAGTTCGAGCGCGCTGACCCGGCTGACGGCCTGCTTCACCGCATCCGGACTCGACGACCTGATTGACCCGCGCAGGCGATACAGCGCCGAGGACAGCTTGCCGACACCGATCGGTAAGCCCCATCCGGCCGTGTACCGGTTCGCGCTCGGCCAGCTGGGTATCCCAGCAGGAGAAGCTGCTGCGATCGAGGACTCGGCGACCGGCGTGGCGTCGGCCGTTGCGGCGGGCATCTCCACGATTGGGTTCGTTCAGTACGTCCCACGTAGCGAGCGCAGCCAGCGCGTAGCCGACCTCGAGCAGGCGGGTGCGGCTGCAGTTGCCGAATCCTGGGACCAGATCGCCGACCTCTTCAAGGGACGTGTCGTCGAGGCCACTGGCTGACGGGGGCAGATGTGGTTGCAGCCCAAAACGGCCCTCGCTAGCGTTGCAGCGGGTCGGGCCAGCCTGGTGTTGGGGCCGAATGGCGGTCACCCCTTGAGCGACCGACCGCGGAGGAAGCCGATGAGTACGGTCAAGACGTCGTGCTGCGTCGTAGGGGGCGGTCCCGCTGGGATGATGGCTGGACTGCTCCTGGCCAGACAGGGAGTCGACGTCCTGGTGTTGGAGAAGCACAAGGACTTCCTCCGAGACTTTCGCGGAGACACGATTCATCCGGCCACCCTGACGCTGCTCGACGAGCTGGGCTTCCTCGAGGACTTTCTTCGCCTCCCGCACACGAAGATGAAGCGCGTCACGATGGAAACCGCCTCTGGGCCCATGACCATCGCAGATTTCCGATACTTCACCGGGCGGCACGGATACATCGTGTTCATGCCGCAATGGGACTTCCTGACGTTCTTGGCCGAACGTGCCGCTGCGTACCCGACCTTCCGCCTCATCACCAACGCGGAAGTCACGGATCTGATCTCGGAGGGCAAGGAGGTGGTCGGCGTCCGGGCCACCACTCAGGAGGGTCCAGTAGAGGTGCGGTCTCAGCTTGTCCTCGGCGCCGACGGGCGACACTCCACGGTCAGGCGAGCGGCGGGCCTACCGATCGTCTCGAAGTCACCGCCGATGGATGTGTTGTGGTTCCGGCTGGAGCGCCGTCCGGGCGAGGAACTGCCGTTCTTCTGGAGGACAAGCCGCAGTGTGCTGATCGCCATCAACCGTGGTTCCTACTGGCAAGTCGCCTTCGTCATTCCGCCGGGAGCGTTCGATCAGGTCAAGGCTGAAGGGATCGGTGCCTTCCACCAAGCCGTAGGCGCGGCCGCCCCGGCCCTGGCGGACGAGGTACGCAAGATCGGTGACTGGAACGACGTGCAGTTGCTCAGTGTCAGAGTCGACCGGCTGCGTCGCTGGTTCGAGCCGGGTGTGCTCTGTATTGGGGACGCGGCGCACGCGATGTCTCCGGCTGGCGGGGTGGGCATCAATCTCGCACTCCAAGACGCGGTGGCGGCGGCCAACATCTTGGGACCCACCTTCTCCGGTCTGGGGCCGGTATTGAGTGACCTGGCTCGCGTGCAACGCCGACGAGAGCTGCCGGCCCGAGTCACCCAAGCTTTCCAAGTGAAGGTGCTTCGCGGGCTGTACCCCAAGGCGAGCACTTCGCAGCAGGTGATGGCTTCGCCACCGTCGAACTCCCGTGGTGAACGGCTGGCTGTGCGGCTGTTGCCCAACGTGCCAGGACTGGCGCACGTGGCTGGTCGTTTCATCGGAAGGGGAGTTCGCCCAGAACACATAAGAGAGGCCGCCCTAGCCACTACCTCCTCGTCGCAAAGCTCATTCTAAGAACCGGCTCTCAGCCTGCCCGGCTGGGCGACTGAACTCGTGCGGCCACCAGAGCGCCGAGTGAAGCAACGGTCGCTGCGACCGCGAATCCAGCCAGGAACGGTGCGGTGGCCGAAACACCGAGGAGTACAGAGAAGGTGGCGCCGGCCACGGTGAGTGCCACCGTGGAGAACAACGCATCGCTGATGGCCAGGGACGCGCTCATGACGCCCTGTTCCCCCGGTTCGGCGAGGTCGAAGGCCAGGAGCGACAGCACCGGTACGACGATCCCCATTCCGCCTCCGACGGCCGCCCAGCCCGCGATGAGAATCGCGATCGGCCCCGTTGTCAGCACGACGGCGATAGCCGTGCCGACTCCTGTGGCGATCGACCACATGCCGATGCGTAACAGGGTGGGACGCAGCGCCGGCTCGGGGAGCCGTCCCTGCAGCCATGAGCCGGTGAACCAGGCGATGCTGCCGGTAGTCAGGGCGATTCCCGCGGTCGTCGGACTGAGGCCCCGCTCGCGAATGAGGAGCAGCGGCAGAAACACCTGCGCACCGACGAAGGCGGCTGCGGCAGCTCCACGCAGAGCCATGACCGTGGGAGCTCCACGGACCAGGCGGAACGTTCCGGCGGGCAGCAGGCGTGGCGCCGAGGGCGCCAGCAGAACGCCGCCGACCAGCGCCAGCATGCCTGCAGTGAAGCCGCGCCCCTGCCCAGCGACCTGGAGTAGGGCGACGCCGACTCCTGCGGCTACCGCCCAGCCGAGGCGCCGGTTCGTCGAGGACGTCGACGCGGGGGCGGGCTTGCCCTGAGCATCGGACGTCTGTCGAAGCCTGAGCAGAACCGGTGCCGCGGCAAGTGGTGCCATCAGCGCGACACTCAGGAAGACCCAACGCCAGCCGGCATGCTCGACAAGCAGGCCGCTCACGGCTGGGCCGACGATGGACGGCACCACCCACGCAGCGGCGAAGCCGGCAAGGACGCGGGGCCTCAGCCGTTCGGGAAAGCAGCGGCCGACGACGACGAGAAGAGCGACATTGAGCAGTCCCGTGCCTAGGCCCTGAACGGCTCGACCCACCAAGAGCATGGGCATGGAGACAGCGAACCCCGCCAGGAGCAGACCGAGTGTGAACAGGCCAGCGCCCAGTCGGACGGAGGTCGCCGGTCCTCGAGCGTCCGACCAGCTGCCGCCGAGCACCAGGCCAATGATGCTTGTCGCAAGCGGGGCACCGAACGCGAGGGCGTACATCGACAAGCCGTTCAGTGTCTCCACGATGGCCGGCATCGCGGTGGTGACCGCGAGTGCCTCGAACGCACTGAGGGACACCAAAGCCAGGGCGCCAACCGTGACGGATCGGTACGCCGGCTGGAGGATGCCGAGTGATGGAGACGAGCGACGACGAAGGAGTCGAGCGCCAGTGTGACGAGCAAGAGTCTCGGTTGTCATGAATCTTTTCCTTCCGCGCAGGGCGCAACAACGACGGCGGCGATATCCATACCCGGCCCGTCACTGGGCATTGGTTGGACGATTCGAGCCAAGCGGTCTGACCTGGCAGGAACCTGCCGCGTCGCTGTCATGCACCTAGCGCGATGCTGGCGGTGAAGGCGTCGCGTAGGGTGCGACCGTGGATTTCTCAGTTCTGGGACCGCTGCGTATCCAGGGCGACGAGGGCGAGATCACACTGCGCCGCGGACTACCGCGCGCTCTTATGTGCTTCCTTCTGCTTCATCACCGAGCTCCCGTGTCGGCTGAGGTCTTGGCCGACCGGCTCTGGGGAGAACAACAGCCGGTCGACGCCGCGAACGCGGTGCATCGGGTGGTGTCCTATGTGCGCCGGACCTTGGGCGCACACGCGGCATTGCTGGCAACTCAGCCCTCGGGTTACCTGCTCGCCGTTGATGACGACGCCCTCGACGCCGCTCGGTTCGAGGGGCTGGTCACACGGGCCGGGGAATCGTCGACCAAAGCAACCGCCGGCTCGGCTCGCGACGCGCTTCGCCACGTCGAGGAGGCACTGACCCTGTGGCGAGGGGAGCCGCTCGCCGACGTGGCCCACTACGAGTGGGCCGCGGCGCCGATATCACGGCTCGAAGAGATGCACTTGCGGGCCCGAGAGCTGCGCGTCGACAGCCTCTTGACTCTGGGCAGGCACGAAGATGCCGTAGGAGAGTCGCGCGCCCTCGCGACAGCGTTCCCACTCCGTGAGGAGTTCCATGCACAGCTGATGCTGGCTTTGTACAGATCCGGGCGCCAAAGCGAGGCGCTGGAATGCTACTCCTCAGTTCGGCGCTATCTCGCGGCAGAGCTTGGTCTCGACCCCGGCCCGCAACTGCAGCTCCTGGAGCGGAACATCCTCGCCCAGGACGACGCCCTGGAGTGGGTGGCGCCGCCGGACCTGGAGGCGGATCCACCTGCCGTCGCCGAGAAGGCAAGCGGACTGGAGCACCTGGCGCCGCCGACCACGCTGCTCGGGCGCGATGACGCCTTGCTCGAGCTGAGCACATCCCTCAACCAAGCTCGTGCCCGGGTACTGACGCTGACCGGACCCGGCGGCGTGGGCAAGACCCGGATGGCGCTGGAGCTGGCCAGCCGGGTGCAGGACAAGCCAGCGTGGTTCGTGGACCTCAGCGTGCTGGCGTCGGAGTCTCTCGTTCCCTCGGCGGTGGCACGGGCCGTCGGCGCTGTCATTCCGCCCGGCGGCAATGCGGTCGAGGCTCTCGCCGGCACGGTCAAGGATTCGCCTGGGTTGCTCGTGCTGGACAACTGCGAGCATGTGGTGGGTGCCGTGAGCGACCTGGTGAGCACCGTGCAGCGCCGCTGCACCGGCGTCGTGCAGCTGGCGACCAGCCGGCGTCCGCTCAGGGTGGCAGGGGAGATGACCTGGCCGGTACCCCCTCTTGACACTCCAGATGACGGACAGGTCACGGTACGGGAGGCGTCCCAGGTGGCCGCTGTCCGGCTCTTCGAGGAGCGGGCCGCGAGCGTTCATCCGGGCTTCGTCGTCGATGACGAGAATGCCGAGGACGTGGCCGCGATCGTGCGTGCCTTGGACGGCTTGCCACTGGCCATCGAACTGGCGGCGGCTCACGCGGACGTACTGACAGCGAACGGCATACGGCGCCGGCTCGCAGACCACTTCGAGCTCCTCGCAACCGAGCTTCGCGACGCCGCTCCGCGTCAACGCACCTTGCGCGCCGTCATCGGCTCGAGCGTCGAGCTTCTCACCGATGAGGAGCGTCGGTTCTTCTTCGAGCTCGGCGCCTTCGCCGGTTCGTTCGACCTCGAGGCGGTCACGGCAGTGTCGGCGACCAGCCCTAACCAGAGCTTCCACCTCATTGCGTCGTTGGTACGCCAGTCCCTCGTGACGGTGACCGGATCGGGCCAGTACCGGCTCCTCGAGTCGTTGCGTGCCTACGCGGCCGAAGGCCTCGCGCGAGAACTGCCCGAGGAGCTCGTTCGGCAACGCCACACTGACCATTTCCTCGACTTCATGACCAGAGCTGACGAAGGTCTCCGCACGCCGGAGCAGCAGCTGTGGCTGCAGAGAGTCAGAGTGAGCCTGCCCGACATCCGTTCGGCTCTCTCCTGGTCGCTCAACGGGGGAGCCCCCGAGCATGGCGCCATGCTGACTGCGGTCGCTGCCTGGTTCTGGACCTTGGAAGGGCTGCTCGACGAGGCGGAGGGGTGGGTCAAGCTGGCGGCCACTGTTCCGGTTGCAGACGAGTCTGTGGAGGCGGGGCGCCTGCACGCCGTGGGACGGATTGCGGCCCCGCGCGGCCACCTGAAGGAAGCGCAGAGGGCGTGTGCCGCAAGTGCTGCAATCAGCCGGCGCCTGGGGGACGACCGAGCCGCGGCGAAGGCGTTGGTGACGCTGGGCTTGTCCCAATGGGCGATGGGAGACCTCCAAGGCGCGGCGGCTTCGCATGACGAAGCCGCAACGAGGGCGGAGAGTGCCGGTGACACGTGGCACCACACCTGCGCGCTCGTCCTGAGAGCACGAACTGCGCTGGATGCCGGCGAGCCCGACGCCGCGCAACGCATCAAGCTCGCCCTCACCAGTGCCCGGTCGGGCAAGGAAGCGCATCTGATCGGTCTGGCCTTGAGTCAGCGAGCGCGTCACGCCCTGTTGACGGGTGACCCTGAGACGGCATTCGCCGCCGCCGGCGAGTGCCTCTCGCGGTGGGAACAGGTGGGATACCGCGAGGGGAGGATCAACGCGCTCAACCTTCAGGCGCGTGCCTCCATAGGCCTGAATCGTCCCGAAGCAGCCGCAGAGCTGGCCCGCCAGGCAACGCTGATGGCAGCGAAGATAGGTCATCGCGGCGGCGTGTGCGAGGGCGCTGAGTGCCTCGCATCGGCACTGCACGCCTCGGGCCTCGACAAGGACGCCTTCATGCTTCTCTGCGTAGCCGCAGATGAGCGTCGACGCTCCTCGATACCGGTCCCGGCAGCCATGGCGGCCGAGGTTGCAGCACTCACGGCGCGCGTTCGAGAGCGGCTGGGGGCAGAGGCTGTGGCGATCGCTGCACGCGCCGACTTCATGACCATCGAGGACCTCGTGGAGCAGCTGCGCACCCAGGTGCAGTGAACCCGTGCACGGGGTACGACAGAAGCGTTGAGCCGCTGCCGCACCCCGCACATGGGTGTGGCCGGTCATCGGACCGGCCACACCAGTTGCGCAACCTCAGACAAGTGCTGGTTCGCGTACCTCCTCCCTGGTGGGAGTGCTGCCTTCGTCGGCGACCGGGTCGGTGCCCTCGATGTCGATCGTCGGGACGCTGCTCTCCAGCCACCGTGGTAGCCACCACGCGCGGTGGTCGAGCACACTCATCGCGGCGGGGACAAGGATCATCCGCACGAGTGTGACGTCCAGAAGCACGGCTAGGGCCAGTCCCACACCGAACAGCTTGGTCGTCACGTCGCTGGCCAGGATGAAAGCTCCGAAGACGCTGATCATGATCAGCGCTGCGCTGGTGATCACGCGCGCGGTGGAGCCGACTCCTTCGACGATCGCCCGCTTTGCGTCGCGGTGGTGCAGGTACTGCTCCCGCACCCGGCTGATGAGGAACACCTCGTAGTCCATGGAGAGGCCGAAGAGGATGGCGAACATCAGCATGGGAGCCAACGGGTTGATCGGCACGGTCTCCTCCACGCCGATCAGGCTGGCCGCCCACCCCCACTGGAAGACCGCAACCACCACGCCATAGGACGCTGCGACACTGAGGGCGTTGAGGATCGCGGCCTTCAGCGGGACGAGGATCGACCGGAACAGGACCATCAGGGCGAGGAACGACAATGCCACGACGGCCCCGATGAAGACCGGCATTCGCTGACCGAGTCGTGAGGACACGTCGGCCTGCATCGCCACGCTGCCGGTCACCATGGCGTCGATGGGCTCGCCGTCAATGGTGTCCGGGAGTACGTCTTCGCGGAGCCGTTGCAGGAGGTCGCTTGTGGCTTCGTCCTGTGGGGCCGTAGTCGGGGTGACATCGATCACCGCGAGGTCCTTGTCCTCGTTCAGCACGGGTTGGCCAACGGACGCCACCCCTTGATCGCTCGCGACCGCCGCGACCACTGACTCGAGCACCGCACCTTGAGTTTCGGCGGAGGGTGTCTCGACGACGACTTGCAGCGTCCCGTTGACCCCCGGCCCGTAAGCGTCGGCAATCAGGTCGTACGCCTTCCGCGTGGTCATGGATGGGCCGTCATTGCCCGCGTCGGCGAACCCGAGCCGCATGGAGAACACCGGGATGGACAGCACAGCGAGGACGAGCGCCGCGCCGACCCCGTACGCCACCGGCTTGGCAACGACCCGGTCGGCCCAGTGGGCGGCCTTTGACGTGGGGTCGTTGGCGGGCTTCTGCGAGATGAACGGCACCCTCAGGCTGTTGACGTGCCGACCGGCCAGGCCGAGCAGCGCAGGCAGCAGTGTGACTGCGGCGAGCATCGTGACGGCCACCATCAGCGCCGAGCCCCACCCCATCATGGCCACCATCGGGATGCCGGAGAGCTGGACACCCGCGATGGCGACGACCACGGTGGTGCCGGCGAACATCACGGCCAGCCCAGCAGTCGCATTGGCGCGGCCCACCGCCTCGGCCACCGGCATACCGGAGTCGAGGTTCTGCCGGTGTCTGGCCAACACGAACAGTGCGTAGTCGATACCGACCCCCAGGCCCAGCATCAGGCCCACGATGCTAGCCATCTGAGGGACAGCGAACTGCCCGGACAGGATGCCTATCGCACTGCTTCCGACCAGGATCGCGGTGAGGGCCACCACGATCGGCAGGCTCATGGCCACCAGAGAACCGAAGGCGACGATGAGGACGACCACGGCGACCCCGATCGCGATGGCCTCACTGCTGGGCTCTGCGTCACCTTTCGCGTATCCCAACAGGCCGTCGTACTCCACCTGCAAGCCCACCTCGCGCGCCGCCCGGGTAGCCTCTTCGGCGGCCTGGAACTCGGCTGTACCGATCACTTCTGTGTCGTAGCTGACCGTTGCGAACGCCGTGGTGCCGTCTTCGCTGAGCGTGGGCCCACGGGGGTCATACGGATCCGTCACGGACGTGACGTGCGGGTCGTCCGCCAGTTCAGCGACGGTGGCGGCTACGGCGTCTCGCGCCTGGGGCGTGGTCAGCTTCTCGTCGGTATGGAAGATGACATTGGACGTGTAGAGGGCCTTCTGTGGGAAGCGCTCCTCGATGGCGTCGGCTGCCCGCTGGGACTCTGCTCCGGGGAGACGGAAGTCATCATTGGTCTCTCCGCCGTACGAGGCGTTGAGCATGACGGCCACGATGGCTATGACGACCCAGCTCATGAGCAGTCGCCACGGGTGACGGCCGGCGAAGTGGCCGATTCGGTAAAGGAAGTGAGACATGGCAGGAACCTTTCTGATTTCGGATGGAGTGGAGTTGTCTGTCTGATGTGCCGGTGCCGTGACCTCAGTCACGGCTTACCGAACGGCTGGTGAGAGGCCTCGATCCACGAGGCTGCTGCTGCCTTCTCGGCCTGAACGCCAATGGGGCGCGAGGTGGAGCGGCCCACGCGTCGTGCGGCGGCAACGAGCACGGTGAACAGGGCGGCTGCCGCAACCACCTGCCATTCGCCTTGCACGGGGTCGAGGTTTCCGGCTGCATTCCAGGCCGCGTGCTGGATGCCGATCGCGAGGATGCTGCCGCCTGTGTCGAGCAGATGCATGCCGAGCAGGTACCGGTAGAAAGGCGCGGCTGCGAACAGCATGGCGAAGTTGGAGGCAACGTTCGACCAGGTCACATCGCCCTCGAAGAACAAGGGCACGTGAATGGCGGCGAACAGGGGAGCGGTCAGAATTGACGCCACCAGCAGGCCATGGCGAGCCATCAGTCGGGACTGAACGAAGCCGCCCCACGCGGCTTCCTCCCAGACGTTGATGAGGAGCGCGCCCCAGACGAGGGTGCTGAACAGGTACCAGGCCGTCAAGGAGATCCAGCCGTTCTCAGGGTTGTCGAGCGTTCCGGTCACAGCCGCGATCGCGACGGTCAAGACGGGAACTCCGAAGAGGATGGCTAGCCATCGCCCGAGCCCGAAGCGCCAGATCCGCGCTCGCGCGAGTAGGGCCCGGCCGGCACCGCGGCCGCCCGCGATGCGCGTCACCACCAACGCGGGCCCAAGCAGGGCCACAAAGACGAGAAGGAGAAGGAAGGGGGAGACCGGAATACCCACGAGAAGGGGAGCGATGAGCGCCGGCCATCCGATTCCGAACGCGAGGAGCAAGAAGGCCATCATGGGTCGCCGCTCAGCGAATGGGCTGCGACGAAGGCTCGTGTCTGCGGTGGTTCGGTTGCTTGTCGTGGTGCTCATGGTGAGACTCCTGTGTCGGGAGGGAAGTCCTGTCCCGAGAAGAGTCACTGCAGTGGCTGTTGCAGACCTGTCGCCTGCCTGTCCTGCTGGGAAGCCGATGGCTGTTCGCGTGACAGGACGAGTGAATACTGATCCGGTGAGCCGCTCTCGGGACAGCGTCGTAGTCATCGGGCCGGCGTCGTGGAACACGCTGGTCCGACTGGCCGAGCTGCCTGGCGCCCGGCCGCAGACGGTCTACGCGGAAGACTCGTGGTCAACTCTTGGCGGCACGTCGGCGGGCAAGGCTCTGCACTTCGCCGACCTGTCGGTGCCCGTCACCTTGAGCACGGTCGTGGGTGAAGACCCAGAAGCCGAGCTGGTCTGCGGCGCGTTGTCGAATGACCGGATCACCCTCGTCGCCGAACGCGTGGACGGGCAGTCCGAGCGGCATCTCAACCTGATGGCCGACGGTGCGCGACTGTCGATCTACTTGTCACTGCCACAGACGCCGGTTGGTGCACTGCCTGCTCCAACCTTGCAGGCGATCGAGGCCGCGGGCCACGTGGTGCTCGACCTGTCGCGGCGAGCGGGTCACGTGACCGAGGTTGCTCGGGCCAGCCGTGCGACGGTGTGGACGGACCTCCACAACTACGACGGCGAGTCGGCCTTTCATCGGCCCTTCCTCGACGCTGCGGACATCGTCTTCCTGAGCAACGAGGCGCTGGGAGACCCACGGCCTTTCATGGCGAAGGTCCTGTCGACAGGCAAACGCCTGGTCGTCTGCACTCTTGGCGCCGATGGCGCCATCGCGCTGAACTCTCGGGGATGGCACCGGGTTGCGGCTGTACCGACCGAGGTCATCGACACCAACGGAGCAGGTGACGCGTTCTTGGCAGGGTTCCTTGCGGCGACACGTGAGGGAGCCGAGGTGCAAGACGCCCTGGAGTCCGGCGCCAGACAGGCCGCACGGGCGCTGAGTACGCGTCACCTCAGCCCAGCGCTCGACCAGGGGTAGTCAGGTGCCGCGCAGAGCGCCAGGAGTCGGCGGAGAGAGTCTGCGCACGCTCGACCACCACATCCGGTCCCGAAGTCCCCGACCGGCAGCTGGGGTCAAGCCACGGGGCAGGGGCGACTGGTCAGGTGCGAGTCGTCGTGGCCAGCTTGGCGCCGAGGGCGAGAAAGGACAAGGCGAAGACGCGTCGCAGGCGCGCGACGAACCGGGGGCGCGCAAGGAGCCTGGTGCGGGCGGCCGAGGCGAGCAGTCCGTACACCGTGAACACTGCGAAAGTCATCAGCATGAACACCGCGCTGAGGCCGAGCAGCGTCGCTAGCGCATGGGGGGTGTCCGTGCGGACGAACTGGGGCAGGAAGGCGAAGAAGAACATCGTCAGCTTCGGGTTGAGCACGTTGATGAGCACGGCTGAGGTGACCACTTGGCGTGCGGACCTGGCGCTCCTGCCATGCGGATCGGCCTTCAGGGTGCTCTCGTCCCGCCACGTGGTCCACGCCATGTACAACAAGTAGGCAACTCCCAGCATTTTGATGATCTCGAAGGCCACCCCGCTGGCGTGGAGCAGCGCCGCTGCACCCGTGATCGCCGCGGCCAAGTGGGGCACGATGCCGAGAGTGCACCCGAAGGCTGCAATCACACTCGCGCGAGCGCCGCGGGCGATCCCCTCGGCGATCGTGAAGAGGGCACCCGTACCTGGGGTGGCGACGATGACGAGCGACGTCAGCAGGAACGTGATGCTCAACCGGTCCTCCGCGATGTCACGCCTTGTCGCCTCCCGCCGTCGCGTTCCTGCGTGCCGCACGCGCCTTCGAGTACAACGGAATGGAGTTCCGGGCCTCGAGGACGCTGATTCCGAGCCGCTCAGCGCGAGCATGTGCCTGGCGGCTCTGTCGATCCCGTTCCTTCTGGCGTCGTGGGTCGAGCTCCTCGCTCAGCGATGCTGGACCGTAGACGTGAAGCAGCCACCACTCCAGCTTCCAGAAGAACCGATACGGCAGGGAGAGTCCTTCATGTCGGTACGGATCCTTCGTGGCCACACTCATCCCCCTTCCTCATTGGTCGGCCCTTGCACGCTACCAACGACCTGAGCGGTGGTTGAATGGCGGACCGTGCGCGATGTCACGACCGCTCGGTGAAGTCGTTGTCGCGGTAAGGATCGTCAAGAGTCTTACCCTCGTCGCTTCTCCGATTCCGGGAGCTCGTTTGGGCAAGGATGCCGTATGCGAAAGAGTGTGACCGTCCTGCCCCTGCTGGCGGCCTTGGCGGGCTGTGGTGCGGACCGTATTGCGCCCACGCCGACCACGGACGGAGATGGCGAGCCCGCCACACCTGCTGCGCTGGCGTGGGTGGCCGCTCAGCACGTGGGGCGACCACACTCCGCGGGTCCCGAGCGAGACATCGCCGGAGAGCTGGGCAACGGTGCGGTTGGAGCCGAGCTCCGATTCCGCGCCGGACGCCAGGACGACGGCGACATGCTCGTTGTCGCGGTCGGCAACAAGGCGCCCGATGGCATCCGGTGCGCGGCCGACCAGCAAACGTGGGGAGGATGTGTGGTGACTCACCACGGCACGCTGATCTGGGAGGACATTTCCCCGGGAGAGGATCCAGGGAACGTGGGCGTTGCGACCACGAAGGGCAACGTCACAGTGCTTGTGGTCCAGTCGGGTCCCTCCATCACCCGCGACCCACGTGAGCTCGACCTGCCTATCAGCGTGGACACCATGTTCGCTATCGCGCGTGATCCCCGCACTGACCTCACCACGAGTGAGGAAGCCGTCGATGAAGGTGAGGACCTGCCCTACTGGGGCGACTGACCGTGCTTGTGTGTCTCGGCCGTAGGGTCCCACCTCATCAGCACGCGGGGGAACCCGCCTGAGACGGACTGGGTGTCGGCAACCTTCGCGAATCCGGCACCTTCGAAGAGCTTGCGGGTACCCACGTAGGCCATCGTGAGGTCGACCTTCTTGCCCTTGTTGTCCACGGGATAGCCCTCGACCGCTGGTGCACCCTCGGAGACTGCATACGCCACAGCACCGTCGAGCAGGAAATGCGCGATGCCCCTGCCTCGATGGCCGGGACGGACGCGGATGCACCACACCGACCACGCGGGGAGGTCGTCGACGTGCGGAATCTTGGCGGACCGCTCGAAAGGCAGTTCGGACCGCGGCGCGACCGCAGCCCACCCGACGACCTCGCCCTCCTGGTACGCCAGCACCCCCGGGGCGATCTTGCGGCTGCAGAGCTCCTTGACGTACTCGCCACGAGCGGGGCCAACGAGCGCGCGGTTGGTTCTCGAGTCGACCCGATGACTGAGGCACCAACACACCGACGAACTGGAGTTCTTCGGGCCGAGCATGGTGGCCACATCCTCGAACCGAGCCAGCGTGGCGGGCCTGATGTCGATGCTCACTCGCCAACGCTAGCCCACATCTGGACGTTGCCCTGAGCCGGCGGGGAGACCCAGGATGCGGGGGACTCCTGGGGCCTCTGGTTTGTCGGTGGGGCGCGGAGCTGTGTCAGCGGATTGCCGCCAAGAGGCGTTCCGAAACCGTCGCGTACGGGCGGACCTCGAGGCTGACCGCGGCTCGACCGCTGCACTCATCGCGCAGCCACGTCCCGAACAGCTGGGTCACGCTCGCGCGGCCGGTCTGGTCACCTTGCTCCGGCTCGCGATCGAGCAGGTTGCGAGCCACTTGCGAGGTGTCCGGCTCGTGAAGGAAGACGGCGCGGACCCGCTCGAGATCCTTGGCGGTCCAGCCGTGACGAGCATCGAGCAGCTCGGGCACAAGGTAGTCGCCCTCGAGCACGATTGGCCGGCCGTCCTCCACATGTTGCGCAATGACATCACGCACCGCCGGTATCAAGGTGCGGCAGACCGCGATATGGAGGTCGACGATGTCCGTTGGGGACATCGCCATCGCCTCCGGACTGGTGTGCCATCTGTGAAGCACGGGTTGCTGATCGGGAGTCGTCATGGTGAGGACGGCCTGATGCAAGTCATCGACCTCGCAGATGCCAACACCTAGCTCGTGTGCCAATCGGTACGCGGTCGTGCTCTTGCCGACGCCCGAGGCGCCGCCAACGACCAGGACGTCCCACGTTCGCCCGTGGGACGAGAACCAAGGCACCTCATTGCTGGTCACCAGTGCCCTCTCCCACGTTCGCTGCCAGCTCCAGTGGAAGCGGTGTACGCCCATGGTGCGGGGATGGCTGTGGTGAGCCGGCGGCGGCTCGAGTCGGCGACGCTCAGCGACTGATCCATCGATCTCCTTCCTCGTCATCTCGTTGAAGGGCGACGACGGAGCATCGGCACGTCGCCCACGACATACGACAGGTCTTCTGAGGCATGCTAGGACCGACGAACCCGTGAGCGCCTCCGAGGAGACGGTATGCCGGTGTCACACCATGGTAGGAGCCGGAGGCGGACGACCGATGTCCACGGTGGTCGAACCCGTACCGGGTCGATGATCTGGTGATGGACGAACTGCCGGCGGGCACAGTGACGCTCCTGTTCTCCGACATCGAGGGCTCGACCGCCCTGTTGTCACGGCTGGGCGCTGCGTACGTCGATGCGTTGGACAGTCACCGCGCCGTGCTGCGGAAGGCGTGGACCGCGCACGGAGGAGTCGAGCTGAACACCGAAGGCGACAGCTTCTTTGTCGTGTTCGCGACGGCTGAGGCCGCTGTCCAGGCCGCTGCCGAGGCCCAGCAGGGGCTGGCTGCGCACCCGTGGCCCGACGGCGAGCGAGTGCGAGTACGGATCGGTGTTCATACCGGCTCACCACAGGTTCATGACGGTGACTATGTGGGCATGGACGTTCACCTGGCCGCGAGGATAGCCAGCTCGGCTCACGGTGGGCAGGTGGTCGTGTCCGCTGTGACCGCGGAGCTGGCTCGTGCAAGCCTTTCCGACGGTGTCGAGGTACGCGACCTGGGCAGTCACCACCTGAAAGACATCACGGCCGAGGTGCGCCTCTTCCAGTTGGTCATCGACGGGCTGCCAGCCGACTTCCCTCCGCTCAGGGCCATCGGGGCCACCTCTCGGCTTCCCGTGCAGGCAACCCGCTTGGTAGGACGTGACCCAGAGGTGGCAGAGCTCGCCACGCTCCTTCGAAGCCGCGAGGTCCGCTTGGTGACGCTCACCGGTCCTGGAGGGTCGGGAAAGTCTCGGCTAGCGGTGGCCGTGGCCGAGAAGTTGGTCGAGGCCTTTCCTGACGGGGTCTTCTTCGTGCCGCTAGCCTCCGTCAGCAGTGCCGACGTGATGTGGGCATCGATTGCCGAGGTGATGGATGCGCCACCACATGCACGAGTGCCATCAGCGTTGCTCCACTATGCGGCGCATCGCTGCGCGCTCCTGGTCTTGGACAACCTGGAGCAGCTTCACGACGCCGACTCTGTGATCTCGCAGTTGTTGGCTGCCGCTCCGAACGTCGCGGTCATCGCGAGCTCTCGACGTGTGCTGTCGCTGCCCGGAGAACGTCAGCAGCCGGTGCCAGGGCTGGCTCTGCCGGACGACACGACGTTCGCCGACGCTGAGGCATCGTCTGCGGTACAGCTCTTCGTCCAGCAGGCTCGCAGTGTCTCGCCCGACTTCTCGCTCACACCTGAGAATTTCGCCGACGTGGTGGCTATCTGTCGCCGACTGGACGGGTTGCCGCTGGCTATCGAGCTGTCAGCGGCCCGAATTCGCTTGCTCACCCCCCAGGGACTTGTGCGTCGGCTCGGTCAGTCACTGGATATCGCGTCGAGAAGCAAGAGGTCCAATCGGCATAGAACGATGCGCGACACCATCGATTGGTCGTACAACCTGCTGACGCCCCCGCAGCAGGCGTTCTTTCGTCGGTTAGCTGTCTTCGCCGGGGGTGGTGACCTGGATGCGCTTTCCGCCATCGCAGCCGAGTCAACCGGTTCCGCAGCCGTTGAGGACGTGCTCGACGTGGTCGCCGACCTGGTCGATGCGAGCGTGGTGACGATCACCGAGGGCCCAGATGGCGAGCCTCGGGTCGCCATGCTGCAAACGATTCGCGACTACGCCCGCCACCGGCTTCGGGGAGCCGGTGAGGCTGACGGTGTCCAGCGTGCCCACGCTCAGCACTATCTCGAGGTGGCCGAGAGGCTGGAGTCACTCCGTGAGACACACCATTTGGTGGCTCGAGACCTGGCGGAACTCGAACTGGACAACTTCCGAGAAGCGCTCGGATGGAGCCTGCAAGACGATCACGCCGGGGCTTCCGGGGCTGATCAGGCCGAGATCGGCGTTCGAATGTGCTTGGCCTTGAACTTCCTGTGGTTGAGGAGCGGGCATTTAGAGGAAGGGCAGCACTGGTACGAGCGCGCGCTCGCACGAGCGGGAAGCTCGCCATCTGCGGAACTTGCCGCGTGCTTGTCGCAGTACGCCAATCTCTTTCTCCATCGAGGAGACCACGAGCGTGCCCATGACGTTGCTCTCGACAGTCTGACAATGGCACGCACATTCGGTGACGCGGAGGTTGAGGCTGTCGCCCTCGGAATCCTCGGTACTGCCTATCAGCACTCAGGAGACGCCAAGGCCGCCCTCGAGACCTTTGAGGAGGCGCTCGAGCTGCACCGGCGGACGGGCAACCGCAACCGACTCGCGAATGCCCTTGGCAATCTCGCGGGGAGTGAAGCGACGTTGGGCCATTTTGGCCGCGCGGAGGAGTTGACACGAGAAGCGGTGGCTCTGCTCGACGAACTCGGTGACGTCTATGAGGCGACAGGACAGAGGCAGAACCTCGCGAATCTGCTTGCGGGCGCTGAGCGCGTCCAGGAGGCGAACGAATTGGCCAAGTCCCTCGTCCCTACGGTCCTGAAGCTCCGTAGTCCGAACATGACAATGGCCTTCGGCAACACATGCATGCACATTCTCATCCGACTCGGACAACCCGCGCGCGCAGCCCAATTGTGGGGAGCCGAGGAGGCCATGCGCGAACGCAACGCAATGCCGAACCCCTACCAACAAGAAGAGCTCGAGGAGACCCTGGCGCTGGTGGAAGGCATGATCTCTGTCGACGACTGGAACCACCAGTGCGAGATTGGACGCGGCGAGAGCCTGGAGGATCTCTTGGCCGGCTTCGGCGCCATCTGAACCGTCAGAAATCAAAGTGAAGGCGCTGCCTCGCAGCATGGGAGGCAGCGAGCGCTCAGGCTGGGCGGGGCCTCCCCGTCTCGAGTGCTTCTTGGCAGGATAGAAACGTGACAGCGCGACCTGATCTTTACGAAGCGGCGTTGCAGCGTGCCTCGAGCCATGCTCTCGCCTGGCTGACATCGATGCCCGACCGCCCGGTGCCGCCCCGGATGACAGCTGACGAGTTGCTCTCACGGCTCGGTGGCCCGTTACCCCAGGGTCCGTCTGACCCGGCCGCGGTCATCGACCTGCTCGCTGAGCTGGCCGAGCCGGGACTGATGGCCATGCCGTCCGGCCGGTTCTTCGGATGGGTCATCGGTGGAACGCTGCCGGCTGCCCTCGGCGCAGACTGGCTGACCAGCGCCTGGGACCAGAACAGCGGCATGCGCTATGCCACGCCGGGCACCGCGGCCGTCGAGGAGAGCGCAGCTGCCTGGCTGTTGGACCTGCTCGGCCTGCCCGCTGGCGCCGACGTCGGCTTCGTCACCGGTGGCACCATGGCCAACTTCACCGGTCTGGCGGCTGGGCGCCAGCATGTCCTGACCGAGGCAGAATGGGATCTGGACCGCAAGGGCCTCACCGGCGCTCCGCCCGTTCGAGTGCTCGTTGGAGCCGAGCGTCACGGCACGGTGGACCTGGCCCTTCGCTATCTCGGCCTGGGCGCGCCAACCGTCGTTGACGCCGACGACCAGGGCCGCATCCGACTCGAGTCGCTCTCCGACGCGCTCGAGAAGTGCGACGGGCCAGTCATCGTTGTGCTGCAGGCGGGCAACCTGCACTCGGGCGCCTTCGACGACATCAGCGCTGCCAGCGCACTGGCTCACCGGCACGGCGCGTGGGTCCACGTCGACGGCGCCTTCGGGTTATGGGCCGCAGCGTCACCGAAGCATCGTCACCTGCTGGCGGGGTACGACTCCGCCGACTCGTGGGCCACGGACGCACACAAGACCCTCAACGTCCCGTACGACTGCGGTATCTCGATCGTGGCCCGACCTCAAGCAGTCCGCGATGCCATGGGCATGCAGGCCAGCTACCTCGTGCACGCCGAAGGTCCGGGGGACCCGTTGGACAAGGTGCCTGAGCTGTCTCGCCGGGCTCGGGGGGTGCCGGTATGGGCCGCGTTGCGTTCATTGGGACGCTCGGGGGTTGCGGACCTCGTCGAGGGGCTGACGTCCCGGGCCACGGCGATCGCGCAGGGCATCAGCACCGTGGACGGTGCGGAGGTGATCAACGACGTCGTCTTCACGCAAGTCTGCGCGACCTTCGGCGATGACACGCGGACGAAGGCCGTCACCGACCGCCTGCTCGCCGACGGCACGAGCTGGATGTCAGGATCGCGGTGGCGCGACCGGGTCGTCGTCCGCGTCTCGGTCAGCAACTGGTCAACTGACGACCAGGATGTCGAGGCCTCGATCGAGGCCGTTCGACGGGCTGCCGCCACCCGCTGACGCGGCCAGTTCGTTACTTTCGTTCTGCGGCGAGAATCGCCTTGAGGGCACGTGGCTCGTGTCTGGGGGCGACCTTCGCAGGGGGCGCGCTGAGCGACCACTCAGGTCATCGCCCGAGGTCGAGGCCACTCTTCACTCGGGCTTGATGTCGACGAGCTTTGGCCCGGTTGCCGCAGCCCCGCATGCTGCACCACTGACGGGTGCCCGCCTTGCTGGTGTCGAGGAACAACCACCCACATAGTCCATCATCGCCGGGGCAGGCTCTGATGCGCAGCCGCTCGGGCGAGGTCAGTAGCTCCGCGGCTGAGAGCACGACGGGCCACAGCGGTCGGTCGAGATGATCCTCGGACAGCTCGTCCCACCCCCATGCCAGGTGGGTCCCGTCAGCGCGTAGTCGACGCTTGGACAGGGCCCGCTCGAGCCACGAGTTCAGCATCTCCAGGTCGCTGACACGCACGTTCTGCCCGCGCATCGTCAGGCGGAACAGGTCGTACAGGGACTCTCGGAGGTCGATGGCCTTCGTGTGTACGGGATGGCCTGCGTCGGGGTGATCCCGCAGGACACGCCGGAGAGTCGTCGCCTGTGCTTCGTTCAGGACGTTGACGTGGCGACTCCACTCGATCAGTTGGGCGTAGTCATTCAGGAACTCGCGCCGTCGGGGTCCGAAGCGAGGATCGACCGTGTTGACGAAGTCGAGGCACAGCAGGCCGCCGAGCAGGTTGGGCGGGGCATAGGTGGGGCTCGGCGAATCCACGACATCAGTCTAACCCGTGAAACCTCCTTGACAGGTTTCCTCGGCTCTGATGGGCTGGTCACATAACTACTCTGGGCCCTTAGACCGGTTAGGGACGCGATGCTCAAGCGAACACACAGCGCTGCTAGGGACTTTCGCCGTCTCTGGCTCGGCGAGACGGTGTCCTTGTTCGGGCGTGAGATCACTGGCCTGGCGCTGCCCCTGACGGCCGTCACGGTGCTGGACGCATCGGCGTTCGAGGTGGGGGTCCTCGGCGCGGCCAAGTACGTGCCCTACCTGCTGGTCGCAGTGCCAGCCGGCCTGCTGGTCGACCGACTACGCCGACGACCGCTCATGATCGCGGCCGATCTGGCGCAGGCGGTCCTGCTGGCCCTGATCCCCCTTCTCCACGCACTGCATCACCTGACGATGCCGCTGCTGGTCGTCATCGCGTTCCTGACGGGAGCAGCGCACATGCTCTTTCTGCTCAGCTACCGCTCATATGTGCCTCGATTGGTGCCAGCAACGGGCTTGACCCAGGCCAACGCGAAACTCAGCCTGAGCGAGTCGGCGGCCGAGGTCGGCGGGCCCGGACTGGGTGGAGTTCTGGTGGGCGCCGTGGGCGCGCCGGCCGCCATTCTCGTCAACGTCGTCTCTCTCGCGTGCTCTGCGCTGGCGCTCCGGGGCATCCGCCGCTCGGAGCCTCACGGACGCCGGCCAGCCGGTGGGGCTTGGCGACATGAGGTGCTCGAGGGTTTTCGCTTCACGTACTCGAGTCCGCTGCTGAGAGCAACGGCGGGGGAGGCGGCCACCTACAACTTCTTCTGGCAGGTGATCGCCGCCCAGCTCGTGCTCTACGCCGTGAGGGATATGGGCCTGAGCGCAGGGGTCATCGGCATGCTGCTCGCGACAGGAGCCGCGGGAGCCTTCGTGGGCGCGGCTCTGGCCGGCCCCGCTGCTCGACGATTCGGGCTGGGGGCCACCATGCTGGCCAGCGTCATGATCAGCGACATCGCTCCTCTCGGGATACCGCTGGGCCCTGCCGACGCGGGGGCACTGTGGGTGTGGGCACCGGCCTTCTTCATTCAAGGCATCGGTATGACCGGCTGCAACGTGCATGTGTATGCCTTGCGTCAAGCCATCACCCCAGACCACCTGCTCGGACGTTCGAACGCCAGCTACCAGATGCTCACCCAAGGGGTCATGCCGATGGGCGCACTGCTTGGCGGCTTGCTGGGGCAGCTGCTGGGCCTGAGGATCGGCATCCTGATCGGGGCCTGCGGGTTGCTGACCACCTGCCTGTGGTTCTGGTTCTCGCCCGTGCGAGCGCTGCGCGACTTGCCAACCGGCCATCCTGCAGGGCCAGTTGAGGAGCTGGGGCCTGACGGCACGCCGGGCGAGCCGTCGACGGGTCAGCCTGCGTCGCCACGCAGCTGAGCCACCTCGACGAGCGTCTGCAGGACGGCGGCGACGGCGGGATCCCCCTGAGCGCCCGCTCTGCACGCCGCAAAGATCTGGCGGGCTGCTGGCGTGCCCACGATGGGGCACACGACGACACCTTCGGGGAGAGGTTGAGCCAGTCGGGGAATCACGGCGACGCCACATCCGGCTGCGACCAGCGACGCGATGGCGGGCCACTCGGTACTGCGGTGAACGACATGCGGGGTGAAGCCGGCGCCTGCGCACACAGCGCGGACGATCTGCGAGCACGGGTCGCGTGGTGCTGAGCTCACCCACGGCTCGGCCGCCAGCGTCTCCAGCCGCAGTCCGTCAGGCCGAGCCAGCGCATGACCGACGGGCAGAACCGCATCCAGCGGGTCGTGGAGGAGGTCGATGCGGTGGTAGCGCGGGTCGTGACGCGCAGGTCCGCCCTGGTAGTCCGACGACACCACGACATCGAGCTCGCCGGCATCGAGATCGGTGAAGACGGCGGGTGGCTCGGACTCGATGATCTGCACTGCTATGCCCGGACGGCTCAGTTCGAGCCTCGAGAAGGCCGGAGCGACGAGCGCCGAGATCCCGGTGGACAGCGAACCGATACGGACCTCGCCGAGTTCCCCTTCGTCCCACGCGGCGAGATCGGCTCGGGCACGCTCGAGTTGCTCCTGCACGACCACGGCGTGCGAAAGCAGCACCTTGGCCTGTCCGGTAAGCCGCACTCCACGCCCTGAGCGGGCCAGCAGGGGCGCGCCGACCTCCCGGGCGAGGCCTGCCAGCTGCTGACTGACAGCTGACGGCGTCAGGTTCAACGCTTGAGCCGTTGCGGAGACCGTGCCGCGCTGCTGCAGCTCCTGAAGCACCTTGAGTCGCCGAAGGTCAATTGTGAAGTCGCGGCTAATCAATGTCATCACTAAATTATAGATGGACTACAGGGTTACGGGCCAGCAGACTGGTTGGCATGAACCGGCGCGCACTTCTTCTGTTCCTGGGCTTGGGCATCGCTTGGGGGATCCCCTACCTGTTGATCAAAGTCGCCGTCGGCGAGATCACGCCCTCTCAGTTGGTACTGGCGCGCACCGTTCTGGCGGCGGCGATGTTGATGCCGCTGGCGTTGGCCCGGGGCGCCGTCATGCCGGTGTTGCGGCGGTGGCGTCCCGTGGTCGCGTTCACCCTGGTAGAGATCGCGATCCCCTGGGTCACGCTCGGAGCTGCGGAGCAAAGCCTCCCCAGTTCGACGACGGGGCTCTTGATCAGCGCTGTGCCGATCGTAGGCGTGTTGCTGGCCTTCCTCACCGGACGGCGCGAACGGCTCAGCCAATCGGCATGGTTGGGACTTGCCCTCGGTGCTGCCGGCGTGGGGGCGTTGGTGGGCCTGGACGTTGCTGGCTCGAGCATGAGCGCTGTCGGGCTGCTTGCCGTTACCGTCGTCGGCTACGCCATGGGTCCGGCGATCCTGTCGCGCTTTCTGTCCGACCTGCAGGGCATGGGCGTCATGGCGGTGTCCCTCACCTTGGCCGCGGTGATCTACGTGCCGGTTGTTCTCGTCGACACAGGAGTGCCCACCCAGCTGCCTTCCGGCGACGTGGTGGCGTCCGTGCTCGTCCTGTCGGCGGTGTGCACGGCAGCCGCATTCCTCCTCCTGTTCGCCCTGATCGGTGAAGTCGGACCCGTTCGAGCCACCACCATCACGTACGTCAACCCGGCCGTTGCAGTGGTTGCGGGAGCCCTGTTCCTCCACGAGCCGGTGACGATCTGGACCGTCGCGGGATTCGCTCTTGTCGTGCTCGGCTCCTACCTGGTCAACCGCCGCGTCACTACGCCGGAGCCTGCTCGCGAAGGTAGGACCGCTGACTCCCACCCGACTGTGACATCGCCAGCCGGTGGGCAGACCGCGAGCGACGAGCTGGCACCCTGCTGACCAGCGCGCAGGCATGGCCGCCGCCCGACCAGAGCCGGGCTCGCCTCCACCTGCGCGCCCCAGTCGCCGCTGACCACGTCGCGGCCCTCGCGCAGCCCCGCCGCTCAAAGGCCGCCCGAGACAGCGAGGGGGCTATCCTGCGAGCGGCGACTGCACTGAAATGGGAGCCGGGTCGATGTCGGGTCAGAGTCCGCTACGAGAGATCTGGGACGACGCACGCACGGAGGCCCGGCAGCGACGTGCGCAACTGCTAGCCGCCGCGACCTACGTCGCGCTCGGGGCTGGCGGCCTCTACCTCTACAGCTCGATCGGCCCGGACTCCGACGACTGGTACGACTCGGTGGACCGTACCACTCTCGCCGGAGTCGGCATCGGCCTGCTGGCGCTCGGCGTTTCCCTCGGCGCGGTGAGCCTCCTCGTCGACCGCACTCTCCAGCGGAGTACGACGCTGCGCTCGGCACCGAAGCCGCTGCGTCGGGGGCGCCTCCTGGCGGCTATGGCGGTTGGTGCGGTGCTCATCGTGGCGGGGGTTGTGGCGATAAGAGTGTGGTACCCCGCCGCTGAGACGCTTCCGCTGGACGTGGTCGCCGAGGCCGCTTGTGGCGACGACTACGAGGTACACGAGGCTGGTGATCGAGCTCCGCTGACCCGCGAGGGCGCACACTGTGCGGGCGCGGAGATCGCCCTGTTCGATGGCCCCCACGCCAGGGATGGCTATGTTGCGGCAGTAACGGAGTCGGGTCCTGTGCTAGTAGGTACGAACTGGGCAATCCGCGCCGACGACACGGTGCTCAAGGAAGCACAGGCGGCAATTGGCGGGCGCATCGAAGGACAGCGGTGACGGGCGGTTCAGGGACAGGCCCGTGAACCGCCATGACGTCTGGCGACACGGCCTCGGTTCTGGCACCCTGTCGCGGTGGGTTGGCGGGAGCGGATTCTGAGCCTGCGGCTCGACACGACACCGCTGCGTGAGTCTCGTGACTTTCGGCTGTTGTTCTTCGGTGGGACCGTCTTCTATCTGGGCGGCATGGTGTCGTACGTCGCCGTCCCGTACCAGCTCTACCAGCTCACCGGTTCGAACTTCGCCGTCGGGGCGTTGGGGATCCTGCAGCTGGTGCCCTTGGTCGTCTTCGGGCTCTATGGCGGTGCCTTGGCCGACCACGCCGACCGGCGCCTCATGCTCGTGACCACGGGTGTGGCGCAGGTGGTCCTGACAGCCGTGCTGCTGGTGAACGCCATGGTGTCCCGTCCTCAGGTGTGGCTGATCTATGTCGTTGGGGCTTTGCTTGCAGCGGCGCAGTCGCTGCAGCGACCGTCCCGCGAGGCGCTCATTCCTCGGACGGTGAGGCATCAGCTGCTGCCGGCAGCCAGCGCGGTGTCCTCATTGGGTCGCGAGGTGAGCGTCCTGGTCGGCCCGACCATCGCCGGTTTGCTGATCCAGTTCACCGGAGTCGCTTGGTGTTACGCCATCGACGTGGCAGGGCTCGCCGTCGCCCTCGCCTTGTTCGCCATGTTGCGGCCGTATCCGGCTACTGACAGATCCAACCCGCCGAGCGTGGCTGGCATCATCGACGGTCTTCGCTACGCGGTGAGGCGGCGCGACCTGCTCGGCACCTATCTCGTGGACATCGTCGCGATGCTGATGGCCATGCCGATCGTGCTGTTCCCCGCGCTGGCCACTGAGGTGTTCCAGACACCGGCCATGCTCGGGTTGCTGTACTCGGCCGAGAGCGTGGGCGCCCTGCTCGTGACCGCGACCTCCGGCTGGACGTCGAGAGTGCGCCATCACGGGCGAGCCGTCATCCTCGCTGCCATGGTCTGGGGTGGGGCCATCGGGCTGGTCGGCCTCGCTCCCAACGTGTGGTGGGCCCTGGTGGCCCTGGTTGTCGCGGGCGCCGGTGACACGATCAGCGGCATCTTCCGCAGCACCATCTGGAACCAGACGATTCCTGACTCCATCCGGGGAAGGCTGGCCGGCATCGAGATGCTGTCTTACTCGCTCGGGCCGCTCGGTGGTCAGGCTCGATCGGGCTTGGTGGCCGATGCCTGGAGCGTTCGCGGCGCCATCGCCAGCGGGGGCCTGCTATGCGTCGCAGGCGTGGCTCTGACTGCCGCCATGCTTCGCGGCTTCTGGTCGTACGACGCCAGCACCGACGAGCATGCCGTGCGTGAGCGTGCCGTCCGAGAAGCGCGGGCAAGGGCCGAGTGAGGTGCACTCAGGCAGATACTCGTCGTGAGCTAACGGGCTTGGAGTGACTGTCGTACCGATTGCGGGAGCGTGGCCGCAATGACTGCGGCGTTGGTGTCGGCAGGTGAGGATGCCTTCGCCTCATCCGGGCCGAACGGGGATCCCAGCGGCCTGCAGACTGTGCCGTCGGGTGGCGTGCGCGTGGTCACCAGGTATGTGGTGACGGCAGCGTCGACGCAGTAGTTGCCGCTCATGAAGGCGGTGTGCCCCCAGCCCCCGTAGGTCAGCAGAGTGGAGTTCGGGATCAACTGTGAGGCCGCGCGGGCGCCGGCGTACCGGGTGGCTGGGTCGAAGTAGTTGCCCACCACGAGCACGGGATTGGCCGTCCGAGCACTCCATGGACCTGTGTAGCGGTCCTGACCGGCCGATTGGGGCCAGTCCGGACAGGCACTCCACACCCAGTTCCAAGCCCGGCCGAAGTAGCCCAGGTTCCGCGACGCTCTGTCAGCCGACTTGCGGTAGGCCAGGTAGGTGTCGGGGTTGTTGCCATCCGAGCAGGCCACGCCCTGGCCGCCTTCGAGGTAGTTGGGGTACTGCTGCTGAGCAGCAGCCAGTCCGAGCTTCGTCCGTAGCGCCGCCAGTCTGCTGCTGAGCCTGGCTGGCGAGACTTGTGCTTCCAGATCTCGGAGGAGAGCAGCCAGGTCGGGCCAGATGTAGGACCTGTACAGCGCCCCGAGCGTGGCGCCGATGAGATCGCTGTAGCGAAGAACCCTCCCGTCAATGTTGCGGGGATTGCCTCGAAGCTCTTGCGCCAACGCGTGGTAGCGGGCTCGAGCATGCCCCGAGAACGCACAGTGTGGCCCCGCGGCGTTGCAGAGGCGGAAGAATTCGAGGAGGGTCCGCCGTGCGCCGACGGCGCTGCGGACACGAGTGCCAAGCGGCACCCGGTCACCCGCGGCACCGGCGCCTGCCCACTGTCGCGGGTCCAACACGCCGTCGATGACGAGGGATCGCACCTTGTCAGGGAACAGATTGGCGTACGTCTGCCCCAATACCGAACCGTAGGACAATCCGAGGTAGGTGAGTGTCTCGTCACCCACCGCGCGCCGAAGGTAGTCCATGTCACGGGCAACGTCGGCTGTTGACATGTGCCCGAGTATGCGGCCGGCATGGCGGCCACTCGAAGTCCCCAGACGCTGGTTCGCAGCTATCCAGGTGTTCTCTTGCCTGGTCGTGACAGGGAATGCAAAGGGCGGAAGGCCTCGAACAGCCTGCGCCAAGGTGGAGTAGCACCGAAGTGGTGTGCTGCGCAGGATTCCACGCGGATCGAAGCCGACGATGTCGAAGCGCTCACGCAGCTCCAAAGGGAGAAGTTGAGCCACCCCACGCACGACATCAACGCCCGATCCACCGGGTCCACCGGGATTCACGAACAGTGAGCCGATCCGCCGCTGCGGGGACGCTGCAGGCAGCCGGATCACCGATATCGTGATCTTCTCGCCAGCGGGCATGTCGTAGTCCAGCGGGACGCTGACGTCCGCACATTGAAACCCAACGCGACACGGGATCCAGCTCGGCGCGGCGACCGCACGGGCTGGTCGCGCCTCCGCTTCGCCTGGTTGTGGCTGTCCTGCCGATTGCGCAGCTACACCAGACAACGAGGTAGCCAGCAGTGCCGTCGTCAATGCCGCAGACACGGTCCCGGACAGGCGAAGCTTCGAAAGGTTCATTGTGCCCTCGGCTCACAGGAAGGATCGCAGTCGGTCGGCGCCAACATATCGCTCATGCCCGCGTCATGGGCCAACGGACCGGATGCTCGAGGCGGCGACCGCCTTGCCCTCGTACATCGCGGCGAAGGCCTTCAGCTCCTCCGGCCCGTAGTACCTCTCCAGGTGTGTGACGGTCATGCCGCCGAGGCGGAGAAGCTCAGCGATGTCACGGTCGAGGTGGCACCCACCCATGAACCGCC
>DASQEH010000075.1:0-49383 GCA_035633755.1 Nocardioidaceae bacterium | reverse complement strand
TCGCCACCGGAGTACTCAGCTACGGCAACGCTGTCGACGACCGCGTTCGTCGGCGGGGCCACCAACCAGTTCACTGGTACGCAGGCCGCATCGTCCTTCGCCGCTGCCTTCACCGCGAAAGCCACTGGACCGGCCGTTCAGGAGACAGCTTCTGAGGAGAGTGGCGTTCCGGTCTCGGACCTGGAGGACGGCATACAGGTGGCGCAGAACGGCGCGAGCAGTGACATGACGATCACCTTCAGCGGTCCGGACAAGGACAGCGTCGTACCTGCCCTCGAAGCCGTCAAGAAGGCGACTCTCAACAGCATGTTCGCCGCCCAGGTGACTCAGGCCGAGGCCAATGTCACCAACGCTCAGGCCGCCGTTGTCGCCGCGAACCAGCGACTTCGGCAAGTCACCTTGAACTACGGACGAACCGACCCGTTGACCGTCTATCAGGGACAGCTGACGCGGGTAGCAGTGACCGACTTGGAGAGGGCGCGCAGCGAGTACCAGATGGCGATGAGTCAGCTCACCGCGGCGCAGGCCGACAACATCTTGTACGTCAGTGATGTGCGGACGGTCAGCAAGACACGGGCCCTCGTGTCGACGGTCGTCCCCGTCGTCGGTGCAGCCATCTTCCTCTCTGTCATCTTCGTCATGATCCTGGAGATGCTGGCGCACTCGCGGCGCAAGTCCCGACAGCCTGCTCTCGATGCAAAGGACACTCGCCACCCGCGGGCCGCTGGCGGAGCCACCGAAGCGCCCCAGGGAGTGTGATGACCGGCTCATCCACCGCGCCCGTGTTCGTGGTCGGGTGCCAACGTTCCGGAACGACACTGCTGCGTCTCATCCTGGACTCACACTCGCGCATCAGCTGCGGACCCGAGACGCGCTTCCTGGAAGACATGGAGCGCATCGTCACCAAGGACTGGCAGCGCCTGGAACGCTACGGCCTCGATCAGGAAGACTGGCTCAAGCGTATAGCGGCCTTCTTCGGCGGAGTTCACCACGACTACGCCGTGAGCCGCGGCAAGCAGCGCTGGGCCGACAAGACGCCGCTTTATGCCTTGCACATGGACTTCATCGCGCGTCTGTTCCCCGATGCTCAGTTCATCCACGTGATCCGTGACGCTCGCGACGTGGCTGTCTCGCACCGTAAGCGGTTCGGATACCGGTCGAGCATTCGGTCGGCGGTCAAGTGGCCGCGCTACATCGCTGCTGCTCGCCAGTCCGGCGCCCGGCTCGCGCCCGGACGGTACTACGAAGTGCGCTACGACAGACTGGTCGCAGATCCAGAAGCCACGCTACGACCGATGCTCGAGTTCTTGGGCGAGGATTTCGAGCCGCAGATGCTGGAGTTCGACAAGCAGCAGCACGACGTGCCCGAGCGCTACGCCGCGCAGCTGTCATCTCGTCAGGCAAGTGCCAACACCGACTCCGCCGTCTATCGGTCGAGAATCGGGTCGTACCGTCGTGAGCTAGACCCCGTTACCCGGGTGCTTGTCTGGTGTACCTCGCGTTCCACCCTGCGACAGCTGGGATATCTCTGACGAGTGGGTGCTGAGGTCGCCGAGGTCATAGCCGAAGCGTGCGATCTCGTCAGCGAACTTGCGTTCGATCAGGCGACGCTGCCACCCCCCTGGACGCCGACGCGAGTCCAGGCTTCGCCACCAGTCCTCGTAGCCGGTGCCGTGTTGCGCGCTGAGGCCGGAATCGGGGATCTTCGCGTCAAGTCCTAAGAAGGACCTCACGGCGTCGAGCTGGGCGGCAGGCTGCGCCACGAGGTCCTCGTAGTAGACGACGTGGACCCTGCGCAGGTACGGAAGATCCTCCACCAGGATCCGGTGCGCGATCAGCCAGTGCTCTACGAGCTTGGACAACGTGGCGAACTTCTGGGGGTCACGCGACACGAAACGTGTCCACTTCTTGGTCGACAACGCCACCGTGGCCGGATGCCGGACGACGATGATGAAGTACGCGTCGGGGAACAACGCCTGGAGGAAGCGGGTCATCACCATATTCGGCGGTGACTTCTCGAGCAGGTACCTGCGACTCAGGTCCCAGTACGGCTGCCATTCGCGGAGAAGCTTCGACGCGCTGGCGGGATCGACGAGCGGCGAGGTCTCCGTAAGGTGCGCCTCAGCGGCGCGGGCGAAGTGGCCGGACCCCTTGTACGTCCGAGCCGCCGGATAGACCGTCTGCACATGCTGCCCCTCGTCCTCGGGGCCCCCCGTGTTGGTCAGTGCGCTGATATCGGGATGGGTTCCCAGGATGCGAGAGAACGGGGTCGTCCCGCTGCGGTGCAGGCCCCCGACGAAGATCAGGCGATGGTCGTCGAGGTTCATGACACGGTCCGGAGGAACGCTCTCACGGGCACGGCGAAGTCGATCCGAACGGGCTCATCGCCAATCATCGTATCCCCCGCCCTGCCTGCTCCTGCCGACGCCGCCCCACCAACGCGACTACCTGCCGGCAGCGAGACGATGGCCGGCGCACAGCGGGCCCAGACGAAAGCGGTGCCTCGCCCGTGCCGCTGGAATGCCGTGCCGACGACCGCGGAGCCGTTGATGGCCACGGGCAGAGACTTGTCCGCAGCAGCGTCAAGTGCGGCGAAAGCGGTCGAGGCCGGCCGGGTGGTGGCCTTGGAGCTCAACAGACCGTACAGCTCCAGCTCCTCCCCACTGTCCGGCTCGGCGAACAGGGGTATCCACACCACCTTGGTGACTCCTCCCCCCAAGGCCAATGAGATGACTTTGACCAGCTCAACCGTTCTCTGCTTGTCATCCAGCTGTGCGTGACCGAGGTAGGCCCCCAGCTCCCAGAGCTCGAGCGGCATGGTGGCCGGAGTCGTGGCGTGCAGATACTCCAACAGCAGCGGGAGGGAGGACCACTCCTCGTAGAAATGGATCTGTCGCGCGTCGACAAGGCCGCGCGCCACCAGCCTTTCCGTGACGCGCATGTAGGCCAGGTTCCGCTTGGCCTTCTCAGTGGCCAGCGCATCGCGCAGCTCTGCCTCGCTGCTGACTCGCACGATCTGCTCTCCGCGCGTGCCGATCCGCCGCGAGAAGTATGCGTTGTACGCGTCGATCGCGCGCTCCGGCTCACCGAGCTCGAGCAGCCGGGCCACGACACCGTATCCGGAGGCCACACTGCTCATTCCGGCATCGGCGACCGCGGCGTCACCATCGGTCCTGTGGATGACTCGTGCGGCGACAGCCACCAACGTGCGGTACTCACCGACTGTGCCATTCCAGAAGCTCTCGGAGTTCACCTCGTTCTCGACGGCGTACTCGTTCACGCCGGCAGGTTCATAGCGCTCGACGACCTGCTTCACGAAGCCCGCATAGGCCGTGAGATCCAACGGCATCGAGGACTCCGTCTTCGCCTGCTTTCCACGCAGATACTCAGGCACCTCCCCCGTCAGCCAGGGACATTCGCCCACCCGGATCTTGAGCATCGTGATGAAGCCCAGGCTGTGCGCCTGGTCGACCACCGCGTCGGGGTTGCGCCAATCCATCTCGCCGGACTCCAGCTGAACCTCGCACCACGTCACCTCATAGAAGGTGGGGCCACCGCGAAGGGAGCGCAGATAGGGCCGGGCAGGACCCAGGCTGCTCCAGTCCGTCTTCGTTCCTAGTGCCGGACTGGTGGTGGGCACTGGAAGGACCGGCTCAGCGGCAGCGGGCTGGGGGCATACGGGCGTCGCGGTGGAACAAGCCGTCGAGACGAGGACCGTCAGAACCAGGGCAACGGTGCCCAGCAACGACGTGGAGAAACGGTTTGGCGACATATGGCCGCAATCATACCGTGACGGCTAGGTGTCTCCGGGTAGGCGAACCTCGGCATCAACTATCCCGGCGCTGCGCCTGCTGATGTGCCGCCACGACGGCATCAAGCTCCGCCAGCCGCTCGGGCGAGTCCGTCGCTACCAGTGATCTCAGCTCAGTCAGGCTCGTGCACTCACGAGTCGCGAAACCGCGCGAGAGGAATCGCGTGTAGTCGCGCTCGTCCAGCCCGAGATGTGGCAGGAGCAGCGCCGTATTGTCCGGTACAGGGTTTCTGGGCCCGGCGATGCGGTACATGGTGGGCTCGAGCTGCTGACCATCGATCAGCAGCAGCGCCAGTCGGTGACAGCCGTCGCGGATATGCAGAGTCTTGCTGATCTGAGGGCCGGAGTCCGACGTCGCGCCGCGGGGAGTGCTCGAGACGGTCACCGGATACCGGCGGTCGTAACCGTCGGCGTCGAACGAGCGCAGTGTCGCCTGCGCCCGGGTCACTCGGCTGTGGTATCGCTCACGAAGGAGATCTGGCTGTGTGAGCAGCTCCGGGAAGAATCGAGCCGATTCGACGTACTTGAACCAGACGAAGTAGGGGTGGTCCAGGGCGAAATCAGGAAGCACCCCAGGGGGTTCGGACGAGGTCCGCAGGTCGGTCAGGAACTGTGCCCGAACCACGACGTCGTACCGCAGCGGGCTGATCAACGCCCTGATATCGACGGTCTCGCGCCCGTACGGCATGCGGCGCAACCCCGACAGCTTGCGCATCACACGCTGTGAGAGCGACCGAGCCATACCGGCAAGCCTCTCACAAGGCAGTCCGGCGGAGGCTCGACGAGCCGAGCAGGGGTACGCGTCGCCTTTCCCACGACGACCACGAGCGAGGCCCCGCTCCCGTATCGTTAGCGTCTCAGTCTGACTCGACTCCAACGAGGTTCTTGTGCGCATCCTGCACGTCAACAAGTTCTTGTATCGCCGAGGCGGTGCGGAGGCGTACATGCTCGACGTCGCCGACTTGCAGCGGCGCTCAGGTCATGACGTGCTGCTATGGGGCATGGACCATCCGGACAACGTGCGACCTCAGCCGCTCGAGGACACCTTTCCGTCCTACGTCGAGCTCGAGCCGCCGCCAGGAGGGTTGCGCGCGCTGTCCGCAGGTGCGCGGATGGTCTGGTCCACGTCGAGCAAACGGGGGCTGGCCTCGGCCCTGCAGCGCTTCTCTCCCGACGTCGTTCATTGTCACAACGTCTATCACCAGCTGTCCCCCTCCATTCTCGCCGCCATCCGTGCCGCGGGAGTGCCCTGCGTCATGACGTTGCACGACTACAAGCTGGCCTGTCCGAGCTACCAGATGCTCAACAAGGGCGAGCTCTGCCAGCTGTGCGTCACGGGCGGGACGTGGCACGCCGCTCAACAGCGCTGCAAGAACGGCTCCTTGGGGTCCAGTACTCTGCTGGCCGTGGAAGCGGGCATTCATCGAGCGACGGATGCCTATGCACCCGTGGACATCTTCATCAGCCCGAGCCAGTTCCTTGCTGATGTGATCGCCCGCTCGGGCGTCAGCAGCGAACGCCTCCGGGTGATCAGCAACTTCGTCGACGTGCAGTCCATTCCGCAAGCTGGCGACGACGGCTCAGGGTTCCTGTTCGCGGGACGGCTCTCGCCGGAGAAGGGTGTCGACACCTTGATCGAGGCCATGGCTCACGTGCCGGCCCACGTACGTCTTGATGTTGCAGGTGACGGTCCGCTGCGTCAGTCGCTGGAGGCCCTCGCCAACGCCGTCGCACCCGGGCAGGTCGTCTTCCACGGCCGCTTGGACGCTGTCGAGCTGCATCAGCTCCTCTCCCGTTCGGTGGCGTCCGTCGTTCCGTCGCGGTGGTACGAGAACCAGCCGATGACCATCCTGGAGTCATTCGCAGCCGGAGTTCCGGTCGTCGCAACCAACCTTGGTGGGATGCCAGAGCTGATACGGACAGAGGTCGACGGGCTCATCGTGCCGCACAACGATCCTCCTGCTCTCGGTCAAGCCCTCACCCGCCTCAGCGGTGATCGCGACCTTGCCCGGAGGTTGGGCAGGAGTGCTCGTGCCCGCCTGGAGGAGCACTTCGGTGCCCCTGCCCACCTCGAGGCGATCATGCAGGCATACGACGATGCCACCTCGCTCAGGGCAGCATGAGCCACCAGACGCAGCCTGTGCGCGTGCTGTACATCGCCGGTACGGGGCGCAGTGGCACCACGATCTTCAGCAACCTGCTGGGACAGGTGCCGGGATGCCTTGCCGCCGGCGAGGTCCGCTATGCCTGGGAACGCGGCCTGCTTCAGAACCATCGCTGCGGCTGTGGTGAGCCATTCGACCGCTGCCCGCTGTGGACGGTCGTCATGGCCGAGGCGTTCCCCTCCGGACCTCCGCCCGACGCCGTCTCACGCGCCAGACGCCTGGATCGGCGCATCCGCGTGCGACAGCTTCCGCGCATGCTGCTGCGACACCTGCGCGGCTTGCCGGCCCATGACCGCCATCCGGACGACGCAGACATCCTGCGGCTCTACTCGGCGTTGTCGGCTCAACCAGGCGTTCACACCATCGTCGACTCCTCCAAGTCACCGCCCTACGGGATGCTGCTGGCCTCGCTCCCTGGCATCGAGCTGCACGTCGCCCATGTCGTGCGTGATCCGCGCGCCAATGCCTTCTCCTGGCGTCGCACCAAGACCACCCGCGACACCGACGAACGACAGGAAATGGATCGGCTGGAGGTCTGGCGCAGCGCAGTCTTGTGGGTGCTGTTCCACTGGCTGATCCCGTACTGGTGGCCGGCCACGTCCGGTTCACGCATCCTCGTCCGGTACGAGGACCTCGTGCAGGACCCCGCGGCGACCTTGGACGCTGTGCTGAAGACCATCGACACGTCGCTGCCTCCGGATGTGCTCGACGGGCGCTTCGTGACGTTGGCGCCGACCCACTCCGTCGCGGGGAACCCTGCTCGCCATGACACCGGTGCCGTCGAGCTTCGCGTGGACGACGAATGGTGTCGCAAGATGCCGCTCACCGAGCGCTTGCTGGTGACTGCCATCACGGCTCCCTTGCTCCACCGGTTCGGCTACTCCGCTAGAGCAGGCCTGAGCAGACGAGCCGCCTGAGTCCAGCCAACTCCTATCCCACCCGTCCACAAGGCAGCACCCGGGGCAACCTGTACCGAAGGGAAGACATCTGTGGTGTCGAACGAGAGCGACGCGCCCGGCCAGTCCCTGCCCAACCTGGTCATAGTCGGCGTCGCGAAGGCCGGCACCACCTCGCTCTTCCACTACCTGGGCCAACATCGCGAGATCTGCCTGTCAGACGTCAAGGAGCTGCGCTACTTCAGTCCGCTGCAGTACGGAGAGCCGCTGCCACCGCTGGAAACCTACGCCGCCCACTTCCGCCACTGCACGCAGCGGTATGCCCTCGAAGCGACGCCCGGCTACTTCTACGGCGGTAGCGCACTCGCCCACGGCATCAACTCGACGTGCCCCTCGGCGCGAACGCTCGTGGTCCTGCGGTCACCCGAGGACCGCTGCTGGTCGTTCTTTCAGTTCGTCAAGAGCAAGGTCCGCATCCCGAAGGACATGACGTTCTCGCAGTACCTGGACCGCTGTGAGCAGCTCCACGAGGCCGGGACCGACATGGACCGTGACAACGGCGACTTCTCGGGGCTGGTCAAGGGGTGCTACGCACGGTGGCTCGACGCGTGGACGCACGAGTTCGCAGACCGCTTCCGCGTCCTGTTCTTCGACGACCTGGCGGCGGAACCCAGGGAGAGCGTGAAGTCGCTGTGCCGATGGCTGGAGATCGATGACACTCAGGTCGACGACTTCGCCATGGGCGTCGACAACAAGACGGTGCAGTACCGCCACCCTCGGCTGCAGCGCGCTGCTGTAGCGCTGAACCGGCAGGCCCAGCGGCAGTTCGAACGACATCAGACGACCAAACGTCTGCTGCGCAAGGCGTACTACTCGGTCAACAAGGCACCGTCGACTGACGTCATGTCGGCGGACGATCGCGCCCGGCTGGCTGCCTTCTACCGCCCGTTCAACGCTGAGCTGGAGCAGAAGCTGGCCAGGCTCGGACTGGAGCTGCCGCCGCGGTGGTCCGTCACCGACGAATCCACGAACGAGGCACCGCCGTCACCGCTTGATGCCCACCCGCCGCAGGGCGGAGCGCACCAGCGCGGCGTCCTCGGCGCCGATCCCGAGTAGGGCGAGCACACCGACGAAGGTGACGAGGATGGCTTGCAACCCGAGCAGGACCGCCGGAACCCAGCCGTCGATCTGCGTGTCCAGCAGCGCCGCCACGGCGAACGCCGGTGCTGCCGCCAGGAAGGTCTTGGCCCAGTCCGCCCCAGCGCTTCGCACCCCAAGCAGGTGTCGTACCTGGATGGCCTTCGCCAAGTTGCTGATGGCCAGCGCCACGCTCCAGGACAGGGCAGCTCCCTCGATGCCGTACATCGGGATCAGCAGGAGGTTCAGCCCGATGTTCGCGGCCAGCGCGCCGACGTTGTCCACCATCGTGAGCGCCACCCTGCCGGACATGTTCAGCACAGTCCCGCACGGTCCGGCAGCTGCACTGACCATCTGACCGACGGCCAGGATCATCGTCACGCGGGCGCCGGTTTCGAAGTCCTTCCCGAAGAACGTGAGCAGGTCCTCGGGGTAGACCAGCAGCAGGATGAATGCGGGCATGGAGATCCGCATGATCCAGCGGTTGGCCGATCCGTAGGCCGCCGACATCCCCGTTCGGTCACCGGTGTGGCTCAGATGGGCGATGTGCGGGGTGAATGCGGCGTTGATCGGCGCCATCACGAAGACCGCGAGCGTCACGAGCCGAGTAGCCACGGTATAGATACCGACTTGTTCTTGCGAGGAAATCGCACCCAGCATGAGTGTGGCAGTCCAGATGAGTCCGGTCCCGGCCAGGTTCGACATCCAGCTGACCATCGAGTAGCTGAAGAGGGATCGGGGCTCGTAGACGCGGGGCGCCTTCGGCACCTCGCTGAGCCATCGCCGCAGAGTGAACCCGGCGATGACCGCACCGGTCCATGACGCGGTGAGCAGTGCGATCAGGGCCCCCTGGAGACCGAACCCGAGAAACAGGGCTGCCGCCGTCAGGCCCAGCCGGAACATCGGATCGAAGATGAGGCCGATGAGGGCGAACGCCTTCATGCTCCGCCAGCCCTGGGTGGTCGCCAGTGCCGCGTCCTCGAACGTGCTCGCCGGCAGCGTGAGCGCCACCAGGATGATGCTGGACCGCAGCGCGGGATCGTCGAAGACGTCCGCGACCGCAGGTGCGGCCAGCGCAAGACCTGCACCGATGACGGTGGACCCGATCAGGTTCAGACCGAGGCCAAGGCGAATGGTCCCCCGCAGTCGACCTGCGTCGTTGTCCGCCAGGTGCATGGCGGTGAAGCGGGTGAGGGCGCTGCGCAGTCCGGCGAGTGAGAGCAGCCCGAGCAACGACAACAGGGCGTAGCACGTGGCGTACCGACCGACGTCCGCAGGACCGAGGCGCCACGCCAGTAGCGACATGATGATGAACAACGCGGACTGGCTGCACAGGGCGCCGACGAGGTTCAGGCCACCGCCACGCGCCATGCGGCGGGCAGTGCCGTCACCCACTGCCGCGGCCGTCTCTTGAGCCATGTCCGTCAGTCCCTACCGACGCACTACGGGCGATGAGCAACGGAGGCGGTGTCCGGGTCTGCCGGCTCCGAGGCATCAGGTTTCGCACGCGCCACGTAGCCTGCCGCAGCGACGAATGCCACCAGGTACCACATGGCCACGCTGTTGGTGATCACATTGGACGCCAGGCTCTCCACGATGACAAGTACCGCGCAGGCGAGCGCACCGGTCGCGACGGCGTGGTCGAACGTCCCCCGTACCGCTCGGCGGACGGCTCGTCGCGACGTCGCGACAAGGCTGGCCAGAACCCCGATATAGAGGAACAGCCCCACCAGACCAGTCTCGACATAGGCGCGGAGGAAGTCGTTGTGTGGCTGCTTCTCCGCCTCCGTCTCGAACGAGGTCGAGCCCAGCCCGATCCCGGTGACCGGGTTCCTGTTGGCCAGAGGTAGTACCTCGGCCCAGTAGTTGAACCGCCACAGCAAGGTGTTTCCCGACGCCGCTCCCGTGGGGTCGGACGTCTGCAGGATGTCAAAACGTGCCGCCAATCCGGGGACGGCGAACGCGGCCAGCACGGCGACAACCACGAAGCCGGCGAGCAGGCTGCCTCGCCGCGCGACGACACCGATCACGATGAGCCCGACGATCGCCGCGATGATGCACGTCAGGGTGAGCGTTTGCAGCAGGAAGGCCGTCCCAAGGAGCAACAGGACGCGCATCGCCACCTTGGAGCCGCCCTTGAGATGCGGGTAGATCGCCACCCCGAAGACGACCATGAAGGTGAGGTAGCGGGCGTAGGCGTTGGACTGGTTGAAGGTACCCAGCAGGCGGTCGAATCCAGCCTTGTCCTCGGTGGCGGCGGTTCCGGTGGCCAGACCGAACAGTGTGTAGCCGAGCGGAATCAGCATGGACGCGAAGGCGGCATACAGCACCCGCACCATGGTCTTCCTGTCCACGATGAGCTGCTCGAGCAGGACGAACATCATGACGACGCCCAGGATCCTGAGGGACCCGGTCACACCGGCGAGGATGTTTCGAGAGCTCAGCAGGCTCACTACTCCGGCCAGCCAGAAGGCAATCAGCCACATCGAGAGCGGCGATGCCTTGATGTAGGTCCCCGAGTAGTACCGCGCAGCCAGCCACAATGTCGCGGCCAGCAGGAAGAGGATGACGAGGAGGGCCGAGGGATTGAGGCCGCCGCCGTCCGACCCCGCGGCGGTACCCGGGCTGAAGTCCAGGACGTCGACGCTGGAGCGGACTCCGAGGAGCAGCAGGACGAAACCGGAGAATCGTGTGCACGCAAGCACGGCCAGTGCTACGCCGACGACTGCGACCAGGGGAAGTACCACCAGCATCTTGTTCCCGGCCGCCAACGACAGGCCGCTGACGACGGCCGCGGCTCCCACCAGCAGCGCCAGGAGGAGCTGGACGAGGCGCATGGCGGTGCCTGGGCGCGTGTCCAGCTCTGCGCTAGCCAGCTCAGCCAATGCCCTGCCCATCTGTTGTGCGCTGCAGTCGCCCGAAGGGTGCCCGTGCCGCCGAGCGGCGCTTCGGCCTTGACAAGGATACGTGCAACGAGGGCGAGCCGAGGCCTTTGTCCGCATCCGCGTGACCGAGGACACCCGGTGGAAGTGTTGAGCCGGGGAGCTGCTGGACGAGGGCTACGTGACCGACTAGTTCACCCTCTGTGAGGCATACGGTGCTCTTACCCAGCGCGACACCAGGCGACCAGGCGTGAGATCTCGTTGGTGTAGATCCCGTCGTAGCCGCGATCCAGGGCCGCGGTCCATCGAACCGTGTCCTTGTCGCCGTTGGTCATGTACACCTGCAAACCGGCCTCGTTCATGGCCGTCACCTGAGCGGCGGTGGTGGCGCGCCCGTAGCCCACTGTTGCCCCGTCCGCGTGCGGAGACACGTGCTCGGGAGTGACGAATCCTGGGTCTTTCCAGGCCGTTCGGATGCGAGGTGCCACCTCGTTGATCAGGCTGAGGACGCGACGTCCGCCTGTCACCGTGACACGGGTGTTCATGGCCGTCTCACGGATGACTGACACGAACTCCGCTGCCTTGACCAACGTCCAGTGGGGATCGTCGCGCTTCATCTCGATGAACATCCGGCCGGTCCGCTGGCGGAAGGCCGAGAGCGCTCCCCGCAGGAACGGCACCCGTCCGCCGTCATTGGTCGTCACGCTCTTGACGTACGTCGAGGGGAGCTCCGAGATGTATCCCGTACCCACCGTGGTCCGGTCAATGGTGGGGTCGTGCATCAACATGAACCGTCCGTCGGCCGTGATCCGCACGTCGGTCTCCACAGCGTCGGCTCCGCGGTCGGAGGCGTCGAAGAACGCGGGCACCGTGTTCTCGGTATGCACAGTGCGATCCCCACGGTGCGCCACGCCCAGCACCCCGGCGCACTTCCCAGGCAGTGCCACGGCAGTCGTGGGCGTCAGCACAGGGATCAGCAACAGTCCCCCTCCGAGTGTCAACGCGAGAGTCCTGCTGATCATGACTGCCTATCCTCCGAGATTATGGACCCCTCGAGTCTAGGTGACCGAGTAACCGATTGGGGCAATTCGGGCGCTTCCCGGTGGGTTCTCCATCTCAACGCGCGCCTAGGGATGCAGGGCTTCAGCGGTCAAGGATGAGTCCAACGCAGGCGCTGTTCGGCCACTTTGGTGTTCAACCGCTCGGTGAGCAGGTCACACTTGGCGCGGACCCGCGGGTCGATCGCCAGGGGCGGTTTCCGGCTGTTCGGCCGAAGCTCGATGTGCTTGGTGAGCGCCGGGTAGTACGGGAAGTCCAAGAAGGCGCAAAGACTCCTCATGGTGGCCTCTGGCTCGGCGATGAGGGAGTCATAGGAGGACAGGAACGTGTCTTCGCGCTGATCCAGCGCGAGGTCGAAGTACAGGGAGTTGCGGACGTACCAGAACAGGGCGGCGGCAGTCTCGGCGCTCATCGTCGCGTAGTCGAACTCACCGATCAACGCGAGGTTGTCCGGCGAGATCCGTTGCGCCTGCCACCGGTCCCGGCCCTCCCCTCGGGCGATCTCGCTCAGTACCCGGTGGTTGACGTCACCGAACTTGCTGATCGCCGACCGGACTCGGCCGTCGACGTCGCGGTAGGCCCAGATCGCCTTTCCACGCTGAGGGACCGGCAGCGTGTCGAGCAACGCATCGATGCGATGCGAGTCGCACAGCGGCTTGAACAGCACGTATCGGTGGCGACTGCGCAGAATGAGATCCGCGACGACCTCGTCGGGCTTGAGCCGGTAGCTGTCGAAAGCCGATCGGTCGTTCTCGTTGTGCACCTCGAACTCCGGTGCAGCCTCCAGCCCGCGGACCAGCATGTTGGTGCCGGAACGCTGCACTCCGACGAGATAGACGGGGACCGCCTCACCTGGCGGGACTCCGTCCTTCGAGCGCCAGCGCCGCTTGGACAGTGCTGTGCGTGCCCGGTCCACGGGGTTGAGCTGGTCCTCCTCGATCCAGCGGGCGAACCCGTCGCGTCGCGCCCAGTGCCATTGCCGGACGAGCTTCCGCCACATCGTCACGGCCGCGGACTCTGGCTCTTGCGCCGGCCCACGCGGCGAAGGACTGCTCATCGCAGGGCCGTAGTCGTCACTGTCTCCACGGCAAGTACCCTAACGCCGCGTTACTCGACCGTCCGACAAAGCGCGACATGCCAGCAGCGAGTCCACCCCGGCGCTGCCTACGCCTCACCTCGGGCTCCAACCGCCGGCTTGACGCCCCAAGCCTGCCACCACCAGATCTGCCTGCTCTCGGGTCGCAGCGATCCGCTCGGCGTTGCGGGCGTCCGGACCGAGCGCCCATGCCCGCGCCGCTGAAGGTGACTTACCGTGCCGGATGTGGCGGGCGATCAACCGTTCGAGCCGGAGGACCTCGTCCACTTCCACGTACCAAACCTCGTCCAGAACAGATCGGACTCCACTCCACGGGTCTTCGTCCAGGAGGAGGTAGTTCCCCTCCGTCACCACCAGGCGAACGTCCGGGGCGACGGCGATCGACCCCGCCACCGGCTCCTCCAACGCTCGGTCGAAGGCGGGTGCGTAGACAGCATGCGACTTCCGCTCGCGCACGCGGTGCAGCAGCGCGACGTATCCGGCGGCGTCGAAAGTGTCCGGCGCTCCCTTGCGGTCGCTTCGGCCCAACCGATCCAGCTCGGCGTTGGCGAGATGGAAGCCGTCCATGGGCACCGCCACGGCGCTCGGTGCCAGCGCCGCGACGAGCTCGCCCGCGAGCGTTGACTTCCCGCTGCCGGGGGCGCCGGTGATGCCGAGAATGCTCCGACGGGGTTGGGCGGCGAGCCGTCGCGCCCGGCCAATGAGCTCAGGCAAGGTTGGTACCAGCTCGGTCACTGCTCAGCCGCCACGCCCGACTGCCGCGGCAGCCATCCGGGTTCGGGCTCCCTCAGCGCAGCCTCAGGCGCTTCGCTCGAACGTGAC
This sequence comes from Nocardioidaceae bacterium, assembly GCA_035633755.1. Classification (GTDB taxonomy): domain Bacteria; phylum Actinomycetota; class Actinomycetes; order Propionibacteriales; family Nocardioidaceae; genus DASQEH01. The sequence continues at coordinate 35,515 of DASQEH010000075.1, read as the reverse complement.
CAGAAGCCCTTCGACCCCGCCCGGGCCGAGACGTCCCTTGATGTCGGCACTGGTGATCGACTTCAGCTGCCATCCCGAGGCGCCATGCTCATTGAGGATCTTCTCGAGCTTGCCTCCTGACATCTTGCCGCCGATCATCTTCTCTCGGATCTCGACCACCTTGTATTCGTAAGCCATCGGGCGAGGCTACTGTCAAGACAGAGCCGAGGCCACCGGTGTGCACGGCATCCACGACCCGATGGAGTTCGACATGAGCGACCAGGCCAAGGAGGAGGGCGCCAACCCCGGGCGGCCTTCCGAGCAGGACACGGGGTCGACCACTGGCGAGGACGAGCTGGCAGTGCTTCTGAGCGAACTGGCGCGCGCCCTCGAGAACGAGCCGGATACCGACGAGACACTCGACAGGATCGTGCAGGAAGCGATCGCGCTGGTTCCCGGCGTCGAGGAGGGGTCGATCAGCGTCGTCACCGACCGTGAGCACGTCGCCTCCCAGGCGCCGTCGAGCGACCTGCCCGCCACCGTGGACAAGCTGCAGGAGGACGTCGGCGAGGGCCCCTGTCTCGAGGCGGTGTACACCCAGCGCACGGTGCGCGTGTCGGACATGGCGAGCGAGTCACGATGGCCGAACTTCGCGCGCGCCGCCTCTGATGCGGGTGTCGGAAGCATGCTGTCGTTCCAGCTGTACGTCGAGGGCGACAACTTGGGCGCGCTCAACCTGTACGCCAGGCAGGCCGACGCCTTCGACGACGAGTCGGAGCATGTGGGCCTGCTGTTCGCGTCGCACGCTGCGGTCGCCTTCGCCGCTATTCAGAAGCACGACAGGCTCGCATCGGAGTCGACGACGAACGACTTGATCAGCCAGGCGAAGGGCATCCTGGTCGAGCGCTACAAGGTGACCGGGCACCAGGCCTTCGCCTTGCTCGTGCGGGCGAGCACCCGGCAGGACTCCTCACTGCGAGAGGTGGCGGCCGGCATCGTGGCCCAGGGGGACCTGGCCGCGCACCCGTCGCCGCAGTCGTGACGCCCGCAGGCTCCTCCTCGTCGGGCGACGCTGCAGGCGCCGAGCTGGTCGACGCCCTGCGCCGGGCTCCCGTCAGCCTTTCGTACCCGCCCAGTACCGGGCTCCTCCTTGTCCGGAGCGACCCGGAGGATCGTCCGCTTTGTACCAGGCGCGTTCCTCAGCGGTGCAGCTGGCCGCGGACAGCGCCGGCCGGAAATGCGGGCGTGTGGATGTTGAAGTAGTACTGGCGAGGGTGCAGCACGATCCGGCGGATGAGGGGGCGTGGTGCCTTGGTGCAGTTCGGCCCGCCGTTGACCGAGCCGGACAGGTCCACCCGGACAGGCCCATCCACTCCTCGGCGCCCCCGGTGGATGTGAGCGGCATCGGGGTTCCCGATCCGCTGGTAGGTGACGCGGGCACACACCTTGCCGAGCACGGGGCGCAGTCGGACGGTGACCATGCCCATCCCGTCTGCGTCCCCGGGCGCAACTTCCTTCTCACCGGTCAGGTGCGCCATCAGCGTAGTGACGGCCATCGAGCTTCGACCATCAGCAGACGACGCCCGGTCGGCCGACGCGTCTGCCGCTGTGGCGGGTCCGGCCACAGCGCTGGTGACGAGGCACACGCTCGCGGCGGTGAAGGCAAGCGTGCGCATTCCGATCTGGCGGAGAGCTCCGAGTTCGGGTGACATGACTATCCTCTCGACGGGTGGATGGTCCGAGACTGCCGTCCTCAGCCACCGAGCGTCACCTGTCCAAAGGTCGTAGTACCACCACCGGGCATCCCGCGTCGACCGGTTGTTTGGCTGCGGTCGCCCGCGGGTACACGGCGACGTCATGACGTTGTCACGTCGAGTCCTGCTGGCCGCTTCACTCTCCGGGGCGGTGCTCTGCGCATGCTCGGGTCCGCAAGACAAGCGCCACCCGGCCGCCCTCACGGCACGACCCCCGGCGCAGCCCCCCGTGGGACGCACCTCGCTGAGACCCGGCCTGCGATCCATCCCCGTGCGAGGCGCCCGGCGCGACACGCTCGTGTACGTTCCGGAGGAGCATGAGGCAGCGCAGATGCGTCTCGTGCTCAGCCTGCACGGCGCCGGAGGCGAGGCTGAGTCGTCGGTCGCCCGGCTGCAGCCGTGGGCCGACGAACATGGCCTGCTGATCCTGGCCCCGGCATCGCAGAGCACCACATGGGACGTCGTCCGCAGCGGCTGGGGTGCCGACGTGCAGGTGATCGACGCTGCGCTCGCGCATGTGTTCGAGACCTTCCCCGTCGATCCGGTCGACGTGGTCGTGAGTGGATTCTCCGACGGCGCCTCGTACGCGTTGTCGCTCGGCCTCGCGAACGGCACTCTGCTCCGGCACGTGATCGCGCTGTCGCCCGGCTTCGTCGCCCAGGCTCCACGCGCCGGCGAGCCCGACATCTATGTCACGCACGGCACGCAGGACGAGGTCCTCCCGATCGACCGCACCAGCCGGGTCATCGTTCCGCGACTCCAGGAGCTGGGGTACGACGTTATCCTGCGCGAGTTCGACGGTGTCCACGCCGCGCCGCCTGCCGTCATCGAGGCCGCCATCCACTGGCTGGACACCGTCTCGCAACCACGGTGATCAGCGAACCTCGAAACCGCGCTCGCCTATCGGCCCCTCGGCGGTGACGACGACCTCGTCGACTCGAGCGTGCGGAGGTCCCTCACGACACCAGTCGCACAGCGACTCCACCGCTGGCGCTTCGCCCTCGAACACGGCTTCGACGCTGCCGTCGTCACAGTTGCGCACCCAGCCTCGGACCCCGGCCGCCAGGGCAGCCCGCCGGCACCCATCGCGGAAGAAGACGCCCTGGACGTCACCGCGTACGACGACCCGTCGGCGCTGCATTCGGTCACGATAGCGAGCGGCTGGCCCGGCTCCGACGCCAGCCGTGCCAGCTGTTGCCGGGGCTCGTCATGGACGGGCCGCGCCGGCTCGGACACGAGCGGTGGCCAGCTCTTGCGGGGCCTTGCGATGCACGGGCCGCCCTCGGATGTGGTTGCCGGTGGCAATGGCGCCGATCCAGGCGCCTGCGACGCCGAGCGCGATGCCGCCGAAGGCGTCGACGAGGTAGTGCCATCCCAGGTAGATCGTGGACAAGATGGTGAGGACCAGGAACACCCAGAGGGCGACCCGGAACCACACGCCCAGGCGGAGCAGATGGGCGATCACACAGACCGTCACCGTGATGCCCACGTGCAGCGAGGCAAACGCAGCAATCGTCTGCACGGCGTCGGTCGCGAACGGGTTCGCCAGCACGTCGTTGCGTTCGTCGATCATCACCGCTTGCAGTCTGGACACGTCAGTCTCTGGGAGCCGGTCGAACAGATGCGGCCTCGCATAGATGGGGCCGAGCGTCGGCACGACGAAGTACGTCGCGACCCCGAGCACCCAGTCGACCGCGACGGCCGTCACCAACCAGGCCCCGCCAGAGACGTTCCGCGACCACACCAGCGCCGCTGCCAGACTGACCGGAACAAGCGCGATCCAGGCGATGTAGATGACCGACATGGCGTGCGCGGCCCAGCCTGTGCCGAGGAGCTGGTGCAGCAGGACGGCCGGGTCGTGACCGAACAGGATGGCCCGGTCGAGCCGGGTGAGCGACGCGTCCCACAAGGCGTCGTTGACGAACGGGACATAGCTCTTGAGGTTCCGGAACGCCACATAGGTCAGGTACCAGCTGCCAAGGCCGAGCAGCGCGAATCGGATGTGTTCGAGAGGCCATCGCTCAACCGTGACGTCGGCGAAGTGGCGTGGGAACTGTCGCAGCGAGCGTGTCTGATGGCAGCGCCGGATCGTACGGGGTACGACGTCGGTGAGGAAGGCGAGCGCCAAGATCGCGGGCAGCCGGACGAAGGTGGGGCCGGCCACTCCGTCGGGGTCACGGAACGGCAAGTCCTTCACGACGGCGACCATGATTGCGACGGCCGTCAGCCCCAACGCCACCAGCGCCGCGAATCCGAACCGTTGCCTCCACACGATGGCAGCCTACCTAGGCTCGCTACTCAGGTAGCGGAGCCGCTCAGAGACGTTGGTGAACGAGGAGCGGCAGGACAGCAACCGCTCCGGATTCGCGCAGCAGCGCCGTCGCCACGGTGATGGGCCACAGTGTCGAGGTGGCGTCGACCACCAGCAGAACCACCCGGTCGGACACCGCGGACAACGCTGCTGGGCCGAGGCTGAGGCTCGACCTCCACAACGCTGCCTCCCCGGCCGACGTGAGCGCCGAACGGTCGGGGGGTCGGGCGGCCACCTCCAGACAGTGGCGCTCCAGGCGACCTACCGACGCCACGTGCTCGGCCACGCCCTCGAGGTATCGCTGCGAGCCCGCCGCCGCCAGGGACACCACGAGCTGAGGCCGGGCGGACCACGATGTCCGCCATGACGTCAGCAGCGCCACGACGGCGGCGAGCACATGCTTCTCAGGCTCGCGGTCCGCAGCCAGGGCTGCGATGTCCTCGGCCCATTCGGGTGCGTCGGCGTACATGAGCGACCGCCCCGGCTCCGCCAAGAGGCTGGCCGGGATGCGTCCCCGCGGGCCGAACTCGCCGCCCGGCCACATCTTCCGCGGCGTGAGCACATGGACGTCGCCTCGCAGGAGCCCCGCGACCGTGGCCACCGTCGACCTGTCTGGCCGGCCCACCAGGGGTGGGGGCAGACCCTCACGGCAGACCGAGCACCGTCCGCACCGTTGTGCCGTCGGGTCGTCGAGAGACTCCTGGAGGAGCTGCATCAGGCACGTCTCACCGGCGAGGTACCGCCGCATGATGGCAGCTTCTCGCCGCCGGGTGGCGATGATCGAGTCGTAGTGGTCGTCGTCGTACCGCCACTCCTTGTCCGTGCGTCGCCAGCCGCCCTCCACCTGCTCGACGGCCCCGTCGACGGCGAGCTGCTTGAGCATCAGGTCGACGCGACCTCGTCTCAGCCCGGACTCGGCCTCGATCGCTGGTGCCGACCACGTCGTGCCAATGTCGCTCTCCAGGCACGCCAGCAGCCGCGACACCTGGTCCGGGTCAGGAATCGTGGCTGTTGCGAAGTAGTCCCACACACCCTCGTCGGCTGCGGACGGCAGCAGCACGACCAGTGCGTGGTCGATCCCCCGCCCGGCACGGCCGACCTGCTGGTAGTACGACACCGGTGACGGTGGGGCGCCGACATGCACGACGAACCCCAGGTCGGGCTTGTCGTAGCCCATCCCGAGTGCCGACGTGGCGATGAGCGCCTTGACCTCGTTGGCTCGCAGCGCGGCTTCGAGCCGCTCCCGTTCCGCAGCGTCGAGCTGGCCGGTGTAGGCGGCCACCGTGAGCTGGGGGCCGTGGACCGAGGCGACCACGGAGGAGAGGCGTTCGGCGTCGGCCACCGTGAGCGTGTACACGATGCCACTCCCGGGAAGCTCCGGGAGCTGCTCCACCACCCACGCGTACCGCTCCAGCGGAGTCAGCGCCGGCACCACCGCCAGCTCGAGGCTGCTTCTCGCCAGTGGGCCGCGCAGGACCAGCGTCGCCTCCCCCAGCTGCGCGGCGACGTCGTCGGTGACCCGCGCGTTGGCGGTCGCCGTGGTCGCCAGCACCGGGGTATCCGGGTTGAGCCTGCGCAACACGTCGGCGACCCTGCGGTAGTCGGGCCGGAAGTCGTGGCCCCAGTCCGACACGGAGTGAGCCTCGTCGATGACCAGTAACCCGAGCCTGCCCGCCGACACGTCGAGGACGCGGCGGCCGAAGCCGGGGTTGGCAAGACGTTCAGGCGAGACCAGCAGCACGTCGAGCGCACCATCGAGGAGCTGCTGCTCGATGCCTGACCACTCGTCGATGTTCGACGAGTTGACGGTCGCGGCACGCAGACCGGCCTGCTGCGAGGCCGAGACCTGGTCTCGCATCAGCGACAGCAACGGAGACACGACGAGCGTGGGACCGAACCCCTCAGCCCGACGGATGGCGGTCGCGGCCCAGTACACCGCCGACTTGCCCCAGCCGGTGGCCTGCACCACCAGCACTCGGGCGCCGGACTCGCACAATGCCGCCACTGCTGTCACCTGGTCGGAGCGCAGGACCGCCCCAGGCCCGGCAATCGCCTGGATCACCCCGTCCGCGATCGCAGACCGGGTCGGACTCAAGGGCGACAACGACGTGACGCCTCAGCTGCCGGCGGGGCGACCATTGCCCTCCTTGTGGACCGAGCGATTCTTGACATTGAGTGTGGTGCTCGCCACGCTATTCGCGCAACCGACGCGTTGCTTCCTCGCACTCCCCATTCCTTTCGGAAGGCTTTTCCTGTGCCTCGGTACGACCTCTCGGCCTCGGAACCGATCCCTGCGCCTTCTGCGCCCTGGTGGCAGACCGCCGTCATCTATCAGGTGTACATCCGCAGCTTCGCCGACTCCAACGGTGACGGGGTGGGTGACGTTCGCGGGTTGCGCGCGAAGATGGAGTACCTGGCGGCCCTCGGGGTCGACGCGCTGTGGGTCAACCCGTGGTACCCCTCGCCCATGGAGGACGGCGGCTACGACGTCGCGGACTACCGCAACATCGACCCCTCGTTCGGCACGCTTGCCGACGCCGAGGCGGTGATCGCCGAGGCTCACGAGCTGGGCCTCAAGGTCCTCCTCGACATCGTTCCCAACCACACGTCAGCCGCTCATCCGTGGTTCCAGGCGGCGCTGGCGGGTGACGAGGCGGCTCGGGCGCGCTACATATTCCGGCCAGGCGGCGGCCCCGACGGAAGCGAGCCCCCCAACGACTGGATGAGCAACTTCGGTGGTCCCGCCTGGACGCGTGTCGCAGGCGGGGACGGCGAGCCCGGTGACTGGTACCTGCACCTCTTCGCGCCCGGGCAGCCGGACCTGGAGTGGAACAACCCTGAGGTGAGTGCGGAGTTCGAGGACATCCTGCGGTTCTGGTTCGACCGCGACGTCGACGGGTTCCGCATCGACGTCGCGCACGCACTCGCCAAAGCGGAGGGCCTTCCCAACGCTGGCCCACGTGTCGGCGGCCAAGACCTCGAGGTACACCCCGCTTGGGACAACGACCACGTGCACGAGATCTACCGCGCCTGGCGCAAGGTCGCCGACTCCTACGACCCGCCGAAGATCTTCACCGCAGAGGCGTGGGTGCGCTCCAACGAGCGCCTGGCGATGTACCTGCGGCCGGACGAGCTGCACACCGCCTTCCAGTTCGACTTCCTGCAGTCGCCGTGGCGGGCCGACCTCCTGCGTCAGGTCATCGATGACGCGCTCGAGACAGCCCGTGCGGTCGCGGCTCCCTGTACCTGGGTGCTCTCGAACCACGATGTGGTCCGCCACGTGACGAGGTACGCCCGCAGCCAGCCGGCTCATCTTGTGCAAAGCGAGTGGGACCGAGCCCGCTGGCATCGCGACGCCCCCGATCTCGAGGTGGGAACGCGGCGGGCACGGGCCGCGATCCTGCTCGCGCTTGCACTGCCCGGCCCGGCATACCTGTACCAGGGAGAGGAGCTCGGGCTCCCCGAGGTGGAGGACATCCCTCCGGAGCTGCGCCAAGACCCCACCTGGGAGATGTCCGGTCACACCGACCCGGGCCGCGACGGATGCCGGGTGCCGCTGCCCTGGTCTGGTGACCAGCCTCCGTACGGCTTCAGCCCCGCCTCAGCGACGTCGTCCCCGTGGCTCCCCCAGCCCGCCGACTGGGGGAGGCTCGCCGCCGACCACCAGAAGGACGATCCACACTCCATGCTGCGGCTCTACCGTGCGGCTCTCCACCTGCGCCGCGAACACCTTGAAGGGCTTGGGGTACCGGAATGGGTCGACTCTCCGGACGGCGCGCTGGCGTTCCGTCGCGGAGCGGTGCAGTGCTGGGTGAACACCGGACCATCGGAGGTTCCGCTGCCGCCGGGCCGCGTGCTGCTGGCATCGGGGCCGCTCGGAGACGACGGTGGGCTCCCGACCGACACCACGGTATGGATGGTGTGAACGCGTCGCTCCCTCAGGTGAAGGCCCTCCGCTACGTGACGCCGTTGCGGGAGGGTGGGTCCCTGCCCGGGATCGTCGAGGCGGACGACCTCGGCACGTACGTTGCCAAGTTCCGCGGCGCCGGGCAAGGCCGCAAGGCCCTGGTCGCCGAGGTGATCGTCACCGAGCTTGGCCGCCGCCTAGGGATACAGGTACCGGAGCTGCGGGCGCTCGACTTCGACGTGGCGATCGCCAAGTACGAGGCGGACGAGGAAGTACAGGACCTGCTGTTGTCCAGCGTCGGGCTCAACCTCGGCGTCGACTTCCTGCCGGGAGCGTTCGGCTTCGACGCCTCATCTCGGCCGGACCCCACGATGGCGGCTCACGTGTTGTGGTTGGACGCGTTCGTCGCCAACGTCGACCGGACGTGGCGCAACCCCAACCTGCTCATGTGGCACGGCCGGATGTGGGCCATCGACCATGGCGCGTCGCTGTACTTCCACCACAGCTGGCCGGGCGGTGTCGGGCCCGCAGACCGCTTCGGCGCACAGCCGTATGACGCGTCCAATCACGTGCTCGCGCGCTATGCACCCGGTGTCTCGGCGGCCCATGGCGCGCTGAGCGCCAAGGTTGACGCAGCCACGGTGAACGAGGTGGTGGCTCTGGTGCCGACCGAGTGGATCGAGCTGGCACCGGGCGCTGCCTCGGTCGCCGCCGTGCGGGCTGCCTACGCGGACTTCCTTCATGCCCGTCTCGCCAACGCACAAGCCTGGCTCCCGGGACAGGAGCCCTGATGGGAGCCACGGAGCTGGTGGGCTACTCCTACGTCGTCCTGCGGTGCGTGCCGCGGGTGGACCGCGGCGAGTTCATCAACGTGGGTGTCGTGGTGTACTGCCAGGCGCGCGAGTACCTGCAGGCCCGCTGTCACCTGGACACCGACCGGCTGCGTGCCCTCGACACAAACCTTGACGTGGCAGCCACTCGAGCGGCTCTGGCGGCGGTGGACGACGTCTGTACCGGAGCGACAGCCGCCGGCGAGGTGGCAGGGGCTCCCCTGGGCACGAGGTTCGGGTTCCTCACCGCGCCGCGCAGCACGGTGATCCAGCCAGGGCCCGTGCACGGGGGCCTCACCACCGATCCGGACACCGCCCTCGCCACGCTGCTGGACGCCCTGGTCCGCTCCTGACACCTCGATTCGTCGCGATAATCTCCCCGCATGGACGCCGCCGCCTGGAACGAGCGCTACCGAAGCGCCGACCTCGTCTGGGGTACTGAGCCCAACCAGTTCATCCGCCAGCAGTGCCAGGGACTGCCCGTCGGGGAAGCGGTCGACCTGGCGTGTGGCGAAGGGCGCAACGCCCTGTGGTTGGCGCGGCTCGGCTGGCGGGTGCGCGGCGTGGACTGCTCCGACGTCGCGATCGAACGGGCCCGGCGCCTTACCGCCGAGGAGCCTCGACGGGTCGCCGACCGTCTCAGCTGGCGCGTCGGCGATGTCACCACCGACCCTCCCGCGCCCACATCGGCCGATCTGGTTGTGGTGTGCTACGTGCATCTGCCGCCGTCCCAACGCCATACCCTGATGGCGTCGGCAGCGCGCGCAGTGCGGCCCGGCGGCCACCTCGTGATCGTCGGCCATGACGTCCGGAACCTCGCCGAAGGGGTGGGTGGGCCGCAGGACGTGAGCTTGCTGTACTCCCCCGCTCAGCTGGCCACCCTGGTCGCCACCGGAGGACTTCTGGTGGAGGTCGCAGACACCGTTGAGCGGGTCACCGACCAGGGAGTCGCACTGGACACACTGGTGCGCGCCCGCCGGCCTCATTCGATTGCCTGAGAATGCAGGCGATGTCAGCGGCGCCAGGCCCGCCAGGCGATGCGGATCAGCGGGACCTGGAGTGGAAGCCGCGCAATGACGAGAGCCTTCGCCAGCGGTCCGCCCCCCTTCGCGAAGACGTCGACCGCCATCTGGATGTTCGCTGGAAAGATGGCTGCCAGCAGTCCGGCGCTGACCAGACCGGCAGCCCGACGGGTCGGTGTGAGCTGCAGACCTGCGGCACAGACCAGCTCGATCACCCCACTCGCTTTCACCAGCGCGTGCTTGTGCGGCAATCGGCGCGGAACTATGCGCTCGTAGGCGCTCGGCACCACCAGATGCAGCACCCCGCTGGTCAGGAACAGAGCTGCCAGGACTCGTCGACCGCGGGCGGTCGATGACTGCTTACGCTGGCACGCGCACCCCCTCATCACCGCCGATAGACCGCTACCCCGTCGACGTACGTAGCCTCGACGACGGCCGACGCCACGGCGTCCGGCGCCCCCCGCAGGATGTCGCGGTCAAGGACCACGAGGTCGGCAGCGGCCCCCACCTCTATCCGTCCGGTGTCGTCCAGGTGGTTGACCCACGCGGAGCCGGCCGTGTACGCCGTCAACGCGGTCTGCACGTCGAGGGCTTGCTCGGGCAGGAAGGGCGGCCGCTGCTCGGAGTCCCCAGGCAGCGAGCGGTTCACCGCGACGTGGATCCCCTGCAGCGGGTCAGGAGAGCTCACCGGCCAGTCGCTTCCGGCGACCAGGTGAGCACCGGTCGCGTGCAAGGCTGCGAACGGGTACTGCCACTGGGACCGCTCCGGCCCCAGGAAGGGAATCGTCAGCTCGTCCATCTGCGGCTCGTGCGCCGCCCACAGCGGCTGCATGTTGGCGGCCACCCCGAGCTGGGCGAACCGGGGAACGTCGTCGGGGTGGATGACCTGGATGTGGGCGATGTGATGGCGGTTGTCGGACGGCCCGTTCGCCTCGCGGGCAGCCTCGAAGGCGTCGAGAGCCTCCCTGACCCCGCGGTCTCCGATCGCATGGATGTGCACCTGGAAACCCAGCCGGTCAAGGACGGTGACGTGCTCGCGGAGCAGTAGCGGGTCGACCATGGAGTGTCCGGCGTTGGAGGTGGGGTGACCACAGGCGTCCAGATAGGGCGCCGTCATCGCTGCGGTGAAGTTCTCGGCGATGCCGTCCTGCATGATCTTGACCGACGTGGCGCGAAAGCCGGGCAGGTCATACGTGGCTCTTCGCTCGAGCAGCTCGTCCACCTGGTCGGCACCTCGGTGCCGGTCCCACCACAACGCGCCGACCGTCTTGGCGGTGAGCCGGCCGCTCTCGGCGCAAGCACGGTAGACCGGCGATGCGTCGACGGTGTTGGAGTAGGTGCCGAGGATCGCGTCCTGCCACGCCGTGATCCCGAGTGAGTGCAGGTAGCTTTGCGCCTCGAGCAGCGCGGTGAGCTGGTCGTCGAAGCTGTTGAGAGGCAACAAGCAGCTCACCAGGTCCACTGCTCCCTCGTGCAGCATCCCGGTGGGACTGCCGTCAGCATCGCGCTCGATGCGGCCGTCGCCCGGGTCAGACGTGCTCGCGTCGATCCCGGCAAGGGCCAGGGCCGCAGTGTTGACCCAGGCACCGTGGTGGTCGCGGTTGGGGAAGAACGCCGGCCGGTCCGCGACGACAGCGTCCAGTGACTCCCGCCGAGGCAGGCCACCGGGGAAGGCAGACAGCGTCCAGCCGCCTCCCGTCACCCAGTCCAGGTCGGGCCGTCGATCGGCATAGGCCTTGATCACCGACAGGTAGTCCGCCTGGGAGGCGAACTCGGACAGATCGCAGCTGAGTCGCTCCAAGCCGCCCTGCACCGGATGGATGTGCGCGTCCTGGAAGCCTGGCACCACGAGCCCGCCTTCGACGTGGACGACCTCGGTCTCCCGCCCGGCCGCGTCCTGGAGCTCGTCGCCGCCCACGGCCGCGATCCGGCCGGCCCGCACGGCGACCGTGGTGTACCGACGACCCGGCTCAGCGGGTGCGAACACCGATCCCCCGGTCAGGATGAGGTCGGGCGAGTCCATCAGCTCTGTGCCAGCTCGACGCCGAGGACGCTGATCGGCTGCTTCGGCGCCCCGTCGCCGGCCGACCCGTCAACGCCCTCCTCAGCGATCGCATTGACGATGTCGAGGCCGTCGGTGACCCTGCCGAAGATCGTGTACCCGCCACCATCGGTCGGCAGGTTCGTGTCGTCGTACACGATGAAGAACTGGCTGCCGTTGCTGTTGGGGTCTTGCGAACGCGCCATCGCGACCGAGCCCGTCGGGTACTCGCCGTTCTCCGGGGCGTTCTCGATGCCGAAGCCGTAGCCCGGTGAGCCGGTTCCCTTGCCGGTCGGGTCGCCGCACTGCAGCACGAACAAGCCGCTCGTGGTCAGCCGGTGGCACGGGCTGTCGTCGAAGTAGCCCTCGCGGGCCAAGAAGATGAACGACGCGACGGTCTGCGGCGCGGCGGTCCCGTCGAGCTCGAGCGTGATGGTGCCGCAGTTGGTGGTGAGCGTGGCCTCCCACGTCGCGTTCTCCGCCAGTGCCGGGTCCGGCGGGGACTCGAAGCTCTGCGGCGCGGCCGGTGGAGGTGGCGCCTCCTCACATCCCGTGCCGGCCACCGCCGCGGGGGCGTCGTCGTCACGCAAGGCGAGCATGATCGCCACGATCGCCGCCACACAGACCAGCACCGCCAAGGCCACGACCACGGGAGTTCCCTTGGGCGACGTGCGGCGGTTGGGCGTCGGTGTCGAGTCAGATCTGGTGCTAGGCATGCGGCAACCTTAGGGGGCGGCGGGTCCGACCCGCCGCACGTCCCCTCCGCGGCGCGGGTCGGCACCAGGCCCGGTGGTACCGATGGCCGACACTCCGCCGAAGTACGAGTCCAGGGCCGGCCACCGCACAACCTCGTCATCGAGCGCAAGCCGAGCGAGCACGTCGGGCGGCAGGCCTGGCTCGACGTGGACGCGGCCGGGGACAGGGTTCAGCCGGGGGGCCAGGACCGCGTCGGGCACCGCCATCTGCGCATGGGCGACGTTGACCAGCACCTGCACCAAGGCTGACCGGATACGGCTGCCACCGGCGGCACCGGCCACCAAGACGGGACCATCGTCCCCGACACCGATCAGCGGCGACATCATCGAGCCCATCCGTCGGCCGGGGACCTCGTCACCGCGTACCAGTTCGCCCTCCCCCATCATCGAGTTGAGATGAATCCCGAGGCCGGGCAGCCACACTCCTGACGACAGCCCGAGACTCGTCGTCACCGCGCAGGCGTTCCCGTCGGCGTCAGCCACCGAGATGCTCGTGGTGTCGCCACGTCGAGGGTGCGCACGCAGCGCCGCTACGGTCCGGGCCGCGAGCTCAGCGGGGTCGTCGGTCAGGTCCAGCGCCTGCAGGGTACTCAGCAGATCGTCCAGGTCGTCACCGCGCGCATGCACGAGCAGGTCGGAGAACTCGGCGGTACGGGGCACCGACTCATGCACGCGGTACGCGGTGAGGTCGGCCATGGAAAGGTCTCCCTGGTCACCGATCGACTGCACGATGGCCTCGGCGATATGGCCGGTGTAGAACGTCTGAGGTCCCTCGTCCGCGAGCATCTGGAGTGCTCGATCCAAGCCGGGATGGAACAGTCGGGCGCCGCCGGGCAGGATCCTGCCATCGCGGACGTAAGCCCGCTGTCCCTCGCCGATCAGCATGGCGGCCGCGACCGTCACCAGCACCTTGGAGTGCAGTGGCGCGAAGGGTACGCCCTTGGTGGCGTGCGCGATGGCGGGCGCCACCAGGTCCTGCCACGGCCACCGAGCCCAACGCTGGTGCAGGGCCTCGAGGCCGGCTGGCACTCCGGGAACCGCAACCGTCGACGCTCCGACCGCGTAGGGAACCAGCTGGCCACCGAAGTCGATGGTGATCTCGACCGGAGGCACATGCTTCTTCCCCCCCAAGCCCGGCACCGCCACGAAGAAGTCCAGGCACGAGGTCGTCTTCGTGGACGCGTCGTAGTACGTCGCGTAACCCCCGCCCCCGATGCCTGTGAAGACCGTCTCTGCGACGCACGAGGCCAGCACCATGGCGATCGCGGCGTCGGCGGCGCTGCCGCCCTCGCTCAGCACATCGGCGCCCACCTCCGCGGTGACCGGGTTACCGGCCGCCACACAGACCGGAAGGAGCGAGGCCACCGTTGCCGACGCAGCCAGTGGTCAGCGGGCGCCGGAGTAGGTGCCGGCGATGCGCTGGCCCTTGCCCAGCACCGTGATGCCTTCGTCGGTGACCGTGAAGCCGGCCTTGGCGTCTGCCTCGGTGTCCACACCGATCTCGAAACCGTCGGGCACCGTCACGTTCTTGTCCAGGATGGCGTTGACGACCCGTGCCCCTCGTCCGATGCGCACGTTGTTCATCAGGACGGACTTGTCCACCGCCGCACCGGTCGACACATAGACGTCGGGGCCGAGGACGGACCGCGAGATGCTGGCCCCGGACACCACCGATCCGCTGCAGACGATGGAGTCGTCCGCCGATGCCGACTCGACGAACTTGGCGCCCGGAAGCTGCGGGTGCGACGTGAAGATGGGCCACGCACTGTTGTAGAGGTTGAAGGTCGGCTCCACCGCCACCAGGTCCAGGTGGGCGTCGTGGTAGGACGCCAACGTCCCGACGTCGCGCCAGTAGTCGCGGTCCTTGGCCGTCGACCCCGGGACGTCGTTGCGTTTGAAGTCGTACACGGCGGCCTCGTTGCGCTCGACCATCATCGGGATGATGTCGCCGCCCATGTCGTGCCGGGACTCCTCGTTCGCCGCGTCCGTGCGCAGCACCTCGACGAGCGCGTCGGTGCTGAATACGTAGTTCCCCATCGACGCGAACGACTCGTCGGGGCTGTCGACGAGCCCCGGTGGATTGGCGGGCTTCTCGAGGAACTCCGAGATCGTGACGCCGTCAGCCGCGGTGTGGATGACGCCGAAGTCTGACGCCGTCGACCTGGGCACCCGGATTCCCGCGACGGAGGCGCCTGCGCCCGAGTCGAGGTGGGCCTGCACCATCTGGGAGGCGTCCATCCGGTAGACGTGGTCGGCACCGAAGACGACGATGACATCGGGCTTCTCGTCGTTGATCAGGTTCATGGACTGATAGATCGCGTCAGCGCTCCCCAGGAACCACTGCTTGCCGAGCCGCTGCTGCGCCGGCACCGGAGTCACGTAGTTGCCCAGCAGGGTCGACATCCGCCACGTGACGGAGACGTGCCGGTCCAGGGAGTGAGACTTGTACTGCGTGAGGACGCACAGGCGCAAGTAGCCCGCGTTGACGAGATTGGACAAGGCGAAGTCGATGAGCCGGTAGCTGCCACCGAAGGGCACGGCGGGCTTCGCCCGGTCGAGCGTCAGCGGCATCAAGCGCTTGCCCTCGCCGCCCGCGAGCACGATTCCCAACACCTTCGGCTTGACCATGTGCAGACCTTACTGCGCCATGGCCCGGTGCTCACCTCGGGCACTGCGGCTTCAGCCACCAAACAATAGGGTCGGAGCATGCGCGTCGGACTGCTCACTCGTGAATACCCACCGGACGTGTACGGCGGTGCCGGCGTCCACGTCGACAACCTCGCCCGGCACCTCCGCAGCCTCGTCGACCTCGACGTGTTCTGTATGGGCGACGAGCGCCCCGGGGCGACGGCGTTCGCCGAACGGGACGACCGCTTCCCCGACGCGAACTCCGCTCTGCACATCGTCTCCACAGACCTGGCGATGACGGCCGCTGCCGAGCGCAGCGACCTCGTGCACTCGCACACCTGGTACGCCAACCTGGCCGGCCACCTGAGCTCGCTGCTGTACGACATTCCGCACGTGGTGAGCGCTCACTCCTTGGAGCCATTGCGTCCGTGGAAAGCCGAGCAGCTGGGAGGCGGCTACCGGCTGTCGTCTTGGGCGGAGCGTACGGCCTACCTCGGCGCCTCGGCGGTCGTGGCAGTGAGCAGGGGGATGGCCAACGACATCCGGTCGGCGTACCCGGAGATCCCCGAGGACCGCCTGCATGTCATCTACAACGGGATCGACGCCGACGCCTACCGCTTCGACGCCGGCACCGACGTGGTGGAGTCGCTGGGCGTCGACCTGTCGCGTCCGTACGTCACATTCGTGGGGCGGATCACCCGGCAGAAGGGCGTTCCGCACCTGCTGCGGGCCGGGCTCGCGTTCGACCCCGACGTGCAGATCGTGCTGCTGGCCGGCGCCGCCGACACCCCCGAGCTGAAGGCGGAGACCGACGCCGCCATAGCCACGCTTCAGGAGACCCGTGACGGCGTGATCGTCGTCAGCGAGATGCTTCCGCCAGCCAGCGTGAGGCAGGTGCTGTCTCACGCCTTGGCGTTCCTCTGCCCGTCGGTGTACGAACCGCTGGGAATCGTGAACCTGGAGGCGATGGCGTGCGAGACAGCGGTCGTCGCCAGTGCCGTGGGAGGGATTCCCGAGGTGGTCGTCGACTCCGAGACAGGACTGCTGGTGGCGTACGACGCCGACGACCCCGAGCGCTTCGAACGCGACTTCGCGGCACGGGTCAATGAGCTGGTCGCCGACCCAGACCGGGCGAAGCGGATGGGTCGAGCGGGGCGCGCACGAGCGGTCGAGTCGTTCGACTGGGCCGCCATCGCGTCGCAGACCGTCGACCTGTACCGGAGCCTCGTCTGAGCCTATACTTGAACTCTCAACTAGAGGGTCAGGAGACTCGCATGTCACCGCACCTAGCCGACGGCGCCACGTCGCCCATGCCGGCTGTTTATCTGAGCCACGGCGCTCCCCCGCTGGCCGACGACGACCTGTGGACACGTCAGCTGGCCGGCTGGTCACGGGATCTGCCCCGGCCAACAGCCATCCTCGTCGTCTCGGCGCACTGGGAAGAGGCACCGCTCACGCTCGGCGCGACGACGACGGTCCCGCTCGTGTACGACTTCTGGGGCTTCCCGGACCGCTATTACGAGGTGACGTACCCCGCACCGGGCGCACCAGAGCTCGCCGCGTCGGTGCGCAAGCTGCTGTCGACCGATCACCACTCGGTCCACGATGCGCCTACCCGCGGCCTTGACCATGGCGCCTACGTACCGCTCGCGGAGATGTTCCCCGCGGCGGACATCCCGACGCTCCAGATGTCGATGCCGTCGCTGGACCCGAATGACCTGTTCGATATCGGACGCCGGCTGGCGCCGCTTCGCGACGAGGGCGTGCTCGTGGTCGGCAGCGGATTCACGACTCACAACCTGAGCCTTATCGACATGCACCGCCCTGCCGACACTCCCCCGCCCGGATGGTCGGCGGAGTTCGACGACTGGGCGGAGCGTGCCATCTCGGCCGGGGATGTGGACAGCGTGATCGACTTCCTGCACACCGCCCCGGCCGCCACCTTGGCCCACCCCCGCACCGAACACCTCGCCCCGCTGTTCGTGACACTGGGTGCGACCGCCGGGGACTCCCCCGCCGGGCGCAGCGTGATCGACGGCTTCTGGTTCGGGTTGTCCAAGCGGTCCTGGCAGTTCTCCTGAGGCGGAGGAGCTGCTCTCTCGTGCTGGCTGCGTGTTGAGATAGCGTCGGGCCAGTGGAGGAGCTTCCGGGCGGGGGGACCATCCGCCCCATCACCCGGTGGGGCGAACCGGTGATGCATGCCGCCTGCGCGCCCGTCTCCGCCTTCGACGAGGAGCTGGCGGCCCTGGTGGCCGACATGACCGCGACCATGTACGCGGCCGACGGCGTCGGCCTCGCAGCGAACCAGATCGGAGTCCCGCTCCGAGTCTTCGTCTTCGACTGCCCCGACGATGACGGCGTCCGGCTCCGTGGGGTGGTCTGCAACCCGGTCGTCACCCTGCCCCAGGGTCGTGACCGGCAGCTCGAGGAGGCCGAGGAGGGGTGTCTGTCACTGCCCGGCGCTTTCGTCGTCTGCCCGCGAACCGATCGCGCACGGGTGGACGGGACGGATCTGCGCGGAGAGCCGGTGAGGTACGAGGGAACCGGCCTGCTGGCTCGCTGCCTCCAGCACGAGACCGACCACGTCGACGGCACCGTCTTCGGGGACCGGCTGCCTACCCGTGCCCGCAAGAAGCTGTACAAGGAAGCCGCGCGGGTGGCGGCGGACTTCCCACCCGGGTGGCCCGTAGCCGAGCCGTCCTGACACCGGATCTCGTTGTGCGCTTGCCCACTCGGAAGGTGGCAGGCGAGCCGTCGGGACACCGCCGGAGCTCCTCGGAGTGGCCTCGCCTCGCTCGCAGGCGCTGTTCAGTCCCTGCGTAGGACGTACAACGCGATGGCGGCTGCCGCGGCCACGTTCAGCGAGTCGGCGCCGGGTGCCATGTCGATGCATACGCGGACGTCGGCGTCGGCCAGCCATCGTGGCGACAGGCCAGGACCTTCCGAGCCCACCAGCACGCAGAGCTTCTCGGGCAGCACGCAGCTGGTGAAGTCAGCCAACTGCACCGCCGAGTGATCCGGTGTCAGGGCGACCGTCGTGAACCCCGCGGCACGGAGCTGTCCCACCGCGTCGTACCACTCGTCCAACCGAGCCCACGGGATCGAGAAGACCGCACCCATCGCCACCTTGACGGACCGCCGGTACAGCGGGTCAGCGCAGCGGGGTGACAGCAGCACCGCGTCCCAGTGCAGGGCGTAGGCGCTCCGGATCAGCGCCCCCAGGTTGGCGTGGTCGACCACATCTTCGACGACGACGATGCGGCGTGCGGTGCGCAGGAGATCCTGGACTGGCGGCAACGGCTGCCGTTCCAGCGAGGCCAAGGCACCGCGATGCACATGGAACCCGGTGGCCGCCTCGGCGACCTCATCACTGACGACGAAGCACGGCACGTCACCGGCCATCTCGAGCTCGGCTCTCAGACCAGGGAGCCAACGCGGCGTGAGGAGGAACGATCGGGGCCGAAAGCCCGCCGCGACCGCACGCTTGACCACCTTCTCTCCTTCGGCCAGGAACAGCCCACGGTCGGCCTCGAGATGCTTGCGCAGCTGCACGTCACGCAGCGAGAAGTAGTCCCCGAGTCTCGGGTCGTCCGGAGACTCAACCGGAACGAGGCGAGCCACCTCAGAGCCCGGACCCCACGTCGACGACACCTCCCACGACGATGATGGCCGGGGGGCGGACCCCGTGAGCAGCGACCTCGGTACCGACGCGGTCCAGCGTGGTGACGAGGCTGCGCTGCGACGACAGTGTGCCGTCTTGGATCACGCCGACGGCGGTGTCTGCAGGTCGGCCCTCGGCGAGCAGGGTGGCCGCAATCGCGCCGATGTTCTCCACCGCCATGAGCAGGACCAGGGTTCCGCGCAAGCGCCCCAGGGAGCCCCACTCCACCAGCGAGTCAGGGTGGCCCGGCGGCAGGTGCCCGGAGGCCACGGTGAACTCGTGCGCGACCCCCCGATGTGTGACCGGAACCCCGGCGAGGGCCGGCACCGAGATGGCACTGGTGATGCCGGGGATGACCCGGCACGGCACTCCCGCTTCGGCGCAGGCGAGCGCCTCCTCGAAACCACGTCCGAAGACGAACGGGTCGCCACCTTTGAACCGCACGACACTCTTGCCCTCCCGGGCTCGCTCCACCAGCAGCGTGTTGATGGTCTCCTGGCTCGCCGAGCGGCCACGGGGAAGCTTCGCAGCGTCGATGAGCTCCACGTCGGGCGCCAACTCGGCGAGTAGCTCCCGAGGAGCCAGCCGGTCAGCCACGACGACGTCCGCCTCCTGAAGAGCTCGGCGGCCGGCGATGGTGATCAGGTCGGGATCACCCGGTCCACCACCCACCAGGACGACACCTGGTGTGCGCACCCTGTCCTTGGGGGCGGCGATCTCGCCGCTGCGCAGCCGCGACACCACCTCGTCGCGGACGGCGGCCGACCGCTGCGGATCGCGACTGCCCAGGACGGCTACCGTGAGGGGGCCGTGCCGTCCGGTGGCGGGGGTCCAAGCCGTCGCAGCCTCGCCGTCGTCGCTTCTCACACAGAAGATCCGCCGGGACTCGGCCTCCTCGGAGACGCGCACGTTCGCGTCCGGAGAGTCCGTGGCCACGATGACGTACCAGGCCCCCTTCAGGTCACCTGGGCGGTACTCACGCTGGTGCCACACCAGCTCTCCTGCCTGGGCATGGCCCTCGAGGGCGGGAGTTGTTGCTGGAGATACCAGCTCCACGTTCGCCCCGGTCGCCAGCAGGGCGGGAATGCGGCGCTGGGCAACCTTGCCGCCCCCGACGACGACCACCCGACGGCCCTGGAGCCGAAGCCCGACGGGATACGGCGGTATCGAGTCAGCGGCCACCCTGCCACCGTAGGCTCGTGCCGGCCCCGACGACTCGGAGTCTCACGTGCCGGATCCACCTCGACACCGGCTACGCGGTTGTGCTCCTGGACGCTTGGTCACTCCGGCAGCGGCCGACGGGGAGCTGGGAACGCCGTCGACGGCGCCAGCGGCAGGCGCACAGGCGCAATGGCTGCCGGCTCGAGGATGCGCTTCTCGATCTGGTCCGCCAGCAGCGGCCGGCACAAGTAGAACCCTTGCACCCTGTCGGCCCCCAGGTTCCTTACGTGGGTGAGCTGTTCGCGCGTCTCGATGCCCTCGGTGACGACCGCCATGTCGAGGCCGTGGGCGAGGTCGATGATGGCGGCGACGATCCTGCGGGTGCCATCGCTGTTCGCGAGGTCCTCGACGAACACCTGGTCGATCTTCACGACGTCGAAGGGAAAGCGCCGCAGATAGCTGAGGGAGGAGTATCCCGTGCCGAAGTCGTCGAGAATCAGCCCGACACCGACCTCCCTGGTCTTCTCGAGCATGGTGAGAGCCCGCGGCCCGTCCTCGAGGAAGGCGCTTTCGGTGACCTCGAGATAGACGCTGGCAGGGTCAGTGCCCGTTGCCTCGAGGACACGCGCGACGGTGGTGTCGAAGCCCGGAGCCATGACCTGTATCGGCGACACGTTGACCGTCACCTGGGGGATGACCTCGCCGAACCGCTCCTGCCATCTCCTGAGGTCCCGGCACGCTTGTTTGAGCACCCACTCGCCGATGTCGAGGATGAGGCCGCTTCGTTCCGCGATCGGCAGGACCTCGTCGGGCTGGACCCACCCTCTGGTGGGATGCTGCCAGCGTAGGAGCGCCTCGACCGCCATCAGTCCGCCACCCTTGGCGTCCACCAGCGGCTGGTAGGCCAGCCGGAACTCGTTGCGGCTCTGCGCGACCCGAAGCTCTCGACCGAGGAGCCCCCGGCGGTCGATCTCGAGCCGGGCAGCCGAATCGCTCAGGGCGTGGCGTCCTCCGCCGGCCTTCTTGGCCTGGTACATCGCGTGGTCGGCATCGCGGAGCAACGACTCCGGCACGTCTTCCCCTGGCCCGCAGAACGCCACGCCGACACTGGCGCTGACACGGATCTGGTGTCCGTCGAGGTCGAACGGCGGCCTCAGAGCCGCTACGGCCCGCTCGGCGACTCGTTCGGACAGGTCCTCGTGCTCCAGTCCCTCACACATGATGATGAACTCGTCACCGGACAGGCGGGCAAGCGTGTCACCTGCGCGAAGGACGCCAGTGAGCCGTTCGGCGACGGCGATGAGCAGCTTGTCGCCGATGAGGTGGCCGTGGCGGTCGTTGATGGCCTTGAAACGGTCCAGGTCGACGAAGAGCACGGCGACGACGTCGTGGGAGCGTGTCGTTCGCGCGACGGCCTGCTCGAGCCGTTCCTTGAGCAGGGTGCGGTTGGGGAGTCCGGTCAGCGGGTCGTGCAGGCTGCGTTGCCTCAGTACGTCCAGGGTGTCCAGGGCATCGGCTCGGCCTTGGGCGTTGTGGATGTAGGCCGCCGCCACGTCCGCCAGCACCTGCGCCGCCTCCATGTCTGCATCGGTGAGCGCTCCCGGCTGGTCGCGATACAGGTCAAGCGCACCGAAGCGCGTGCCGTCGATGCTCATGGGAAACGTGAACACCGCCGCCAGAGAAGACTGTTGCGCACGAGCGGAGAAGCGGGGGAATGTCGTGTCCTCACTCAGGTCGGGAATGGAGACGGCCGCTCCAGTGCGGTAGGCCGTCAGACAGGGCCCCTCACCCAGCTCGTTCTGCAGCGCCTCGATTTGCCGTATCGGGTCGTTCGACGCGGCAACGAAGTGCAGCTCGTCAGCCTGGCCCATCACCATCACCCCCGCGCCGGTCACGGGCAAGACGTCCACGATGCGGGCGACCAGATGGTCGAGGATCTCCTGGATGTCGAAGCCCCCGACCAGAGTGTGGGCGAACTCGGCTAGCAGTCCCGCCAAGGATGTGTCTTTCACGCTCACTCCGTGTCGCCTACTGCAGGTCAGATCGACGCTGCCGCCGGGGTGGGATCGACCCGTCGGAGGTTGGATCAACCCCTCTGCCGGGTCGGAACCGACCCCGCAGGGAGTAGCAACGCTTGTCGCTAACGCACCGTAGGTTAACAGAGAGTTATGGGCCGGGTACACCTCAGGTAAGGCTATGTTCACAGCGCGCGACCGAGTGGCACCGTCCCGTGGCACCGACCTGACCCGTCGGGCTGGTGGACTCGGGCTGCACAGGCGACAATGTCTGGCATGGAGAAACGACGTCTTGGACGACTGGAACACCAGAGCTCGGTGCTGATCTACGGGGCTGCCGCCCTCGGCGAGGTGACGCAGGACGTCGCCGACCGGTCGGTGCAGGAGGCGCTCGACGGCGGGATCAACCACTTCGACGTTGCTGCTGGCTACGGCGAGGCCGAGGTCCGGCTGGGAGCGCTGATGTCAGATCTGCGGGACGGCATCTTCCTCGCCACCAAGACAGGCGAGCGGGAGCGCGAAGCGGCGTGGGCACAGATCAACGCCTCCCTGGAGCGACTGCAGACCGATCATGTCGACCTGCTGCAGCTGCACGCGGTGGGAGATCTCGATGACCTGGACCGCGCAACGGGCAGCGGAGGCGCGCTCGAGTCCGCGATCCGAGCGCAAGAGGAGGGGCTCATCGGTGCCATCGGCATCACGGGCCACACGCATCAGGCACCCGCCACGCACTTGGAGGCGCTGCGACGGTTCCCGTTCGCCACCGTGCTGACGCCACTCAACCCGGTCCTCTGGCGCGACGAGCAGTACCGCAGCGACTATGAGGCGCTGGCGGCCGAGATCAAGCGCCAGGACGCGGGCCTGATGACGATCAAGACCGTTTCCCGCCGCAACTGGGTCGATGCCGACGGCGACAACCGCTACACGACGTGGTACGAGCCCTATGACGACCAGACGCGCATCACCGCCGCCGTCTCCTGGGTGCTCGCCCACTCCGAGGTGACCGGGCTTGCCACCGCTGGTGATGTGAAGCTGTTGCAGTACCTGCTCGTCGCCGAACGGGACCGCGTCTCGATGGCCGAGGCCGAGGACCGCCTCGCCGTCGACGAGGAGTACAGCTCGCCGTTCATTGCCATGCCGTTCTGAGCGTGGTGCCGACCGCCCGAAGGTGGTTCTCGGCACTGGCGCCCGGGCGAGTGCCGAACATCCGTCGAGGCCCGCGCATGCTGCCTGGCTCGCGGGGCAGACTGAACGGATGACCGACACCGACGTCTTGGGGCCGCCCTACACCCGAGAAACGATCGTGCTGCCCGACGACGACGAGGGTGAGGTCGTCGCGACCCTGGTCCGCCGGAGTGCCGACGCCCGCCCCACTCGAGGGGCCGTCCTGCATATTCACGGCTTCTGCGACTATTTCTTCCAGACGGCCCAGGCGGACTTCTTCACATCCCTCGGCTACGACTTCTACGCCCTCGACCTGCGCAAGTGCGGGCGCTCGCTGATGCCGCACCAGACGGCGAACTTCTGCCTCGACCTGGCCGAGTACCACCCGGAGCTGGATGCGGCCTTGGCGCTCATCCGCGGTCGTGACGGTCACGGCACCGTCGTGGTCAGCGCTCACTCGACCGGCGGGCTGATCGCCTCACTCTGGGCGGCGGACCGCCATGGCGCGGGCGAGCCGGTTGCGGCGGCGTTCGTGCTGAACAGCCCCTGGCTCGACCTCAACGCACCCTTCTACCTGCGAACCGCCGGCACCGAGGCCATCAACCGACTGGGCCAACGGCGTCCGTACGCCGTGCTGCCCCGCACGGTGACCGCCGTCTACACCGAGACGCTGCACCGGGACTTCCGCGGGGAGTGGGACTACGACCTGACGTGGAAGCCTCGAGAGAGCCTGCCGGTCCGCGCTGGCTGGTTGCGTGCGATCCGGCTCGGGCACCGACGGGTGCACCGCGGGATCGACGTCGGTGCCCCCGTGATGTCGGTCTGCTCGACGCGAAGCGCCACTTACCAGATCTGGTCCGAGGACGCCGCTCGAGTCGACACTGTCCTGGATGTCAAACAGATCGCGAAGTGGTCCCATCAGCTCGGGTCCGACGTGACGGTGGTGCGGGTGGAAGACGCCATCCATGACGTCTTCTGCTCCCGCAAGGACGTCCGGGAGGTTGCCTTCGGACGGGTGCAGAGATGGCTCGACTACGCCGTGGGATGAGTCTCAGGGAAAGGCCACCAGCTTGACGATGGCGGCCACGCCAACGAGCGCGACGAACCCTCGAAACACCGGGGACGGCAACCTGCGCCCCACCGTCGAGCCCAGCTGTCCGCCGATCGCAGCGCCCACGGCGATCATCGCTGCCGCCTGCCACGCCACGTCCGAGACCGCGATGAACACCACTGCTGCAACGGCGTTCACCAACCCGGCGAGCACGTTCTTGGTGGCGTTGATCCGTTGCATGGTCTCGGTGATCCCGATGCCCATGATGGCGATGAGGAGCACCCCCTGCGCTGCTCCGAAGTAGCCGCCGTAGACGCCGGCCAGATACACCAGGAACCACACGGTGGCCGAGCCGTGCGCGGGGGCGTGTGGCCGTGGCCTGACGTGCCGGGTGATCCATGGCTGCGCGACGACGAGAACACACCCCACGCCGATAAGGACGGGGACGATCGCCTGGAAGGCCTCCTCGGGAAGCTGCAGCAGCAGAACAGCTCCAGTGATACCACCGAGCACCGACGCGATGCCGAGCCGGACCAGCCTGCTGCGTTGGCCGACCAGCTCACGTCGGTAGCCGATGACACCCGACACCGACCCAGGGACCAGGCCGATCGTGTTGGAGACGTTGGCCAGCACAGGCGGGTACCCCACAGCAAGCAGGGTGGGGAACGTGATGAGCGTTCCTGAGCCGACGATCGCGTTGATGGTGCCGGCCGCCACGCCCGCGAGCAGGACCGCCAGGCTCTCGAGGACTGTCACGTAGCGGGCGGGCCTCCCGACGGCGGGGTGGATGAGCCGCCGGCTCCTGGGGCGGACGGCGTACCGGGTGGCGGGGTGGACGACGCAGCTGGCTGGGTGGAGGGACCTCCCGGCGGCGAGTCGGGCGATGCGGCGGAGGGGCCGGTTTGCGGCCGTGCCGGGGAGGCGCGCTGCGCGGCGTCGGCAGGTGGGCGGCCGGACGGCGGGGATGCGGCTTGCGCCATCGCGATGGCCTCAGCCGCGGCAGCCTGAGCCGACGACAGGGAGGAATCCTCGTCTTGAGCCGCGCCCCCGTCCTGGGGGACCGGTGGTCCGTAGTCCACCCGGTACCGCGGCCCCTCGTTGTCGGGGGCGATGCCCTGGATGGACCCGATCGTGCTGCCGAGGCCTTCCAGGGCACGACCGATCTCGCTGGGCACGATCCACACCTTGTTGGCGTCGCCCTCGGCGATCTTGGGCAGCATCTGGAGGTACTGGTAGGCAAGGAGAGCTTGGTCCGGTGAGCCGTCGTGGATGGCCTGGAAGACCGTCAGGATCGCCTGGCCCTCGCCCTGCGCCCGTAGGATGCGCGACTGCCGATCTGCCTGGGCTCGCAAGATGACTGCCTCGCGGTCACCTTCGGCCATCAAGATGGCCGACTGCTTCTGGCCCTCTGCGGTCAGGATGGACGACTGCCGCATTCCCTCAGCGGTCAAGATGGCGGCGCGCTTGTCGCGGTCGGCGCGCATCTGCTTCTCCATGGAGTCCTTGATCGACGCCGGCGGGTCGATGCCCTTGAGCTCGACCCGGTTGACCCGGATCCCCCACTTGCCGGTCGCCTCGTCCAGCACCCCGCGCAGCCCCCGGTTGATCTCGTCGCGGCTGGTGAGGGTCTGCTCCAGGTCCATGCCACCGGTGATGTTGCGAAGCGTCGTCATGGTGAGCTGCTCGATCGCCTGGATGTAGTTGGCGATCTCGTAGGTCGCCGCGACCGGGTTGGTGACCTGGAAGTAGATCACCGTGTCGATCGACACGACCAGGTTGTCCTCGGTGATCACCGGCTGCGGAGGAAACGACACCACTTGCTCGCGCAGGTCGATCAGGTAGCGGACGCGGTCGACGAAGGGGGTCACGATGTTGAGGCCGGCCGGCAGCGTGACGCGGTACTTGCCGAACCGCTCCACGATTCCTGCGTACGCCTGAGGCACGATCCGCACGGCCTTGAACAAGACCAGCATGGCGAACACCACGACGATGGCCAAGATGATGAGCACCCACATGTGCCTTACCCCCTCAATGCTGGTGAGCGGGCCGGATGCCCGCTCGTCCCCGCGACACCGCCCCGGCTAGCTGACCGGGTAGACCACCGCAGTAGCGCCGTCGATCTGAGCCACCGCCACCTTGGCGCCGGGCTCGATGGTGGCCGACTCCTGCAGGCTGCGAGCCGACCACACCTCCCCGCTGAGCTTGACCCGGCCGGTGTGCGCCGTCACCCGTTCCAGGACCAGGCCGCTCCGGCCGATGAGAGCCTCGGGGCCGCTCTGCAAGGTCGGGGCGGCATGAAGCCGCCGGACGATGTTGGGACGCACGAATGCCAGCAGTGCAACGGCGACGATGACGGCGGTCAGGACCTGGGCCACGATGTTGAACCCGAGCGCTGCCATGACGCACCCGGCAGCGGCCCCGATGGCCATCATGAGCAGGGACAGATCCAGCGTTGCCATCTCGGCACCGGCGAACAGCAGAGATGCGATCAGCCACGACTGCCACGCGTGATCGCGGATCCAGTCCATGCTCTGACCCTAGCCGAAGCAGGTCACGGATCAGCGTCGATGAGCGTGGAGTCGCCGCCGGGCGCTGTACCGGTTGTCGGACGTCGTCAGCTCGAGGGACTGTCCGAATGTCCGCGCCAGGGCGTCCTCGGTGAGCGTCGCGGCCAGCGGTCCCGCGGCGACCACCTCACCGTGGCGCAGCAGCAGCAGGTGGGTGAAGCCGGGGGGTATCTCCTCGACGTGGTGGCTCACGAGCACGGTGGCGGGAGAGGCCTCGTCGGCGGCCAGCACCGAGAGAGTGCTGACGAGGTCTTCGCGCCCGCCGAGGTCAAGGCCCGCCGCCGGTTCGTCGAGGAGGAGCAGCTCAGGGTCCGTCATCAGCGCCCGGGCGATCTGGACCCGTTTGCGCTCGCCCTCGCTGAGGGTGCCGAACGTCCGCTCCGCGAGGTGAGCCACGCCGACCTCGCCGAGCAGCTGGCGGGCTCGCGTGTGATCCAGCTCGTCGTACGCCTCGCGCCAGCGCCCGATGACGGCGTACGAGGCTGACACCACCACGTCGCTCACGCGTTCGGAGCGAGGGATTCGGTCCGCCAGAGCGGCGCTCGTGATGCCGATCCGCGGTCGCAACTCGAAGACGTCGACGGTGCCGATGACCTCACCCAGCAGTCCCACCACACCCTCGGTGGGGTACAGGTTGGCGCTGAGGATCTGCAGCAGGGTCGTCTTGCCGGCCCCGTTGGGGCCGAGGATGACCCAGCGCTCGTCGTCGTGCACCTGCCAGCTCACATGGTTGAGCAGTCGGTTCCCGCCGCGCACCACGGAGACGTCAGCCAGCTCTATGACCGCGCTCATCGCTCTCCTCGCCGAGATCCGCACCGTTCGGTCCCAAACCTATTGCACCGGCGGCAGCCTCCCGGGACGGCTCCTAGGCTGAGCGGATGCTGGTCCTTCCTGCCGCGGCCCGCCTCGGTTGCTGGTTGAACGCGTGGATAGCCGGTCGGGCGTCCGCCGACGCCGCCATCACCGGCATCACCGGCGGTACCGGGAGGGCCGCCTTCTCAGGGCTGCTCGGCGAGTCCGCGAGAGGTCTGCCGCCGGCTCTGCTGCTGGGGGAAGTCCGTCGCCAAGGAATGGCGCGTGCGAGCGTGGCCCTCCCCCTGCCCGGGGACCTCGTCGGCCTTGGTGGACCGAGTGCCTTCAACCTCGACGCGGTCGATGCGGGCCAGGCAGTGCTGCTCGTGGGTACGGGGCTCGGACTCGTCCCGGCCGTCGAAGCCGCGACGACCACCTGGGTGGCGAGTCCGGCAAACCCTCCGACCCACCTGCCCGACGTCGCGAGTGCCGACCGTGAGCTCAAGCAGCACCTCCTGAGCGCCGCCGACTGCTTGGCGGCACTCGACGTGGCCGCCTGGAGCCCGGACGCCGCTGATGCCGTCTTGAACCTGAGCGCTCCGGTCGCCTACGACGAGGTGATGTTCGGCTCTGCGGTGGCAGCACGCCTGGTGACCAGCGGCCTGCGGTGCAACGAGATCGTGCGGTTGGCCCTGCGCGACGACGGCGGGTCGCTGACCGCAGCCTCCTCGACTCGTCGGCGTGAGGCGCTCCTTCCGCTGCGCCGCGCAGCGCTGAGCGCCATCGTCGCGGGCTGCTCGTCGGTCGACGGCCGCTAGCGTTGTGACGCCATGACTTCCGAACAGACCGTCCTGCTGACGCTGACAGGCAGGGATCGGCCCGGTGTGACGGCCGCGGTGCTGGCGGCTCTGTCGGCGTACCGCGTGCACGTGCTCGACATCGAGCAGCTGGTGCTGCGAGGCCGGCTGGTGCTGGGCATCCTCGTCACGGCGCCACGCGATGCCGCGGGCCTTGGATCCGCGGCGCAGCAGGTCGCGGAGCAGCTGGACATGGACATCGAGATCCTGCGAGGCGAGGGCGAAGAGGACACCGACCGCCGCCGAGACGGGAGGGCGCACGTCACGGTGTTGAGCCCCCGGCTCAGCGCTGCGGCGGTAGCGGCGCTGACCGGGCGGATCGCCGACACCGGCGCCAACATCGACCGGATCGTTCGGATGGCTCGGTACCCGGTGACGGCCATCGAGTTCGACGTGTCGGGTGCCCGCCTGGCCGAGCTCCGCGAGGTGCTCGCCCGCGAAGCGTCGATCCAGCGGGTCGATGTCGCCGTCCAGAGTGCCGGCTTGCTGCGTCACGGGCGTCGGCTCATCGTGATGGACGTCGACTCCACGCTGGTGCGCGGCGAGGCCATCGACGCACTGGCCGCCCGGCACGGAGTTGGTACGGCGGTCGCTGCTCTCACCGACCGCGCCATGCGCGGTGAGCTCGACTTCGAGTCATCGCTGAGGCAACGCGTCGCGCTGCTCGAGGGGCTGGCCGCGAGTGCGCTCGATGAGGTCTACGAGACCATGGAGCTGGCTGCCGGTGCCCGTACTCTCGTCCGCACGCTGAAACGGCTCGGCTACCGCTTCGGCATCGTCAGTGGCGGCTTCACCCAGCTGACGGACCGGCTCGCCAAGAACCTGGGGATCCACTACGCGCGGGCGAACCAGCTCGAGGTGGTCGACGGCCGTCTGACGGGACGCCTCCTCGGACCGGTCGTGGACCGCGCCGCCAAGGCGACGGCCCTGCGTGAGTTCGCTGCCGACTCCAAGGTGACGCTCGACCGCACGATCGCTATCGGTGACGGTGCGAACGATCTCGACATGCTGGCCGCGGCGGGGTTGGGGATCGCGTTCAACGCGAAACCGCTCGTGCAGGAGGCGGCTGACGCGGCCGTCAACGTGCCCTACCTCGACACCATCCTGTACCTGCTGGGTATCAGTCGCGAGGACCTCGAGGCCGACGACGCCGCGCACGGCATTCGAACACCCCGCCCGGACGTGCCCTGACGGAAAGGTCCCGGTCAGCCCCGTGGAGTGTGGAGGGTGACGAGTGAGCCTCTTCCCGGAGCAAGCTCGCTCCACGGACAGTCCAGTGCGATCACCGCGACCGCTGACGTCGGGAACGGCTCGTTGGGCGCGGAGGCGCCGCAGAGGAGTGTGGCCACCGCCTCGATGGTGGGGTTGTGCCCGATGACGAGTGCCGTGGTCGCCTCAGGAGGGATGTGCACGGCGCACTCGGCGATCATCTCCTCAGCGTCCGCACCGTACAGCGAGTCGAGCACCAGGCTCTCGACATCCCCGGTGTCCTTCAGGCCGTTGAGCACCTCGGCCCAGGTGGACCGCGCGCGTGCCGCTGACGACACCAGGACGTACGAGGGTCGCAGCTGCTGGTCGGCGAGCCAGCCGCCGGCCGACCGGGCGTCACCTCGACCCCGATCGGTCAGGTCCCGGGCATGGTCGCTGGCGGCGTCCCCCGCCTTCGCGTGACGCATGAGAACCAGCTGCCGTACCGCGACATCAGGCATCGGCTCACGCGCCGATCGCGTGGTAGCCGCCGTCGACGTGCACGATCTCGCCCGTCGTGGCGGGCATGAAGTCACTCAGCAGGGCCACGATCGTGCGGGCGGTCGGCTCGAGATCGTTGATGTCCCAGCCGAGGGGGGCACGTGCGGCCCACTCCCCCTCGAACTGGTCGAAGCCCGGAATAGCCTTCGCCGCGAGGGTTCGCAGGGCGCCCGCCGAGATCAGGTTCGATCGGATCCCCTGCGGCCCGAGGTCGCGTGCCAGGTAGCGGTTGCAGGACTCGAGCGCGCCCTTGGCGAAACCCATCCAGTCGTAGCCGGGCCAGGCGACGCTCGCGTCGAACGTGCAGCCGACAATGCTCCCGCCGCGCTGCATCAGTGGTACGCACGCCATGCTGAGCGACATGTAGGAGTACGCCGACACGCGGACGGCCTGCGCCACGTCGTCCCACGGTCCCGTCAAGAACTTGCCGCCGAGGATCGTCTCGGGATTCCCGTAGGCGATGGCATGCACCACGCCGTCCAGGCCGTCGACATGCTCGCGCAGCGAGTCGGCCAGCCGCGCCAGATGCTCGTCATCGGTGACGTCGAGCTCGATGACGGGAGGTTCGGTCGGGAGCCGCTTGGCGATGCGGCGGGTGATCGACAGCGCCCGCCCGAAGTTGGAGATGACCACTGTCGCGCCTTGCTCCTGCGCAACCTTGGCCGTGGCGAAGCCGATCGAGGAATCCAGCGTCACGCCTGCGACGAGGATCCGTTTCCCGTCGAGTATGCCCATCGTTTCCTGCCTTCCGTCGTCTCGCGCGTCGCGCGCGAGGAGTTGCGTGCTCGGGAGAGTTCCGTGCTCGTCAGCGTCCGGCGCCGATGTCTCAATGACCCATGCCGAGGCCACCGTCCACCGGGATGACGGCCCCGGTGATGTAGCCCGCCTCCTCGGAGGCAAGCCAGCGCACCACCTTGGCCACCTCGTCGCTCGTGGTGAAGCGTCCCAGGGGGATCGCCTTCACGTACTCCGCCACCGTCTCGGCCGGCAGCTCGGCGGTCATGTCCGTCTCGACGAAACCTGGCGCCACCACGTTCGCGGTGATGGAGCGACTGCCGAGCTCACGGGCGAGAGACCGCGCCATGCCCACCATGCCGGACTTGCTGGCGGCGTAGTTGACCTGCCCTGCCGAGCCGAGCAGACCGACCACGGACGAGATGAGGATGATGCGTCCGCGCTTGAGCCTCAGCATCCCCTTCGCGGCCCGCTTGGTCACGCGGAACGAGCCGGTCAGGTTCGTGTCGATCACCGAAGACCAGTCGTCGTCCGACATGCGCAAGAGCAGGGTGTCGCGGGTGATACCGGCGTTGGACACCACGACCTCAACGGGCCCCTGCGCGCCTTCGACCTCGCTGAAGGCGGCCTCGACGTCGCCGGCCTGCGTCACGTCGCACTTCACGGCCAGCACGCCCGGAGGCGGTTCGCCTGAGCGGTACGTCACCGCCACGTTGTCTCCAGCATCGGCGAAGGCGGTGGCGATGGCGCGCCCGATACCTCGGTTGCCTCCGGTGACGAGCACGGACCGGCCCACGGCACTCTCCTCTCGACGGGAGCCCGACGCTACCGGCTGCCGCAGGCGTCGACCACCCGGGGCGCTTCCGGCTGCTGCTTGCGGATGCATAGCCTGCATTACCGATCCGGGGCACCTGCGGCGTACCGTTGACGACGAAGGAGCGCACGCTTGAACTCGCATTTGGACAGCCCGATCCCCATCACCTCCGCCCGGCCGGCGCAGAGCGTTGACATCCGCCGCAGGGAGGTGCGTTACCTCATCTCCATGGCGATCCGGACGATCTGCTTCGTCCTCGCGGTCGTGTCGACCGGGCCGTTGCGGTGGTCATTTGTCGCGGGCGCCGTGTTCCTGCCCTACGTGGCGGTGGTTCTCGCCAACGCCACCGACCGGCGCGGCGGCTACGGACCCGACGCCTTCATGACGCCTGACCGGCCCCTGCTGGAGGCTGCACCGGCCCCGCCGGTGGACGGTCGCAACTCGGGCTAGACCTGCGGCAGATGCCGTGCGACACTTCTGTTCGGCCGTTCCGGTTCCCCCGTCGGAAGGGCCATTGCGAGTGGTGCCGGATAGCCTCCCCCCGTGGCTGTCCGGCATCGCTTTGTCCGAGGAGGAGAAGGCAGCGACCACCCCACCGGAGCCGCAGACGCTCGTGTGTTCCGCCCGCGGATGCACGGCGGTCGCGACAGCAGCGCTGCGCTGGAACAACCCGAAGCTGCACACCCCCGACCGGCGCAAGACCTGGTTGGCGTGTCCTCAGCATGAGGAGTCGCTGACGAGCTTCCTGAGCGCTCGTGGCTTCATGCGCTCGGTCGACCCGGTGGAGGTGCCACCGACGTAGCTCACCCCATGTCATGGGGTACCTGGCTGAGGCCAGTCCGAGCGGGTCGTCAGTGTTCGCGGGTCGTCAGTGTTTCCGCACGGCGCGGGCGAGCGGCAGGCCGGGGCGTCAGCCGCCGATGGCACTCATCGGGCGGCTCGGCTGCAGGAACGACGTGTCGTCGATGCCGTGCCCGGGTCGCTTGGTCCACATCGCAACTCGCCAACGATCGGCGATCTCGGCATCCGTCGCGCCGGTTCGCAAGGAGGTCCTGAGGTCGGACTCCTGCCGGGCGAACAGGCAGTTGCGAACCTGTCCGTCAGCGGTGAGCCGTACCCGGTCGCAGTCGCCACAGAACGGCCTGGTGACCGAGGCGATGACGCCGACCGTCGCGGGACCGCCGTTGACAAGGAACAGCTCGGCAGGCGCGCTTCCCCGCTCCTCGCCATGTGGGGTGAGATCGAACTCCGTCTGGAGCGAGGCGAGGATCTCGTCGGCGGTGATCATCGTGGCGCGGCTCCATCCGTGCTGGGCGTCGAGCGGCATCTGCTCGATGAACCTCAGCTCATACCCACGGTCGACGCACCACCGCAGAAGCTCCGGTGCCTGGTCGTCGTTGTGTCCACGCAGCAGTACCGCATTGATCTTGACGGGTTGCAGCCCGGCGCGGGTGGCCGCCTCGAGGCCGCTCACCACGTCGCCGAGACGGTCGCGACGAGTGATGGTGTGGAAGGTCTCGGGCCGGACCGTGTCAAGGCTGACATTGACCCGGTCGAGACCCGCTGCTGCCAACGCGGGCGCGGTCTTGTCCAGGCCCAGCCCATTCGTGGTGATGGCGATGGACGGCCGCGGGCGAAGGGCGGCGGTGCGGGTGACGATGTCGGTGATGCCGCGCCGGATCAGCGGTTCTCCGCCGGTGAACCTGATCTCGTTCACGCCGAGGCGCTCCACGGCGATCGAGATCAGCCTCACCACCTCGTCGTCGGTCAGCACCTCGGTGGTGGGAAGCCAGTCCAGGCCTTCTGCCGGCATGCAGTACGAACAGCGCAGGTTGCAACGGTCGGTGAGTGACACGCGCAGGTCGGTGCCCACGCGCCCATACCGGTCGATCAGGGGCAGCGTCTGTCGTCCGGTAGTCACCTCCCTAGCCTACGGGGCAGAGGGCGGTGGCGTGCGCGTCACCGCGAGGGGAGAGATCTCCCATCGCCTGCGCCCTCGGCTAGGTTGGACGAGCCGTGTTCCGCTTCCTGCTCACCCCACGCTGGCTGGGCCTGCTCGCCGCCGTCCTGGTCGTGGGCCTGACCTGTATGGAGCTGGGGAGCTGGCAGTGGCGCCGGTACGCCGACCGCCAGGCGTCCAACGAGTCGATCCAAGCCAATCTCGCCTCTCCGGAGGTCCCGGTGGACCAAGTCATGACGACGACCCGCGGCGTAGCGGAGTCCGTCGAGTGGACGCGGGTGGAGGCTACCGGCAGGTATGACGACGCCCATGAGGTGATCGTGCTGTACCGGACCCGCGATGGCGCACCTGGCGTGGACGTCGTACTCCCCCTTGTCACGGCGTCGGGCACGGCGCTCCTGGTTGATCGAGGCTGGATTGCGACCACGGCGAACGGCAACTCCCGACCCGAGGTCCCGCCGCCTCCGCCCGGCGAGGTGACCATCACCGGCTGGGTGCGGAGGAACGCCGCTGATGACCCTCAGCAGGTCACCCCGTCTGACGGCTACGTGCGGGCGATCTCGTCGGACGGCATCGCATCGACGCTGCCCTACGACGTCTACGACGGCTTCGTCGACCTTCAGGAGGAGCAGCCAACAGTATCGCCCGCGCCCGCGGTGGCGGATCCACCCGATCTCGGCTCCGGCCCGTCGTTCTTCTACGGCCTTCAGTGGTACTTCTTCGGCCTGCTGGCCTTTGCGTTCTGGCTGTACTTCGCCTGGGCGGAGTACAGGCAGAAGTCTGCCGGGGGCGGCGCTGACCTGCCCGGTGACCGCGAAGGCCACCCCGGCGCGGTCGTCCGGGACGGAGGCACCGTCATCCGCGACTGAGTGGTGGCGCCGCCCATGTCCCGCTAGGACGTGTCTTGTTAGTGGAGCCAGAGGGTGATGGCGCGTAGGACGACGCCGGCGCGGTAGGTGATGGCGAGTTTGTCGTAGCGGGTGGCGAGTCCGCGCCAGTCCTTGATGCGGTTGAAGCTGCGCGGCGAGAGTAGGAGCCCCAATGCGTCGAGGGTCAGTAGGTCCTCCGGGTTTGCGCCCTCCACCTGATCAACGGCGTCTCCGTAGAGCCGCATCAGTTCATCAAGCCGAGTGGCTCGGACGGCGGAGGCGGCCTTGACCTCGTCAAGAAGTCCCCGCTCAGCCAGGTAGTCCTCCTTCCAACCCGGTAGCAGGCAAGCTATGGCGCTGCGGCTTGACCAGTCCTTGCCAGCGCTGGAGGACCGCGCGCTGGTCCGGGTCCGCCGACGCGCGCCCGGCCTGACCTTCGACGCCACCCTGGCGCCGTGGTGGGTTGTCGGCGAGGCCGCGGCGATGGAGCGCGCGACCACCAACCTGCTCGACAACGCCGCGAAGTGGAGCCCGCCCGAGCTCCGAGCGCCGCGGTACGACGGGCCGCTGACCGGGGGCCCGAGGGCTCCCGCCGGCCCCTCCGAGCCCTAGAGTGGATAGATGCTTTTCGACGTCACCGCCGACGCCTACGGCCGGTTCATGGGGAGATACTCCGAGCCGTTGGCCGATCAGCTCGTGGCGATGGCCGGCCTGCGGGCCACCGACCGAGTGCTCGACGTGGGCTGCGGACCGGGGGCGCTGACCGCGCGGCTGGTCGCCGTCGCCGGCACCGGCCGGGTCACCGCGATCGACCCGTCCTCGTCGTTCGTCGCCGCCGTCGCCGCCCGCCTGCCGGGCGTGGACGTCCGTGAGGCGAGTGCCGAGGCGCTGCC
>DASQEH010000074.1:0-8399 GCA_035633755.1 Nocardioidaceae bacterium | reverse complement strand
GTAGAACGGTGGCTGCGCCACCCCCGCGCCGGCGAACGTCGGATCCTCCGGCACCTGCCAGTTCTCCGAGCCCTCGTAGAACGTCGACGCGTCGGTCACGTGATAGGTCGACAACATCTTGCGCTGCACCTTGAACAGGTCCTCCGGGTAGCGCAGGTGCGCCTCCAACCCAGGGGAGATCTCGCCCTTCGCCACGACAGCACCCGGGAATGCCTTCATCCAGGCGTCGAGCATGGGGTCGTCTTCGTCCCACTCGTACAACGTCACGGTCCCGTCATAGGCGTCCACCGTCGCCTTGACCGAGTTCCGGATGTAGTTGATGTTGTCGGACTGCTGGCCGGCCACCGCCTGCTCCGCCGTGAGCGAGTCGCTCGTCGCCTCACTGAGGTCCACCAGTTCCGACTGCGGGTACGACTCCGAGATCGTGTAGCCGTCGATGATCCACAGCAGGCGCTCGTCCACGACCGCTGGGTACGGGTCGCCGTCGACGGTCAGCCAGGGCGCGACCTTCTCGACCATGGTCCGTGGGTCGCGGTCGTAGATGATCTTGGACTCGCTGTTCACGCGGCCCGACAGCAGGATCGACGAGTCGAAGAACTTCGCCGAGTACAACAGCTGCCCGAACGTGGACCCGATCGGCACGCCACCCTTGCCGTCGTACGTCGACGTCTGGGCGGACGAGCTTCCCGCCTCGGTGTCGGGGATGTTCAGCTCGACCGGCGCGGTGCCCTCGGGTGCGCCCACGATGGAGTAGTCAGGCTCGGACTCCCCGAAGTACACCTCCTGCCGGAAGTTGCCCAGCTCGCCCACCGACGGCAGGTCACGCTGCGCCCAGACCGGCTCACCGATGGGGCTGCGCCGCTCGCCGTAGGCCGCCACGACTCCATAGCCGTGCGTGTAGACCGTGTGGTCGTTGTTCCAGTTGCGCTGGTCGGCGGGAACTCCGCTCAAGTCGAGCTCACGGGCAGCGAGGACCACGTCCTGCGGCTCGTTCTCGCCCGGCAGCACGTAGCGGTCCACGTCGAGCACGTCGGGCATCTGGTAGAAACCGCGCACCTGCTGCAGCTGCTCGAACGCCTCAGCGACCAGGCGCGGGTCGATCAGCCGGACCCCGGGCAGCGTCGCGGCCTTCTCCTGCAGCTCGAGGGGGGTGTCACTGGTCACCCCGGGGTACTGCCGCACGTCGACACCGTCGACGTCATACGCCGCACGCGTCGCCTCGATGCTCTTCGCGATGTACGGCGCCTCCTTCTCCGGCTCGGTCGGCTTCACCGAGAACCGCTGCACGACCGCCGGCCAGATGCCTCCTACCAAGATGGCGGCGAGCACGAGTGACCCGAGGCCCAGCACGGGCAGCATCCACGTCGGGCGGATGACGTTGGCGAAGAACAACAGGGCACAGATGATGGCGATGACGGCGAGGATGCTCTTGGCCGGCAAGGCGGCGTGCTCGTCGGTGTAGGAGATGCCGGTCAGCAGGCGGCCCTCGGCGATCTCCAACCCGAACCGGTCCAGCCAGTACGAGACGGCTTTGACCAGCATGAACAGCCCCAGCAGGACCGAGAGCTGGATCTGAGCCGCCTTGGAGACCCGGTCCCGTCGCGCCTGTAGCCGGATCCCTCCGTACAGGTAGTGCGTGGCCAGCGCCGCGAGGATGCCGACCACCAGCACGGTGAAGCCGAACGTGACCAGGAAGCGGTACCACGGGTAGCCGAAGACGAAGAAGCCGATGTCGCGGTTGAAGAACTGGTCGACCTGGCCGAAATCGCCGCCGTTGCGCCACAGCAGGTACGTCTTCCACTGGCCGGAGCCGCTGGAGCCACCGAAGATGAACATCACCAGGCCGATGCCGGCGATCACCAGGTGCCGGATCGGGTCCACGGTGTCCTGGTACCGCTCAACCGTCGGGTTGCGGTACCCGTCGCCCAGCAGGATCGGGCGCGCCCGGAAGGCCACGAGGATGTTGGCGACCGTGACCGCCGACAGGATCAGTCCGAAGACGATGAACAGGCCTACCCGTGTCCACAGCACGGTGTTGAACACGACGTCGAAGTTGAGAGCGTGGTACCACAGCCTCGTCGTCCACACCTCGACGAACAGGCTGAAGAGGATGACCAGCGCTGCGACGATCGCGAGCGTCGGCAGAAGGGCTCGCGGGCGTTTCGACGGCGTACGTTGAGCCGCCGATGCGCCGGCCGGACGAGGACCGTCCTCGTCAAAGATGCCGCTCACTCGACTCCCCTCGCCTCAACTGCTCTGTACTCAACCTTCGGCCCCCGTAACTCATGCTGTCTGCGTCTGAACCAAGTGTGCTGCGCTCACTCGTCATACTCGACCAGCGTCTCACGCAGGGCTGCCACCAGGTCTGGCACCACGTCGGCGCCGTGTATCAGGGAGTTGTCATCGTCATGGGAGCGCAGCCGGAGTACGCCGTGTGCCTCGCCGCTGCGCAGGACTCCGACGGCGATGCGTACGTCCTGACGATCGGCATGCGAAGCAGCGAACTCCGCAGCCTCCGCGGGGTCCGCAGGAACGGCCTCCTCCGCCGGTGGTGGCAGTACGACGCGCTCAAGCACCGCGAGCGCCCCGACCACGGACACCGGCCACATGATCTCTCCCAATAGCTGTTCCAACGAGATGGTGTGGTCATCTAGTTCCTGCTCGATCGGTGTCAATAGCTGCTGGGAGCCGTCGCCCACACCGAGCTCGGCGGCCAACTGCGGTTCGGCGGCAGCCAGCTCGTCGGTCGGTACCAGCGCGAACAGGCGGGACGGCTGGTCCCACCCGGAGTCGCTGACGTGCCGCTCGACCTCGACCACAGCCATGCGCAGCCCCAACGCGGTCGGTGAGAGCTCGGACGCCTCTATGTCGGCCATCGTCAGCTCCCGCACATCGTCAGTGTCGACTCGGTGCCCTCGGCATAGGCCCGCAGGGCGGCTACGGCGTCGTCCATGGTGGCGACCTTCACCAGATCGATCTCATCGGCCAGCGGGGACTGCCCTGCCTCGGCACAGTTGTCGGCGGGCACCAGGAAGATCGTCGCTCCGTTCGCCGAAGCCCCGGCGATCTTCTGCTGGATCCCGCCGATCGGTCCGACTGCGCCGGCAGAGTCGATCGTGCCCGTGCCGGCCACGTAGCGGCCGTCCGTGAGCTCCCCCGGCGTGATGCGGTCATAGATCGCGAGCGCGAAGATGAGCCCCGCGCTCGGGCCGCCTATCTCTCGGCCGAGGGTGACCTTGACGTCGAAGGGCGGGTCGAAGTCCTCACTCAGCTGCACTCCGACCCGCGCTTTGGTCTCGTCGTCGGGCGAGGCTTCGGTCGTGACCGACACCGTGCGGTCTTCACCGTCCCGGCTCACCATGAGCTTCACGCGCTTGCCCGGCGCGAGTCCCGAGATGGCGGCTACAGCGTCGTCGCTCGAGTCGACCCGTCGGCCGTTGACGGCCACGATCTCGTCGCCCTTGCGCAGGACACCGTCAGCCGGGGCTCCGTCTTCAACGCTGTGGACAGTGACCGAGACGGAGTCGATACCCGCCTCAGCCAGCCCAGCGGCAATCGCCAGCGACTGCGAGTCGAGCATGGCGGCCTCGTTCTCCTTCTTCACCGCCTGCACGCTCTGCTCGGGTGGATAGACGACGTCTCGTGGCAGCACGATCTCATCGGCCGACCACCAGGCCGCCAGGATGTCGGGCAGCCGGGACGGGCTCCCTGGTGACGTCACCGACACCGTGGTGAGGTCGAGATGTCCCGAGGTGGGGTACGTCTTGTGCCCGGTGATGGCAATGACGGGCTTGCCCTTGACCGTGCCCAGCGTGTTCTCGGTGAGGCCCGGCGACATCACGACATACGGCATCGGCACGAAGATCGCCACGCAGACCAACGCCACGAGGACCAGGGAGGCAACCGTCAGTGATGCAGTCCTCCTGCTCATGGCCGAGTGCGGGTCATCGCGACCTGTCAGCGGCGGATTGGCGGCGACGTGCCGCTCCCCGCAGGGCAACGCCATGGCTTGGCTCGATCACCGCTGACGCGATCCGCTTCTTCGACGTCGGCACGGGGCGGGCCAGGGCGGTGGCCATCTTGTCGAGCGCCTCGTCGGAGTCGTCGCGGCGCACGTGGTCGCGCTCGCGGCCGGCCCAGCCGGCCCACAGCATCGCCACCAACGTTGCTCCCAGCGGAGGCACCAGCCACCACAAGACTTGCACTGCGACCTCCGCATGCTCGGACTGCTTCAGCGTACGTCGCCCACAGCCCGCAGCCGAGTCGCGGCTACGGTGTGCCCACCCATTCCTCGGTCCCGTCGGCGAAGATCTGGTGCTTCCAGACGGGCAGACGTAGCTTCAGGTCGTCGATCAGCGCCCGGCAGGCGTCGAACGCATCACCGCGGTGAGCGCACGACACCGCTGTGATGACGGCCACGTCGCCGATCTCCAGCGAGCCGACCCGGTGCACCGCGGCTAGGGCGATCACGTCGTACTTCGCCACGATGTCATCGGCCACCGACGACAGCACTGCCTCGGCGCTCGGGTGGGCCG
This sequence comes from Nocardioidaceae bacterium, assembly GCA_035633755.1. Lineage (GTDB taxonomy): Bacteria > Actinomycetota > Actinomycetes > Propionibacteriales > Nocardioidaceae > DASQEH01. The sequence continues at coordinate 3,864 of DASQEH010000074.1, read as the reverse complement.
TGTAGTCCAGCCGCGTGACCCGCTTGCCGCCGTCGACCTGGCGGACCGTCCCCACGAAGACCGCGATGCCTCCAGCCGCCGGGTCGTCGACCGCGGCGTACACCTGTCCGAGGTCGAGGGCCGCGTCGGACACGGAGAGCAGGCGGATCAAGTCGCTCACCTCACGACCCTAACGTCTGCGGCGCCACCAAGTACGTTGGAGACATGGCAGATCTCCCCCGCGACAGCTCCGGCAGCGACGACGACCCCCAGGGGCAGTCGCAGAACCCGTTCGCCGGAACTCCCTTCGAGCAGATGTTCGGCAGCGTCCTGGGCGGGGACGCCGCAGGACTGCAAGCCATGTTCGGCCAGCTGCAACGGATGTTCGCCCCGCACGACGGCGCCGTCAACTGGGATCTCGCTCGCGACCTTGCGCGCCAGGTCGTCGCCCAACAGCCCGACCGCTCCCCCAATGCCGGCGACATCGCCAAGGTGGCCGATGCCGCTCGACTCGCCGAGCACTGGCTCGACGGGGTCACCGACTTCCCAGCCTCGTCAACCACCGTCACCGCGTGGAGCCGGGCCGAGTGGGTCGAGGCCAGCATCCCGGCCTGGCGCGAGCTCGTGGAGCCGATCGCCGTGAGCGTCGTGTCGTCGATGGGAGCTGCGCTCCCCGCTGAGGCCAAGGCGATGGCCGGACCCATGCTCGGCATGCTCAACCAGATCGGCAGCGCGCTTTTCAGCCAGCAGATCGGGCAGGCGGTCGGCGGCCTCTCGCAAGAAGTGGTGTCGTCGACCGACATCGGCTTCCCGGTGGGAGCCGACTCGACACCCGCGCTTGTCATCAGCAACGCGCTGGAGTTCAGCACCGGCCTGCAGGTGGCCGAGTCCGATGTGCTCCTCTATCTGACGCTGCGCGAGTGTGCCCACCAGCGGCTCTACGCTCAGGCACCCTGGCTGCGCGCTCATCTGTTCGCCGCCATCGCCGACTACAGCCGCGGCATCAGCATCGACACCTCCGCGATCGAGCAGAACATGCGCACCCTCGACCCCACCAACATGGAGGCGCTTCAGGAAGCGCTGTCGGGCGGCCTCTTCGACCTCGAGCACTCCCCCGCCCAGCAGGCAGCCCTCACCCGGCTCGAGACGACGCTGGCTCTCATCGAGGGCTGGGTGGACGAGGTCGTCAGCCAAGCCACGGACAACGTGATGCCGGAAGCATCGGCTCTGCGCGAGGCGGTCCGTCGGCGGCGGGCTGCGGGTGGTCCCGCGGAGGCGACCTTCGCCGCGCTGGTCGGCCTCGAGCTGAGGCCGCGCAGGCTGCGTGACGCCGCCGCGTTGTGGGGGGCACTTCGAGCGGCGGAGGGAGCAGCGGCGCGAGACGCCGTATGGGCGCACCCGGACCTGCTGCCGCAGGCAACCGACCTCGATGACCCGTTGGCATTCGCCGAACGGACCAGGGAGGCCGACAACATCGACGTGGACTCCGACGAGTTCGACGCCGAGCTCAACGCGCTGCTCCAACAGGGCGCAGCGCCTGGCGACGACAACCCCCAGCCCGGTCCGGCAGGTGCTGAGGAGGAGCCGTCGAAGGCCACCGACGACGACAGTGACGACACGACCAACCCGCCTCGCTGAGCGCCGTTCGCAGGTCGGCCGCAGTTGCTCACGCCTGTGACGACCGTGCACGCCGATGCCATCGACGTCCTCGAACACTGGGTGGCGCCGAACCCGGAGCAGGAACGGCTGCGGACGACGTACCTGCGCCACCTGGCGGAGCATCACGACGCACCGTTCCGGGAATGCCATCCCGACCACCTCACGGCCAGCACACTCGTCGTCAGCTCCGACGGCGAGCACGTCCTCTTCAACCTGCACCGCAAGTACGGCATCTGGGTGCAGTTCGGCGGCCACTGCGAACGTACCGATGCGACGTTCGCCCAGGCAGCGCTGCGGGAGGCCCGGGAGGAGTCGGGCATCGCGACGCTGCAGCTGGTCGGCACCCAGCCCGTGCAGCTGAGTACGCACGAGGTGCGGTGTGGGCCGGTGCGGCCCTCGCACCATCTGGACGTCCGGTACGTCGCGGTCGCGCCGCCGGACGCCCTTCCGAGCGTGAGTGCAGAGTCTCTGGAGGTGCGCTGGTTCAGCCGGCGGACCCTGCCGCCTGGGCTCGACGCTCCCTTGCGCGAGCTGGTGGAGTGGTCGCGCGAGCTCGTGGGGACGTCCCACCAATAAGACCCCCAGGGGTATCACATGGCGCTCGCCTTCCCCTTGCTGACGCCGTGCTTACCCTGAGGGCCTTATCGATGTCTTGACGCTAGGCGCGGGCAACCACAAGCGTCAATCCCCCCATCTCCACTCCTGTGGATAACCTGTGGACCGTTTGTGCAGGCGGTCGAGGCACCTGTGGACCGGGAGTGGAAAAGCTAGTGGTCACCTGTGGACGCCGGAGTCGTCATCCACCGGATATCCCCAGCAGGCAGGGAGATCCCGCTCCACCGCCTGTGGACGAGAAATACTTGCCCACAGGCCAGCAACGCCAGTCCGGCGTGCGTGGCGCGGACGCTAGCGTTGCGCCCGTGGAGCAACAACCTGACTCGCCCGCCTTCGACGTTGACGTACGACGTTCGCGGCGACGTACCCGGACGGTATCGGCGTACCGCGAGGGCAACACGATCGTCGTCTTGGTCCCCGAGCGGCTCAGCCGGGCTGATGAGCGGCGGTGGGTCGACACGATGGTTGCCCGAGTCACCCGCGCCGAGCTCCGGCGCCGACCTGACGACCAGGCCCTGCAAGCCCGTGCCGAGCGGCTGTCGGCCCGGTACCTGGACGGCAAGGCATCGCCGGCCTCCGTCCGTTGGGTCACCAACCAGCACGCTCGGTGGGGGTCGTGCACGCCGCTCGACCGCACCATTCGGCTGTCCGCCCGACTGCAGGGGATGCCGTCCTTCGTGGTCGACTACGTCCTGCTCCACGAGCTCACTCACCTGCTGGTGCCCGGACACGGCAAGGCCTTCTGGGAGTGGGTCAACCGCTTCGAATCTGTCGAGCGCGCTCGCGGGTTCCTCGAAGGTTTCGCCGCTGCCAGCCGGTCGTCCGACGCGGCGGGAACGGCCGATGGCGGCCCGCTCAGCGAGGCTGACGCCACGCCTGAGGACGACGTGTGTACGGGGGAGCCAAAACATGCCGTAGGGTGACGCGAGGTCGCTGGGGCACCTGCCCGGACGTGAGCGGGAAGCGCTGTCCACTGTCGCGGCGACTGCGGTTGGCGGCGAGACCCGCCCCACCGTCCGTACACGAGAAGGAGGCCTCCATGGCTGAGACCTGGAGCGGCGAGTTTTACTGTGTCAAGTGCAAAGAGAAGCGTGAGGCCTCGGGAGAGGTACGCGTCAACGACAAGGGGACCCGGATGGCGAAGGCCACCTGCCCCGTCTGTAGCACCAACCTCAACCGGATCCTCGGCAAGGCCTGACATCCCAGCCTGACGGAGGGCCGGCCCGTCCACGACGCGAGCCCGCCCTCCTCAGGCTGACACTAGCCCTCCTGGGACTGATGGCCGCCAGGATTCACCGGCCTCAGGCTTCACCGGCCACTCGGCTTCACCGGCCACTCGGCTCCACCGGCCACTCGGCTCCACCGGCCACTCGGCTCCACCGGGCCACCCGGATCACCGGCTCCCCGGACTGACCCGCCCTCCCAGACTCACTTGGCCGCGCGTCGACATGACGACGCCGTTGTGGACAAGCCGCCGCTGTGGACGACGAACTCCACGCAGCCGCCTCATTTGGCACCCTGACGTGGTCCCCACACCTCGACGTCAGGAGCCCTCGTGCGACCACTTCTGCGGCCGGGTCTCAAGATCTTGCGCCGCGACATCCATACCCT
>DASQEH010000073.1:0-65412 GCA_035633755.1 Nocardioidaceae bacterium | reverse complement strand
GCAGAGGCGGAAGAATTCGAGGAGGGTCCGCCGTGCGCCGACGGCGCTGCGGACACGAGTGCCAAGCGGCACTCGGTCACCCGCGGCACCGGCGCCTGCCCACTGTCGCGGGTCCAGCACGCCGTCGATGACGAGGGATCGCACCTTGTCTGGGAACAGATTGGCGTACGTCTGCCCCAATACCGAACCGTAGGACAGTCCGAGGTAGGTGAGTGTGTCGTCACCCACCGCGCGCCGAAGGTAGTCCATGTCATGGGCAACGTCGGCTGTTGACATGTGCCCGAGTATGGGGCCGGCATGGCGGCCACACGCAGTCCCCAGACGCTGGTTCGCAGCTATCCAGGTGTTCTCTTGCCTGGTCGTGACGGGGAATGCAAAGGGCGGAAGGCCTCGAACAGCCTGCGCCAAGGTGGAGTAGCACCGAAGTGGTGTGCTGCGCAGGATCCCACGCGGATCGAAGCCGACGATGTCGAAGCGCTCACGCAGCTCCAATGGGAGAAGTTGAGCCACCCCACGCACGACCTCAACGCCCGATCCACCGGGCCCACCGGGATTCACGAACAGTGAGCCGATCCGCCGCTGCGAGGACGCTGCAGGCAGCCGGATCACCGATATCGTGATCTTCTCGCCAGCGGGCATGTCGTAGTCCAGCGGGACGCTGACGTCCGCACATTGAAACCCATCGCGACACGGGATCCAGCTCGGCGCGGCGACCGCACGGGCTGGTCGCGCCTCCGCTTCGCCTGGTTGGGGCTGTCCTGCCGATTGCGCAGCTACACCCGACAACGAGGTAGCCAGCAGTGCCGTCGTCAATGCCGCAGAAACGGTCCCGGACAGGCGAAGCTTCGAAAGGTTCATCGTGCCCTCGGCTCACAGGAAGGATCGCAGTCGGTCGGCGCCAACATATCGCTCCTTCCCGCGTCATGGGCCAACGGACCGGATGCTCGAGGCGGCGACCGCCTTGCCCTCGTACATCGCGGCGAAGGCCTTCAGCTCCTCCTGCCCGTAGTACCTCTCCAGGTGTGTGACGGTCATGCCGCCGAGGCGGAGAAGCTCAGCGATGTCACGGTCGAGGTGGCACCCACCCATGAACCGCCGCTGCATCGGGTTCAGCCGGCGCTGCCAGCGGCGAACGCTCTTGTCGGGAGCCAGCCCGTGCTCGACGAAGTGCAGCTGACCACCGGGGCGTAGCACCCGTCGGACCTCGCGGACCGCGGCGACGGGGTCGGGGATCGTGCACAGGCTCCAGGTGCAGAGCGCCGAGTCCACCGATGTGTCGGGCAACGGGAGACATTGCCCGTCAGGACCGATGACGTCGACAGGGATCGCGGAGGCGGATATCCGGCGGGTCGCGAGCTCGATGCTGGTCACCGAGGGCTCGACCGCGAGCAGCCGGGTCACAGCCGCCGGGAGGTAGGCGAGATTGTGTCCGGTTCCAAAGCCGAGCTCGAGCACGTCCCCGACCAAGCCGGCCGTGACTCGAGCCCGTATCCGGCGGATCTCTCCGGTATCCATGGCACGGTTCAGCAGCTTGGGCAGCAGGTGTTCGCTGTACCACCGCATCAGCCACCTCCGCTCCCTATCGGCGAGGGCCGTGTACCGGTCACGATGAGGCCTCCTACCCGTGGCCCAAGGGCATCCTCCTCTACGCGCGGTGTTTGCAGGAGGACCAGGGTCCACCGCGGTTTTCGGCGACGACGAGGCCACCGAAGCGCGATCGCTCGCACTCAGGTGCTGAGTTCGCGTAAGGATGCCTCCAGCTCGGTCGCCAGCCTGTCTGCGTGAGCCATCGTGAAGACCAGCGGCGGGCGGATCTTCAATGTCGATCCGTCAGCGCCTGTCAGGCCGATGAGCACGCCACGGTCGCGCATCCGGTCGATGACCCGCCGTGCGATCCCAGGGGCCGGGAGACCGTCCTCGGCGGAGCGGATGTCAGCGCCGATCGCGAGGCCCCAGCCGCGCGGTGCTGCCAGCGTCACATCACGCGTTGCCAGGTCTGCCAGCAGGCTGGTGAGGTGAGCCCCGACGGCTCGCGCGTTAGCCGTCAGACCCTCCTCGTCCACTGTGCGCAGCACTGCGAGCGCCGCGGCACAGGCCACGGTGTTCCCGCCGAAGGTACTGAAATACTCGGTGTCCTCCATGAAGGCGTCGATGAGAGCGGCGGGTCCCAGGACGGCTGCCACCGGAAAGCCGTTGCCCATCGGTTTCCCGAGCGTCACGAGGTCCGCCTCGAGCTGGCCCGCCGCGAAGCTCCACAGGTGATCGCCGGTCCTGCCGTAGCCGGCCTGGACCTCGTCTGCGACATAGAGCCCGCCCGCGGCCCGGACCGCCGCGAGAGCAGCCGCCGTCCAGGCGTGCGCGGGTCCGAGTATGCCGTCGCTGGTGAAGGCGCCGTCGACGAACATGGCGGCCAGGCCGTGCCCGTCCCTGGCAAGCTCCTCGGCGGCCACCCCGACGGTGCGTGGTGCAGCCATCTGCCTGAGCGGCGGATCAACGAGGCGGACGTGGGAAGGATGGTCGCCTGCTGGCCAGCTCTCCGGAGACAGAGCGGCGGTTGCCGAGGTAACACCGTGGTAGGCGAAGTCCGTGACGACGCCTCCGCTCCGGCCGGTCGCGAAGCACGCGATCCGCCACGCAAGGTCGTTCGCCTCGCTGCCGGAGTTCACGAACAGCACCCGGTCGAGCCGATGGTCGGGCATCGTGGCGAGGAGTCGCTCGGCGAGCTCCACCGGCGCCTCATGGAGGTAGCGGCTGTTGGTGTTCAGCAGCCGAATCTGGGCCGTCACCGCCGCCGAGACGGCCGGATGGGAGTGTCCCGCGACCGGAACGTTGTTGTAGGCGTCGATGTACGTGCCGCCGTCAGCGTCATGCAGTTCCACTCCGTTACCAGCGACGAGGTGGACCGGACTCTGGTAGCTGAGCGAGAGCGGGCCGAGCACTCGGCTCCGGGCGGCTGTGAGCGAGGGAGTCGACCGCCGTTTGTACGGAGGTCCGGCCGCTACCCCGGCGAATCTGGCAGCGACGCGATCGAGGCCGTGGTCCAGTAGCTCCTGGAGGAACGCCCAGGCGCCGGGGGAGAGCTCGGGAGCGGATCCCCGCTGTCGCTGGCGCCAGGCCGGGATTGCAAGAGCCGCCGCACAGCGCCCGGCGACCAGATCAGCAAGCAGGCTGGCCTCTGCTGCCTCCAGCGGCGTGACGGAGACATAGCCGGCGATCATCGGTTCCGCCAGCAGCAGGGAGCCCGCTCGCCCGTCGATGACGTCGGCGATCGCGACTGCGAGGTCGCAGACGAGCGGCGTGTACGTCATGTCACCGAAGTCGGTGATGCCGGTGATCCGGTGGCCTTCGTCGACGAGGACGTTCTCCCTACTCAGGTCGTTGTGGATCACCTGGGCGCGCAGACCTGGCAGCGCCGGCGCAACTCGCTGCTCGTGCCGGGCGATCACCTCGAGCACCGCAGAGCGGTGCTCGCCGTCGAGAGCCGACGCCCAGACCTTGATGTCGGGCAGCCGCTTGATGTCCCAGGCGATGGGGTAGCCGGCTTCTGGGTGGAAGAAGCCGCGGAGCGCTCGCCCCAGGGACGCGCAGGTGCGTCCCCAAGCGAACAGAGCTTGCTCGTTCAGGTCGTCGCGTGCTGGATGGTGGCCCTCCAGGAAGCTCAGCAGTCGGACGTAACAGAGGCGACCCTGGGCGTCGGTGGTCGTCGTCCACGACTCATCCGAGCGGGTTGGGATGACATCAGAGATCCGTAGCTCCGGGGCGACCCTACGGAGATGGCGGGCGGCGCTGGTCTGGAAGTCCACCACGGCCGACGAGTCCGCCGGGTTCTGAACCTTGAGCACGTAGCGCGTTCCCGATGGCTCGGTGACCCGGAAGTTCAGGTCGCGCTCGCCATGCAGCACACTCAGCTCGCCGCCGACGCCCCAGGCACGAGCCAAGATGTCCTCGACGTCGTTGACGTCCAGCGCAGGCAGAGCCACGTCCAGCGGGTCCAGTCGATCTGTCGTCACGGGCCCCATTGTGCCGCTGGCCTACGCCGCTCGAGATGCTGGACATGTGGGGCGAACGGAGGCCTGGCTCTACGATCGGTTCTCGATGCTCACGACCTATCGCAAGATTCTGGCCCTTCCAGGGGCACTGGTGTTCTCCATGAGCGGTCTGGTCGCGCGGCTGCCGATCTCGATGGTGAGCCTCGGTGTCGTACTGCTCGTCTCGACGCGCACCGGTTCGTACTCGCTGGCAGGCACCATCTCGGCGGCGTACCTCATCGCCAATGCTGTCTTCGCGGTCCCTCAGGCTCGGCTCATAGACCGGCTCGGGCAGGGACGGGTGTTGCCGGTCTGCGCTGCGGTGACAGGAATCGGCTTGGCGATGATGATGGCAGCCGTGGAGATGGATCTCCCCGTGCCCGTGCCGCACCTGTGCGCGGCGCTGTCCGGGGCGACGATGCCGCAGATCGGGTCGTCGATCCGCGCCCGCTGGTCCCATCTCGTTACCGACAAGCGGGAGCTGCACAGCGCCTACTCCTTCGAGGCGGTCGTCGACGAGACTGTGTTCATCGTCGGACCGGCGCTGGTGACCGTCCTTGCCACGGTCGTACACCCGCTCGCCGGCCTCTCGACAGCCATCGTCGCGACCGTTGTCGGCACAGCGGTACTGGTCGGCCAGAAGACAACCGAGCCACCAGCGACGGGCCAGACTCGCACAGACCCGGGGTCGTCGATGCCGTGGAATGTGCTGGGCCCGCTCATCTTCTGCGCGTTCCTGATGGGCGCGCTGCTGGGCGGCGCGGAAGTGGCGACCGTGGCGTTCTCCGAGGAGCTCGGCTCCAAGCCGTTGTCCGGTCTGATGCTCTCGATCTGGGCCGTCGGCAGTCTCTTGTCGGGCATTGTGACGGGCGCAATCCACATGCGGGCCTCCAACGCCACCCGGTTCCGCTGGGGCATGCTCGCCCTCGGCTTGCTTATGCTGCCGCTGCCGTTCGTAGGCAGCTTCGTCACGCTCGGGGTGTTCCTCTTCCTCTCCGGGTTCGCCATCTCACCAACGCTGATCGCCAGCTTCGGATGGGTAGAGGAGTCTGTGCCGTCGGCTCGACTGACCGAGGGCATCGCGCTGATCACGACCGGGCTGGGGGCGGGTGTGGCACCCGGCGCCGCCCTGGTGGGGGTCGTGGTGGATGCTGCCGGCGCGTCGACCAGCTTCTGGGTCGCCTCCGGTGCGGGCCTGCTTGGCGCGGGGGCGGCGTTCCTGTCGGCCATGTTCGCCGGGCCGCGCACCTCGGCGGCCGGGTCTGTGTCGTAGGCGGTGGCCGTCCGACCCAGCCGAAAGCGAGCCGCGACGGCCGAGGCTCGCGGCCGTCGCGTCAGCCTGCGCCGATGAGCTCGCTGATGCGGGGCAACTGAGCCGGGTCGATGGTGTGGCCGCCGTCGAACAGCAGTTCATGCACATCGGCGCCGAGCGCGCGCAACTGGCCCACGAGAGTACGGGTCTGGTCGGGCGTCGCCATGGGATCTTGACGGCCGTTGGACACCACGACAAGGTGCCGGGACAGGTCCGCCCCTGCCGGTGGGATGGAGTACGGCACCATCGCTGCAAGCAGGACTGCACCACGGAGCACTTCCGGCCGCCGCATCAGCAGCGATGAAGCGATGTTCGCCCCGTTCGAGAAACCGACGGCGACAAAGGACCCCGGTGCCACGTCGTGCTCCTCAGCGGCAGCCGTCACGAATTCGGCGAGCTCATCGGTACGCAGCCGGAGGTCGTCCTCGTCAAACACACCTTCGGCCAATCGGCGGAAGAACCGGGGCATGCCATGCTCGAGGACCGCGCCTCGTGGGGACAGCACCGGCGACGCGGGCGACAGCCGCTCGGCCAGGGTGAGCAGGTCGTGCTCGTCACCGCCGGTGCCATGCAGGAGCAGCAGCGGGGGACCACCGGCACCGCTGCGCCACAGGTGGGGTCGGTCGAGGAGTCCGGTCACGCGCCGAGCCGCTCGTCGCTCAGTTCGATCGGTGGCAGAGCGGCGGCGATCTGCTCCCGGCTGGGCTCCAGCCAAGGCGGTAGCCGCAACGAGCGGCCGAGCTCGAGCAACGGCTCGTCGATGTCGAAGCCGGGCGTGTCCGTCGCTATCTCGAACAGCACCCCGCCCGGCTCCCGGAAGTAGATGGACTTGAAGTACTGGCGGTCGCGGATCTCTGTCACCGCCACACCCGCCTCGCTGAGCGACTGCTGCCACTGCGTCATCGTCTCGAGATCCGGAGCGCGGTAAGCCACGTGGTGGACAGTGCCCCCGGCCTGCAACCCGCGACTCGAGGCTCCCGCCGCGACGTCGACGAGCGCGCCCGAGCCGCCATCAGACATCGTGAAACGCACTCGGTCGTCCTCCTCGGTGGCTACGCCCATGCTGAGCAGCTCGGTCAGCATGGAGGCCGTCGGATCGAGCGCCCGCTCCGAGAGCGTGATCGCATGCAGTCCGCGTACAGCCTGCTCGGCCGGAATGGCGGCGACGCCGTCCCATCCGGAGCGGCCATCGCCCTCCGCCGCGACAAGATCGAGCACCATGCCGTCCGGGTCGCGCAGCGTCAGGACCTCCTCCTGGTCGCGCTGGACCGGCGCGTCGACATCGACACCGAGGCCCTTCAGTCGCTCGTGCCACCACCCCAGCGCCTCGGGCGGCACCGAGAACGCCGTAGCGCTGGTCATGCCCGCGCCGTGACGGCCCTGGGGAACGTCCGGCCAGGGAAAGAACGTGAGCAGCGAAGAGGGGCGGCCCCGCTCGTCGCCGTAGTACAGGTGCCAGGACTCTGGCGCATCGAAGTTCACTGTGCGCTTGATCAGCCGCAGACCGAGGACGCGGGTGTAGAAGTCCACGTTGCGCTGCGGATCCGACGCGATAGCCGTGACGTGGTGCAGTCCGTGCGGGGCGATGGTGCTCACGATGCCTCCCGTGAAGAGCAGTGGATGTCTGGTCGCTGGGCGAACCGGTGCTCCCAGCACACTATTTCGTGGGCGACCATCGGTTCTGGGCTGGTCACCATGGCAACCGAAGCCGGTGGCCCCGCAAGGCGCTCCGCCCGTTCCAAGCGCTGCGCAAGAGGTCCTCCATGGATCGCGCGCTGATCGGGCGGGGATTGTCCGTCGGTGCCACCTCAGCCACCAGGGCCGCAGCCTCGGGCAGATCGCTCGACGCCAGCCCCAGCTCGCGCAACGACGCAGGCGCCTCGAGCTCGTCGTACAGGTCGAGCAGGCCGGCAAGGGCATCCGCAGTACCGAGAGCCGCGGCCAGCCGGCTGACGGCCTCCGATGCGAAGGGTCCATTGAAGGCGACCACGTGCGGAAGCATGACCGCGTGTGTGTCGGCGTGCGGCAGGTTCCAACTGCCACCCAGCACGTGACAGATCTTGTGGTGCAGCCCCGGTCCGGCGCTGGCGAAGCTGAGGGCGGCTAGGTAGGCGCCGTAAAGACACTGCGATCGCCCGGCCAGCTCGGTGGGGGTGGCGTGCACGAGTCGCAGGCCCTTCGTCAGGGTCGTCAGACCTTCGAGCCCCAGGACGCGGTTGACCGGATTGGCGCCCGGCGCCCACTGTGAGTCCACGCAATGCGCGACGGCGTTGAGCCCGCTGGCGACGGAGGGGCCGGCTGGCAGGGTGACGGTGAGCTCGGGGTCGTAGACAACGGTTCGCGGCAGGACTCGGGAATCGGTCCCGGTTGACTTGTGGCCGGCGTCCGTGACACCCCACACGGGGGTGGCCTCGGAACCGGCGTACGTCGTGGGTACCGCGAGCACCGGTACGCCAGACGTGAGTGCGACGGCCTTGGCGGTCCCTATCGTCGAGCCTCCACCGATGCTGAGCAACAGGTCTGCCCGCAGGTCGATGGCCTGTCGCCTGGCCGCCTCGGCTACGTCAAGTGGGACGTGCATCCGGACCTGGTCGACGCTTCCCACTACCGGCAACTCGTGGGCCAGGTCCTCTGCGAGCGCGCGTTGTGACTCGGTGACGACGACGAGCACGCGGGTGCCGCCCAGGCGGTGAGCCTCAGCGGGCAGGCATGCGCGGGCCGATCCACTGCCGAAGATCACCCGCTGTTGATACATCTCGTGCACGAAGGCGAGTGACTGGCTCACGCTGCCTCCACCATCGCTGTCATGGCGCGGCAGATCGGGTCAATGCGTCGAGAGGTGCGACAGCGACAACACCCGCCACTGCCCGGGCCAGATCCTCGTTGAGGGTGACCAGCGCGTCTGCCTGCAGACGAGTCAGCGCAACGTACTCGGCGTCGAACGTGTCAGCCCAGCCGAGATCCGCGGCGATCTTCCAGGCGACGCTCTGGAGAACCCGGTCGCCGAGCAGTCGCATCCGCAGTGAACGGACGTAGCCCAGTTGCTGATCCGCGTCCGCCTTCGTTGTCTCACCGCGGGCGACTGCCTGGTAGAGGAGCGACAGCACCTGCGAGCGAAAGAGCGTGGGCGCCAGTAGCTCATGCTCATCGAGCAGAGGAACCTCATGGCGAGCGAGCGCGATGGCTACCTCCGGGGCGATGACGTACCTCGATGGTGGGCGCGGCACGTTCCTCATCACGGCAGATTAGCTGCAGCAGGCGCCGACGTGCGACGGCGCGAAAGCAGCAGTGGAGACTCGTGCGCGGGGTGGCGTACCCGGCGACCACGTCGGACTCGACCGTCAGTAGGTGTCGCCGGTGCGCCAGGCCATCTCTTGGAGGAGGAACAGATTCCCGTCGGGATCGGTGAACTCGGCGTACCTCACCCCTCCGCCGCTGGAGTCGTCGATGTCACCGACAGCCACGCCGCGGCTGACAAGCTCCTCGCGAGCACGTTCGATGTTGTCGACGACAAGGTGGATCCCCTTGATCGAGCCGGGAGGCATGTCGGACAGATGTGGAAGCCCTGTGCCGATGGTGACGGAGCAGCTCGACCCGGGCGGGGTCATCTGGACGACGCGCACGTTCGGCGCGGGCGTGACGTCGACGTCGACGGCAAAGCCGGCCTGATCGCTGTAGAAGGCTTTCGCCCGGTCGATATCGGTCACGGGGATCAGCACGAGTTCCAGCTTCATCTGCATGGCGGGTGCTCCTTCGTCTTTGATGGGCGGCTGCGTGGGGGCCTCGACGTGGCGACGCGACCGTACGGCACTTGGCAGCCGGTGGACAGTGGTGATGACAGCCGGTTGGCTGCCCGTGTTGCGAATCTCGCTCAGGTCGTTGGTGGCGAGGACGAATACGGCTCCCATACCGAAGGCAAGCCGGGCGTGGTTGTTCGATATCAGCTCGATGCGACCACGCTCAAGGACGGCCAAGCGGTTCGCCGCCCTTGCACCGGCGGACCAGCCGAGCGTCGACCCAACGTCGATGTGGACGACGTCCAGCTGGATGCCCTCGGGCAACGGCCGCCCCACGAACGTCACGAGCGACCAGTCAGCGTCATCGCCCCATGTTCTGGCGGTCAAAGCGATGCCGCCACGAGGCTGGACCTCGGGGCTCCTGCGTCCAGCAGCGTTGTGGTGACGGTCACCTCACTCACCTCCGGAGTTCCCTTACTGCTCGCATGCGGGGTCTTGGTGTAGAGACAGGCGGGATGGCGGAAAATCATCGGACGGCGTCAGCACACGCGCGGACGCACGCTCGTCCAGCGACAGGAGACTCATGCCAGTAGGTCAGCTACCGACCGCCCAGTCGGCGACTGACCGGGCGAAGGACGACTCGACGATGACGTGCGGCCAGCGATGACAGACAGCATGCGGGCCTTCGTTCTGACCGGGCCCCGAGAGGGATCGGTGCAGGAGGTGGCGGCGCCGGCGCCAGCACCGGGCGAAGTGGTTGTCCGGGTGGAGCGCGTCGGCGTCTGTGGCACCGACATCGAGTTCTACAGCGGCGACATGGCCTACCTGCACTCGGGTCACGCCTCGTACCCCATGCGTCTGGGCCACGAGTGGGCAGGCATCGTGACAGTGGTGGGGGCCGGTGTGGACCCCGGCTGGGCCGGCCGCCGCGTCACAGGGGACACCATGCTCGGTGACGGCACATGCCGCCGTTGTCGTCGTGGTCACCAGCACGTCTGCGAGAACCGGCAGGAGGTCGGGATCCGTGGCGGGCGGCCAGGAGCGCTGGCCGAGCAGCTGGCAGTACCGGCGGCGTCCTTGCACGCGCTGCCTGGATCGATGGACGCCGTGCTTGGTGCCTTGGTGGAACCAGGGGGTAACGCGCTCCGGGCGGCACGGGCCATGAAGCTCGAGCCCGGTGACAGGGCCCTGGTGCTGGGACCGGGCACGATCGGGTTGCTGGTGGCGATGTTCGTCCGAGCCACGGGAGCGGAGGTGCACCTGTTGGGCCGGACGCAGGAGTCCCTGGCCTTCGCTCGGTCACTGGGGTTCCAGCACGCCTGGACCGAGGCCGACCTTCCGGCCTTGCCCTTCGACTCAGTGGTAGACGCCACCAATGCTCGCCACCTGCCAGCGCGGGCGCTCGATCTGGTCGAGCCCTCCGGCAGGCTCGTCTACATCGGTCTCGCGAACAGCCCAAGCCTGCTCGACACTCGGACGCTGGTCCTGAAAGACGTCACGGCCGTCGGCATCCTCTCGGCATCCCCCGCGCTCGAGGCCACGATCTCGGCGTACGCCCGCGGCACCATCGACCCGCGGCCGATCGTCGCCGCGACCGTCGACCTCGACCAGGTCGGCGCAGTTCTTGCCGCAGCATCAGGCGAGGGTGCCGGCGCTGGTCCCAAGACCCACGTCGACCCGCGGCTTGGCTGAGGCTACGGGCGTCCGTCGAGGAACATCCGCAGCCGGGCCTGGGTCGCCTCGGGCTCTCCAGGTACGTGGCCGTTGACCGCGCGGCAGGCCCAGCCGAGGCGGACAGCCAGGTCGCTTGCCTTCACCATGTCGCCGCCGTACGCCTCGGAGAACGGCGCCAGGTACGCGTCTCGGTAGGGAGCCGTATCGACGGAGTTCTCGACGTCGTCGAGGCCCCACGCCAGCATCCCCTCCAGGGTGACCGACAAGGTGAAGAACGGGTGGGAGATGCAGGCATCACCCCAATCCATCAGCAGATGGCGACCGTCCTTCACGAAAACCTGGCCGTCGTGAAGGTCGTCGTGCTGAATTGTCTCGGCGACGCCGAACTCACCGAGGGCGCGTGAGAGCTCCGCAACGTGCACCGTGGCCTCACGGAAGCGCTGCTCGGCACCGATCACCTCCATCAGCTGTTCGTACTTATCGGGGAGGACGGCGAGTCGCATGTCGGGGACGCCCAACGCCAGCATCGTGTCGACGGCATCAGTGACGTCAAGCTGGACATGGGCATAGCGGGCTAGCACGTCCCGCCACCGGCCGAGGTCGCGTTCCACCGGCGTCAGCGTCCGGAGCTGCTCACCCGCGTCGCTCATCAGCATCCAACCGGACTCGGCGTCGATCGCGAGCGGTTTCAGGATGCAGTCGCGGTGACGGTCAGCGAGCAGGTCGACGAGCTTGGCCTCGTGCCGCAGGGACGGGTCATTCGCCTTGAACCAGAGGGGGCCCGCGTCGGTCGGCACGCGAAGCACTGTGGACCAGCGGTAGATATGAGGCTGCTCGATGACACCGGTCCTCGCGACGTCCAGTTCCACGAGGCGGGCCTCGATCCAGTGGTTAGCTTGGGCCAGCCACGCGGGATCCTCCCACAGCAGGGTCATGGCCGAACTGTAGCGAGGCTGCGAGGGCGCTCGTCACCGTCAGCCAGCCGGACGATCTCCGCTTCTCCCTAGCAGCCGGTCATTGTGCGTCGTCACGCAGGAGCCGTAGCCAGCCGACCAGCACAGCGCCGGCAGCCCACGCAAGCAGGGTGATCACCGATGACTGCTTCGTCATGCCGGGCAGGTCGCCGAAGAGAAGGAAGATCGCGCCAGAACCTGGCAGGGCCTCGGCCACCGTGGTCATCCAGTCGCCGAACAGCGGCAGGAGGAGGGGAAGCACCAGGATCAGGAGGAACACCCCGATCAAGGTGCCGGCCGTGTTGCGCAACAAGAACCCCAGTCCGACCGCGATGATGGTCCCGGCTGCGAAGACGAAGCCAACAGTGGCGGCCATGTCGAGGCCGTCGTTCGCCCGCAAGGTGAAGGCCGGCCCGCCTGTTGTGAAGGCAGCGACCGCGGAGGCCGCGGCGAGGAGGACGCCGAGGCTGGTGGCTGCAGCCATCGTCACGAGGGTGCGGGCAGCGAACAAGACGGTGCGGCGTGGCGTCCACTGCAGGACCGGCACGATGCCGCCGGTGGAGTAATCGGACGTGACTGCGGTGAGGGCGAGACCGAGCAGGGCGAACTGCGCCGGCATGGCGATGTACTGCGCCGTTGTCCATGCTGGCTCACCGTGGAGCTCCACCGGGTCGGCCGCCGCCTCGAAGCCGAGCGCTGTACCCAGCCCCACCATGACGACGGTCGCCGCGGTGAGGAACCACCACGAGGACCTGACGGACCACAGCCGCGTCCACTCGGCGGAGCAGGTCCGGAGGAAGACGCGTGCGTTGGAGACTTCGCCACGCACCGCGTTCCGCTCCGGCGTGATCGTCGTACCTGTCATCGGGCTTCCTCCAGGACGTCCGCAACGCGTTCGGCTTGGCTGCCGTGGTACTCCACACTCTCGTTGGTCAGCTCCAGGTAGGCGTCCTCCAAGGACTGCTGGATCTCGGAGAGGTGGTGCAAAGGGATGCGCAAGGAGTACGCGAGGTCGCCCACCTCCTCAGCGGTGCTGTCCTGGACGTGCAACTCGTGCGCATCGATGTGCTGTACCAGCAGGCCGTGCTCTCGCAGACGGGTGGCTAGCGAGTCCAGCCGCGGACCGCGGATGCGCACCTGGCGATGGCCCAAGCCACCCAAGATCTCTTCAGTCGTGGCATCGGCGATCAGTCGGCCACGACCTATGACCACGAGACGGTCGGCGATCTGCTGCATCTCGCTCAGCAGGTGGCTGGACACCAACACGGTGCGCCCCTCGTCAGCGAGTCGGCGCAGGAGCTCGCGGATCCAGCGGACTCCATCGAGGTCCAAGCCGTTGATCGGCTCGTCGAACAGCAACACTCTCGGATCGGCGAGCAGCGCCGCCGCAATCCCGAGACGCTGGCGCATTCCCATCGAGTAGCTCTTGATCCTACGGCGGGCGGCGCCACCGAGCCCCACCTGCTCGATCACCTCATCCACCCTGCGTTCCGAGATGCCGTTCGTCTTGGCGGCCACGCGAAGGTGGTTACGGCCGGTACGGCCGGTATGCACAAGGGCTGGGTCGAGCAATGCGCCGACCTCGCGCAGCGGTTCAGCGAAGGTCGGGAACTGCCGCCCGTTCACCAGCGCCTCACCTGACGTTGGCCGGTCCAGGCCGAGCATCATCCGCATCGTCGTGGACTTCCCCGCACCGTTCGGTCCAAGGAACCCGGTGACCATTCCAGGTTCGACGACGAAGCTCAGTCCATCGACAGCCAGGACGTCGCCATAACGCTTCGTGAGCCCGCGGACCTCGATCATGGGTGGCCTCCATCGGTGGCAGTCGGGTTCGCGTGGGAGGCCGAGTCCTCGGCCTCCCAGCGCAGCAGGTCGCCTGGCTGGCATCCGAGCGCCTCGCACAATGCCTCGAGCGTCGTGAACCGCACGGCCTTGGCACGACCGTTCTTGAGCACGGCGAGATTGGCGGGAGTGATGCCGACGCGTTCCGCCAGCGCGCCTACGGACATCTTGCGTTTGGCCAGCATCACGTCGACGTCGACGATGATCGGCATCAGATCACCTCGTCGAGCTCGGACTGCAGGTGCTGCGCCTCGGCGTCGCGGGCGACGGCTTGGGCCAACAGCATGCGCTGCACCAAGACGATCAGTGCGATGCCGGCGATCAGCACGGCCGCGCCGCCGATCAGCAGAACGATGCCCGGAGCCACGTCCTCCCCCGGAGCGAGCACGACACCGAGTAAGAACGTGAGCAGAGAGGCTGTCGCGATGGCCCCGATCACGACGTCCACGTACCGGAAGGCGGCGTCGGAGAACACCGTGCCCCGCCTCACCATCGTCAGCAGACGCCAGACGCAGACCACAACGACCTGCACGGTCACGATGCCCAGGACGACGAGCACGATGAGCTGGGTTCGTACCTGCGCAGCGTACGACCCGAAGTCCGCCTCCAGGTCGCTGGCCAGCAGCGGCACCATCACCGCTTGCAGGAACAGCGAGCCGGCGAACACCATCACCAGCACGATGCGTAGCGACAGGTCTGTGAGCTTGCCCATCAGGTCCCCTTCGATTGAAATACAAGAGAAACCTATCGATAAACGGCTAGTGACGCAAGCGGTTAGCCTCAAGACCAACCCTGGCCGGCTAGGGAATCGCCGTGGCCGGCGTGCGGGGCTTATAGAGGCGGCTTCAACGGCACGACGAGACGTGGACGCCCTGACTAAGGGCCGTCGGGGCGCGTTCCGAACTCGACCGTGACATCGCGGCTCTGTCCGTCGCGAACGACCGTGAGGACCACTTGCGTACCGGGTTCACGTTCACGGATCTGAGCCACGAGCGACTGTTCGCCAGCCACCGTCTCCCCGTCGACTTCGATGACGGCCTCGCCGGCTTCCAGGCCGACTTGAGCGGCCGCCGAGCCCTCGATCACCTTCGTGATTCCCGCCGCTTGTCTGCGAACACCGTCCACAGTCACGGTGGCGTCCTCCGGGTCCACGCCAAGGTAGGCGTGCCGGACGACGCCGGTCTCGATCAGCTCGCGCGCGACCCACTGGGCCTCGTTGGAAGGAATCGCGAAGCCCAGCCCGATGCTGCCGCCCGGACCTCCATCGGAAGCCCCCACTGTGGCGATGGACGAGTTGATGCCGATCAACTGGCCGGACGAGTTGACCAAAGCCCCACCGGAGTTGCCCGGGTTGACAGCTGCGTCGGTCTGGATCGCGTTGGTCACCACTGGGTTGGCCTGTTCGCCGAGAGAACCACCGGCGCGTTGGGTGGTGACGGGTCGGTCCAGGGCACTCACGATGCCGACCGTCACGGTGTTGGAGAGCCCGAGTGGGTTCCCCAGCGCCATCACGGGCTCCCCGACGACCACTGCTTCGGAGTCGCCGAACTCCAGAGCGGTGACGTCGCTCGGCGTTGGCTCTATTTGCAGAACAGCGAGGTCACTCTCCGAGTCAGTACCAACCAGGACGGCATCGAAGACACGCGCATCGCTCAGGGCGACCTGGATCTGTCCGCCGCCGGCCGCCGGCGCTACCACGTGGTTGTTCGTCAGCACGTGGCCGTTGTCGTCGATGACCACTCCCGATCCCTGCCCCGTTTGGGACAGGCCGCGGACGTCGATGCTCACCACGCTGGTCTCTGCCTCATCAGCGACCCGGACCCAGTCGACGTCGCCCTGGGAGAGCACCGGGCGAGGCGACGAAACCTTACTGGTTGACGGTGAGCTCGACGTGGTGCTACTGCTCGACGGGCTGCTGTTCGACGTGGCACTGCTCTGTGCGGCTTCGTCGTCGGGTGGTGAAATGGTGCACGCTCCGCAGACGACGAGCGACGTCACCACCACGACGGCGTGTGCCCAGCGGCCTGTCGAGGGGTGATCCTCGGATTGGGACCTCATCTGTGCCAAGTACCCAGCCACGCGCCCAGTCATCGCCTCGCTCCAGCCATCTCGTGACGCTTCCTAGTCTTCCGACTCCCCGGCCGCCCGTCGCGCTCTGGCGCGGCGCTTGCCCTCGTGCATCGCTGCCACGCGAGCGACTGGGATGCCGTGCCCTTCCTCCACGAGTCCGGGGTTGAGAACCTGCGGAGGAGGCATCAACGTGGTCCACGGATCGCCGTCGCCCAGCAACCGCGGCACGGTGTGCAGGGTGAAGTCGGCAGGTGAGGCGCGCTGCAGGTCCTCCCAGGCGACCGGGAACGAGACGGGGACGCCGGCCCGGACTCTGGGACTGTAGGCCGCCACCACGGTCGCCCCACCAGCCCGCGTCGCATCGAGGAAGACCTTGCCCTGACGTTCCTCGACGACGAACGCGGTTGTGGTCAGCTGGGAGTCGAGTCTCTCCGCGCGGGCCGCGACGGCGCGGGTGGCGGCGGCGACGTCCGTTGCCGACTGCCCCGCCGCCAGGGGCACCACGACATGCACGCCCTTGGCGCCGCTGGTCTTCGCCAGCGCCGCCATACCGGTGTCAATGAGGACCGTTCGCACCAGCAGTGCAGCCTCAACCGCTTGCGAGAAGGCTGCGGAGCCCGCGGGCGGGTCGAGGTCGACGACCAGGTAGGAAGGAGCATCGAACTGACGGCCTCGAAACAGCGTCGGGTGATACTCGACAGCCCGCTGGTTGGCGAACCAGAGCAGCGTCTGCGAGTCATCGCACACGGGGTAGCGGACCACCCGTCTGCCGTCCTGTGTCGCAACCTCGAGCGTTGCAATCGACGCGGGGGCGTAGGCCGGGAGGTTCTTCTGCATGAATGGCTGCTGTCCGCGCAAGATCCGCACCACGCTCAAGGCGCGGCCAGCAAGCACCGGTACGAATCGGTCCGCGAGTGCATCCAGATAGTCGACGAGGTCGCGCTTGGTCGCGCCGGCGTCAGCGAACAGGGGCTGGTCCAAGTTGGTCAGCCGTACCCCGTGCCGTTCCTCCTCGGGCATGCCGACATCCTGCACCGTCGTCGCCGCGGATGGGAACCGACAGCACGAGCAGCAGTCATACCTCTCAGTGCTTCACCCCCGTCGTGGTTCCCTCACCGGCAGCGTTCCTTTGGTGCGGTCGCCAGCGGGGTCCCCGGAGTGAGGCTAGGCCCCGAACATCGGGATGTAGCCGGTGGACAGCAGACATCCCAGCCCGACGACGAAGCCGACGATGGCCCATCGGACACCTGCCCGGCGACAGACGAGAGCGAGAAGGCCGAGCCCCACGAGCATCTCGGCTACCCAGTATCCGGGCGTGGTCGTATCTCGAACCCGTAGGTACGACGACAGACCTTCGCCGCTGACGATGCCAGCGAGCAAGCCGCCACCGGCAGCCCCCCAGCGTTCGGCGCGAATCCGGAGCAGGTACGCGCCGAGCCCAACGGGTGGACCGAAGACAATGGCAGCCACCAACCAGAAGGTCACGGTGGTGACTGCGGACGGGTAGCCGCGGATGGCCGCCATAGCGACGTAGCCGAGCTCCAACCCAGCCAGCGTCAGAAATCCGGATGCACAGGCTGCCCACATGACCCGACTGAGCAGCGCGAAGATGAACGCGAGAACCACCCACGGCGCAGCCGAGTTGGCTAGAGAGTGCAGCCAGTCGGGAAGCAAGGACTGCCCGAGCTGCGTAAGCCCCCCGAAGGTCACCCCACCCAGCGCGGAGAGCGATAGAGCGACCGGCACAGCGGGGCCGTAGGCCGCATCCGGATCATGGTTGTCAGTCGAACGGATGCTGAGTGCACTCATCGCTTCAACCATAGGCTGCTCGCAGCGCAGGGAGCCGGGGTTGGGCGGATCGCGTCGCAGCCAACTGGCTCACCAGCGAGGCCATGGGCATCCCGCCCCCGAGATCGGCCACCGCCTCGCCGAGTGGCGGGCCCCCGGCGGAGGCCCGCGGGGGGTGGGCCTGACCGCCGGGAGCGCCAGTCAGGGGCCTCGGGCTCCCCCCCGAGTAACGCCGAAGCGCCCCGACTAGGAGCCGAGCGCATCGGCTCCTGCTTCACAGTCTGCACCTGCCACACAACCGAGCGCCACGCCAATCCGGTGACCCATCCACTACGGTCCGCAATGGTTGCAGGAATTTCAAGTGTCCTCGAGTAGGCGAACGAGGGTGCGTCGCCCAACCCGGCTTATGACTGGATTCGACTCGGTGTAGTACCACACGAGGCCCATCGCCTGCTGTAGCGCCCACGCCCTCCCTCGTGCCCACTCGAGATCGCCACAGCCCAGTGCCTGCCTCAGCGCTTGCCGCGGCTCACGGTCAAGTAGGTGCCACCCGGAGACGAGATCCAGTGCCGGGTCGGCCGGCCCGAACCCACCCCCGTCGAGGACACCGAGGAGCCTCCTGTCGCTGGTCACGAGCACGTTACCCGGCATCAGATCGCCGTGAGACATGACGTCCGGACCCACGGCAGGCAGTTCTCGGAGGTCGCGCCACAAGCGGCGGAGGGGAGTGGCGTCCAGCAGGCCTTCGCTCTCGCGGAAGCAGATGCTCATCCACGCGTCGTGATCGGGCAGTTGCCCTCCCCGGCCAACACCACGGAACTGTCGGCCGTGGGTGTCGGCGGCACGCAGTCTCGTGATGAAGACAGCGAGGTCCTCGGCGAACGCGACCGATCGTGCAGGATCGAACCGGGTCGCGTCCGTGCCGGTCAACCACGTCTGCACCGCCCAGGGGAGCGGGTAGCCATGACCCGGTGAACCGAGCGTCACCGGGACGGGGGTCGGCACCGGGCTGCAGGATGCCAGTTCCCGGCAGGCGCTGGCTTCGGACTCCAACCAGGCTCTCGCCTCGACCGGGTCCATCGCGCGCAGCGGAAAGCGTGCGGCAAGACCATTTCCGATGCGGTAGACCGCGTTTACTGTCCCCTGCGCCGTCACCGCCTGCAGTGGTTCGCGCCGCCACTGGGGAAACTGGTCATGGACGAGCCGCCGGGCCATGTCGAGGCTCACGTGGAGCTGATCAGCGTGCATCAGGCTGGACTGGGGGTGAGCCAGCGCCGTGGGTGACGCCCACGAGGGCGGTAGCCGTGGCAGCAGCCGCGAGGAGGCCCGCCGCGAGCCGCCCTGACCGTGTGAGTGTGGACTTTGCCTGCGGTGAGACGAGGTTGCTGGGGGTGCGACACCGACATCGTGGCCTCCAGGTGTCCAATCGTTCGCAGCTCACTCGTGCTCCGGAAACGCTAGACGTGAGGAACCCGAAGGGACAACCGGCTCAACGGGCTTGGCCGAAGGACCCGACTGAGCCGGCGTACAGCGAGTCAGCGGAGGTGTCGGTCGAAGAACTGGACGGTTCGTTTCATGGCGGCGTTGAACGCCGGCCCGAAGGCATGTCCGTCGTCGTACCAGACCAGTTCCGACGTCGCGCCAGCCCGAGTGAGCGCGCGTTGTGTCGCTCGGGCCCAACGCGGCGGACACGTGTCATCGAAGCGTCCGTGGACCAGCAGCACCGGCTCGGTGATTCGGTCGAAGTAGGGGCGAGAGGAGTTGTCCCGCCAGTGAAGCGGGTCCTGCTCGGGCGTGCCGAAGCGACGCGCCAATCGGTTCCGTAAACCAGAGTCGTCCGGATCGGGACGGATGAACTGGTCGTAGTTCTGGCGCTCCAATGACGAGACCGACGCCCACGGAGCAGCCGCCTGGACGAGTCCCGGCTCCGCCACAAGCGCTTTCAGGATCACGCCGCCGCCCATGGACCGGCCGAACAGGGCGATCCGGTCCCCGTCGACGGGTACCTCGACTGACGTGCGTATCGCCTTCACAGCGTTTATCACGTCGGCGCTGTATCCGAGTCGCATCCGAATCTGCAGTCGCGGGTCGTCGTCGGACTCGGCGTGGTTCCGGTAGTCCACGTGCAGTGCGACGTATCCGCGGGTGGCAAGGTAGCCGCGCTCGCGCGTCATACCCTGACCGCGGACGTAGACGGCCGGATCGATGTACCCGTGCGCCAGCACCACCGCAGGAAATGGTCCAGGCCCGCGGGGCACGTTGAGCACTCCCGAGATGGTGTAGGACTCGATGCCGGTCCGGGTGGTCGTGCGGCTTCGGTAGCTCACGTCGTACGACGTGTACTCAGACGTCCGCTCGCGCACGGCACCCAGCCGCAAGCGGTCACCTTGATGGTGCTGCTCGGCCAGACCCAACACAGACACTGGACGCGCCGCCCCCGCCGCGTCCTGCTCGTCCGCCCGAGATGTGTCTGCCTTGGGCTCCGGTGGTGTCGGGTCGGGCGGAGCGGGGCCATCGTCGCCGCCGCCGGAGACAGGACCCCCGTTCTCACCGCGCGGTGGACCGGCAGCGGCCGTGGAGGCCTCGTCGCCCGAGCTGGCTCCTGAGTCCTCATCGCTGCAGCCGGCGAGCAGCACAGCGAAGACGACCAGGGCCACGATCCGGCATCGCACGGGTGCCATGTACCCAAGATTGGTCTGCTGCTGCCGGCGACTTCATCGACGCCAAGGCCGACGCCAAGGCCGACGCCTAGGCCACAGCGTGACCCGAGGCACTAGGAACCGCGGCGTGTCGATGCGCGGGCGACGAGCTCGGGGTTGAACTGAACCTGCTGGTGCACGTGAGCCGGGTTGCTGGCTTCGTCGAGCAGCAGCTCGGCCGCGCGGTGGCCGAGGTCGCGGCGCGGCTGACGGACTGATGTGAGGGGCACGGCGGCAGCCGCGGCGAACTCGATGTCGTCGTAGCCGACAATGGCCAAGTCGTCCGGGACCCGCAGCCCCAGCGCAAGGCAGGCCTGAAGGAGCCCGAGGGCCACCAGGTCGTTGGCACAGAACGCTGCAGTCGGCCGGGAGGCGCGCGGCATCCCCGCGATGCGCTGTCCTGCGTTACGACCCTCGGCCACGGTGAGGGCGTCGGTCACCAGTGTCGAGAGCCGTTCCTCGCCCAGTCCCGCGTCGGAGAGGGCCGACATTGCGCCCGCGCGACGATCGCGTACCTGTCCGAGCCGCTCGGGGCCACCGACGAACGCGATCTGCCGGTGCCCGATCTCGATAAGGTGCTCGGTGGCGAGGTGCCCGCCGAGCTTGTCGTCCACCGCCACGCTGCAGTGGCTCTCACCGTCCCCGGTCCGGTCGACGATCACCACGGGAGTCCCGCGCGCCGGGAGGTCGGCGAGCAAGGGGGACGCCGGGTCGACCGGGGTGATGAGGATGCCTTGGACGCGCTGCTCTTCCAGGCGGCTCAAGTACGCCTGTTCTCGCTCGGCGCTCTGGCCGCTGCTGCAGATGAAGAGGGACAGCCCTGCTGCCTCCGCGGCCGTCTCGACCGCTGCCGCCACATCGGTGAAGAACGGGTTGGAGACGTCGAGCATGACGTACGCGACCGTGCTGCTCCGACCCACCCGAAGCTGGCGGGCGGACTCGTTTCGAACGAACCCAAGATCACGCATTGCCTGCTGCACCCGGTGGCGCGTAGGGACGCTGACCCGATCTGGTCGGTTCAGCACGTTCGAGACCGTGCCGAGCGACACCCCGGCTGCTACTGCGACGTCCTTGACACTGACCATGGAATCCTCCGAAACGGTACTGAAACGTTATCAGTCGGAAGGGGGCAAAGTCTTACGCGCAGAAAACTGTCTGCGGGTGCTTGACGTTGCCTCGTGCTCACTCTACGCTCCTGACTCTTGAAACCTTTCAATGACCGGAGGTCGCGACTGTGGCAGCTGTTGACAAGGGCCCTGCCGGCTCGCGCACCATGCTGGAGCTGCACGACGTCTCCAAGTCCTTCGGTCCCGTAGTCGCCCTGCGGTCAGGCTCGTTGCGGGTGGCCGCGGGATCCATTCATGCCTTGGTGGGTGAGAACGGCGCCGGCAAGTCGACGCTGGTGAAGGTCGTTGCCGGAGTGCACCGCCGGGACTCCGGAGACTTCCGGCTCGACGGAGAGGTCGTCGACTTCCACTCGACCGCGGAATCCAAGAACGCCGGTGTCGCGGTCATCTATCAGGAACCGACGCTGTTCCCCGACATGTCAGTGACCGAGAACATCTTCATGGGACGCCAACCGCTCGGCCGGGGTCGCAGGATCGACCGGGCAGTGATGTACGCCGAGGCGGAGTCGCTTTTCGCCCGGCTTGGCGTGCACATCGACCCGCGTCGCCCCGCAGAGGGGCTCTCCATCGCCGACCAGCAGATCATCGAAATCGCCAAGGCCATCTCGGTGGACGCCAAGGTCCTGATCATGGACGAGCCGACCGCCGCACTCAGCGGCGTAGAGGTGGAACGGCTCTTCGCGGTGGCTCGAAGCCTGCGGGACGAGGGCCGGGCACTGGTGTTCATCTCGCACCGGTTCGACGAGGTCTTCGAGCTGTGCGACACGGTCACCGTGATGCGGGACGGCGCTTACATCTCCACCGATCGCATCGCTGAGACGACCGTGGACAAGATCGTGGCCGCCATGGTCGGCCGTGAGGTCGCCGATCTGTTCCCGAAGACGGTCTGTGCCGTCGGGGAGCCGGTCCTCGAGGTCGAGGGGCTACGTGCCACAGGCGTCTTCCATGACGTCACCTTCGAAGTCCGCGCTGGGGAGATCGTTGGCCTCGCCGGCCTGGTTGGTGCTGGTCGCAGCGAGATCGCACGGGCGGTGTTCGGCGTCGACGGCTACGAGTCCGGCTCCGTCCGCATCAACGGGAAGCCAGTGCCGAAGAACGACCCGCGTGCCGCCATCAGGGCCGGCGCCGCGTTCATCCCCGAGGACCGTCGCAAGCAGGGGCTGGTGATCGACTCCTCCGTGGCGCGCAACGTCGCGGGTGTGATGCGCCAGGGACTGGCGAAAGCGGGACTGCTCACCGCCGGCATGGAGAACCGCGCCGCGGCGCCGTGGGCCGGGCGACTGCAGGTGAAGACCGGGTCGCTCGACAGCAAGGCGTCGACGATGAGCGGTGGCAACCAACAGAAGGTCGTGATTGCCAAGTGGCTGGCCACGGACCCTTCACTGCTGATCATCGACGAGCCGACACGGGGCATTGACGTCGGCACCAAGGCAGAGGTTCACCGACTGCTGTCGGAGCTCGCGGGCCAGGGGCTCGCCATCTTGATGATCTCCTCCGAGCTCCCCGAGGTGCTCGGTATGGCAGACCGTGTCCTCGTCGTGTGCGAGGGGCGAATCACCGCTGACATTCCCCGCGAGGATGCGACGCCGGAGGCCGTGATGCACGCCGCCACCCACCAGACGGAGGCCGCACGATGACTCCCACCACCGACATCAAGCACTCCGATGGCGCCGAGGGCAGCACCAGCGAGGCGCTGCTTGTCGAACCGAGCGCGCTGTCCCCGGGGCGGCGCATGGTCAACAACGTCCTGCGTTCGCGTGAGCTCTCGATCTTCCTCGTGCTCATCGCGGTCACCGTCGTGGCCACCCTCAAGAACGACAGCTTCTTGTTCAGCGCCGACGGCTGGCGAAACTTCCTGGTGAACCCGTCGATCCTGCTCCTGCTCGCTGTGGGCCAAGCCGTCGTCGTCATCACGCGCAACGTCGACCTGTCGGTCGGCTCGGTGATGGCCCTTTCCGCGTACTTGACGGGGCGGCTGTTCATCGATCAGCCGGGTCTGCCGATCGTCGCGGTCTTCGCGCTGTGCATCCTTGCCGGTGCTGCCTTGGGGCTCGTCAACGGCCTCTTGGTGGCGTTCTTCACCGTGCCTTCGCTGGTCATCACCCTCGGCACCCTCTACATCTACCGGGGCATCATGCTCTCGTGGGCCGGCAGCGACCGGATCAACGCTGGGGACCTGCCGTCCGGCTTTCTCGCCCTCGGGAACAAGGCGTTCCTCACCATCCCCGTCCTGACGGTGATCGCAGTGGCCGTGCTGGCAGCGGTGGGGTACTACCTGTACACGGCCCCCAGCGGACGCGAGTTCTACGCGATCGGGTCCGATCCGGACGCAGCCGTCCTGTACGGCCTGAACGTACGGCGCAGGGTACTCACTGCGTTCGCCCTCAGCGGTGCCCTCGCGGGTCTTGTCGGCGTCCTTTACACGGCTCGTTACGGCACGGTCAGCTCCGGGGTCGGCTCGGGGATCGAGCTGCAGGCCGTGGCGGCAGTGGTGATCGGCGGCGTGGCGATCTTCGGTGGCAGCGGCACGGTCTGGGGTGCGGCCATCGGCGCCTTCCTTCTCGTCACGATCAACCGGGCACTACCCAGTCTCGGCATCGAGGACTTCTGGCAGCGCGCCGTCGTGGGGGCACTGATCCTCGGTGCCATCGTGCTCGACCGTGTCCTGGCCGCCCGTCAGGCGTCCAAGCTGGCACAGGCAAGGGAGACGACGGCATGAGCACGTCAGGCACCTACTCCGAGTACGCCCAGCCGCTGTGGAAGAGGGTGCTCCTCACGCGGGAGTCGGCGGTCATCGCCCTGACCATCGTGGTGGTCCTGTACTCGCTGGCGACCGTGCCCAACTTCGACGGGCCGCTGACGCTCAAGTTCCTCCTGCAGGACATCGCCCCGATCCTTCTTATCTCCCTCCCCATGACCCTGATCATCATCACTGGGGAGATCGACCTGTCAGTGGCGAGCATCGTCGGCTTGTCCAGTGTGCTGCTCGGCGTGCTGCACGACAACGGGCTCTCGCTCCCGCTCGCCGCGTTGATCGCCCTCCTGCTCGGCGCGGCCTGCGGCGCCCTCAACGGCTTCTTGGTCGCCTACCTCGGGCTGCCCTCGCTGGCCGTCACCATCGGCACCTTGGCACTGTTTCGGGGCGTCGCGGTAGGCCTGCTCGGGACCAAGGCGGTCACCGAGTTCACCCCCCGCTGGGTCGACCTGGCGACCGGGACCATAGGGAGCACGAACATCCCCCTCGTCATGATCCCGTTCGTCGTCCTCGCGGTGGGATTCTCGTTGTTGCTGCACTTCTCGACGTCGGGTAGAGGCATCTACGACATCGGGCTCAACAATGAAGCCGCGCACTTCACCGGTGTCCCCGTGGCACGCACCAAGTTCATCCTCTTCGTGCTGTCGGGGGTGGTGTCGGCCTTCGCCGGCATCTACTACACGCTGCGGTTCGGGAGCGCGCGAGGCGACAACGCCACCGGCATGGAGCTGCAGGTCATCGCGGCGGTACTCCTCGGTGGCGTGTCCATCTTCGGTGGCCGCGGCCGGATCCACGGCGTTCTGGCGGGTGTGGTCCTCATCGGCGTCATCTCGAGTGCTCTCAGGCTCGAGCGGATAACTGTCAACGTCACGAACATCATCATCGGGTTGCTCCTCGTTGCCTCGGTGATTGCTACCCCCCTGATCGCGTGGGCCGCAGGCAAGCTCCCACGGAAGGCTCCTCAGTCCGAGGAGCCGGCTCCTCCGAAGCAGGCCGCACCGGCCGGCGTCTGAACAAACGAGAAAGGTTGGATCGTGAGAATCCATTCGAGTCGGGCCACTGCGCTGGCAGCACTAGCGCTGAGTGTGTCGCTCCTGAGCGCTTGCGGTGGCGAAGACACCGGCGGCGACAGCGGCGACGGTGACAGCGGCGGCGGCGACATAGCCCTGACCATGCTCCCCAAGAACCTCGGCAACCCCTACTTCGACACCAGCACGAATGGTGCCGAGGAAGCCGCCGACGAGGTCGGCGCGACCATCGAGGAGGTCGGTCCGGAGACCGGTGACGACCCAGCCGGCCAGGTGCCCTTCATCAACACGGTCGCCCAGCAGGGCGCCGATGGGCTCATCGTGTCCGCGAACGACCCCGAGGCGATCTGTGACGCCATCGCGGAGGCTCGCGATGCCGGCGTGAAGGTGGTCACGTTCGACTCTGACACGAACCCGGACTGCCGTGATCTGTTCATCAACCAGGCCACGCCGGAGGGCATCGCCGCCAAGCAGCTCGAGCTCATCTCGGAGCAGATCGGCGGATCCGGTGAGATCGCGATCCTCTCGGCAGCGGCCAACGCCACCAACCAGAATGCCTGGATCGAGATGATGGAAGCCGAGCTGAAGTCGAACTCGGCCTACAAGGACATCGAGCTGGTCGACATCGTGTACGGCGACGACCAGGACCAGAAGTCCTTCGACCAGACTGAGGCACTGCTCCAGAACCACCCGGACCTGAAGGGCATCATCTCTCCGACCACGGTGGGCATCGCGGCTGCCGCCCGGTATCTCTCGGAGTCGGAGTTCAAGGGCAAGGTGAAGCTGACCGGCCTCGGTACGCCTAACGAGATGAGGCCGTACGTCGAGGACGGGACCGTCGAGGCATTCGCGCTGTGGAACCCCGCCGACCTCGGCTACCTCGCCGTGCAGGCAACAACCGCGCTGGTCAACGGCGACATCACCGGCGAGGAGGGCGAGACCTTCGACGCCGGCAGGCTCGGTGAGTTCGAGGTGAGCGCCGACGGCGTGGTCCTGCTGGGCGAGCCGTTCGTGTTCGACGAGAAGAACATCGAGGAGTTCGACTTCTGACGCGTCGGTCCGGTCGGGGGCCGCTGTACGGCGGCCCCCGGTCAGGGCCCACGACAACGAGATCGACAACGGCGCCGGCGGAAGGCAACTCGATGCAGCGGATCTGCTTCCAGCTCCAGGTCAAGGCCGACAGGGTCGAGGAGTACAAGGCCCGCCATGCGGCGGTGTGGCCGGAGATGCTCGCGGCGCTGGCAGCGACCGGCTGGCACAACTACTCGCTGTTCCTCCGTGACGACGGCATGCTCATCGGCTACTTCGAGACTCCGTCGTTGGAGCAGGCGCTGGCTGGCATGGACGCTACCGAGGTGAACGGTCGCTGGCAGGCCGAGATGGCCGGGTTCTTCGAGGACCTGGGAGGCGCCCGCGCCGACACCGGATTCCGGCAGCTCGACGAGGTCTTCCATCTGGAGGACCAGCTCCGACTCCACCGCACAGAGCCGATACCGCACAGGGACGAGGGATTGACATGACGAGATTTGCCGATATCAGTGGCCAGCTGGATTCGCTGGCGATCGAGGTTCCCTCGTGGGCATACGGGAACTCGGGAACCCGCTTCAAGGTGTTCGGGTCGCCGGGGACACCGAGGACGGTGGAGGAGAAGATCGCCGACGCTGCCACGGTTCACCGCTTCACCGGTTTGGCGCCGACGGTGGCGTTGCACATCCCGTGGGACATGGTCGACGACTTCGGCAAGCTGAAGGCCCATGCTGGCGACCACGGGGTGGGCCTGGGAACCGTCAACAGCAACACCTTCCAGGACGATGACTACAAGCTCGGTAGCTTGACCTCCGCCGATCCGAAGGTTCGCCGTAAGGCGGTGGAGCACAACCTCGAGTGCATCGCGGTGATGGACGAGATCGGTTCTCGTGATCTGAAGATCTGGCTGGCCGATGGGTCGAACTATCCGGGGCAGGCTGACATGCGCGCCCGGCAGGAGTGGCTGGCGGAGGGGCTGCGGACGATCTACGACCGGCTGGGCGACGACCAGCGGTTGGTGCTGGAGTACAAGTTCTTCGAGCCGGCCTTCTATCACACCGATGTTCCCGACTGGGGTACCTCCTATGTGCAGTGCACGGCCTTGGGGGACAAGGCAGTGGTGTGTCTGGACACCGGCCATCACGCGCCCGGGACCAACATCGAGTTCATCGTGGCTCAGCTGCTGCGGCTGGGGAGGCTGGGGTCCTTTGACTTCAACAGCCGGTTCTACGCCGATGACGACCTCATCGTGGGGAGTGCGGATCCGTTCCAGTTGTTCCGGATCCTGGTCGAAGTGGTGCGCGGTGGCGGCTATGGCCCCGACAGCGAGGTCGCGTTGATGTTGGACCAGTGTCACAACATCGAGAAGAAGATCCCTGGGCAGCTGCGGTCGGTGCTGAACGTGCAGGAGATGCTTGCCAGGGCCCTGTTGCTGGACACCGACGCGCTGGGTGCGGCTCGTCACGACGGGGACGTGCTGGCTGCGCACCAGATCTTCATGGACGCCTTCTACACCGACGTCCGAGGTGACCTGGCCGCGTGGCGGCAGGAGCGCGACCTGCCAGCCGACCCGATGGCCGCGTACCTGGCCAGCGGGTACCAGGAGCAGATCGAGACCGACAGAGTCGGCGGAGCTCAAGCCGGCTGGAACTAACCCGCGCCAGGCGGCGACTGGTCCGCGCGCCCGGTAGGACATTGACACCACACCAAGGAGAGAGCGATCTGATGACGAATCCCACCGTTGCTGAGCTGATCGACAGGTCGAACCGGCTCGGCAGCGACCCCAAGAACACCAACTACGCCGGCGGCAACACCTCAGCCAAGGGCTCCGAGGTGGACCCGGTGACGGGGGAGAGGGTCGAGCTGGTGTGGGTGAAGGGGTCCGGTGGGGACCTCGGCACGTTGACCGAGTCGGGTCTGGCGGTGCTGCGGATGGACCGGTTGCGGGCACTGGTGGACGTGTATCCCGGTGTCGAGCGCGAGGACGAGATGGTTGCTGCGTTCGACTACTGCCTGCACGGCAAAGGGGGCGCGGCCCCCTCGATCGACACGGCCATGCACGGTCTGGTCGACGCCGCTCACGTGGACCATCTGCACCCTGACTCCGGCATCGCGATCGCTACCGCGGCCGACGGGGAGAAGCTCAGCAAGGAGATCTTCGGGGAGAAGGTCGTGTGGGTGCCGTGGCGTCGGCCGGGCTTCCAGCTCGGTCTCGACATCGCTGAGATCAAACGGGCCAACCCGCAAGCGGTCGGCTGCATCCTCGGCGGTCACGGGATCACCGCCTGGGGAGCCACCAGCGAGGAGGCTGAGCACAACTCGTTGTGGATGATCGACTCAGCCGCCGATTACATCGCTGAGCACTCCGCTGCGGAGCCGTTCGGGGCCCCGCTGGCCGGTTACGAGCCCCTGCCGGAGGCTGAGCGGCAGGCCAGGGCCGCGGCGCTGATCCCCACGATCCGGTCGATCGCGTCGCAGGACCGGCCGATGGTTGGGCATTACACGGACTCCGAGGTGGTGTTGGAGTTCCTCGCACGTGCGGAGCACCCACGGCTCGCCGGGCTGGGCACGAGCTGCCCTGACCACTTCCTGCGGACGAAGGTCAAGCCGCTGGTGCTTGACCTGCCGGCGACGACGTCGGCGGAGGACAGCATCGCTCGGCTGCGCGAGCTGCACGCCGCCTACCGGGAGGAGTATCAGGCCTACTACGAGCGCCACGCGAACGAGGAGTCACCCGCGATCCGCGGTGCGGACCCTCTCATCGTGCTGGTGCCCGGGGTCGGGATGTTCAGCTTCGGTAAGGACAAGCAGACCGCCCGGGTGGCGGGCGAGTTCTATGTCAATGCCATCAACGTCATGCGGGGCGCCGAAGGGCTCTCCACCTATTCGCCGATCGACGAGGCGGAGAAGTTCGCCATCGAGTACTGGGCCCTGGAGGAAGCGAAGCTTCAGCGCATGCCCAAGGCCAAGCCGCTCGCCACGCGGATCGCGCTGGTGACCGGGGCTGCTTCGGGCATCGGTAAGGCGATCGCCCAGCGGTTCGCCTCCGAGGGTGCGTGCGTCGTGATCGCCGATCTGGATGCGGACAAGGCTCGGGCAGCCGCGGCGGAGATCGCGGGAAGGGCCGGAGCCGACGTTGCTATCGGGGTGGCGGTCGACGTCAGCAACGAGGCCGCCGTGGCTGTTGCTGTGCAGCAGGCACTGCTGGCCTTCGGAGGTCTGGACCTGGTGGTCAACAACGCCGGCCTGTCGCTGTCGAAGGCGCTGCTGGAGACCACCGCTGCCGACTGGGACCTGCAGCACAACGTCATGGCCAAGGGATCATTTCTGGTCTCACGTGAGGTCGCGAAGGTGATGATCGAGCAACGGCTGGGCGGCGACATCGTCTACATCTCGAGCAAGAACTCGGTCTTCGCAGGTCCCAACAACATCGCGTACTCCGCCACCAAGGCTGACCAGGCACACCAGGTGCGGTTGCTGGCTGCCGAGCTCGGGTCGCACGGCGTCCGCGTCAACGGCATCAACCCGGACGGAGTCGTTCAGGGCTCCGGCATCTTCGCCGGCGGCTGGGGTGCCAATCGCGCGGCGGTCTACGGAGTCGAGGAGAAGGACTTGGGCAAGTTCTACGCCCAGCGGACTCTGCTCAAGCGCGAGGTGCTCCCTGACCATGTCGCAGCCGCGACGTTCGCGCTGGTGGGGCCGGACCTCACCCAGACCACGGGTCTGCACATCCCCGTCGACGCCGGCGTGGCAGCGGCGTTCCTGAGGTGACGAGGGACCCCGGCGGCGCAGGCTCAGCGACGGTCGCTGCCGTCGACCTCGGGGCGTCCAGCGGACGGGTGATGCTCGGCCACGTCAGCCCGGGCGTGCTCCACCTCGAGGCGGTCGCCCGCTTCTCCAACGAGCCCGTCCGCACCCCCGACGGCTTGCACTGGAGCCTCCTCGAGCTGTACGCCCGGGCGGTGGACGGACTGCGGACTGCTGTGCGCATCGGCGGCGACCTGGCTGGCGTTGCAGTGGACTCCTGGGCGGTGGACTACGGGCTGATTCAGGACGGGAGGCTGCTGGGAGTCCCCTACCACTACCGCGACGAAGTCCGTGGCCAAGGTGTCCAACAGGTCCACGCGGTGGTTCCCCAGGCCGAGCTGTACCGGCGCACCGGGTTGCAGTTCCTCCCGTTCAACACCGTGTACCAGCTGGCTGCCGACCCTTGGGTCTCCAAGGCCGACCACCTGCTGCTGATCCCAGACCTCATGAGCTTCCTGCTCACCGGTCGGCTGGCGACTGAGCGGACCAACGCCTCCACGACGGGGCTGCTCGACGTTCACGCGGGCGGTTGGGACGAGGATCTCATCGAGCGGCTTCGCCTACCGAGGGAGGTGTTCGGTGACCTCGTCGACCCCGGAGATGTGTTAGGGCCACTGCTCCCGCACGTCGCAGACAGTGTGGGGTCAGGGGAGCTGACCGTCTCCGCGGTCGGTTCCCACGACACCGCCTCAGCCGTCGTCGCGGTGCCGATCCAGACCGATGACGCGGCCTACGTCTCGTGCGGCACCTGGGGACTGGTCGGCCTCGAGTTGGACAAGCCGGTGGTCACCGAAGCGAGCCGGTCAGCCAACTTCACCAATGAGGGCGGAGTCGATGGAAGGATCCGTTTCCTGACCAACGTCATGGGCACCTGGTTGCTCAGTGAGAGCATGCGCACCTGGGAGCGCCAAGGCCATGGCGAGACGCTGCCGACACTGTTGGCAGCTGCTCAGGACGTCTCGCACGACGCCCCCATCTTCGACGTCCAGGACCCGAGGTTCTTGCCGCCAGGCGATATGCCGGCCCGAATAGTCGAGTGGTTCCATGAGCGCGCCACCGCACCCCCGCGCGAGCGGCCGGCCGTCGTCCGGTGCATCGTGGAGAGCATGGCACAGGCGTTCGCGGAGGCATTGGACAACGCCGCCGAGTTGTCGGGCCGTGTGGTCCGGACGGTCCACGTCGTCGGAGGAGGAGCGCTCAACCACCTGCTCTGCCAGGCGGTGGCGGACCGCTCCGGCCGGCGGGTTCTGGCGGGACCGGTCGAGGCGACGGCTCTCGGCAACGTGCTGATCCAGGCGCGAACTGCCGGTGCCATCGCGGGTGGGCTGGAGATGCTGAGGCGGCTGGTCGCTGACACGCAAGAGATCGCCCAGTTCGAGCCGCGCATCGGGAGCGCGAGGACGACACGATGAGGGTCGCCTTGATGATCACCTGCGTCAACGATGCGCTGTTCCCCGACACCGGCAAGGCCGTGGTTGCTGTGCTTCGCCGCCTCGGCGTTGATGTGGAGTTCCCGGCGGCGCAGACCTGCTGTGCGCAGCCGATGGTGAACACGGGCTACCTCGACGAAGCCGTGCCGGTTGTCCGTCGCTTCGTCGAGGCGTTCTCCGGGTACGACGCGGTGGTGGCACCGTCCGGGTCGTGCGCCGGCTCGGTGCGCCACCAGCATCGGATCGTCGCTCGCCGCAGCCGAGACCCGGCACTGTCTCGCGCTGTGGACGAGGTCGCACCGAGCGTCTATGAGCTGTCGGAGTTCCTCGTCGACGTCCTCGGCGTGACCGACGTCGGCGCCTCGTTCCCGCACCGCGTCACCTATCACCCCACCTGCCACTCGCTTCGGATGCTCGGCGTGGGCGACCGACCATTGCGCTTGCTCCGTCAGGTCCACGGGATCCAGCTTGTCGACCTCCCCTTCGCCGAGGAGTGCTGCGGCTTCGGGGGTACGTTCGCGGTGAAGAACGCCGACACGTCCGTGGCGATGGGCTCGGACAAGGCGAGACGGGTGCTCCAGACCGAGGCGGAGGTGTTGGTGGCGGGGGACAACTCGTGCCTCATGCACATCGGTGGTCTGCTGTCTCGGCAGCGTGCGGGCGTGCGGGTGATGCACCTTGCGGAGGTCCTGGCGGCGACGGCCGGCGCCGCGGTGACCGCATCATGACGGGCACATTCGTCGGCATGCCGGCCTTCCCCGAGGCTGCCCGCGCAGCGCTCGCCGACACCCAGCTGCGTCGCAACCTCGCCCACGCCACGACGACGATCCGGGCGAAGCGAGCAGCGGTGGTCGGTGAGGTGGACAACTGGGAGGAGCTGCGCCTAGCCGGGGCCGCCATCAAGGATGACGTGCTTGTCCATCTCGACGAGTACCTGGTGGAGCTCGAGCAGTCTCTGCAGGCACAGGGGGCGGTCGTGCACTGGGCTCGCGACGCCACCGAGGCGTGTGCACTGGTGGCGGACATCACTCGGTCTCACGGCGCCGATGAAGTCGTCAAAGTGAAGTCGATGGCCACGCAGGAGATCAATCTCAACGAGGCGCTCGCCGAGCAGGGGATTGCCGCCTGGGAGACCGATCTGGCGGAGCTCATCGTGCAACTGGGAGACGACCTGCCTTCCCACATTCTCGTCCCGGCCATTCACCGTAACCGCGCTGAGATCAAGGAGATCTTTCAGCGCACGATGGGCTCCTCGGGTAGGCCGGCCCCCGACGACCTCACCGATGAACCGGCGATGCTGGCGTCAGCGGCACGACTGCACCTGCGGGAGAAGTTCCTCCGCGCCAAGGTCGCTGTCTCGGGAGCCAACTTCGCCGTGGCAGACACCGGCACGCTCGTCGTCGTCGAGTCCGAGGGCAACGGCCGGATGTGCCTCACCCTGCCAGAGGTCTTGATCTCGGTGGTCGGCATCGAGAAGGTCGTCCCCACTTGGGCCGACCTTGACGTGTTCCTGCAGCTGCTGCCCCGGTCGTCGACGGGGGAGCGGATGAACCCCTACACGTCCACATGGTCCGGCGTGACGCCTGGGGACGGACCTCGAGAGGCGCATGTCGTGCTCCTCGACAACGGCCGCACCCGTGCACTCAGCGACGAAGTCGGCAGACAGGCCCTGCGGTGCATCCGGTGCTCGGCCTGCTTGAACGTCTGCCCGGTGTACGAGCGCACCGGCGGCCATGCCTACGGGTCGGTCTACCCGGGACCGATCGGCGCCATCTTGAACCCGCTCCTGCGAGGAGTAGGGACCGATGACCAAGTCGACTCGCTGCCTTACGCCTCGAGCCTTTGCGGCGCATGCTTCGACGCCTGTCCGGTCCGGATAGACATCCCGGCTGTGCTCGTCGACCTGCGGGCCCAAGTGGTTGACGCGCACCGAGGCGGCGTCCCGAAGCCCGAGGCGGTCGCGATGAGAGCCGCCGCCTGGACCCTCAGCGACGCGAGACGTCTCGGGCAGGTGGAGCGGATGTCGGGGTGGCTCGGAAGGATCCTCGGTCGCTGGGGCCACGCCACGCTGCCAGGTGGTCGCCGCGCCATCCGTCGAGCGCCCGGGCCGGGCAGCAAGTGGACAGTAGCCCGCGACGTCGCCGCGCCACCGACGGAGTCCTTCCGGGCTTGGTGGCGCCGTACCCAGACGACACATCGCAAGCAGCCATGACCGCTCGCGAGGACGTGCTTGCGTCGGTGCGCCGTGCGCTCGCCGGCGCCGACCGCACGAGCCCCGACGTGCTCCGTCGCTACCGTGAAGCCGAGCCGGCAGGCGACCTGCTCGAGCTCTTCGTCGAACGGGTTGAGGACTACCGGGCCACCGTCACCCGGTGCCCAGACAGCCTGGTCGAGCAGACGATCATGGAGGTGATCGGGGAAAGGTCAGTCGTCGTGCCGGCCGC
Organism: Nocardioidaceae bacterium; assembly: GCA_035633755.1. Classification (GTDB taxonomy): domain Bacteria; phylum Actinomycetota; class Actinomycetes; order Propionibacteriales; family Nocardioidaceae; genus DASQEH01. The sequence continues at coordinate 31,692 of DASQEH010000073.1, read as the reverse complement.
GCTGCCCTGGACGGTGAGCGGGGCTGTCATCGACGATCACCTCTCAGCCAGCGACCTGGACGACATCGAGGCCGTGGTGACAGCCGCCGCGGCCGGCATTGCCGTCACCGGCACCATCGTGCTGGACCACAGCCCGGATCAGGGGCGGAGGGTCATCTCGCTGATCCCCGATCTGCACGTGTGCGTGATCCGCGCAGAGCAGGTCCTGCTGGCCGTGCCGGACGCGTTCGCGACGCTGGATCCGCGTCGCCCACAGACCTGGATCAGTGGCCCATCCGCAACCAGTGACATCGAGCTCCAACGCGTGGAGGGCGTCCACGGCCCACGCAACCTCCACATCGTGCTCGTCGAGTGAGGCCCGCTAGGCGGCGAGAGCCGATGCCGACGTCGGCTCAAGCGCTAGTGCCAGGACCTCGTGCGCGTCGCTCACCAGGTGTACGTCGAGTGCCTCGCGTACGGTGAGCGGGACGTCGTCGAGGTCGGGCGCGTTGCGGGCCGGCAAGAGCACCGTGGTCAACCCCGCACGGTGGGCGGCCAAGAGCTTCTGCTTGACGCCTCCAATGGGGAGTACGCGACCGGTCAGGGAGACCTCACCCGTCATCGCCACGTCGGCCCGAACCGACCGTCCCGATAGCAAGGATGCAAGAGCAGTGACGATCGTCACGCCGGCACTAGGCCCGTCCTTCGGTACGGCGCCGGCAGGCACGTGCACATGCACGCCGCGGTCCTTGAGGACGCCGACGTCCAGCGCCAGCCCAGGCCCGGAGGAGCGCAGATAAGACAGGGCGATCTGCGCTGACTCCTTCATGACGTCGCCAAGCTGTCCGGTGAGCGTGAGTCCGGCGTCGCCGGTCTCCGGATCGGCGAGCGCTGCCTCCACGAACAGAACGTCGCCGCCGGCACCGGTCACCGCCAGACCTGTGGCCACGCCGGGAACGGCGGTGCGCTCTGCCGACTCAGGCGTGAACCGGGGGCGGCCAACGTAGTCGCCCAGCTCGCCGGTGCTGATGTGCAGCGGCACCGGGCCACTACTGGGGTCCTCGGCGGCAACCTTGCGCAGAATGCGGGCGAGCATCCGCTCGAGATCGCGCACCCCGGCCTCACGGGTGTACTCGGCTGCCAGCAGCGTCAGCGCGTCATCGTCGATGTCCACATCGTCGCCGGTGAGTCCGGCGCGCTCCAACTGGCGGGGCAACAGATGGTGGCGGGCGATCGCCACCTTTTCCAGCTCCGTGTAGCCGTCCAAGTGGACGACCTCCATCCGGTCCAGCAGCGGCCCGGGAACCAAGTCGAGGACGTTGGCTGTGGCAAGGAAGAGCACGTCGGACAGATCCAGCTCCACCTCGAGGTAGTGGTCGCGGAACGTGTGGTTCTGGGCGGGATCCAACACCTCCAGCAACGCTGCGGTGGGATCGCCTCGGTAGTCCGCGCCGAGCTTGTCCACCTCGTCCAGCAGGACGACCGGGTTCATCGACCCTGCCTCCCGGATGGCACGTACGATCCTTCCCGGCTGGGCACCCACGTAAGTACGGCGGTGACCTCGGATCTCCGCCTCGTCTCGGACACCACCAAGGGCGACCCTTGTGAAGTTGCGGCCCATTGCCCGAGCCACCGACTCGCCGAGCGACGTCTTACCGACTCCGGGCGGGCCCACCAGCGCCAGCACAGCCCCACTGCGCCTACCGCCCACCACGCCCAGGCCGCGCTCGTGGCGCCGCTTGCGTACCGCGAGGTACTCGGTGATGCGCTCCTTGACGTCGTCGAGGCCGGAGTGGTCTGCATCGAGGACGGCGCGAGCGGCCGCCACGTCATAGGCGTCCTCGGTTCGAGTGCCCCACGGCAGCTCCAGCACGGCGTCAAGCCAGCTGCGGATCCACCCGACCTCGGGGGACTGCTCCGTGGTGCGCTCGAGCTTGTCCACCTCTTTCAGGGCCGCGTCGCGCACCTTCTCAGGCAGTTCGGCTGCTAGCACTCGTGCGCGATAGTCCTCTTCTTCCGTCGCGACGGTGCCGGACAGCTCCGAGAGCTCTTTGCGGATGGCGGTCAGCTGTTGACGCAGGAGGAACTCCCGCTGCTGCTTGTCCATGCCCTCTTGGACGTCCTTGCGGATCGTCTCGGCGATGTCCATCTCCGCCAGCTGCTCGCGCGCCCACCCGCTCGCGAGCCGAAGTCGCTCGCCCACATCCAGCGTCTCCAGCAGCTGCAGCTTCTGTGCATTCGACAGGTACGGCGCGTAGCCCGCCGCGTCTGCAAGCTCCGACGGCTGCTCCGTCGGGGGCACCGCGTCGACGAGCTGCCAAGCCCCACGCTGCTGCAGCATGGTCACCACCAGAGCGCGGTACTCGCGCGCCAGCTCGCGGACATGGCCGGCCGGCTCCGGCTCACTCTGCACTGTGGCCTCGACCCAGAGCGCCGCCCCGGGTCCCGTCGTACCTGTTCCGATCCGTGCCCTGCTCAGGCCGCGGAGCACAGCTACTCGCTGGCCATCTGGCAGCCGGCCGACTTGGTCGATCGAGGCGACCGTCCCGACGCTGGCGTAGCGGCCGTCCAGCCGCGGGACCAGCAGTACTTCTGCGGTCGATCCTGATTGCTGGCGGGCTACGTCCAAGGCGACTCGCGTCTCTGCGTCCTCCAGCCCCACTGGCACCACCATGCCGGGCAGCACAACCGCGTCGGTCAGCGGCAGCACCGGCAGTGTCTTCGTCTCAGTCATCGTCTCAGTCCTTCAGTTGAGCCTGTGGGAAGAACGCCGTCCGCGGCGGCTGTCATACCGCACCCTTGTTCGCCCGTAGCGAATATCCACGAGGTCCTTCGCTCACACGACCGCGATCACCTAGCGTCATGACACAGCGCGGTTTCACGGATGTCGCGCACGGCTCGCTGGCCGGAGCGGCATGCTAGAGCCCTGACTAACAATCGCGATTCGGCTCATCGCCGAGACGCTCGAAGGCGGACGCCGTGTGGGACGACCAGAAGAGCCAGATACTGCCGTTGGGCACGCGCGTCAGCAATCAGCGTCGTGGCCTCGACGGCGTCACCCGCAGCGAGCCTTTCTGCAACAGTCCGGACGGCTCAGACCGGCGAGCACGTGTCTGGGTCAACTACACCGGCCCCGTCCGTGTCGTCGCTGTCGACTACGTGCGAGAGCTTCACATCGTCGACGACGCCCAGCGGGTAGCGGGCCTCCCCCGGATCGCGGCCATGACGTGTCACTGTGACCCGCTCGACCCCTGCCTGTCCTGTGATGCCAGCGGGGAAGCCACGAGCGATGTACCCGCTGCTCCTCCCGTTCCCCTCGACCACCCTTCGACGAGACGCTGACCCCGGGGTCCAGCACCGCCAGGCCACCCGCGGCACCCGCTAGAGCCTCCAGAAGTCGCCGACGAGCCCCAGGGATCGCAAGATGGCCGCATTCTGTTGTGGTGTGTGAGGTGTCCACTCTGGCGACAAGCGGTCCTGCCACCAGGCGTGAGCGAGTTCACTCAACGTCGTGACCGTCAAGGTGGCCCCGGGTCGCCGGTTGCCAAGCCACCGGGTTACGTGCTCCTCCGACCGGAAGAGGTTCATCGTGCTTCAAGTGAAGACGATGTCATCCCACCACTGGCTGGCCGGCACGAGGCAATGGAAGACAAGCGACGAGTCGAGCGGGCGTTGGTCGATCACGTCGAGGACGTAGGGATCCCCGCAGTCGGGACACCACGACTCGATGCGGCCGCTGGTGTGCAGCGCGGCGCAGATACCCAACGCATCCCAGGCGCAGTTGGCGTACCACCAACGGCCGGCTGCTGCCACGCGATAGGGAGTCACCACAGCCGAGAAGGGGTTCGCCATGCGGATGTCGGATCCGGTCGCGTCGAGCACCAGCGCGTGGGCGTCATGCAGCCGACGCCACCCCTCGCGAACCTGCGCGGCAGTCAGGGTGGTGGCCGTGCCCAGCTCCTCCGCCGAGGGCGCACGGCCATATTCGACGAACAGACGGTAGGTCGCGTTGCGCAGCGCAACCTCTTCGGGCCGCATTGCCTCATCCTGCCAGTTTCCATGACGGCAGTCGTGGAGGTGGCACACCGGCTCGGGCGGTCCACCCGAGGTGGGATCTGCCCCTGGGTGGTGCATCTCCACCCCGACGGTTGCCACGATCCCGGCATGGTTCCTCGCACGGTCCCACAGATCAGGTGCACGTGTGATCGCGACCTGAGGCATCCGGCAATCGCCGACGTCTCCCGGACAGGAACAAGCCCAGAAAGAAGGCCTCCGATGAGCCCAAGACACGACCAGCACTTCGACGCCCTGGCCATCAAGGCGAGCGCCCCTGCCATCGCCCGTGAGTCCATCGTTGTAGCGGCCTCGCCCGAAGCGACGTGGGCTGTCCTCAGCGACATTCGCCGCTGGCCGGAGTGGAACGCGGCCGTCACACGGACGACCGTCGACGGACCGCTCACGAGCGGCACGATCTTCCGCTGGAAGGCGGGGCCGGGGATGATCACGTCAACGATCGAGGCAGTCGACCCGCCGCACCTCATCGCTTGGACGGGGAGGACGATGGGGATCACGGCGGTCCACCTCCACCGACTGGCCCCTGTCGCCGGCGGGACACGCGTCACATCGGAGGAGTCGTGGGACGGTCCCGTGGTTCGACTGCTGCCCGCCTCGATGCGCAAGACGTTGCAGGCATCGATCGAAGCAGCATTGCTGTGCTTGAAAGCCGAAGTCGAGCGATGATGCGACGCTCGGAAGCGGCTCCCTAGAGGGCTACGGTTCCTCGAGGCAACTTCGGGGTACCCGAGCCGTGTTGCACGTTTGCGCACCCGGTCTGGTCACCCGAGCAGTTGGGGCCGGCCCTACGACGCAACGTTGATGCGTGGAGGGAGCCGGATGCAGGTCGCAGACGCACGGCCGTTGCTCATGGCCAAGCTGGTGGTGCCACGAGTTGCCTCGACGGCGGTGGCTCGGTCCAGGCTCCACGACCGGCTCCGCGCCGCAGCGGACGTGCGTCTGACTACCGTCGTCGCGCCGGCCGGATGGGGAAAGACCACCCTGTTGGCGGGCTGGGCGCGCGACCCCGAGTGGCGTTCGAGAGTCGCCTGGCTGTCCCTTGACGAAGCCGATGACGAGCCCGTTCGCTTCTGGACGTACGCGATGTCCGCCTTGGACTCGGTTGCACCTCAGCTGAGTCGGGAATCCCTTGCCGCGCTGAGCGCTCCCGGCATGGACCCGGTGGGAGTCGCGTTGTCGGCATTGCTCAACGCTGCGACCGAGTCATCCGACAGTTTCGCCCTGGTCCTCGACGACTTCCACGTCCTTCACGACCGCACCATCCACGAGAGCGTCGAGTTCCTCCTTTCCTACCTGCCTCCCTCCCTGCACCTCGTGATCGCCGGGCGGGCGGACCCGCCACTGCCCCTGGCGCGGATGCGGGCTCGGGGCGAACTCGAGGAGATCCGAGTCGCAGACCTGCGGTGCACAGCCGCCGAGGGCGTGGAGCTGATCGCCGGTGTCGGCGGCGTGTCCAAGGTGCCCTCGGATACGGGGACCCGACTCGTCGAGCGCACCGAGGGGTGGCCGGCCGGGTTGCATCTCGCTGCACTGGCTCTGCGCGAGGCGGAGGACCCGGACGCCGTGGCGGCAGAGCTTCATGGCGACGGACGGCACATCCTCGACTACTTCGCGGCTGAGGTGCTCCCGCACCTCGAAGGCAGTCAGCGAGACCTCCTGGTGAGGTGCTCAGTCCTGGAGCGCTTGTCCGGGCCGCTGTGTGGTGCGGTGCTAGGCACGGCCGATGCAAACGACCTACTGAGTGAGCTGAACAGGGCGGGCTTGTTCGTCTCCGCGCTCGGAGCCGGGTGGTACCGCTGCCATCACTTGTTCCGAGAAGTGCTGCGCCGCGAACTCGACAGGGACGCGACGCACGTGGCTTCTGTCTTGCTGGGCCGAGCCGCTCAATGGTTCCTCTCGCAGGACCGGCTCGAGGAGGCCATCGAGTATCGGCTTGCAGCCGGTGACTACGAAGGAGCCTTCGACTGGCTGCTGGCTGGTGAAAGGTGGTTCATGGACCGGGGGGCTACCGCCGCGTTCCTCCGGCTGGGCGAGCTAGTGGCGGCGAAGGTCACCGATCCCCGGTTGTTCGTGACCTTGGCGATCGCCGCGGGTGAGAGCGGGCGGGCCGAACGATGTGCTCACTGGTTGGACGCGGCCGAGCCTCTGATCGACACCAAGAGTGACCCACTTCCTGGTTGGCGCACCCTCCGCGCCGAGGCGGACACCTTGTGGGCAACCTTTCGCGTGGCCGGCGATGCCGAGGCTGCCCTGCGCTATGCCAGTCGTGCCGTCGATCTTGAAGACGACCCGACGCTGTATGGACACGCCCTCTCCCGACAGGCGCTGGGGGCCGCTCTCGTGGGCGCTGGGCGTGTGGCCGAAGGCGTCGAGATGCTGCAGGACTGCTGGCAGTCCCGAGGGCGCCGCGACTTGCCGTCACTGCTGGTACTGCAGCAGGCGGGGCAGTTAGCCCTGATCTTGATCGAGGTCGGGGACTTGGAAGGCGCCCGCCGGATAACACGAGAGGTCCACGACCTTGCGGCCGCCGCGGAGCAGGCCTGGGGCCAAGGGGCCGCCCCAGCACTTGCCGGGGTGCGGTTGGCCGAGGCGCGGCTGGTCATGGCCACCGATCCCCGAGCGTCGATTCCGGCGCTGCAGCGGGCCGCCGACCTTGCCGACGGCTGGGGCTGGGCCACGCTCCAGCTCTTGGCGCTCGCGGAGTTGTCGGCTGCGCAATGGGCGGCAGGCGACCGGTCGGGCGCGCGTGTGAATGTGGCAAAGGCGCGCGAGGTGGCTGGTACCGGCGAGGCTCGACCTGCAGCCGTGCGTCGGCTGGAGGCCTTGGAGACCCGTATCGGTCGGGGCGCGGTGACCACAGCACGGTCCAGCGGTGGCCTCGTAGAAGAGCTCACGGACCGAGAGCTCGCCATTCTCAGGGCGCTTCGGGGCCCGCTGTCCGCCCGGGAGATCGGATCTGAGATGTACCTCTCCATCAACACGGTCAAGGGCTACACCAAGAGCTTGTATCGCAAGCTCGGAGTGGTCACCCGCACGGATGCCGTCCAGCGGGGGCACGAGCTCGGCCTCATCTGAGGCACGTCGTGCCCCCCCGGACCCGGCGACGAGCTGTCAGGTCTGAACGTGGCTGTCCGGTGCGGGTGCGCTGCTTCGGACCATCGCGGCATGGGGGTGGAGTACAGGCTTGACGTGTTCGTTGCGGACGCCGATTGCCATGAAGCGCGAGAAGAGTCGCAGGAGCGGCGGGGTGCGGCTGAGGACTCGCAGGGGGAGCGGGATGCTGGTTGGCATGTCTGGCCGACCCGCGGCGGAGACGATCTGCCTCTGCATCAGCCTCTGTACGCGTTGGGTGACACGGGTCGGAAGCGAGCGGCGACGCTGTACTCGGGCGAGGTCGCGCACGGTGAGGGTGCCGTCGAGCAGCGGCTCGGCGAGCTCGTTGGCGGCCGCCACGGCGTCTTGGATGGCCAGATTGATGCCGACACCCGCAACGGGAGACATGGCATGCGCCGCGTCCCCGATGCACAGCAGCCCTGGTCGGTACCAGCGGCGGAGCCGGTTGACCCTGACTTCCAGGAAGCCCGTGTCGTCCCAGCTCCGCAAGGCGGTTTCGATCCGCGAACCAAGGAACGGCATGGCTCGGCGGAGCTCTGCGTGCAGGGTCTGCATCCCCTTGTCCTTCATCTGGTCGAAGGTGCCCTTGGGCATGGTGTAGGCGCCCTGCCAGTAGTCGCCTCGGTCGATCATGGGCAGAAACCGGCCCGGGACCACCCTGGCGAACGAGCCCTCGGGGTCGCCATCGTGTTTGGGCACGCGGTACCACAGCACATCGATGGGAGCGCCGAACTCGATGGGAAGGAGTCCTGCGGCCTGGCGCACGGCTGAGTGCCGGCCGTCGGCGGCGACGGTCAGCACTGCTCGCAGCTGCCGCTCCCTGACGCCAACATTGTCGGTGCGGTGCAGGTAGCGCACGCCGCGTACGACTCCGTTCTCCTCGATCAGTCCGGTGACCTCGGCCTCGCGACGCAGCGTGAAGGTCGGGAGCTGCGCAGCCTGGGCGGTGATGAAGTCCAAGAAGTCCCACTGCGGCACCATGGACAGAGCCTGGAACTGACCCGGCAGCCGGGTGAAGTCCCCCAGCGTGAGCATCCCGTCGTCAGTCATCAAGGCAATGCTTGTGGTGCGCTGCTGCGGCAGCTCCTGGAAGCCGGCGAGAAGGCCCAGCTCGTCGAGCACTTGCAGCGTCGACGCGTGGATCGTGTCTCCTCGGAAGTCGCGGAAGAAGTCTCGGTACTTCTCCAACACGACGACGTCGACCCCGGCTCGGGCGAGCATGAGCCCCAGCATGGCGCCTGCGGGTCCGCATCCGGCGATGCAGACAGTCGTTTCATGTGCCTGAACTTCGTCGATACTCATGGCTCTCCTATGTGCGTGTCGGGATGGTTGACGAGGGGTGGATGAGGAGCTGCGGGGCGGACCCTGCGTCGTGCGAACCGTCGGGACACTGGGTGATCGACAGCAAGTCGTGTCCGACATCCCAGAGCAAAGTGACGAGAGCTCGCAAAGACGGTTGGTCTGAAGCGAGGTCGATCGCCGTGTCCGCGCCATCGGTGTGGACTGACGCTGCCGAGCCGAATCGTGCCTCGATGATGTCGGCGGCTGCATGGGCGATGCGGCCGGCGACGATGAGGCGGTAGCAGTTTCCGGTGGCTGTCATAGGGCCATAGTCCGGACGACGGGGTGGCCCGGCACCACCCCGGTCAGAAGTCCACCTGGGGTGGACGCTTGGCCACCCCAGGTGGTTTGCGGAGCGGGGTGGTGCGAAGCCACACCACCTCGAGGAATGGTCGATCCAGCGCTCGCCCGAGCCGCTCGATCGTTCCCACAGGAAGTAGGAAGACATGCAACCGGTCGTCACAATCGAAAGCCTCGTCAAGTGCTACGGCTCCTTCCGGGCCCTCGACGGACTCGACCTCGAGCTACGGGAGGGGGAGGTGCACGGGTTCTTGGGGCCGAACGGAGCCGGCAAGTCCACGACAATTCGTGTCCTGCTCGGTCTGCTACGCGCGGACTCAGGAACGGTTCGGCTGCTGGACGGGGACCCATGGCGTGACGCTTCTCGACTTCACCGCCGGCTGGCCTACGTGCCTGGCGACGTGAACCTGTGGCCGAACCTCACCGGCCTCGAGGCGATCAACCTGATCGCCGGCCTGCGCGGCCGGATTGACCGCAAGCGTCGAGACGACCTGATTGCGCGGTTCGAGCTCGACCCCGCCAAGAAGGGCAGGGCCTACTCGAAGGGCAACCGCCAGAAGGTCGCCTTGGTCGCCGCGCTCTGCGGTGATGTCGATCTGCTCATGCTGGACGAGCCAACGTCCGGACTCGACCCTCTGATGGAAGCGACCTTCCAGTCATGCGTCGAGGACGCCACTGCCCGGGGGGTCAGCGTGCTGCTGTCCAGCCACATCCTGGATGAGGTCGAACGACTCTGCGACCGCGTCAGCATCGTGCGCGCGGGCCGCACCGTGGAGACCGGTACTCTCGAGGACCTCAGACACCTCACGAGGACGACAGTCATCGCTGAGACTCGTCGCCCCGCTACGCACATCGCCACCTTGCCTGGCACGCACCGCGTCGAGGTCGCCGGACAAAGAGTCTCACTGGATGTCGACGCTCCTCACCTGGGGGTCACGATCGAGGCCCTTGGTCGCCTCGGGATTGTCAGTCTTACGAGTCATCCACCGACGCTCGAGGATCTCTTCCTGCGGCACTACGGCAACGACGACGTGGCGGTGGCAGCATGAGTACGCCGGCAGCTGTTGCGATCTTGATCCGTGCGCATTGGCGACGCGACCGCTGGCTTCTCTTCGCCTGGATCACCGGAGGATGCTTCCTGTACTTCTCCCAAGCCAAGAGCGTCGAGGCGATGTACCCCACCGCTGAAGATCTCGAGCAGGCCGCGGTGGCGATGTCCAGCAACCAGGCGATGCTCGCCATGACCGGACCGGCCCGGGCACTCGACACCATCGGAGGCCAGGTGGCGTGGCAGTCCGCCGCATACGGCGCGGTCGTCGCAGGCCTGATGAGCATGTTGATCGTCGGGCGACACACTCGCATGGAGGAGGAGACCGGCCGCGCGGAGCTGATCCGCGCAGGCGCCATCGACCGGCTCGCTCCGTTGGCATCGGCCGTCGGTCTCGCCATGCTGGCCAACGTCGTCCTCGGCAGTGTCGTTGGCGGGGGGTTGATCGCTTACGGCCTGCCAGCCGCCGGCTCGATGACCCTCGGAGCATCATTGACCCTGGTCGGCTGGGTCTTCACCGGGGTGGCGGCTGTGGCAGCGCAGCTGAGCGTCGGGACGCGAACCGCCTACGCCATCACCAGTGTGGCGATCGGCGCCTCATTCTTCGTTCGGGGGCTCGGCGACGCCGGCCCCGCTGCTGTCTCCTGGTTCAGCCCCATCGGTTGGGGGCAGGCCACTCGGCCCTTCGCGGACGAGCGGTGGTGGCCCCTTGCGCTGTCCGCGGCTGCCACCGGGGGGCTGTTGACGATCGCCGTGTGGCTCCACGGCCGCCGCGACTACGGCACCGGGTTGTGGACCCTCACGGCACGGCGGACTCCCGACACTGACATCGGTGCTTGGGCACTCGCCTGGAAACTCCACCGCGGAACCATCATCGGCTGGTCACTCGGCTTGCTCATCTCCGGGCTGGGTTACGGTGCGCTGGCCGACTCCGCTGACGACGTGCTCGGTGACTCTGACTTCACGGCCGACCTCTTTGCGGGTACCACGCTGGTGGACGGGTTCCTGAGCACTGCGGTGCTGATGCTCGCCCTGCTGGCGGCTGCAGCGGCCACCGTGTCCGCCCTCCGCCCCGATGGCGAGGAAAGTGCTGGGCGAGTGGAGCACCTGTTGGCCGGCCCGCTGCACCGATCGCGGTGGGCGCTGCAGCACACTGTCGTCACCGTGCTCGGGACCGTCACCGTCCTTCTCTCCGCGGGTATCGGCACCGGAATCGCACACGCGGCGGTGACGACCGATGCAGACGCGGTGTGGCCTCCGGTTGCCGCCGCGCTGTCTTACCTGCCGGCGGTCCTGGTGGTGACTGCCGTGATCCGGCTTGCGCACGGACTCGGCTGGGCCTCCGCCGTTGTGGGGTGGACAGCCCTCGCGTGGTGCTCCTTCGTCGGGCTGTTCGGCGACCTGATGGCGCTGCCCAGCTCGGTGACGATGCTCTCGCCGTTCGAGCACGTCGCCAGGATGCCCGCCGACCAGTTCGCGGTCGTGCCCTGGGTTGCGTTGTGCGGAGTCGCCTTGTGTGTCAGCGTTGCTGGTCAGGCGCTCCTGGCCCATCGTGACCTGCGGTGACGCAGGAGCAGCGATGAGCCTCGACCTCAGGGTGCGGCTGCTCGGCAAGGCGGTGGCCTGGTCCACGGGACCGATCGCTGGGATGTCGCACGACAAGCGCGCGAGATTACGCAATCCGACGGCGCCCCGACGACTTGTGGAGTGGCTCAACGGCCGTCGCGCTTCCGGGGTGACGGCGGCCGACATCACCATTCCCGGTCCGGGGGGCGAGATTCCTGCGCGGGTGTACCGACCGGCCGATTGGGCGCCGCCGTCGGGACTGCCGGTGGTGGTGGCGTTTCACGGCGGTGGATTCGTCTTCGGCAATCTCGACACCGGAGACTGGTTGTGCAGCAACGTCTGCGCTCGCACTCCGGCAGTCGTCGTCTCGGTGAGCTATCGCCTCGCGCCAGAGCATCCGGCCCCGGCAGCGCACCTGGACGCCTGCGCCGCCACCTCGTGGGTGGCCGACCACGCGGGTGCTCTCGGCGGACGGGCTGACCAGCTAGCGGTATTAGGTGACAGTAGCGGCGGCACCCTCGCCGCCAGTGTCGCGCTGGCTGCTCGCGACACTGGTGGCCCCGACATCGTCCTGCAAGCCCTGGCGTATCCCATCACGGATCTGACGCTTTCGTCGCCGTCGATCAAGCAGCATCCTCACGAGCCGCTGCTGCGGGCAGCCGATCTGCGCGCCTTCGTGGAGCTCTACCTCGGTCCCACCGGTGACCCGCGCGACCCGGCCCTGTCGCCGCTGCTCGCCGGGGACCATTCGCGGTTGCCGCGGGCCCTGATCCTGACTGCCGACCATGACCCACTTGTCGATGACGGGCGACGATACGCCCAACGGCTGCGCGAGGGCGGCGTTGCCGTAGAAGCGGTCGACTTTGCTGACAGCCCGCACGGCTTCCTCAGTTTCCCTCGCCATTGCACTGCGGCCGCGGCGGCACTGGAGACGCTCGTCCGCAGCCTGCGTTCGGCACGTATGGGCTAACAACGGCGGGCGCCGCCCGACGCCGCGCAGACCACGACCCGACCTATCGGCCGAACGCAGTCAGAAAGCGGTCGCGGAAGGAGTCCATCCGCAGGACGGGCGCTTCGGGGCCAGGGTTCATCCCAGGTTCCCAGCCCCAGCCTGAGATCTGGTCCACCACCGCCGGATCGTGGGCGATGATGGAGATCGGCACGTCGTGGCCGGCCTCGTCGCCGCTGACGTAGCTGTGCGGCTGGTGATCACCGACGACGACCAGGACCAGGTTCGGGTCCGGAAACGTCTCGACGAAGGACACGACGGTGTTCAGCGAGTACTCGATCGAGCGCCGGTACAAGGCACGTACGCTGTCGGAATCGCCGCCGGCGTCGTCAGAGCCCCCTTCCGCCATGGCATCGAAGACGGATCCGTTCCCCAGGCTGGTCCAGTCAACCAACCGCGGTAGCGGTGTCCAGGGGTGGTGGCTCGACACGAGATCGATCTCGGCCATCACCGGCTTACGGTCAGGCTGCGCGAGCTCGAGACGCCGGAAGGCGGACAGCGTGTACTGGTCCGGCATGGTGGCGTAGCCGAACTTGGGACCGACGTACCCCACGTTCCGCGAGTCGTAGAGCTCGTCGAAGGAGTAGAACGCGGCGCCCTCCGGCCAGTCGTGCGTGTTGGCCGGTACGTCGAAGACCGTCCGCCAGCCCGCGCTGCCAAACGCCGAGGTCAGGGTCACTCGCTCGTTCGTGAGCAGTTGGTTGTACCGCTGCTGGCTGTCAACCCATAGACCCGATTGCAAAGTCGAGTGGGCCAACCAGCTGGCAGCCCCGAACGTCGGTGACGTGAGATAGGCGCTCCGGGAGGAGAAGCCGGCCGAGCGCAGCCTCCTCGACCCGTCATCGAGCAGAGGGTTGATGTGCTTCGAGAACGCGGGGTCCTCCACCGCGACGCGGCCATAGCTCTCCACGAACACGAGCAGGACGTCCTTGCCGCGCAACCGCGTCAGCAAGTCGTCCGCCGGTACGTTGCGGAAGTCGTCAACGGCGATCTCTGCGGCGAAGGTCTTACGGTCCTTGATGTTGTCGCGCAGCTGCGACACCTGGCCATAGGCCAGGCTGGCGGCACTCGTTGAGGCCACATGCGTGCCCGGCGCGAACTGGAGTCCGGACACAGCACACACGCTCCACACGACCGCCAACCCGGCTGCAACGGGCATTGACGTGGGTCGATGGGCCGCGGCCAGCCGAGCAAGGCGTAGGGCGCTCAGCGGCGTCACGACGAGGATGAGTACGACGAGCACTGCGGCGGCTACCGCCGCAGCGATCGCCCACCCTTGGCCGACTGAGTCGCTGAGTACCCCGGCACCGGGTCGGAGGTAGGCCCAGTCGTTCACGGGATCGAACGGACGGTCGAAGACCACGAAGAAGCCCATGTCGAGGATCTTCACGATGACCAGCAGGCCGAGGGCGAGACCGAACAGCGCGCTCGCCATGCTCACCGCCCGGTTGGGGAGCACCAGAGCAAGTGCTACCAGGAAGAGTCCCTCGATGGGGATGCTGAGGAACGTCGCGGGCGTCAAGCGATCGATTTCGTTAGGGAACACGAGGGCGAACCACACTGTCAGGCAGGCCAGAACCGATGCCACCACCGACACGGCGGCGCGCAGTCCTCGGCGACGCTGGCCTGAACCATCGGAGCTCTCCTTGGCGGCCACCGTGGAGGCCGCTAGTGCTGACGAGTCGGCCTCGTGGCCGTGCGCCCGCCACAGCTCCCAGGTCTCGCGGCCGAAGGACTCCATCAGCAGGACCAGAGAGACCGCCAGCAGGACAACCGAGACGGCGTGCGGAAGGACTCCTGCCGCTGCCACCGTCAAGACGACTCCCTGGATGGCGGCGACGACCTTGCACCAGTAGCGCGGCGGGGCAGACCCATGCAGCCAAGGAAGGACCCACCTGGCGCCCACGAACAGGTAGCGCGCCGCCCCGATCGCGATGACCCACCAGGCGGTCGTCGAGGCGACGTACACGCTGAGCACCAGGATCAGGAGCGCATCCACCTCCATGTCGAAGCGCGCGCCCAACGCCGACGCCGTTCCTGTGCGCCGCGCGACCTCGCCGTCTACGGCGTCGAGCACGAGTGCCACGGTGCAAAGAGCGACCAGGCCCGACACGGGGCCGGGGCTTCGCATGGCTTCAGTGGCCAGCGCCGCCACCCCGGCGACCAGCACCGAGCGGACCAGGGTGACCCAGTCGGCGGGGCCCAGGGCGAATCGTCCTGCTTGGAGGGTGATACCTCTGAGCAGAGCGCCATTCGTTCCTAGTGCGCACAGCACTCCCAACGCCCAGCCGTACCCGCTGAGCCCCGCTGTTGCCATCAGCGCACCCAAGAGTCCCAGCGAAGCTACGAATCCGATAATGGGGCCGGCGTTGAACAGCGGACCGCCTGGAACCCGACGCACCGTGCCTCCGTGTTGTGGGGTACGACAGTCATACCAAAAACGACGGTTCTGTTCATCCCAGGCTTGGAGGGACGACGGTGATGGAGAGGGAGGCCTTCGCGTTCTGGCTGCGCGAACCGGGCCGAGGCGAGATCGCTCCCGTCGCCGTGCCCGGGACAGGTCCGGGAGACGTTCGAGTACGTACGCTTCGTTCCGGGGTGAGCCGGGGGAGCGAAACACTGGTGTTCCGTGGCGGTGTCCCGGCTGACCAGTACGCCGCGATGCGCGCACCCTTTCAGGCGGGAGATTTCCCGGCACCCGTGAAGTACGGGTACCTCAACGTGGGAGTCGTGGAGCACGGCCCTCCGGCGCTGAAGGGCCGGACCGTCTTCTGCCTGTACCCCCACCAGACCGACTACGTTGTGCCGGCCGACGCCGTGACTGTCGTCCCCGAGGACGTGCCGCCGGACCGGGCGGTGTTGGCTGGGACCGTCGAGACCGCCGTCAACGCCTTGTGGGATGCCGGTCCCATGATCGGCGACCGGATCACCGTCGTGGGCGCCGGCATGGTGGGTTGCTGTGTGGCGCGTCTGCTCGCTCGACTCCCCGAAGTGCAGGTGTGTCTGGTCGACACCGACGCGACTCGGGCCGGTGCCGCCGCCGCGCTCGGCGTCGACTTCGCGCTGCCAGAGGATGCGGCGGACGGACGCGACATGGTCGTGCACACCAGCGCCACGTCGGCCGGGCTCCAGCGGTCGCTCGACTTGCTGGCTCCCGAAGGCGAGGTGATCGACATGAGCTGGTATGGCGATTCACCGGTTCACCTGTCGCTGGGCGGGTCCTTCCACTCCGGTCGCCTGAGCATCCGCGCCAGCCAGGTCGGCGCCGTAGCGCCTTCTCGACGCTCCAGGCGCTCCACCAGCGAGCGGTTGCTCCTGGCCCTCCAACTGCTGCGTGACCCGGCCTTCGACTCGCTGATCACGGGAAGCTCCCGCTTCGACGAGCTGCCGGATGTCATGGCGCGACTTGCTGATGGCAGCCTGTCAGCCCTGTGCCACCTAGTCACCTACGGCGAGGAGTAGACGATGTTCAGCGTCACCGTTCGCGACCACATGATGGTCGCGCACAGCTTTCGAGGTGCGGTGTTCGGGCCGGCTCAGCGCCTGCATGGGGCCACATTCGTCGTGGACGCCACGTGGCACAGCGAGGACGTCGATGCCGACGGCATCGTGATCGACATCGCACGGGCGGCTGAGGAACTGCACGATGTCCTGGCCGAGCTCAACTACCGCAACCTTGACGACGAGCCGGCGTTCGCCGCGAGCAACTCCACCACCGAGAACCTCGCCAAGGTGATCGCCGACCGGCTGGCCGCACGCGTAGCAGCAGGCGCTTTCGACGACACCGGGCATGCGCTAACGAAGATCTCCGTGACGCTGCGCGAGTCGCACATCGCCTGGGCGAGTTACGAACGGACGCTATGACACTTGTCCATGTCGTCGTCCCGGAGGGGATCGACAACCCTGAGCGACCCAGCGGAGGAAATGTCTACGACCGCTGGGTGTGCCGTGGCCTCGCTGCGCTTGGCTGGACCGTGCACGAGCGGTCGATACCGGGCCGGTGGCCGCGCGCGGACGGGGCGGAGCTCGCCGGCCTTGCCGAAGCACTCGACGCAGTTCCGAACGGTGGCTTGGTGCTGCTCGACGGCCTCATCGCCTCCGCTGCACCCGAGGCGATGAGCGCCTCAGCAGACCGGCTCCGGCTGGTCGTCCTGGTGCATATGCCGCTGGGGGCAGCAGCTGTCATGGAGCGAGCATCCGAGGCGCGTGATCGAGAGCGCCACGCCTTGTCGTGTGCCGAGGCCGTCATCGCGACCAGCTCGTGGACCCGTGACTGGCTGCTGGAGAACTACGCGCTTCCGGATGACAGCGTCGGCGTCGTCGAGCCTGGTGTCGACTCGGCTCGAATCGCGCCTGGTACGGCGACGGGCGGACAGTTGGTGTGCGTAGCAGCGGTCACGCCCGCCAAGGGTCATGACATCCTGCTCAGCGCCCTGGCGATGGTGAGGGACCTTGCCTGGGAGTGCGTCTGCGTCGGATCGCTCGACCTCGATCCAGAGTTCGTCGCCTATCTCGAGGGCCAGGCCCGGCGAACCGGAATCGCCGACCGTATCAGGTTCACCGGCCCGCTCACGGGCGTCCAGCTCGACGGCGCCTACAGCAGCGCAGACGCTCTTGTGCTGCCCTCGCGCGCCGAGACCTACGGAATGGTCATCACCGAAGCGTTGGCACGAGGCCTACCGGTCATCGCCACCAGTGTGGGGGGCGTGGGCGAGGCGGTTGGAGCGACCAGCGACGGCGTGAGGCCCGGCCTGCTCGTTCCGCCCGGGCAACCAGCGGCGTATGGCGCTGCGCTGCGCTGCTGGCTGGTCGACGAGGACCGGCGCAGGCGCCTGCGTGAGGCTGCCCGCCAGCGTCGCCGGACGCTGATCAGCTGGGACCAGACAGCCAAACGCCTGTCTCGACGGCTTGCCGACGTGACCAGATCGGACGATCCGGCCGCCCGTCGGATTGCCTCACCCCGCCGGTACCGGCCAGCCGACCGTGGAGCCTCACGATGAGCCACCGGTGGTGCCGCTGGGCACAGCTGGGCGGCGGCGCGGTGATTCTCGGCTTCCTGGTCATCGAGGTCGGGGCCGCCCCCTTCCTTCGTGCACTGCCTCTGGTCACCGGCTGGCCAGTGGCACTGGCCGTCGCCATCACGGCACTGACCACGGCGTGCTGCGCTTGGCGGTGGAGCCTGGTGGCGAAAGGTCTCGGCGTCGACGTGCCCTTCCGCACCGCGCTCGCCGCGTACTACGGCTCGCAGTTCCTCAACGCCACGTTGCCGGGCGGAGTGCTGGGCGACGTGCACCGCGGGCTGCGCCATGGCCGCGCGGTAGGCGACGTCGGCCGCGGACTACGAGCGGTCGCGTGGGAACGGTGCGCCGGGCAGGTCGTGCAACTCGGGCTGGCCCTGGTGGTGCTGCTTGTGCTGCCATCGCCGGTGCGCTCGTTCATCCCAGTGCTGACGGTGGCTGTGGTGGCCGGCGCACTTGGCATCCTGCTGCTGAGTCAGGCCCGGCTCAATCGGAGGTCCTCCCTGTGGGCGACAGTCCTGCGGACGACGGCCAACGACCTACGCCACGGAGTGCTCTCGCGGCAGGCCTGGCCTGGGATCGTGGTGGCGTCCTGTCTCGCCGTCGTCGGTCACGCCCTGGTTTTCCTGCTCGCAGCCCGTCTCGGAGGGACAGATGAGTCGCCGATGACCCTGCTACCCATAGCGTTCCTCGTCCTGCTGGCCAGCGCGGTTCCGACGAACATCGCGGGGTGGGGTCCCCGTGAGGGCGTGGCGGCATGGGCTTTCCATGCAGCCGGTATGAGCGCGGCGCAGGGCGTGACGACCTCCGTGGTGTACGGCGTCCTCGTGATCATCACCAGCCTGCCCGGCCTCGCCGTGCTGGCGGCGAGAGGGCTCAGGCCCGCAACCAGTGAACACGAGGACCTGCTACGCGAGGGACGGCCCAGGTCGAGTGCCAGGCGGGAACGTGTCGCCGGTGGCTGACCGTCCGTACACCCTGCTGAGCTGCGCCATGTCGATCGACGGCTACATCGACAACGCTGTGGGTGAACGGCTGCTGCTCTCCGACGCAGCCGACCTCGACCGGGTGGATGCCGTGCGGGCGTCCTGCGACGCGATACTCGTCGGCGCCGCCACCATTCGCAAGGACAACCCGCGGCTCAGGGTTCGCTCGCCCACACGCCGGGCCGAGCGCCTCGCTCGTGGTGTCCGACCGTCCCCCCTCAAGGTAACGGTGACCAGGGAGGCGGGGCTGGACGCCGCAGCGCAGTTCTTCGCTCCCGACGACACGGAGAAGCTCGTGTACTGCCCGAGCGCGGCTGCCGCTCGAGCTCGCGACCGGCTCGGATCGGTCGCGACCGTCCTGGATGGAGGTCGGTCCGTCGACATGGCGCGGATCAGCGAAGACCTCTTCGGCCGCGGCGTACGACGACTGATGGTCGAAGGTGGCGCAACGGTACACACCCAGTTCTTGACCGCCGACCTCGCAGACGAACTGCACCTTGTTGTCGCGCCGTTCTTCGTGGGTGACTCGCAGGCGCCCCGGTTCGTCGTCGACGGCCGGTTCCCATGGGACACGGACCGCCGAGCCACGCTCGCCGAGGTTCGCCGTGTCCACGACGCCGCGCTGCTCAGATATGCCATGTCGACCCGATTCCAGATGGACTGACCGGAGGAGCCTGAATGACGCCAACGTCGTCCACCCCGACGATCCGCACCCAGGTCATGGTCCCGCTTCGGTTCGCCGATGGGTACGCGACGACAGCGCGCGTGTTCACGTTCCATGGGCTGGCAGACGGATTGGAACATCTAGCCTTCGGACTGGGGGACCGAGCCGGCCCGTTCACCCCCGACGACAACGGCGACCGCCGACCGCCACTCGTGCGCCCCCACAGCGAGTGCCTCACCGGCGACGTCTTCGGCAGCCAGCGGTGTGACTGCGGACCGCAGATACGTGAGGCGGTCGAGCGGATATCTGACGTCGGTGGGTATCTGCTGTACCTGCGACAGGAAGGGCGTGGCATCGGTCTTTATACGAAGCTCGACGCCTACGTCCTCCAAGACAGTGGCCTCGACACCTACGAAGCCAACCTGGCCCTTGGTCATGATGAGGACGAGCGGGACTACACCGTCGCCGCACAGATGGTGACGGCACTCGGCTTGAGCCGCGTGGCCCTGCTGAGCAACAACCCCGACAAGGCCGCTCAGCTGAGCCGACTCGGGATCACCGTCACCCAGCGTGTCCCCACGGCCGTCCACCTGTCGCCGGCGAACGCCCGGTACTTGGCGACGAAGGCCGAACGAGGCTTGCACGCACTGCCCGTGCCAACCGTCGGCTCCGTCGAGCGTGACTCGGCTCGGCGGTGAACGCTGGCGGTGCGTGGTTCCCTAGTGCCCGGTGGACGTGCTCGGCCAGCCGAACTCGCTGACGTACCAGCCCGCTCCCGTCCCGACCACCAGGACGAGCGCCGTCAGCAGGAGCCCGGCAGCACAGGGAACCAACCACCCCGGGGCACGACGGCCGTGCAGGCCCAGAATCTTGGCTACGAACGCCCCGTAGAAGACACACCCGGCCAATGAATGAAGGAACACGCGTGGGCTACCCGACTGGTAACCCAGCGACCACAGGCAGTGGTAGGCGACGGGCAGACTGGTGAGTACCGCCAGTGCCCCCGACGTGCGGTGGACGAGCCCGAGTCGTGGCGGCACACGAAGTCCCAGGTGGCCGTACATCCACAGCGCTGTTGTCACCTGGACGACGGCGAGGGCACCCACTACCACGGACAGCCAGACCTTCATCGACGCCAGACCACCGAGACCGAACGTCACGATCGTCTCACCGGTAGGGTCATGCGTTCGCCCATAGACGCCGAGCGCAACTGCGACGACAGCGCCGGCTGCCAAGGCGGAGAAGGCATAGCCCGCGCTCGGGCGCGGCGCCTGCACATTCGTGGCCATCGTTCCTCCCATCGACCACGATGATTCCGCTCGGGTGCCCCGCCGTGCAAGAGTGCCTTGCCCGTACGGGTGCGTACGATGCGATCGTGCTAGCCGGCATCGTGGGGGCGTGGCTGCTCCCGTCGTGCCTCGCAGGCAATCCGGCCCACGACAAGTCCGACGCCCTCGCGTCCTGCCCCTGGCCTTTGTCCCGGTGAGGCACCTCCGCCGGCTCCAGGGTCCCGCCCCCGTCATTGCGCTGCTCGTCGCCGCGTCGATCGCGGGCGCCGTCCGCGGCGGCTTCACCGATCTCTTCGTCTACCGCTACGGCGGCCAGGCGGTGCTCAACGGGCTGTCCCTCTCCGACTCCGACGACCCGGTGACCGGGCTGCCGTTCACCTACCCGCCGTTCGCCGCCGTCGCGATGGCGCCGGTAGCGCTGCTGCCGTCCTGGCTGGCGGCCGCGCTGTGGACCGGGGCGTCGGTAGGGGCACTGGCGGCAGTCGTCGTGCTGGTGCGTCGGGAGCTCGGTCAATCCACGCCGGGCTGGCTGGTCGCATGCATGACCGGCGGCGCGGTCCTGCTGGAGCCGGTGTGGCAGAACCTGACCTTCGGTCAGATCAACCTGTTCCTGATGCTTGCGGTGCTTGTGGATCTATGCCGGCCGACGCACCGCTGGTCCGGTGTTCTGGTGGGGGTCGCGGCGGGGGTGAAGCTGACCCCGCTCGTGTTCGTGGTGATGCTGGTGCTGATCGGACATCGCGCGGCGGCGGGGCGTGCCGCGCTGACCTTCGCCGCCACGGTCGTGGTCGGCTTCCTGGCCTCGCCGGGCTCAGCTGTCGCGTACTGGACCGACGGCCTCGTCGACGCCGCCCGGGTCGGCCCTCCCGCGCTTGCCCACAACCAGTCGGTGTACGGCACCCTCACCCGGCTCCTCGACACGTCACCACCGACGGTGCTGTGGCTCGCACTTGCCGGTCCCTGCTCCGTCGCGGTCCTGGTCGTCGGCGCGCGCTGGTGGCGCGGCGGCGACAGGGTCCTTGGTGCCTGCCTTGGAGCAGTGGCCATGCTGCTCGCTTCGCCCATCTCATGGTCACACCACTGGGTTTGGGCGGCGCCGGTTGCCATGGACCTTTGGGCACGTAGCCGGTGGATGGCTGTCGGGTGGACCTCGATCTTCGTTGCCCGCCCGATCGTGTGGCCGCGCTACGGTCAGAATCGCGAGTACGAGTGGAGCCCACTCGAGCACGTACTCGGCAACGCCTACCTGCTTGCCGCAGTAGCGTTGTCCGTCTGGGCGAGCAGATCCTTGCGCAGGAGGAAGTTCGTGTGCCCGGGCGGATAATCGACTTCGCGACCGTACTCCACGTAGCCACAGCGCTCATAGAAGCCAGGCGCCTGGAAGTCCCACGTGTTCACCTTCGACCAACGGCAACCGCGCCTGCAGCCCTCCCGTTCTGCTGCGGCCAGCAGAGCCTCGCCGAGGCCATGTCCACGCTCGGCTTCGTCGACCCACAAGATATCGATGGTCAGCCACTTCCATAGGTCTACGGTGCTGGCTTTCACACCGCCCACGAGGCGGTCGTCGACATAGGCGTACACCGCAAGGGGACGAGGCGACAGGTTCTCCGGCTCGAACCTTTCGCGGACGATCTGCGCCTGTTGCTTGTTGTACTCGACCAACCGACTCGTGATGAGCTCGTCGGCTTGTGCGTCGGGCTCGACCTGAAAGTTCCAGCGCGCTGTCACCCGGCGAGTGTGACGCTCCCTGCCCCGATAGGCAAAAGTCCTGCTGTCGGGTTCTCGCTTAGCGCTACGACTGGGTTGAAACGCCGCGCCTGCGCTTCGGGGGCAGCGGGGCCGCGCGTCACCGATGAGTCACACGATGGAGCCGGGTCTAATCTGTGGGGCCAAGAGATAAGGAGAAGGCGATGTTCACCGACACGTTGGCATTCAGCGGGTTCTCGGTCAATGACATGGCAAGCGCCAAGCGGTTCTATGGCGACACCCTCGGTCTGCGGGTATCCGAGGAGAACGGCTTGCTCACACTCCACATTGCCGGCGATCGAAACGTGCTGGTCTACCCCAAGCGCGACCACACGCCCGCGACGTTCACCATCCTCAACTTCCCGGTCCCGGATATCGAGAAGGCGGTCGACGAGCTCACCGAGCGAGGCGTTGTGTTCGAGACGTATCAGGGCACAGAGGTCGAGACAGACGAGAAGGGCATCTTCCGTGGCGGGGGACCGCTGATCGCCTGGTTCAAGGACCCCGCCGGCAACACCTTGTCGGTACTCGAGGCCAGTTCTTGACCTGACGAACCGGCGGACCCAGGTCCGCCGGGCTCAGGACTGCACGAGTTCGTAGACGTTGCCGTCCGGACCCCTGAAGTGCTGCCAGGTCGGCCCGGCCTTTCCGAGGAGCTCGACTCCCGCCGCCCGCAACTCGTCGACGGCCGCAGGCATGTCGGAGACCGCGAAGCCGACAACCGGCCCCGTAGAGAAGTGCTCCTTGCCGGGGTACTCCTCGGCGAACACTTCGACGTGGCGGCCGTCGGGCAGCTCGAAAACCCAGAACCCCGGTTCTTCGTGCACGAGGAGCAGTCCCAGCACGTCCTTGTAGAAGCCAGCCAGGTCCTCCGCGGCGGCAGTGCGCGTGCCGGCCCAACCAATCCCGGTGATGTGCATGGTTCCTCCCAATGTCGCGGCCAGAGTCGGTGGATGGGAGCGACCGTATATCCGCCATGCCCATCACCGGGCGGGCGACTCCCACCCGAGCTACGGAGCCTCCCACGAGTTGAGCCGCAGCTGGAGCAAGGCCTCGAGGCTGATCGATTCGCCGTCACGGGCACCTTGCCCCACCTGCAGGGGTGGAGCGCTCGGATGAGCCCGCACCGTCCGCCAGCGACCGAACCGCACCGGCGGCACGACCAGCACGTAGTAGCGACCGTCCACCCCGAGACCGATGGAGCGGTCGCGACGCAGATACCACCCCACGACACCTGTCCGGTAGCGACCGCGCCCGGACCATGGTCGAGCCGTGAGCTCCTCAGTCGCCAGTCTGGCCTCACTGGCCTGTATCAAGAATCGGTCGATCAGCACCTGTGCCTGCGTCGACTCTCGCTCAGCCCGGCGTCGCAGCGCCTCGACGTGGTAGTCGGCGTCCTTGCTCGCTCGCTGAGCCCGCGGCTTGTCCGCGTCGTCTCCCATGGGTGTCTGCCTCCAACGTCGCGCAATGTCGAGACCCCTTGCCCCCGTCCCTCGCTGGGGCACGGGACGGCTTGGGTGTCGGTGAACGATGCGACGATCCTGGCATGGTCGAGCACACGTTCAGCGCCGAGCTGTGGGAGTACTCTCCCGGTGACCCGGGGTCCTGGCATTTCCTTACGCTGCCCCTCGAACTCTCGGAGGAGATCAAATTCGAGGCCGGTCCCCGCCACGGGTTCGGAAGCATCCGGGTCGACGTCTGCATCGGGTCGACGGCCTGGCGTACCTCGCTCTTCCCAGAAGCCGCCACGGGTACCTTTGTGCTTCCCGTGAAGGAACCCGTCCGCCGAGCCGAGCATCTGCGCGCGGGTACGGCCTGCGATGTCAGGATCCAGGTGGGGGCGCCCTCGTAAGGTGCACGGCCAGGGCTGTACCACCCGACGTGGCGGTATGGGTGGCGGGCGCCAGCACGCGTCGCCCGTGCCGACGGGGAGCCGTCGCATAATAGTCACCGGCTGAGCTCGGCTTCCTGGTCGATCCGGGCCAGCTTGTGGGGGTTGCGGATCGCGTAGATCCTGGTGATCAGGCCGTCCTCGATGACAAAGCTGGCAACCGTGTTGAGCTCACCGTCGAGGACGAACCGCGCCGCCGGCGCCCCGTTGAGCCACATCGGCAGCGCCTCGAAGACGCCGGTCAGGTCGGCCAAACCGCTCAGGAGCGCTCCCACCCGCTTCGCGCCTTCGATCGGGCGCGGTGCCGCGGTGACCACGCCGCCTCCGTCCGACACCACGACGACACCGGGCGCAAGTACCGCCAGCAGCTGCTGCATGTCGCCGCTGCGCACCGCCGCCAGAAACCTCTCCACGGCGGCCCGTTGCTCGGCCCGGCTCACGCGCTCTCGAGGACGCCGCGCGGCGACGTGCTCCCGGGCCCGGTGGGCGATCTGCCGCACCGCCGCTGGTGCCTTGTCGATCGTCTGAGCGATCTCGTCGTACGGAGTGTCGAACACCTCACGAAGTACGAACACCGCCCGCTCGACAGGGCCGAGTGTCTCGAGCACGGTCAGCATCGCGATCGAGACGCTGTCCGCGAGCACGACGTCCTCCGCGACATCCGGGCTGGTCAGCAGCGGTTCGGGCAGCCACGGACCGACGTAGTCCTCACGCCGGCGCGCTTGGGTGCGCAGCCTGTTGAGTGCCTGCCGCGTGACGATCCGGACGAGGTAGGCCCGGGGGTCGCGGACGCCGTCCCGGGTGGCGACGCCCAGATCTGCCCACCGCAGCCACGTCTCCTGGACGACGTCCTCGGCGTCGGCAGCCGAGCCGAGCATCTCGTAGGCGACCGTGACCAGCAGGCTGCGATGGGCGATGAACGGGTCGTCGGTCACGTCCGCGACGGTACGCCGCCCGGCTGTGCGAGCGGCGCCAAGCCGCATGCTGCCGAGAAGCCTTGTGCCTCGATGCCTAGAGCGGTATTCGTGCGCGTGTACTGGTTCGCCAGAGCGATCCAGGCGGTGAGCTCTACCATCGCCGATGCCCCGAGGCGTTCGAGCAACCTCACGAAGAGCTCGTTGTTGACGGTCGGCGGCGTCTGTGACATCGCCTCGGCGTACTCCATGGCGTCACGCTCCAGCGGTGTGAAGACGTCGGACTCCCGCCAGCGCGGCACCTCACGGGCCTTCCCCACGTCGAGTCCCTCGTTGTTGGCGTGGAAGTAGCCGAAGTCCAGGCACCAGGTGCAGCCCACCAAGGACGCCACCGCCATGTGGGCATAGGACTTCAGGTTCGCGTCGCAGGCGTTCCACTTTGAGGCCTTCTGGCCGAGGCCGAGCGAGAACTTGAGCACCGCCTTGTTGTGCCACATCACCTCGAGGGGCTCGGGCACTTCCCCGAACATCCTCTTGCTGAACTGCTTCATGACGGCGCCGTAGATGCCGGTGATCTGCGCCTTGGGGATCCGGGTAGTGGTGGTGGTCATGTCGTCTCCTTGCCAGTGGGGTGTGGGCATTGAGACACCGGCCGGACCGGAGATGTGACAGGGCCGTTGGACTTTCAGCCGCAGAGTCAGGCGGGGGCGGGCCGACTAGCGTTGGCCGCCCAGAATTGGCGGACGAGCGCCCCAAACTCCTTCGGTGCCTCCAACGGCACGAGGTAGGCGGCCTTGTCGACTGCTGCCGCGGAGCCGTTGCGAAGCAGGCGGCTGGCGTCACGGGCCAGCTGCGGCGTCCATTCGGGGTGCTCGCCACCAGTGACGAAGAGCGTCGGTGCCGCAATCTTTGGCAGGGATTCCGTGAGGTCCTGGCGCTGGAGCGAGATCGAGACCACGGCGTTGGAGAGCCGGGCGCGATTGGCGCTCGTGAAGGAGTCTCCAACCAACTGAACAGCCTCGGGGTCGTGGTCTCGCGTGCTTGCCGACAAGAGGGCCTCGGTGATGGCGTTCGTCAGAAAGCGAGCGGGACCAAGGACCCGGTATGCCTGCAGAAGGAGCTGTGTCTCTGCGCGGCCCTTCCATGAATAGGCATGGATCGGTGTACCAACGGTGACCAGCGTCCGGCATTGGCTCGGCCATGTGGCCGCGAAGACGATGCCGACGTGGCCGCCCCAGGCGTTCCCGACCCAGTCCACCGGCTCCTGGATGCCCATCTCCTCGAGCACTACCGTCGCGGCCGCTGCGCAGTCCTGCATCGAGTAGCGCCTACCCGGGTCGCCGCTCGCGCCGTGCCCGGGACCGGTGATGAGCAGCAAGCGCCGCTCGCGGGACAGGTCGCTCTCCACTCTCGACCAGCTGCGATCGTCCACGAACAGGCTGTGCCATAGCACCGCAACTGGTTGTCGTGGACCGCCTTCCCCCAACCGCACCGCAAGCGGACCAACGGGAGTCTGCACAGTTCTGTCTTGCGCCATGAAAACCACCCCAGGTTGACAGTGTCAACAGAGTGCTCCCTTAGAGTTGACGGTGTCAACCCCTGAGAACGGGGGTACAAGACGGAAGGGTCGGAGATGGCCGCGGACCCAGAACTCGCCGTCCGGCTGCTCACGGCGGCGCTCGAAGCCCTGAAGGAGGAGTCGGCGGATCGACTGAGCCTGCGTCGGCTCGCACAGCACGCCGGCGTGAGCCATCAGGCGCCGTACGTCCACTTCGGCGGGAAGCGGGAGTTCCTTGCAGCGGTGGCTGGGCGGGGCCTCCACCAAGCCGCGAACGATGCCGCAGCCGCCGTAGCCGAGGTCGGGGACGACCCACTTACACGCCTCCACGCCCTCGTCGACGCCTACGTCCGGTTCATCGAGGCCCAGCCACACCTGCTCGATCTGGTGTACGGGCCGATGGTCGCAAAGGATGATCATCCGGCGCTCCAGGAGGCCGCCATCGCATATTGGGACCTCGTCCATGACACGGTCGCTGCGTGCCAGCCCGCGGGGACCTCCGAAGCCGAGGTATTGCGTCGGTGTGCCGCTACGTGGGGCACGGTCTATGGGATCGCACGCCTGAGCGCATTGCGCCAGATACCAGCGTCGGTCCCCGCCGACCAGGGGGAGCTCGTGCGTGAAGCGGTCGACACGCTCTACGAAGGATGGCAGGCCAGAAGCACGGGTGCGTCCTGAGGTACGCCGACACACTAGGGATGTCCAACCTGCTGGCACGCACGCCGCTTATCGTTGCTTGCCGTCCAAGAAGAGGCTGACGGCCTTGTCGATGCGACGCTGACGAGTCTCCGGGGCTTTGGCGGCGTTGACGTTGTCGACGTGGTATCGCTCGAATCGGATCACCGCCCTTCAACCCAGTGGCGGTGCGCACGGCAGCACTGAGTCCGGTCATGTACCTACCACCCATGACAGCGACCGTGCTGCGGTACTCATACCCGTTGACGTTGACCAGGACGGGTGGGCGCTTCCCCCGCGCGACCGGCCGGAGCGACTCCCCTTAGCCCAGATCCCTTATCGGCCGGATGGACGTTGACGCCGCCGCCACAGCTGGCGGACGAGTTGGAGCCGACGCGGACGAGGCTATCAACCCCGTCAGATGCAGCAGCGGCTTGTGAGTGCGAACGTCGGTCCCCGAGTTGATAGTCGATCTCGTACACTAGACGAGTCCCGCAATCGCCAGGCGACGGAAGAGACGTCCCGTGCCCGTGCTGAGGGCGATCGCAGCCTGTCCAATGAGGCGCCAGCCATAGCGGCTCCTGTCAGGGACCGGCGGCCTCTGTCAGGGTCGTCGACGGCTGGTCGGGGCGTTGAGCAGGGTTGGTTGCCCGATGGCGGGGTGGGCGCAAGGACGAAGAGGGATATTGGTTGGCCAAGAGACGTGACCGTGACCGCCGACCTGGAGTCGGCGGGAATGCCCGGCGAAGCGCTGGCCGGAACCAGGACAACGACGGGTTGATCCCTGTCCTCGCTAAGGCGGTACGAGAGATCGAGGCCGCGATCAAGCGTGGGCAGTCGACCGCCGGGCAGCAGTCCCGGTATCAGGCTGTCGCGCTTCTCGTGCGCGAGGAGCGGGCTCGGGCCCGGGCTGACTCGTCGGTCACCGAGGCTCAGCGGGATGCCCTCCTCAAGCGCTTGGACGGGGTGGCCACGATCCTCGCGCAGACCGCGGCACGAGAGCCCTCGTTGTTCTCCCTGCTCCAAGAGGACGCAGAGGTCACCGAGGCCACGCGCCGGTTGCAGCGCGAGATGCAGCGGGCCGCTGGCCTGGAACCTTCTCCGGCCAGCGAACCCACCAGCCCCGTGGCACTGAGCACCGGACGGACCGAGAGGGCCGCCCCGCCGCGTTCCGTGGTCGCCGCCCAGTTGGCGAATCCGTTCCTTGCCCCCGACTTCACACAGGAACGGCCGAAGGTGCAGGGCCGACTGGTGGGCTGGGAGTTGATCGGGCCGGTGCTGCACGCGTTCGAGCATCCCTCTCCGGGTGCCTCAGCATGCATGGACCTTCCGGAGCCTCGGGCGACGGGGGCGTCGAGAGGCATGGAGCTCATGGCTCATCAGGCGCGTGTGTTGGCCGCGGCCTCGGCGGGCCACCGGACGTTCCTGCTGGCCGACGAGCCGGGGCTGGGTAAGACCGCGCAGGCGCTGCTGGCTGCTCAGGTGGCGCGGGCCTACCCATTGCTGGCCGTCGTTCCCAACGTGGTCAAGACGAACTGGGCACGTGAGGCGCAGCGTTGGACGCCGGGTCGATCCGTGACAGTCATCCATGGCGACGGTGAGACGATCGACGGCTTCGCGGACATCGTGGTGGTCAATTATGAGGTACTCGACCGACATGTCGGGTGGATAGGCGACCACGGGTTCCGCGGCATGGTCGTCGACGAGGCGCACTACATCAAGAACAAGAAATCACAGCGCTCGCAACACGTCATCGAGGTCTCTGAGCGGATCCGAAGGCGGGTGACTCGGCCGCTGCTGATGGCATTGACTGGCACGCCCCTGATCAATGACATTGAGGACTTCCGAGCGATCTGGCAGTTCCTGGGCTGGATCGAGGAGCGCAAACCCGCAGATGCACTCATGGCAGCACTCGAGGAAACGGGATTAACGCCAGCCGACCATGCGTTCTACCCGGCCGCGCGGGCCGCGGTGATCGACCTTGGCATCGTCCGGCGGCGCAAGGTTGACGTCGCCGCCGACATCCCAGCCCGTCGGATCGCCGACCTGCCGGTCGAGCTCGAGGGCGCAGCCGGCCGCTCGATCAGCCAGGCCGAGCGTCAGCTCGCAATGCGCCTTGTCAGTCGGTACCAGGCGGCCCTCGAACACCGACGCACCGGCTCGGTCGGCGACGGGATCGACCACGCCCTGGTGCGCCGGGTGGCCGAACGTGAAGTCGCCGACGGCGGCGATGAAGGTACCGGGGACAATGTGTTCGCCATGGTGCGCAGGATCGGACAGGCCAAGGCCGAGCTCGCCGCCGACTACGCGGCACAGCTCGCGCGCAGTGCCGGCAAGGTCGTCTTCTTCGCAAAGCACCTCGACGTCATGGACACCGCGGCCGACGCCTTCGACAAGCGCAACCTGCGCTACACCACCATCAGGGGAGACCAGAGCTCCACAGCACGCCAGAAAGCAATCGACGCATTCGTCACCGACCCCGACGTCGCGATCATCATCTGTTCGCTGACGGCCGCCGGTGTCGGAATCAACCTCCATGTCGCGTCCAACGTCGTGCTGTCCGAACTCTCGTGGACCAACGCCGAGCAGACCCAGGCGATCGACCGGGTTCACCGCATCGGCCAGACTGAGCCGGTCACCGCCTGGCGGATCATCGCCGCCCAGACCATCGACGCAAAGATCGCCGAGCTGATCGACAGCAAGGCTGGGCTGGCCGCTCGGGCACTCGACGGTTCGGACGAAGGGGCTACCACCTCGTCGGACATCCAGGTGGAAGCGTTGGTGGCGTTGCTGACCAGCGCGCTGTCAGAGCAACCCGTCGACGCCTAAGACGATCGGCAGACGGCGTAACGGCCGATCCTCGTCGACCGGACCCGCGATACTCACTGCATGAGGCGCATGGACTTCGAGTTCGAAGGTCCCGTGATCGAGTGGCGAGGCCCGGCGCCCTACTTCTTCCTGCGCATACCGGAGGAGGAGAGCGCAGACATCAAGCTCGCCGCCAAGGGCCTGGAGTATTGGGGACAGGTGCCGGTCGTCGTGCGTATCGGCGGTACCGCTTTCACGACCGCATTGTTCCCAAAAGACGGCCGCTACCTCATCCCGTTGAAGCAAGTGGTGCGCAAGTCGGCCGGGATCGAGATGGACGAGGTGCTCTCGGTCGGGTTGAGCGTCGGTCGCCAGTAGCCCGGGGTCGGCGGCGAACCATCCATCGTGTCGACCCAGAACCGCTTGGCCCGCTCTTGGTCGCGCCCCGGTTGGCTCCCGAGAATGATCGCTCAGTCGATTGAGGACAAGGCATCCCGGATGGACCATCCGAAGTCCATGCGCGTGCGCTGGCCTCGCGTGAATCTGTCCAGGCACACGTCGTCGCCGTAACTCATGAAGTTGTGCTTGGGGTCGACGCGTGGTCCGCAGGTGTTCTCGTTTGCGCGACAGTAAAAGATGTTCTCGCCGATCTCCTGTGGCGGCGTGTCGCGGACGCGGTCGTTCGGGTGCATACAGGAGCTTTGAAATGTGTGGAACAGGTTGAGCCAGTGACCGAGCTCGTGGGTACCTGTGTCGCCTTGGTTGTAGCGGAGTACACCCTCCTCGTCCTCGAACTGCGCGTTGCCGCCAGGCAGGGTTTCATCCCAAAGCACCACACCGTCAAGTTTCGGAGCGCGCAGGCTGAAGAGCGGGAATTTCGCATAACCGAGAGTCCCCGTGTTCTGGAAACCGACTGTGTAGACGTTCAGGTGGGTAGCGTCGCCTACATGAAGAGTCTGCTTCATGCTGTTGAGTCTCTTCTTTCCTCGCTCCGCAAGGTAGTTGGCGCCATACCAGCGGGTTTTCTCCGTGCGCGACACGGACTTCAGAACGAAGCGGAATGGGGTATCGCTAGCGACGGGACTCGTTCGTCCTGAGTATGCGTGATTGAACACCTTGATCTGCTTCAAGATGCGGGCTCTCGACACGAAACCCTTGCCTTCCTTGTTGGTCACCACGTGGAAGTGCACCGGGATACGCACGGAGCCATTTGGGCGGGGTGCGGTTCGATCCAGGCCCGCGCGGGCGACCAAGCTCTCGCCTTGTGACTCCATCGCCTCGGCCTGCCTTCTGGTCACGGTGTCGAGGTCACGCCACCCCTTGGTCCCCTTGATGACCTTCGCCGACGCCGAGGGCTTGTCGACGCACTTCTGGTTTGCGGGGTGTTCCACAGGAGTGGAAGCCATAGCAGGCCCTACCAGGCCACCGCTGAGCATCGCAATCGTGGCAATGCCCCCGAGTAGCACGTGCTTCACGTGGTGATCCTTTCCTCGGCGGGCGGCGCTCGCCTAGCCTCCGGAACGCTAGCCGACCCGAGGCGAGCGGTCTACACCCAACTCGCGCGGACATGCCTCAGACGCATCGACTAGCGTCGAGCGAGAGCCTTGCGGCGATGTGGGCCGGAGCAAACCGGTTGAACCGCGGAGCAGGCGGGTGACGGTGCTGCCATGTCAGCGGTCAGCCTACGAGGGCGTAGGAGCCTTGCTACCCGG
>DASQEH010000072.1:0-6666 GCA_035633755.1 Nocardioidaceae bacterium | reverse complement strand
TGTCGCGCCTACTTGCTTGTCAGATATCTCAACCTTCCGAACGAGGTTGCGGTCGGTTGCCCGTTCTCAGCCATTCATTGACGTACCAAAGCAGATCGTCGGCGTCGTCGCGGTGGCTACGAGACTGCGCCAAAACCTCTTCGACGTGCGGCGATGCTGCGCCCTCTTGCTCGACCAAGTCGATGGCGTCGCGTGTCTCGTCAAGAGCCCGGTGCAGAAGTTCAGACGAGAACTCGGTCACTTCCATGGGCGTGCACTGTGTTAGGGGCTTCAAGACGCCACGCTGGACCGGAACGGAGGCTGGCAAGCTCAGCTCGCCATCGGACGTCGAGAGTTGCAACCGATCATCGCTCGAAGCGACCCGGTCGAGCCGAGAACTCCGGCGGTCCTGCCTTGCGAATCCTCGGGCCTCAAAGGCCGCCTCGTCCTTCTGGGTGTCAGTCAACAGGGCGGCGAGACCGGCTCTTATGTCTCGGTCATTGGCGGCTGAGTCGCGGCGGTTGGCCAAGTGATCGCGATGTGTGGCTGCGGCCAGCAGTTGCTGTACCTCTCGACCCTTAGGGGTCGGAACCTCCTTCTCGGATTCGGATTGTCGCTCTTGTTCGCCGGCTACTCGGTCGTTTTCCCTGCTGATCTCATCTCCCTCATCGTGTTCATCGGCGAGAGGATCATGCGCATACGTGCCATGCCTCGACTCTTCTTTCACAGAGCGCTTCTTTGATGCTTCGCGACGTCTGCGCAGTCGCGTCGTCCAAGACATCGGGGTCCCCCTTGTTCGACATCAAGTTCCTATCGATCACCGTGTTACCTCTAGCTGCTATACCTCAGGGGCACGTCGGCGTAGCACGAGTCCGGCGAGGTCGACTGGTGAAACGCCAGCTCTATCGGCGGCGTCCATAAGGCTCCTGTAGGCCTGCTTGAACGACATCTCTTTCCGAACCATGAGCGCCCCGACTGCCTTGTCGACGACTTCAAGTTCATCCAGGTCTTGCGTTGCTCTTCTAGACGCGGAGAGAGTAGCCATGTAGAGGTCCGCGTTGTGGACGGCTTCCTGCACGACAGCATTGAATATCATCGCGAGTTCACGTTCTCGGCCGACGAAGGCATATTCGTCTCCGGCGTACATGTCCAGGCTGCCGTAGGTTTTCCCGTGGCGCTGAAGTGGCAGAGACAGCGAGCTGCGCACGCCATGGAGGGCGCCGGTCAAGCCGAATAGCAGCCAAGGATCGTCGTCAGCTCCGATGCCATCGGGCATGACCCCTTCACTGGATACGCCACGTGGCTCCGTTGCTTGGTTGCGCCCATTCTGCGATGCGTTGAGAGGTCGAAACTCATCAGAAGGCGCGACCAGCGTGAAGGTCAGGTCATCCTCGAAGTGTCTGAAGCTCACGGCGACGCACTCGGGGACTGTCTCAACGACGAGATGCGCAGCCATCTTGAGTTGCTTGACCAAGTCCTCGCCCGACATCGTGGACAGCCGCCGCAAGGCCTCCGCAGATTCCGGCAGCGGCTCCATCTCGATCATCTGTCGGGTCACCCCTCACGGCCTGAAAGTTCCTCAGCGGCGGAGGCGCCTTCCGAGTTCCCTGCCATGAGTTCAGCGCGATCCGCTGCCGCCGCGACGCGGTCTGTATGTGCCTTCTGACGGTCCTTGCTGGCGAATTCTCGTGCCTTGGCAGCCTTCTGGTCCGGGACGCCGCTGACCAACTCTTCCAACACCGCTGCTACATCTCGTGCGGTCGCGGCTTTATCTCGCTCCTGCGCGAGCGCATCGCGGGTCTTGGCCGAGGCGAGTATGGAGGCTATGAACCTTCGCCGTGCCGCACTCGCGCTGTCGTTATCCTGACTATTTGTCTGTTTCTTTGGGCCAGGTGAACCTTCGCTTATTTCATGCATATTACTCTCCCATTGGAGTGACCTTGCTGATGGTAACGGCTCAGTAGCGGAGGGCACCAGTAGCCGGTCTGCGTGCGACGTCGTTGCATAAGCATTGAGCGGGCGATTGAGCGGGCGGAAGGACGCGGTGACCTCGACGATCCCCGTCTACAACATTCAGCCAACGTGGAGTGCTCGAGCCGCAAGGCCGGGCTGACCGACGACCGCCGCGTCTCGTCGCTTAAGGGTCGTGTCGGCCAGAAGTGGTGGGCACGGTGCACCGCTACCTGACTCGAGACTAGGCCTCTGGCCTGCGGTTCTCGGTGCCCCAGACAGGAATTGAACCTGTGGCCTACCGCTTAGGAGGCGGTCGCTCTATCCGACTGAGCTACTGGGGCCGGAGCGCTAGGGTACCCGGCGGCGCCGGCACCGTACCGCCGCGGCTCCCCTGCCCACCCGGCACAAGTCAGGTGCCCAACGTGGAAGTCTCACCGACGCTCCGATGTTGTCTCTAGCGTGCCCACCACGCCGCTTCAGCGGATCCTCGACGTCAAGACCATCTACCACGAGCCGGGCCTCGAGGCGTACCCTCGGGCCACCGAGATCTTCGCCAAGTATCCCGATGCCGAACGTTTAGAAGTGCCTTCTCACCAGAACATCCCCGGGTTGTACGGCAACCAGGGCAATGTCCGGGACTGGGCCCGCATCAAGAAGGACGTGCTTGTTGTCGGTGTCAAGAAGAGCCTCACGGCCCGCCCGAACCAGCGGTCCAGCGACTTCATCGCACCGTCGACGTCGAACGGCTGTGCCATGGCCTGCTCGTACTGCTACGTCCCCCGCCGGAAAGGTTTCGCGAACCCGATCACGGTGTTCGTCAACATCGATCAAATAGTGGGCTATCTCGGACGCCACGCGGGCAGGCAGGGACCCAAGCCGACACCCAACCAGTGCGACCCGACCGACTGGGTGTACGACATCGGGGAGAACAGTGACTGCTCCATCGACGCCGCTGTCTCGGACAATGTGCGCGATCTCGTGGACCTTTTCGGTCAACTGCCCAACGCAAAGGCCAGCTTCGCGACCAAGTTCGTGAATCGCGAACTGCTGACCTACGACCCACGTGGCGGTACGCGCGTGCGCTTCTCCCTCATGCCGGAGGAGATGTCCACGAAGGTGGACCTGCGGACGTCGCCCATCGCGGAGCGCATCGCTGCCGTCAACGACTTCGTGGACGCAGGGTACGAAGTGCACCTCAACTTCAGCCCCGTGATCGTGGCCGATGGCTGGTTGGATGCGTGGGCTGAGCTGTTCGACCAGATCGACGGTGGACTGAGCGCAGCGGCCAAGCGGCAGCTTGCTTGCGAGGTCATCTTCCTCACACACAACGAGGCGTTGCACGAGGTCAACCTCGGGTGGCATCCCCGCGGCGAACAGGTGCTGTGGCGGCCCGACGTACAGCAAGCCAAGCGGAGCCAAAGCGGTCAATGGAACGTTCGGTACAAGACGGGGCTCAAGGGTGGCTATGTCAACTCGCTGACCAGCCTGCTGGCTGGCAAACTGCCCTACTGCCGCGTCCGCTACGCGTTCTGACCTCGCACTACCCGGCTGACATGGCAGGCATCGCCGTCATGACAGCCGCACGCCTTCTGTCCTCCACGCCGTAGCCACTTCAGAGGCCGTCACGCACCCACGACTCGGTCGGCAACTGGCGGTAACGCGACGCCTCACCACTCCAAGCCACGTTCGGCGAGCCACTCGACTCGAAGCCACGCCACCGCGCATGCCGCCGCTGGTAGCGAGAACACCGCATACATCAACGTCTCCACTGTCATGCCTCCCACCGCCGCCGCTTCGGTTGGGTAGTGTCGCGGCCCAACTGGGCCGCGACTCGTCGCCGGTGTTGCGGCGGCTCGTGACACCAACCTCTGGTGCCCCGGTGACAGTTCTCATCCTGCGCTGCGGTTGCTGAATCCCTGCTGAATACGTTCACACTCTGGCCTTGCAAGATGCCCGGATCTCAGTCTGGCTGACAGTTCGGACACCAGTACGCCGTGCGGCCGCTCACCTCGCGGACCTCGATCGGCGTCCCGCAGTCGAAGCATGCACTGCGCTTGTACACGCGTCGCGACTCCTCTTCGGGCAGCGAGAGACGGTCTTCGGCGTCTGCCGTGATGATGCGACCCTCATCGAGCGCACGCGACATCATGTCGACGAGGACGAGCCACAACGCATCTAGCTCGTCAGCGGAAAGCGCACGCGCCGGTCGTGTCGGCGCGATGCGACACGCATGCAGCGCTTCCGCACGAAAGACGTTCCCCACGCCCGCGACGACGCTTTGATCGAGCAGAGCTGCTCCCACCGACCCGGAGAACGAGGCGATGCGCCGGCGGGCCTCGAGCGGGTCAGCGTCCGACCTCAGCGGGTCGGGACCCAGGCGCGTGATCAGCGATGCCTTCGCCGGTCGATCGAACACCTCGCACCGCGTGGGGGCTACGAGGTCCCACGCGACCTCCGGTGGCGCCGCCAGTCGCAGACGCACCTGGGGCATGGCCGAGCCGGTGACGGGCGAGAACCTCAGCCACTTCCCGCGCATTCCCAGATGCACATGGATGGACTCCTCCGTCGACATGTCGATGAGGAGGTGCTTCCCGAAGGCTTCGACTGTCACCACAGTGCTGTCATGAAAGGACTCAGTCGGGAACCGTCGTTGGGGCGACGTCACACTGATTGGCCTATCGACCAGCTCCGCCAGGTCGCGGGCGACGCCATGCACAATGTGTCCCTCAGGCATGCTGGATCAGTTCCCTCTCAGCCCTCATGGCACACCGCTCCATCCGATGCGTCCAATCGCTTCCGCGGAGCGGTCCTTGCCCCGTCAAGACGTGAGAGTGAAAGGCGGGTCCACGATCGAGTTGTCGGGCGCAATGGCGGTCATCAGGTGCAGGCCGCCGTCGGCCAGCAAGCCGGAGACCGGCGTGAGGGTGGCCTCAGCGCCGTCGACCTCGATGAGCAAGAGGTGAGCTTGACCCGTCCAGGCACGGGTATGCGCAGCCTCGAAGTCCTCGGGTTGCTCCTCGCGCAAGTTGCCCCCGGCGCCGGACACCACGAACGTCATCTCGTCTGCTTCGCAGACCTGGAAGTTGTGCTCGTGCCCGGCGAGCACGAGCCGCACACCGCCGCGGTGGAAGAGCGGAACGAGCGTCTCCAGCATCTCGGCGTCGTTGCCGTGTGAGGGACCAGCGCAGTACACGGGGTGGTGGGAGAAGGGGATCCGCCACCGTGGCGGCGGTGCGGCGAACACGTCTCGGAGCCAGTCGAGGTGCCGCGGGTTCTGGAAGAAGCGGTGGACGTGCTGGTCGGCGTCCGCCTGAGAGGTGTCGATGCACACGAGCTCCAGGTCCCGCCCGTACTGCACCCGGTAGAACAGACCCGGCCGCATCGAGCTTCCGGCGCTGTCCTCCTCGAACCGCTCCGCGGTGAAGAAGTTGTCCTCCAACTGCGCCCGGTCGTCGCTGCCCTCGGTGTCGGTTGTGTCGTGGTTGCCCACTGCCGGATATACCGGCACCCTGGCGAGCACGTACCGGTACGGCTGGAAGTAGCTGGAGTACCAGTCGTCGTCCTCTCCGCCACTCTCGTCGTCTACCTGGCCTCGCTCGCCCTGGTAGATGTTGTCACCCAGAGAGACGATGAAACGCACGTCGTCCTCCGCGACGACGCGATCCAGCACCTCCGCGATGCGTCGCTGACGACGGCTCGACTCCGAGTCGGACTTGATGCCAACCCCGTAGTCGCCGAACGCGACGAACTTGACCCTAGGGGTGGGACCCGTCGGGTCGGGGTGCGTCCGGAAGCGACAGTCGTATGAGCGGCCCGCCGCCGCCAGGTCGTACCCGCCGTTCGGCACCGGGACCCAGTCCCAACGCTCCCCGTCAGCCCAGGGCTTGCCGTCGACCATGACCTGGTAGCGGTACTCGGTGTCGGGCTGCAAGCCGTCGAGCCATACCCAGGTGTGCTCCGAGGTCCGCGCCTCGGCGACTACTTCACCATTGCTGTCACAGACCTCGACATGGGTGTCCCCGAATGGCTCGGCGCTGGCGCCGATGCAGGTATGGCGACCCGCAAGCTCCTTGAGCTGCTCGTCGTCCACGATGTTCCACCGCGCCGACACATCAGGGCGGCGGAACCAGAAGGCGCCCCATGCCACCAGTACGCGGTCATGCGACACGTCGACGAGTTGGACAAACGGCTCGACATGCACCAGCGGCTCGCTCACTCAGTGATCGTAACCAGGTGACCGTCACTGGGTAGCTGGGCCCGAGTGACTCTGTGGCCAGGACCGTCGCTGGTCAACTGGGTCCGAGTGACTCTGTGGCTAGGACCGTCACTGGGACGGCTGAGGCAGCTTGCACTTGGTCTTGGGGTTGAGACCCACGTAGTTGAGCGGCCCGGCGATGATGGTGACGGCCGTCGTGCTTACCTCGGCGCAGTTGGTGTCGGAGTTGGAGAAGTAGTCGCGCTGCGCCGCGGCCACGACACCTATCACCAGCCAGACCACCAGCAGAAGCCCGAAGATGCGCATGCAGGGAGGGTACCCACGTCAGCCTCCACCGAAACCGCTCACCGCACCCTGGAGGAGGAGCCGCCTCGCAACAGGAGGTTCACGATCAGGGCGATGAGGATGAACAGGGCGGCAGTCATGAGCAGCCACCGCAGCGCGGACAGCACCATGCTGATGACCATCAGAGCAACTATCGCCAGCACCAGCACAAGCAGCCATCGCATGCCGTCATT
>DASQEH010000071.1:0-22847 GCA_035633755.1 Nocardioidaceae bacterium | reverse complement strand
ACGGTCCGACAGCGCTCGTCGCAGCTCGGCGTAGGCCATGAAGTCCCCGCGGTCGCACGCGATCGCGTCGGCATAGCCTTCGAGCGCCGTCTCGGCCTTGCGAACCTGCCGGGCCAGGCCCACCACGGCGCGGTCGGCCTGAAACTGGGCGAATGACGACTCCAGCAGCTCGCGGGCGGCGTCCTTGCCGAACTGGTGGACCAGGTTGACGGCCATGTTGTACGACGGCCGAAACGACGACCGCAGCGGATAGGTCCGGGTCGAGGCCAAGCCGGCGACCGCCTTGGGATCGAAGTCAGGTGCCCAGAGCACGACGGCGTGCCCCTCCACGTCGATCCCCCGTCGCCCGGCCCGGCCGGTGAGCTGGGTGTACTCGCCAGGCGTCACGTCGGCATGGGCCTCGCCGTTCCACTTCGACAGCTTGTCGATGACGACGGACCGAGCCGGCATGTTGATGCCGAGGGCCAAGGTCTCGGTGGCGAAGACGATCTTGACCAAGCCTCGAGAGAACAGCTCCTCCACGCATTCCTTGAAGATCGGGAGCATGC
Source organism: Nocardioidaceae bacterium (assembly GCA_035633755.1). Taxonomy (GTDB): domain Bacteria; phylum Actinomycetota; class Actinomycetes; order Propionibacteriales; family Nocardioidaceae; genus DASQEH01. The sequence goes on along the minus strand of DASQEH010000071.1, from coordinate 22,299 downwards.
CGGCGTGGTGCGACGAGATCCCTCGGGTCAGCGCCTCGAACCAGTCCGGGTATCCGAGCACGTCGAGGTCGGAACGCGGCAGCACAGAGGTGCGCGCCTCGACGAAGCGGCGAATCTCGTCGCGTTCGCGCGGCGACGTCAGCCGGAGGTTGGCATGCAAGCACTGCTGAGCCGCGGCGTCGCACCCCTTGCGGCTGAAGATGAACATGATGGCCGGCAGCAATCCGTCAGCGTCCAGACGCTCGACGACGTCGGTACGGCTGGGCACCAGCCCTCTGCCCGCGGGGCGGCGGTACTGCCCGCGCTTTCCCCGGTGGTCGCGGGTCCGGGTGTGCCGCCAGTCGTCGCGCGCCACCTGGGTGAGCCGGGGGTTGACGGTGTCGTTGTCGGCCGGCGCGCCGTCAGAGTCGACGAACAGGTCGTACAGGCGCTGGCCGACCATGACGTGCTGGAACAGCGGGACCGGGCGGCGCTCCTCGACGATGATGTCGTTGCTGCCGCGAACGGTGCTCAGCCAGTCACCGAACTCCTCGGCGTTCGACACGGTGGCCGACAAGGACACCACGGCCACGGATTCGGGCAGGTGGATGATGACTTCCTCCCACACCGCGCCGCGGGAGCGGTCAGCCAGATAGTGCACCTCGTCCATCACGGCGAACTGCAAACCGAGCAGCGTCGCCGAGCCTGCGTACAGCATGTTGCGCAGGACCTCCGTGGTCATCACCACGATGGGCGCGTCGCCGTTGATGGTGTTGTCGCCGGTCAGCAGGCCGACCCGCTCAGGCCCGTAGCGCACCGTCAGGTCGGCGAACTTCTGGTTGGACAGGGCCTTGATGGGCGTGGTGTAGAAGCACTTCCCGCCGTTGGCCAGAGCCAGGTGGACCGCGAACTCCCCGACCAGCGTCTTCCCCGAGCCGGTCGGGGCCGCCACCAGAACTCCGTGCCCGCGCTCGAGGGACTCACATGCCCGCCGCTGGAAGTCGTCGAGGGAGAAGTCGTACAGCGCGGCGAAGTCGTCGAGCGTGGTCATCGCGGGAGCACACCTGTCGGGTGTCTGGTCACTTCCGCGAGACTACTGTGGGGCGCCGTCACAGCGTGAGTGACACGGTGAACGATCCTGGGTTGGCGGCGACGGCCTTGGCGAGCCGCCGGAGCGCCTCATGGGCCAGGTTGGCGTCGAACTGCCGCCCGGGGACACCGGCACAGATAATGCCGTCCATATCGAGCAGCACCACCTCGCCGTACTGCCAGGCCTGGTGGGCGGCTCGACGTTCGTTGTCGGGGCAGACGGGTGCTGGGTAGGCAGCGTCCACAGCGAGCAGGTCGAGCCGCTGAGACTCACCTGGGCCGCCATCGAGCTCACCTGTCACATGAGGCCCGGCCCCTAGCAGCGAGGTCGAGTGCCAACTGACCTTCGAGGTGCCGAACCATTCCGGCAGGTCGAAGGCGTCGATGATCTCAAGAGGCATGAGGACGGGCGTACGTCAGGCTCAGGTGCTCAGGGCTGACCGAGACGTCGAAGGCGCGCAGCGGACGACGCCAGGCCGTCGGCGCGGCGCTCAGCGATCTTTTTCGATATGAGTGGGGGGCAGCGGCTCGACCGGGGAGACCAGGCGGACCTCGGTGGTCGGCTGCGACGGGTTCGGCTGTGACGTGATCTGCGCCGGGGCGGTGGAGTCCGCGGCGGTGGCTCCCGTCGTCGGCGCCTTCACAGTTCCGTCGCCGTCGTCGTCGTTGTCGTCCATCAGACCCTTGGTCTCGGACTTGAAGATGCGAAGGGCTCGGCCGGTCCCACGGGCCATGTCAGGGAGTTTCTTAGCACCGAACAACAGCATCAGCACAAACACGATGATGATGAGCTCGGGCCAGCCAAGTCCAGCCATAAGAATGCCTCTTCGTCGACGGGTGGGGCGTGCGGTTCCATCGTACGCCGTGCACCTACGACCGTCAGGAGGACACCTGTTCGGCGCGCTCATAGAGGGTCAGGGCCGCGGCTGCGCGCTCGGTGACCCGACGAGCGAGCGACTCCGGTTCGGCCACGGTCGCGGCGCCACCGAGGCGGAGGACGAGCCGCTCCAGCCACTGCGGGGAGCTGTAGCGCAGCTCGATCCGCAGCCGCCCGTCGGCCAGCTCGTGTTGCCGCTCGACGGGATAGTAGTCGGCCACCCACCGCGCGGCACGCTCCAGGACCAGGACCGCCAGCGGGTCATCGGGATCGGGCTGGAAGACCCCACGCGACAAGTCGGTGCGGGGTGCATCGTCCGGCGGCGTTGCCGGGGTGTGCAGCATCGTGGCGCGGACCATCCGGTCCAGGCGGAACATCCTCACCTCGCTCACCCGGTGGCACCACGCCTCGAGGTAGCCGTGGCCCTCGGAGAAGATGAGGCGCATCGGGTCGATCACCCGGTGGGTTGTCTCGTCGCGACCGGGCACGTAGTACGTGAGCTCAATCTGACGGCGTTCGCGCAGGGCCGAGTCGACGGTTGCCCTGATCTCGGGGTCGACGGGGTCGATCTGGATGTCGACAGCGACCGCCTTGTCGGCGACCTCACCTGCGGCGGCCTCGAGCTTGCCGAGGGCCCGGTCGACGGCCTCGCGGTCGCCCGGTCCGCCGACCTCACGCAGCGCCCGCAGGGCGACGATGAGGGCGAGGGACTCGTGCGGGGCCAGACGCAGCGGTCGGGTGAGGAACTCGGCGTTGCTCAGCCGCACGGTCCGGTCACCATCGAGGGCGTCCATGTCGATGTCGATCATGTCGCCCGTGACGGCGTCCGGCAGGCCGCAGAACCACAGCACCTTGAGGTCCTTGACGATCTGGCCGGGTGGCACGCCGAAGTCACGGGCGACGTCGTCCACCGCGATGCCGTCGCGGGCTCGCAAATAGGGCACCAGGGCAAGCATCCGAGCGACCTGGTTCTGAGCGTTGGCGCTCACCGGACATCACCGGCCCCGGCGAGAGACGTGAGCTTGCGGATGACCGTGCTGCGGACCTCTGGGGGGTCGACGACGATCACATCCGGCCCGAACGACAGCAGCTCGTCGGCGAGTGACTCGCCGCTCCCATAGGGCAGGACCAGTTCGGTCCAGAGCTCGTCGACGGGATGCTGTTGCGCCGCTCGGCGCCGAAGCGGGTCCGCGGTGCCCTGCCGAACTCGCACCGTCGCCGACCCGTGTGGCCGCGGTGGCCCCAGGGAGGCCGCCAGTGACCGCACATCCAGGTCGGCCGGCGGCGTGAAGCTGTTGGCGGGACCGGTGAACGCGACGTCACCGGTTATCCGCGAGAGGCGGAACATCCGCTCCGCGTCACGGTCGCGGTCATGGCCCACGACGTACCAGTGGCCATGCCACGAGACGATGCCCCAAGGCTCCAGGTGGCGCAGGACGGGGGCGACGTCGCCGTTGCGCTGGTGGAGGAACTCGACGGGACGCCGCTGCGTCACCGCCTCGAAGATGGGGTCGAACGCTGGTTCGTCCGTGGCGAGCTGCGGCTCGATGATGGACAGCGCCGACTCGTCCACGTCCACACCTCCGGCACGCAGCTTGCGCAGGCCCTGTGTCGTCGCAGACGCCAGGCTGGCATGCTGCCACACGCGAGCAGCCAGGCCCACGACGGCGGCCTCGTCCGCCTCAAGGCTTATCTCGGGCAGCTCGAAGCGGTCGCGGCGGATCCGATAGCCGACGTCATCCTCGAAGGCCTTCTCGATCGACCCGACCTCGATCGGCACACCGAGGATGCGTAGCTCTTCCTTGTCGCGGTCGAACATGCGGTCGAACGCGTCGTCGCTGAGACCGTGGTAGCCCTCCACCGCCTGCCGGATGCGGTCCTTGGCGATGTAGTTGCGCGTCACCAGCAGACAGATGGTCAGGTTCATCAACCGCTCGGACTTCTTGGCCGTCACTGGAACCTCCTGCCGTATCGGTAGACGTCAGTACGCCTGGAGGATGTCGACGACGAAGATGAGGTCGGAGTCCGGCGGGATCGCCTCACCCTGCCCCGCCGGCCCGTAGCCCTGAGCCGACGGGATGACGAGGATGACGCGTGACCCCACCGTCTGACCGACCAGACCCTCGTCCCACCCGGGGATCACCTGTCCCTGCCCTATCTGGACAGGAAGGGTCTCGCCAGTTGTGTAGGACTCGTCGAACACCTCACCGTCGGGGTACAGCTGGCCGAGGTAGTTCACCACGATGGTCTGGCCCGACTTCACGGCGGCGCCCTTGCCCTCGACGACGGCATGCGCACCGAGCTTGTCCACCGACTTCGGCGTGGACTTGGTCGCTTCGAACCCGGTGGGCACGCCCTCGGCGTTGACGTTCAAGGTCGGGACGGTGGCCGGCGCCGGACGCTTCGGGCCTGACACCGCCTTCAGTGCGTTGGAGACCTCGCGCACGTCGATGACGAAGATCAAGCTGTCACCCTTGCGGACGTCGTCGCCCTTGCCGACAGGGTCGTAGCCGTCCTCCGAGGCGACGGCGACCAGCACGCGGTCACCGGGGTGAGTGCCGCGCAAGCCGACAGACAAGCCCTCGATCACCTGGTCGAGGGGAAACGTCGCGGGAGAGCCTCCCTTGGACCACGTGCTGTCGTAGCGGGACGCATCGCTGGCGTTGATGGCGACGTAGTCCACGGTGACGACCGAGGTGGACTCCACGGAGTCACCGGTGCCGGGCCCCTTGTCCACAACCTCGCTGACCGTTTCGGGGAAGGACAACGGCGCCTTGAACTCGACCACTGGCCGCTCCCCTGGCCCTCCGGAGACGGTGATGTCGGCGAGCTTGCCTGCCTCGACCTCGGCCGGGCCTGCGTCCTCGCCGCCACACGCGGCGGGCAGCATGAGCACGGGCAACAACAAGCCGACGAGCAGACGGCGCACAGCACAACACCTCATCAGAATTGAGGGGACGAAACCGCCCAGCGTAGCCTCACATCGAGTCGATCAACCGCTCGACGCGTTCGTCGTGGGACCTGAAGGGGTCCTTGCACAAGACGGTCCGCTGGGCTTGGTCATTGAGCTTCAGGTGCACCCAGTCGACGGTGAAGTCGCGACGTCGCTCCTGTGCCTTGCGGATGAACTCTCCTCGCAACCGCGCACGGGTCGTCTGGGGCGGTACGGACTTGGCTTCGAAGATGGCCAGGTCGCTGGTGACCCTGGCTACCGCTCCGCGCTTCTCGAGCAGGTAGTACAGACCACGGGTTCGCCGGATGTCGTGGTAGGCCAGGTCGAGCTGGGCCACGCGCGCCGACGTAAGGCTGAGGTCGTGCTGCGACCGGTAGCGTTCGATCAGTCGGTACTTGATGACCCAGTCGATCTCTCGTTCGACCAGGCTCAGGTCCTCGGACTCGACCGCCTTCAAGCCGCGCTCCCATAGGTCGAGCGCGGCGTCGATGACGGGCGTGTGCAGCTCACGGCGGTCGACGAAGTCACGGGCCTTCGTGAGGTACTCGCTCTGGATGTCCAGCGCGGACGCCTCACGGCCGTTGGCCAGCCGCACCTTGCGGCGCCCCGTCATGTCGTGGGAGATCTCCCGGATCGCCCGGATCGGATTCTCCATCGTCATGTCCCGCACCACGACGCCGGCCTCGATCATCCGCAGGACGAGGTCGGTGGAGGCGACCTTGAGCATGGTCGTGGTCTCGCTCATGTTGGAGTCCCCGACGATCACGTGGAGCCGCCGGAACCGCTCGGCGTCGGCATGCGGCTCGTCGCGGGTGTTGATGATGGGCCGCGAACGTGTGGTGGCGCTCGACACGCCCTCCCAGATGTGCTCGGCGCGTTGGCTCACGGAGTAGATCGCGCCGCGCGGCGTCTGCAGCACCTTGCCGGCTCCGCAGACGATCTGGCGACTCACCAGGAACGGGATCAGGACGTCGGCGAGCCGGGAGAACTCGCCGTGCCGGCAGACGAGGTAGTTCTCGTGGCAGCCGTAGGAGTTGCCGGCCGAGTCGGTGTTGTTCTTGAACAGGTAGACGTCGCCCGCGATGCCTTCCTCGCGGAGTCGGCGCTCAGCATCGACCAACAGACCCTCGAGAACCCGCTCCCCCGCCTTGTCATGGGTGACGAGGTCGACCACGTCGTCGCACTCAGGCGTGGCGTACTCGGGGTGGCTGCCGACGTCGAGGTAGAGCCGGGCTCCGTTGCGCAGGAACACGTTGCTCGACCTGCCCCAGGACACGACCCGACGGAACAGGTAGCGGGCGACCTCATCCGGCGACAGCCGGCGCGCACCCTTGAACGTGCACGTGACTCCGTACTCGTTCTCGATGCCAAAGATCCGTCGGTCCACGACGTCAGCCTAGGTCAGACGTCGCGAGAACCTGCGTCATCGTCCGGCAGGTCGCCCACCACATCACTCGGATCGGCGTCGCTGGGCGAGCCGGCCGCGGTCGGCGATCCGGCGGAGGAATGCTCGGCCGGTTCGCCGTCTGCCCGCGCCGGTGCTCCGTCCGCCGCTGCGGCGGCGCCGTCGTCCGGAGTGGGCAGTGCCTGAGCGAACAAGGCCGCGAGCCGGTCACCAGAGATCCGGCGGAACTTGCGCGGCTGGGTCCGTGTCCGGTCCAGCAGTGCTACCTCGAGCTGGTCGACGGTCAGCTTGCGAGGCTCGGCGTCGTCGTGGCCAAGCGCGCGCACCGCCAGCGAGAGGGCGCCCACCAGGTCCAGGCCGTCCTTGTAGTGGCTCGCCAGATAGCTGCTGACCTGCTCGGCCGAGCCGCCCATCACCGCATACTCGTGCTCGTCGGCGACTGACCCGTCATAGGTGAGCCGGTAGATCTGGTCCTGGTCGGCCGAGTCGCCGACCTCGGCGACAAAGATCTCCACCTCGTACGGCTTCTCACCTCCGGAGGAGAAGATGGTCCCCAAGGTCTGCGCGTAGGCGTTGGCAAGTCCGCGTCCCGTCACGTCGCGCCGGTCGTAGGAGTACCCGCGCATGTCGGCCAGCCGAACCCCCGCGATGCGCAGGTTCTCGAACTCGTTGTAACGACCCACCGCCGCAAAGGCGAGCCGGTCGTAGATCTCGGAGATCTTGTGCAGGGCCTGGGACTGGTTCTCCGACACGAACAGCACCCCATCGGCGTACTGCACGACCACGACCGACCGGCCGCGGGCGATGCCCTTGCGGGCGAAGTCCGCGCGGTCCTTCATCAGCTGCTCGGGCGAGACGTAGAACGGCATCGACATGGGAGGGCTCTCTCCGGGCTAGGTCAGGGGGGCGGCAGGGCCGTCGGGGCGCTCCATGCGCGCCGCCACGACCTCGTCGGCAATGGCTGCGACCTCGGCGTCGGGCAGCCGAGCAAAACCATCGGCCGTCACGACGGCGACGACGGGGAAGATCCGGCGTGCGAGGTCCGGCCCGCCTGTGGCGGAGTCGTCGTCCGCTGCGTCGTACAACGCCTGAACCAGCGCCATCACGCACTCACGGCCGGTGAGATCCTGGCGGTAGAGCTTCTTCAGCGATCCGCGCGCGAACAGCGAGCCAGAACCCACGGAGTGGAACGCCTGCTCCTCGTAGCGGCCGCCGGTCACGTCGTAGGAGAAGATGCGGCCGACCCCGGTGTGCAGGTCGTAACCGGCGAAGAGCGGGACCACGGCCAGGCCTTGCATGGCCATGCCGAGGTTCCCGCGAATCAGGGCAGCCAGGCGGTTGGCCTTGCCGTCCAGTGACAGCGGCATCCCCTCGATCTTCTCGTAATGCTCGAGCTCCACCTGGAACAGGCGGACCAGCTCGACCGCGAGACCGGCTGAGCCGGCGATCCCGACGCAGGAGAACTCCTCGGCGGGGAAGACCTTCTCGATGTCCCGCTGGGCAATGATGTTTCCCATGGTGGCCCGTCGGTCGCCAGCCATCACGACGCCGCCGCTGAACGTGGCGGCCACGATGGTGGTGCCGTGGGGAGCCTCGACGGGCACCGGCCCGCCGGCGGCGACGTTGCGGCCGGGCAGGAGGTGCGGTGACTGCTCCGCCAGAAAGTCGGAGAACGATGAGTTGCCGGGGGTCATGAACGCCGCCGGGAGCCGCGACCTCGACAGGTCACTCACTGGCCACCCTTTTGGACGAATCCACGGACGAACTCCTCGGCGTTCGACTCGAGGACCTCGTCGATGTCGTCGAGGATGGCGTCGACGTCGTCGTCGAGCTTCTCCTTGCGCTCGCTGACCGTCTCGCTCGCAGCGGAGTCGATGGACTCATCCTGCTCCGACGTCTTGCGCGTGGTCTTGTGCTGCTGGCCGCCCTCGCGTGCCATCAGCCACCTCCTCGGTCGTAGCGTCTCTGCTTCGGAACCCTACCTGGGCCCACCGTCACACTCACGCAGTAATCGCGACTCAGGCAGTAATCGCCGCGAAGAGCTCTTCTGCGGTCTCGCAGCGGTCGAGCAGCTCGCCGACATGCTGGCGCGTGCCCCTCGTGGGCTCCATCGTGGGGATGCGCTGCAGGGAGTCGCGGCCGGGGAGGTCGAAGATGACCGAGTCCCACGACGCCGCGGCGATCTGGTCGGCGTACTGGGCCAGGCACCGTCCCCGGAAGTACGCTCGGGTGTCCTCCGGTGGCGCAGTGACGGCTCGCATCACCTCGTCGTCGCTCAGCAGGCGCTCCATCGACCCCCGTGCGACGAGCCGGTGGTACAGGCCCTTGTCGGGGCGGAGGTCGGCGTACTGCAGGTCGATGAGGTGGAGCTTGGGGTCGTCCCATTCGAGGTTGTCGCGCTCGCGGTACGACTCGAGCAACGCCAGCTTGGCCACCCAGTCGAGCTCGCGTCGGCACTCCATCGGGTCGCGGCGCAGCCGGGTGAGAACCGACTCCCATCTGCGGAGCACGTCAAGGGTCTGGTCGTCGGCGTCGGCCCCGAACCGGTCCTCGACGTAGTCGCGCGCCATCGCCAGGTACGCCTCCTGCATGTCCAGGGCGGTCAGCTTCCTGCCGTCCTTGAGCGTGAGCAGGTGCCGCAACGACACGTCGTGGGAGATGTCGTGCAGGGCGTTGACCGCTCCGTCGACGACAAGGTCGTTGCCGATGGCACCGTCCTCGATCATGCTCAGCACGAGTGCGGTCATGCCCACCTTGAGGTAGCTCGACACTTCGGAGAGGTTGGCGTCGCCGATGATCACGTGCAGCCGCCGGTACTTGTCTGGGTCGGCGTGCGGCTCGTCTCTCGTGTTGATGATCGGTCGCTTGAGCGTGGTCTCCAGACCCACCTCGACCTCGAAGTAGTCGGCGCGCTGGCTGATCTGGAAGGCATGGCCGTTGCCGTCCTGGCCGGTGCCGACGCGTCCGGCCCCACAGATGACCTGGCGGGTGACGAAGAAAGGGGTGAGGTGCCTCACGATCGTCGGGAAAGGCGTCTCTCGGCGCATCAGGTAGTTCTCGTGCGCCCCGTAGGACGCTCCCTTGTTGTCGGTGTTGTTCTTGTAGAGCACGACCGGGTTCTGGCCCGGGATCCGGATGCTTCGGGCCGCGGCCGCCACGATCAGCTCGCCGGCCTTGTCCCAGCGGACGACGTCGAGCGGGTTGGTGCACTCGGGCGTCGAGTACTCGGGATGCGCATGGTCGACGTAAAGCCGGGCCCCGTTGGTGAGGATGAGGTTCGCCAGCCCAACGTCGTCGTCGGTGAGTTGTGACGGGTCGGCCATCGTGCGGCTCAGGTCGAAGCCGCGGGCGTCCCGCAGCGGGCTCTCCTCCTCGAAGTCCCAGCGTGCTCGCCGGGACCGGTCGCTCAGCGCGGCGTACGAGTTCACTACCTGCGACGACGTCAGCATCGGGTTGGCCGACGGTGTTCCGAGCACGGAGATCCCGAACTCGGTCTCGGTGCCCATGATCCGCCGAACCGTCATGGCTGCAGCCTACGTGCGGACCTCGACCGAACCTGCTGCCGCCGCGAACGCAGAGCGCCCTGACCTGCCCCCTCTCGGGGGTGGCCGGATGGGCGCACTGTCCGCCGTGGTGACGTCGGCAGCTCGACGAGCTACAGGTACTGCCCGGTGTTGGCGACGTTGTCGATGGAGCGTCCCGGCTCGGTGCCTTGCTTGCCGGAGATCAGGGTCCGGATGAACACGATGCGCTCGCCCTTCTTGCCGGAGATGCGCGCCCAGTCGTCGGGGTTGGTGGTGTTGGGCAGGTCCTCGTTCTCCTTGAACTCGTCGACGCACGCCTGGAGCATGTGCTGGACGCGGATTCCCCGCTGGTTGTTGTCGAGCAGGTCCTTGATCGCCATCTTCTTCGCCCGGTCGACGATGTTCTGGATCATGGCGCCGGAGTTGAAGTCCTTGAAGTACAGAACCTCCTTGTCGCCGTTGGCGTAGGTGACCTCGAGGAACCGGTTCTCCTCGGTCTCGGTGTACATGCGCTCGACGGTGCGCTGGATCATCCCTGCTACGCACGCCTTGGGGTTGCCGCCGAACTCGGCGAGGTCGTCGCTGTGCAGTGGCAGCGTCGATGTGAGGTACTTCGAGAAGATGTCTCGGGCCGACTCGGCGTCCGGCCGTTCGATCTTGATCTTCACGTCCAGGCGGCCGGGGCGCAGGATCGCGGGGTCGATCATGTCCTCGCGGTTCGAGGCACCGATGACGATGACGTTCTCGAGGCCCTCGACCCCGTCGATCTCGCTGAGCAGCTGCGGAACGATGGTGTTCTCGACGTCGGACGACACCCCGGACCCGCGGGTACGGAACAAGGAGTCCATCTCGTCGAAGAAGACGATGACCGGGGTTCCTCCGCTGGCCTTCTCGCGGGCGCGTTTGAAGACCAGGCGGATGTGCCGCTCGGTCTCGCCCACGTACTTGTTGAGCAGCTCAGGACCCTTGATGTTGAGGAAGAAGGACTTGCCCTCCTCCCCCGTCTTCTCTGCGACCTTCTTGGCCAGCGAGTTGGCGACCGCCTTCGCGATCAGCGTCTTGCCGCATCCCGGCGGGCCGTACAGCAGCACGCCCTTGGGAGGCTTCAGCTCGTGCTCCTCGAACAGTCCCGGGTGCAGGTAGGGCAGCTCGATGGCGTCGCGGATCTGGTCGATCTGACGCATCAGGCCGCCGATGTTGGCGTAGTCGATGTCAGGGACCTCTTCGAGGACGAGCTCCTCGACCTCGGTCTTCGGGATCCGCTCGTAGATGTAGTTGGAACGCACGTCGAGCAGGACCGAGTCACCGGCCCGCAGCGTGGTCTCGCGCAGCGGCGCGGCGATCCGGACGACACGCTCCTCGTCGGCGTTCGCGATGACCAGGGCCCGGCCGCGGTCGGCGAGGATCTCTTTGAGCATGACGACCTCACCGACCTCTTCGAAGTTGAAGGCGGCGACGACGTTGAGGGCCTCGGTGAGCATGACCTCCTGGCCGTGGGCCAGGTCGACGGTCTCGACGTTCGGGCTCACGTTGACACGCAGCTTGCGGCCGCCGGTGAACACGTCGACGGTGCCGTCGTCGTTGGCGCCAAGGAAGGTGCCGAATCCGGTGGGTGGCTGGGCCAGCCGATCGACCTCCTCCTTGAGCGTCATGATCTGGTCACGGGCCTCGCGCAGGGTGGACACCAGCTTGTCGTTCTGTGAGGTCAAGGAGCCCAGCGACGACTGCGCCTCTGCGAGCCGTTGCTCGAGGAATCGGGTGGCTTGAGGGCCGTCGGCCAGTCGGCGACGCAGCTCGGCTACCTCGGCCTCGAGGAAACCCACGAGGTTCTTGAGCTCGTCGGCGTGACGCCCACGGCTCGACCCGTCATCTTGTGCAGTCACCGAAACCACCCCCAGTAGGAGGACTACCTTATGTTGACACTACCCGCGGCGGAGGAGTTGTCACCTTTCCCTAGGTCACGTGTCGGTATTGATTTGGACACCGTCGTCGAGGCCGTCGCCGCGGCTGGCGACGCCCTCGCCCGTCGGATCGAGGGCGAACTCCGCGGGCCGCGGGCCGGCGTAGTCCGGCCCGTACGCGCCGGGCGACGGACGGCGGGAGCGACGTGGCATGGACACCCCGGGCCCGAGCCGCCTCGCGGTGACCAGGAAGCCGGTGTGGCCGTTCATCCGGTGCTCGGGGCGCACCGCCAGTCCCTCGACGTGCCAACCCCTCACGAGGGACTCCCACGAGTCGGGCTCGGTGAACCGGTCGGAGACGCGCACGGTCTCGACGAACCGGCTGAGCTGGGTGGTCGTCGACACGTATGCGCAGACCAGGCCGCCTGGGGCGAGTGCGTCCGCCACGGCGTTGACGCACTCCCAGGGGGCCAGCATGTCGAGCACAACCCGGTCGACGCTCTGCTCGGTCAGCGCGGCGGACAGGTCGCCGACGGTGAGCCGCCAGCGGGGATGATCGCCGCCGAAGAAGGACGCCACGTTGCGCCGGGCGATGTCGGCGAAGTCCTCACGTCGCTCGTACGAGGACACCGTGCCCCCAGGGCCCACGGCACGCAGCAAGCTGCAGGTCAAGGCTCCCGAACCCACGCCCGCCTCGACGACCAGCGCCCCGGGGAAGATGTCGGCCATCGTCACGATCTGGGCGGCATCCTTGGGATAGACGACCGCGGCTCCGCGCGGCATCGAGACCACGAAGTCCGCCAACAGCGGTCGCAGCACGAGGTACGTGACCCCGCCGGACGAGGTGACGACGTTGCCGTCAGGTCCGCCGATCAGGTCGTCATGAGAGATCGCGCCCTTGTGGGTGAAGAAGCTCTTGCCCGCTGCCAGCAGCACACTGTGGCGGCGGCCCTTGGGGTCGGTGAGCCGCACTCGCTCGCCGGCCTGGAGCGGTCCGCGGTGGACGCCGGACCAGGCGGGGGCCAGGTCGGATGGTGGATCGAGCGAGGACATCGCGGCTCACCCTATGTCACCCGCCCTGAGGGGCTCGCCGGTTCAGCCGGTCCGAAAGGCGTCGTCGACGTCCTTGGTGACCAGCACGCCGTACACCGAGCCGTCTGCCTCGACCAGGACGTACTCGGTCGCCGGGTTGCGGTTCATGGCGTTGACGAGCGGCTCACCGACGAGGTCCGCCGAGAGCATCAGACTGTCGTCGAGGCGCCGAGCGAGGTCTCCGGTCGGCAGCCATGGCCGGCGGTGATCGGGCGTGGAGACGACAGCGGCCTCGTTCACGATGCCGGCGGGCCGGCCGTCGCCGTTGACGATCACCAGAGACCCGGCCTGGGCTTCCTGCGCGCGGCGGATGGCCTCCGACAAGGGCAGGTCGGCCGGAACACCGATGGCCGGCCGGGCCAGCCGGCGTGCCTGGATGGTGGGGAGCCGGGCGCGCAGCTTCGCGGTCACCAGTGCCTGCGTTGCGCCAGCCCACAAGAAGGACGCGATGAGGAAGGCGAACACGTACTGGATGATCGTGGGAGAGATGCCGCGCGTGACGAGGAAGAACGGGTACGCCATCACCAGGACGGCGGCCAGCCGACCTCCCCACCCCGCCACCACGACGCCGAGCGAGCGACGACGTGTCACGGCCCAGACGAGGGACTGGAGCACCCGGCCACCATCGAGAGGCAGCCCCGGGACGAGGTTCAGCACGCCGACCGCAAGGTTGGCGATCGCGAGAGCTTCCACCACATATCCGGTGACTCCTCCCTCGATCACTTGGATGACGAGCAGGCTGACGCCGCCGACGGCCAAGGACGTGAGCGGTCCCACAACGGCGATGCTGAACTCCCGCCAAGGGGTTGTCGCCTCGCCCTCGATCTCGGTGGCACCGCCCAGGAAGTGCAGATGGATGACGGTGACGGGCATGCCGAAGCCGCGTGCGGCGAGAGCGTGGGAGATCTCGTGCAGGAGGATCGACCCGTACAGCAAGATGGCGAAGACCACCCCGGCGAGGTAGGCGCCGGCACCGATCTCCGGAAGCTCCTGCTGCATCCTCGGCGCCATCAGCACGGCCAGCAGACCGACGACGATGAACCAGGACGACGCCACGGTGACGTCGATGCCGGCGACGGTGCCGAGCCGGTAGGTGCCTCGAGGCAGCGGACGTCGCTCAGGGGCACGACGCGCCGACTCAGTCATCCCTCAACGCTAGCGGGTGGTCCGAGCGAGATCGCGTCTTCGCCCCGCTGGCCGTCCTGACTCAGCTGCTCAGCCCTCCTTGGAGGCGCCGGTGATGGCCGACCGCTGGGCGTCGGCGACGCGATCCACGTCGGTCTCGGCAGGTGCGTCCGGGGTGAGTGGTGCACCCTCGGACACGATCCGCTCCCCCGGGTCGTCGCGGCCACTCCCGACGAGCGCCGTGACTACCGTGTTGGCCACAGCGGCGACCGGGACGGCGAAGAGGGCGCCGACGATTCCGGCCAGGGACGCCCCCGTGGCGATGGCAAGGATGACGGCCAGCGGGTGGACGTCGACCGCCCGGCCCAGGAGGAACGGCTGGAGTACGTGGGCTTCCACCTGGTTCACCAGGATGACCACTGCCAGGATGGCGAGCGCGATGACCGGCCCATTGGCGACCAGCGCGACCAGCACAGCCAGCAGTCCGGTGAGGACGGCACCGACGACCGGGATGAAGGCTCCGAGGAACACGACGACGGCAAGGGGCAAAGCCAGCGGCACGCCGAGGATCAGCGCCCCGAGCCCGATGCCGACCGCGTCGACGAACGCGACGATCAGGGTGGCGCGTACGTAGTGGCTCAGCGTCACCCAACCGGACCGCGCCGCACCATCAAGAGGCCGTTGGGCGGCCTGCGGCATCATGCGCAGCAGCCACGCCCAGATGCGCTGTCCCGACGACAGGAAGAAGAACGTCGCGAACATCGCGATGAAGAAGCCCTCAGCCAGGTGGGTGACGGTCACCGCAGCACCGAGTGCTCCGGAGACGATGGTGGCCCGGTTCTCCGACGCTGCGTCCTGGGCCCGCTCCGCGTAGTCCGACAGCTGCCCGGCGGACAGGTTGAGCGGACCGGTCGATAGCCAGTTCCGGACCTCTTTGAGGCCCTCCTCCCCCTGGTCGCGCAGCTCGGGGAATCCGCTGACCGCCTGCTGGCCCACCAGCGCGAAGAGCCCGATCAATGCGAGCAGGGTCCCGAGCAGGGCGGTGAGGGCCGCAAGACCGCGCGGCATATGGCCCGCGAGCCATGACACCACAGGGAGCAGGAGAGCAGCCAGCAGCAGCGCCACCATCAGGGGGATGAAGATGTCGGCGAACTTGATGAAGATGCGCGTGAGGACGTAGAGGCCGAGCGCGATGACTCCGAGCCGCCAGGCCCACTCTGAGGCACCCCGCACGCCGGGAGTAACCCATGACGTGGAGGTTCTCGCATCGCCCGCGGCTGTGCTGCCCGCGCTGGGAACGCCCTCAGCAGGCATCGTGGATGCTGCCGTCGCGGGGACCGACTTCGGTGGCGGGCCACTGTCACTGCGTGTTGACATCACATGTTCCTGTCTCGGGTTTGTGGCCGCGGACGAGTGGGGCAGTCGTGGCTGCACCTGGTCCCTCACCGGCCGGGGAGCGGTGGGAGACTTGCACGGCTCAACCACTGTTCCCCCGACAACTTCTACTCACACAGCCGAACTTGCGCGCTCGTGTCTCGCCGTTTGTGTCGGCGCGCTGTCCTAGCCTGAGAATCATGACCACCGAGCTGCGATCGTCTGCAGGAGAGGCACCCGTGTCGGTGCTGGCCGGGGACGACGCGGTGCTCACCGGCATTACGCGGATGAACTCGTTGTCACCCAGTCGCGCCGCTGACTTCATGTCCTGTCCGCTGCTGTATCGGTTCCGGGTGATCGACCGGTTACCCGAGTCCCGCAGCATCGACGCGGTGCGAGGCTCCGTGGTGCACAAGGTGCTCGAGAACCTGTTCGACCTGCCCGCAAGCGACCGTACCCACGCCCGAGCGAACCTCATGCTCGAGCCGATCTGGGACGAGCTCCTGGTCGAAGAGCCGGAGGTTGCCGAGATGTTCGGAGCCGGCGCCCCGGACCTCGCTGACTGGCTCGAGTCGTGCCGGGACTTACTGGGTCGGTACTTCGGGCTCGAAGATCCCCAGCGGCTGGAGCCGGCCGAGCGAGAGGTGCATGTCGCCACCCAGCTGGACTCGGGGCTGACGCTGCACGGCTATATCGACCGGGTCGATGTGGCGACGACGGGCGCGCTGCGCATCGTCGACTACAAGACCGGCAGGTCTCCCTCGGTGCAGTTCGAGGCACGTGCCCTGTTCCAGATGAAGTTCTACGCGTTGGTCGTCTGGCGCACCTGTGGCGTCATTCCCCGCATGCTGCAACTCGTGTACCTCGGCAACGCGGAGGTCCTGCGCTATGAGCCGGATGAACGCGATCTACTGGCCACCGAGCGCAAGGTGGACGCGCTGTGGGCCGCGATCCAGCGAGCCCAGCGGACCGGGGAGTGGCGTCCGAACAAGTCGGCGCTGTGCGGATGGTGCGACCATCAGGACAAGTGCCCCGCCTGGGGAGGCACGACGCCGCCCCTGCCCGAGAGCGCAGAGACCCCAGCTGACGACGCTAGCGGGACCTCAGCTCGCGACGCTAGCGGGCTTCCAGCTGGCGACGCCAGCGCGGCTCCGTCGAGCTGAGCCGGCTGGGCCGCAAGTGCGGCTCCGTCAAGCTGGGCCGCAGGTGCGGCATCGACGTCGACCCGGGCCGGCTGCCAACCAGGTGCCGGTTGTGAATCAGTCGGCTGCGCTCGCAAGGACCTCTTCACCGCTGCGCGGCTTGATGGTTCCGGCGAGGATCTCTTCGGCGTAGTGGCAGGCCACCGTGTGACCGGGCCGGAGCTCGCGCAGGGCCGGACGCTCGTCGTCGCAACGAGCCTCTTGGCGGTAGGGACACCGGGTATGGAACCGGCATCCGGGCGGTGGGTTCGCAGGAGACGGGAGGTCTCCGCTCAGCAGTATTCGCTGCCGTTGGTCCTCGACGAGGGGGTCCGGCACGGGGACGGCAGACATCAGCGAGATCGTGTATGGGTGCATCGGCTGCTCGTAGAGCGAGTCCGATGACGCTTGCTCCACGATCCCGCCCAGGTACATGACGGCGACCTCGTCGGAGACGTGACGCACCACAGCCAAGTCGTGCGCGATCACCAGATATGTGAGCCCCAACCGCTCCTGCAGCTCCT
Organism: Nocardioidaceae bacterium; assembly: GCA_035633755.1. Lineage (GTDB taxonomy): Bacteria > Actinomycetota > Actinomycetes > Propionibacteriales > Nocardioidaceae > DASQEH01. The sequence continues at coordinate 5,275 of DASQEH010000071.1, read as the reverse complement.
CCAACAGGTTGAGGACCTGCGCCTGAATGGAGACGTCGAGCGCCGACACCGGCTCGTCGGCGATGACGAGCTCCGGTTCCAGTGCCACCGCCCGGGCTATTCCGATGCGCTGGCGTTGTCCACCGGAGAACTCGTGCGGGAAACGTCGTGCCGCAGCGGCGGGGAGGCCGACCAGACTCAGGATCTCTCGGACGCGCTTCTCCTTGTCGTAGCTGATCCCGTGAGCCCTCAGCGGCTCGGTGATGATCGTCTCCACACTTTGTCGCGGGTTCAGGCTGGCCATCGGGTCCTGGAACACCATCTGCATACGCCGGCGCATGGTCCGCAGGTCCTCGCCCTGCAGCGTGGCCAGGTCCACGCCGTCGAACAAGACCTCGCCATCCGTCGGCTCGACAAGCCTCAGCACCGCCCGGCCCAGGGTGCTCTTGCCGCACCCGGACTCACCGACGAGCCCGAACGTCTTGCCTCGCGGCACATCGAGGTTGATACCGTCGACTGCCTTGACCGACCCGACCTCTTTGTCGAAGAGGACACCCTTGCGGATCGGGAAGTGGACCTTCAGGTTGCGGATCTGCAGCAGCATGTCGCCCCCACCGGACGCCGCGCCGGCAGGCGAGGCACCGGCCGTCCGGGGCTCATCTGCGCCGGCTGGCTGTGCGGCTACCGATGCCGGGTGCTGGGGGGAGGGCGACGCCGAGGGCTCGGTGCTGCTCATGGTTGCTTCCTGTCAAAACTCGGCGATTCGTCGCGTCCGTCGAGGCTCGAGGCTGCGGTGGTGGTCCTGGAGTGCTGGGGAAGTCCGTCGGTCGCGCCACGTACGGGCGGATCGTCGAGTGGGTTGTAGCACCGCAGCGACCGGTCACCTTCGGGCTCGAGGGCGGGAGGATGCTGGCTGCAGACGTCGATGCTGTTGGGGCACCGCGGGACGAAGGCGCAGCCCTGCGCCCAGGGCAACACGTCCGTCGGTGACCCAGGGATGGGAAGCAGCTTTCCTCCGCGCGGGGTGTCCAGCCGCGGCACGGACGCCAGCAGGCCGCCGGTGTAGGGGTGACGGGGGGTGGCGAACAACGGTCGCCGGGCAGCGGACTCCACGACCCGCCCCTGATACATCACGTGGACGGTGTCGCAGAGCCCGGCCACCACTCCGAGGTCGTGCGTGATCATGATGAGCGCGCTGCCCGTCTCGACCACGACAGCTTTGAGGATCTCGAGGATCTGCGCCTGAATCGTGACGTCCAGTGCGGTGGTCGGCTCGTCAGCGATGAGCAGTCGTGGCTCGTTGGCGAGGGCGATCGCGATGAGCACCCGCTGGCGCATTCCGCCGGACAACTGATGCGGGTACTCCTTCAGCCGGCGGCCGGGGTCGGGGATGCTCACCCTGCCCAGCAGGTCGACAGCTCGCTCCCGGGCCTCGTTCTTGTCGACCTGACGGTGGCTGCGAATGACCTCACTGATCTGGGTCCCGATCGTGACCACCGGGTTCAACGACGTCATCGGGTCCTGGAAGACCATGGCGATGTCGCGGCCCCGCACCTCACGCATGCGCCGACTGCTTGCCGCGAGGAGGTCTTCCCCGTCGAAGACTGCCTTGCCGCTGACTTCGGCCCCACGCGCGGGCAACAACCCCATGATCGCGAGCGAGGTGACGCTCTTCCCGCTGCCGGACTCCCCGACCAGACCCAGGTGCTCGCCGCGGCGGATGTCGAAGCTCACCTCGTCCACGGCCACCGTCGACTTCTCACCTCGACGCGTGAACACGACACGCAGGTCCTGGACTGACAGCAGAGAGTCGTCCGACCCGGGATGTGCCGGGCGGGCGTCGTCTTGCGTGCGCAGGCCGGGCCCCTGCACGATGTCTTCACTCATCGCGGCCTCATCTCCGACCCTTCGGGTCCAGCGCCTCGCGCAGGGCCTCCCCCAGCAGTGTGAACCCGAGGGCGGACACCGCGATGGCAAAGCCCGGCCACAGCGCCAGCTGCGGCGACGAGTCGAACCTGTCCTGAGCCGCGACGAGCATCCGTCCCCACTCCGCGACCGCCGGGTCTGACTCGCCGAGCCCCAGGAACGACAGCGCGGCCACCTCGATGATCGCGGTGCTCAGGTTGAGGGTCGCCTGCACGATTGTCGGCCCGAGGGAGTTCGGCAGGACGTGGCCGAGGACGATCGACTTCCGGCGCAAGCCCAAGGACGTGGCTGCCAGGACGTAATCGGACCGCGACTGCGACAGCATGGTCCCCCGCAGCAGGCGGGCGAAGATGGGTATCTGCGCGGCAGCGATGGCGATCATGACGGCGTACCGGTTCTGGCCCAACACCGCGACGATGCTCACAGCCAGCAGCAGCGACGGCACGGACAGCATGATGTCGACGATGCGCATCACGATCGTGTCGGCCCACGAACCGAGGCCGCCGGCGATGATGCCGAGCGTGGCACCGAACACCAGACCGAGAACCGTCGACACCACCCCGACGATCAGCGACTGTCGCGCCCCGTAGATGAGCTGGCTGAACAAGTCGGACCCATAGCGGTCCAGTCCCAGGATGTTTCCCTCCCGAGGGCCGGGGACGGAGGTCAGCGAGACCTCGTCGGACCACTGAGTGCTGTTGGCTGGATACTGCGCTATCAGCGGCGCGAAGACCGCCACCAGGACGAAGGCCAGGATCAGCGCGCCGCCGATGATCGCGGCAGGGTTGCGGCGAAGCCGACGCCACGCGCCCAACCACAGGCTGGTACCGGGGGCGTTGGAGTCGTCAGCGCCGGGAGCGGGAGAACTCAGCGTGGGCGCCAGGGGGTCCATGGGCATCGTCATGACACACGCACCCGCGGGTCGATCAGCCCGTACGACACGTCGACCAGAAGGTTGACGAGAGAGTAGATCAAGGCGATGAACAAGATGTAGCCCTGCAGAACCGGATAGTCGAGCTGGCTGATCGACAGGTACAAGTACCGGCCGATGCCGTTGAACTCGAACACCGTCTCCGTGAGCACCGCTCCCGACAGCAGCAGCCCGGTCTGGAGCCCGATCGTGGTCATCACGGGCAGCATGGCGTTACGCAGCACATGACGGTTGCGCACCGTCGACGGGTTGAGGCCTTTGGAGTTCGCCGTGCGCACGTAGTCCTCCCCGATCACCTCCGCGACCGACGCCCGGGTGATCCGGACGATGATCGCCAGCGGGATCGTTCCCAGCGCGATGCCGGGGAGCACCAGATGGACCACCGCATCCCACATCGCGTCCCACTCGCGGGTGAGCAGGCCGTCGAGGACGTAGAAGTTCGTGATGTGGGTGGCGTCGATGCGCGCATCCTGACGCCGCGATGTCGGCAGCCACCCCAGCCAGTCGGCGAAGACCAGCTTCAGCAAGATGGCGAGGAAGAACACCGGCGTGACCACCCCGAGCAGGGAGCCCGACACCACGAGGTTGTCGATCCAGCCCCCGGTCCGTCTCCCCGCCCAGTAGCCGAGCGGTATGCCGAGAATGACTGCGAACAGCAGGGCTGCGATGGACAGTTCGACGGTAGCGGGAAACTGCTCGACGAACGTCGTGACCACACCCCGGCCGTCACGGGTGGAGGTGCCGAAGTCGCCCTGTAGGAGGCGGCCTACATAGGTGAAGTACTGCTGCAGGAGCGGGTCGTTGAACCCGTAGACCTCGCTGACCCGCTCGATGGCTTCTGGAGTGGCGCGCTGGCCGAGCAGTGCCCGGGCGGGATCCCCGGGCAATGCTCGGATCCAGACGAACAACAGGATCGACAGTCCGATGAGGACAGGGATCATCAACCCGATGCGCCGGACGACGAATCGCAGCATGCTTCTCCCGTGCTGTTAGCTGACCGACGTGCCCGATCAGAGTCCGACGCTTCGCGGTTTGTCTAGCTGCTTCGACTCACTCCTCTATCGAGACGAGGTTCCACGGCTCGTCCTGGACCGGGCTCGGCTCGTAGCCCTGGACCTCGGGCGCAAAGCCGAGGGACGGCACCGGGCTGGCGATCGGAACGCCTGGCAGGAACTCCATGACCTGGGCGTTGATCTCCTGGTAGACCGGCAACTGCTCCTCCACCGTCGGAATGCCTCGCGCCTGCTCGAGGGCCTTGAACAGCTTCGGGTTGTCGAAACCCCACTCGCTGGACTTGCGGCCGAAGAAGACGCCCAGGAAGTTGTCCGGGTCGTTGTAGTCACCCGTCCAGCCCAGCAGGTGGATGCCGTGGTCCTTGGTGCCCGAGATCTTGTCCAGATAGTCGGGGTCCCACTTGTCGGCCTGCGGCTTGATGGTGATACCGACGGCCTCCAGCTGCGAGCGGATCGCGTTGAACGTGTCACCGGGTGACGGCATGTAGGGCCGCGTCACGTCGGTGGGGTAGTTGAACTCGAGCGTGAGGTCCTCCTGACCGGCCTGCTGAAGGAGCTGCTCGGCCTTCTCAGGGTCGTACTCATACTGCGGAACGTCCTCGGTGTAGCCGTTGACGGTGTCCGGCACGAACTCCAGAGCGGGCTCCGTGCCCTCGGGCATCGAGTTCGTGATCACCGCTTCCTTGTCGATCGCGTGAGCGATCGCCTGGCGGACTCGGATGTCGTCGAGCGGCTTGACCGCCTGGTTCATACCGAGGTAGAGGATGTTGAACGCCGGGCGGTTGAGGACCTGGTACCCCTCGTCCTCCAGACGTGGGATGTCGGCCGGCCCCACCAGGTCGAAGCCGTCGATCTCGCCGTTGAGCAGGGCGTCGGCGCGGGCCTTGGGATCGGCGATCGGGATGATCTGCACCTCGTCGAGCAGGGCCGGCTCACCCCAGTAGTCCTCGTTGCGCTCCAGCGTGATCTCGGTGCCTTTCTCCCACGCCACGAACTTGAAGGGGCCGGTGCCGGTCGGGTGCGTCGTCGCGTACTCGCTCTGCGACGGGTCCTCCTGGCCGCTGGCGCCGTACTGCTCGATCGCCTCCTTGCTCTGCATGGAGAACGACGGCAGGGAGAGCGCAGCCACGAAGCCGGCGAACGGCTGGGTCAGCGACACGGTGATGGCGTTGTCGCCATCCACCGTGCAGCTCTCGTACACGCTGTCGGTCAGGTCGCCCTCGGCGAACCCCTTGAAGAGGCTGATCCAGTAGTAGCTCTGGTCTTCGGTCTGTCCCACTCCGGGTGGCGTGTTGTACCAGCGGTCGAAGTTCCAGCAGGCGACCTCGGCGTTGAAGTCGGAGCCGTCGTGGAACTTGACCCCCTCCTGCAGCTCGAACGTCGTGCTCAGCCCGTCCTCGCTGGTCTCCCAGCTCTTGGCAAGGAG
>DASQEH010000070.1:0-10517 GCA_035633755.1 Nocardioidaceae bacterium | reverse complement strand
TCGGGGACGCGAGCATGGACTCATCCAGCCCTACAGCCGTCGAGAAGCGCTGGAGTAACGCATCCGGTGACACGTCGCGCGGCGGCACCACCACCACGTGGATGTTGGCCGACGGGACGACGCCCTCCCAGATCCGCAGGATCCGCTCCACATCGAAGCGGAGCCAAAACGCCACCCCTATCGTCGGCGGACCACTGTCCGGGTCGCGAACCGTTGACACGAACTCGTCCCAGGTCCACGACTTGCCTTTGCGAACCTCTTGTTGCCACACCGAGGGGATCGTTCGGGCCAGATCCCGGACCGTGACGACGACGTGCACCTCGGACGGCGACAGCGACGCGACCAGCCGCTGCGCATGTCTCCTCGTGGCGGTGGACAGCAGCTCCTCGGAGAAGATTGCTCGTTCCCCGTCCCAGTTCTGCAGAGCGTCGGAGAAGGCGGCCCACGCTCCCATCACATGCCGCGCCTCCGCGCCGTGCGGTCGACGGCCGAGGAGATCCGAGACAGCGCGCCAACTCGCGGCCCTCTTGTCACCGGGAACGAGGCAACCCGCTGCCTCGAGACGGTCGCGGTTCTCCCAAAGCGCTGACTGGATGTAGGTCGTGCCCGTCTTGGGCAGCCCCACATGGACATACGTTCTCTTCGGGCTCACGGTCCACACCTCCGCCGGGGAGCGTAGCGTTACCTGCCGAAGCCTCGCGACCCGCCGACCAGCCGATGCGGCGAGGATCCAGTGTCCGGCTCCCATCGCATCTCATTACCGGTACCGTGGCAGTACAGGGACGCAAGTCAACGGTGACGTCGACCTCGTGGACCCTGCCAGTTTGCGAACTATCGGCGTTATCCAGCCGGGGCGGGTCCGGTACACCGATGGCAGCAGACACAAGCGACGTCGACGTCCTGGCAACACCGGCCAAGGGCGCTCCGCAGGTCCCTGGGCTCAAGACCATCATCGGCCACCTCGCCCTGAGTTTGGGCACAGCCATCGTGATCCCCGGACTCCTCTTCTACGTCTGCTTGGTCACGATGAGCGTTTGGGCAGCCCTCATCGCGGGATTGGCCTGGTGCTACGGCGCCGTTGCCTGGCGGGTCGCCACGAAACGCCGGGCATCAGGATTGCTGGCACTCACAGTCACGATCATGACGATCCGGACCGGCGTGGCCCTGGCCAGCGGTGACACGTTCCTCTATTTCCTGCAGCCGGTGGTGACCGACTCGTTCGTCGCCCTCGGGTTCTTCGTATCCCTTGCCACCGCACGACCCGTAGTCGCTCGCCTCGCCGCCGACTTCTACCCGATGGACAACGAGATCGCCATGCGCCCCAATGTGCAGCGCCTGTTCTGGCGTCTCACTTTGCTCTGGGCTGTGGTGAGTCTCTGCCGCGCCGGTGTCACGTTCTGGTTGCTCCAGTCGCAGTCGCTGGTGACGTTCGTCTTGCTTAAGAACCTCTCGCTGCTGGCTATCACAGGCACCGCCGTCACGGTCACCGTGGTGGCAGCCGTATCGGTGGCGCGCAAGGAGAACCTGCTCCTACCGGCGGCCGCTACCACCTGAGTCGTAGCCTGGCCCAGGCAAGGGTCGGGAGCGTCACCGACGTTCGTGTGGGTAACCCTCCGAGCGGCCCTGGAACGAGAGAATCTTCGGGTTCTGAACCACGCCGTCGCGGATCTCGATCGCCCGGCGGATGGTCTCGTTGCCATTCCAAGCCTCCGGACCGTCCAGCATGCATCGCAGGAACGGCATCAGCGCCAGGCTGATGTCCCACGTCGCGGAGTTCCACAGATAGGAAGGGCTGTGGTCGACGCCGTAGTAATGAACGCCGTTGGCCACCGTCAGCATTGGTTCCTCGAACGTTGTCGGCACCGCGCACTCGAACCCCATGCCTTCGTCGCAGGAGACATCGACGAGGACAGCATCGGAGGGGAACCGTTCAAGCTCATCGTTGGTCACGAACATCAATGGAGCATCGGTGTCCTGCAGTACGCAGTTCACGACGATGTCGAACTGGGCGAGGAACGCTGCGATCGGCTCCGCTTCAGATCCATTCGTGGACAACACCTCGGTACGGCTGGGGTCGCCGTCCGAACGTTCCATCTGCCGCAGCGTCACCGCCGGGATTGGTGCGGCGACGGCGGCGAGGTCCCTCATCGTCAGCGCGGTGATCTCTTGGACGCCCATCCCCGCCAGCGCAGTCACCGCACCTCGCGCACTGTTGCCGAACCCGATCACCGCTGCAGTGAGTCGTCGGCCATAGTGACCGGTGGAGCCCAGGAGCGTCAGCGCGTGCTGGACAGAGCAGTAGCCGGCCAGTTCGTTGTTGCGGTGGAAGACGTGCACATCGAACGATCCGCTGGAGGACCAGTGGTTCATCGCCTCCCAGGCGATGAGCGTCAGGCGCTTGTCGATCGCCGCCTGGGTCAGCTCGACGTCCTGCACGCAATGCGGCCATCCCCAGAGCACCTGGCCGTCCCGAAGCTTCTCCACGTCATCAAGGGTTGGCTTCGGCAGGAGGATCACGTCGGCGGCGTCGATGATCTCAGCACGTGACACCAGCCCGCCCACGTTAGCGCGCAACTCGTCGTCGGCTACCCCGTAGCGGCGGCCATAGCCATTTTCGACGAGTATCCGGTCCCGAAGGTCTGGATCGACACGGTCGAAGTGGCGGGGATGCACGGGTAGCCGGTACTCGTTCTCCTTCGACGACTCGCCGAGAATTCCGAGGGTCAACTGGTCCATGAGGTGCTCCCTAGGTCGAATGCTCTCTTGGTACCACAGCAACGTTTGTGCGGCCCGAAGCGACCCCGAGCGGCCCGAGGCTGCGAAACCGCGCGAGGGCGTTAGGCTGCGGAGGCTTGGCCTAGCCGAGTCCTGGGGGCGCATGAGCTCGACTGGGGACGCAAGCAGGGGAGGTTCTGAGCCGTGAACGATCAGCCAGGCGTCACCGTCCACGACTCGCAAGTGGTCGAGGAGATCGAGCTCATGACGAAGCTCATCGTCGCCACGTCACACTCCGACCACCGGTTGTCGCAGGCCGAGATCGACCAGATCCTGGGACTGGCACCCGTCATTCCGCGTGCACGCCAGCCGCTGGGCGGCCCGAGCTAGCTGTGCGCTGCCAATTTCCCGCATAGCGAGGGGCCTACCCCTAGCATTACCGTGACCTTGCCGCTAAGTGAACGGGAAGTTGCCAGGCCATGCGCTTTCGCCCTTTGGAACCGAAGTTCTACGACCTGTTCACTGAGTCAGCCAAGAATCTGGTCGTCGGGGCGCACCTGCTCGCTGAACTGCTGCAGGACGACACCGACCGAGCGGCGCTGGCCAACCGCATGCGCGACGCCGAGCATCAAGGCGACGAGACGACGCACGCGATCGTGCGCATGGTCAACACCACGTTCGTCACTCCCTTCGACCGAGAAGACATCTACCGGCTGGCAGCCGCGCTCGACGACGTCATGGACTTTATGGACGAAGCCGTCGACCTCGCGACGCTCTACGAAGTGAAGAAGCTGCCGACCGAGCTCGCCAAACAGGTCGACGTCATCCAGCGTGCAGCAGAGCTCACCGCCGACGCGATGCCACGCCTACGCACGATGCGCGGCCTCGAGGACTACTGGATCGAGATCAATCGGCTGGAGAACGAGGGGGACAAGTTCTATCGGCGGATTCTCGCGAAGCTCTTCAGCGGCAAGTACGAGGCGCTCACCGTGATGAAGCTGAAGGACATCGTCGACTCGTTGGAGAGCGCCATCGATGGATTCGAGACCGTGGCCAATATCATCGAGCAGATCGCGGTCAAGGAGTCTTGAGCGTGGAACTGGCGCTCGTTGTGGCGGTCGTCGTCGTTGCCCTTACGTTCGACTACACCAACGGCTTTCACGACGCCGCCAATGCCATCGCGACGTCAATCTCGACGCGCGCGCTGACGCCGCGGATGGCCCTGCTTCTCGCGGCGGTGATGAACTTCGTCGGGGCCTTTCTCGGCCAGGCCGTCGCGACAACGGTGAGCGACGTCATATCCCCTCCGTCCGGTAGCTCAGGCCTGGTCGTCGTCATAGCAGGCCTGTCGGGCGCCATCGGTTGGAACCTCACCACGTGGTACTTCGGGTTGCCGTCATCGTCGTCGCACGCGTTGATCGGCGGCCTCGTGGGTGCCGCCCTCGCCTCAGGAAGCGTCGTGGCGTGGTCGGCCATCGAGGAGAAAGTGCTCATCCCCATGGTGCTGTCCCCACTGGCGGGGTTCACTGCGGCTTTCTTTTTCATGCTGGCGATCATGTGGGCATTCCGCCGCAGCAACCCGGCAAGGACCAACCGGGGGTTCAAGTTCGCGCAGACCTTGTCGGCGGCAGCAATGGCCCTGGGGCACGGCCTGCAGGACGCACAGAAGACGATGGGGGTCATCTTTCTCGCGCTCCTCACCGCCGGATACGTCGACGACTCCGACGGGTTGCCCTGGTGGGTCATCGTCTCAGCAGCCACCGCCATCTCACTCGGGACCTACTCGGGTGGGTGGCGCATCATGCGGACACTCGGGCGCAGGATCATCGCCCTCGACCCCCCGCGTGGATTCGCAGCGGAGACCACGGCGGCCTCGATTCTCTACGTCACCGCCTACGTCTTCGAGGCGCCCATCTCGACCACCCACATCATCACGTCGGCCGTCATGGGCGCCGGAGCAACCAAGCGGAAGTCGGCGGTTCGATGGGGAGTGGCGCGCACGATCGTCGGGGCGTGGGTGCTGACCTTCCCCGCTGCTGGACTGGTCGCCGCCGCGGTGTACGGAATCCTGCAGATGTTCTTGCCGTGAACCGGGTCAGTGCTGTTCGAACGTGAACCGGGTCAGTGCTGTTCGATGCTCAGCACCTTGCCCTTGTCGCGGTGCACGACGACCACGCCGCCCGGGTCCAGCGAGATCGGTTCGATGCCGATGACCTCGAAGATGGCCGGCAGCACCGGCCGGTGGGAGCACAGTGCGATGCGTTTGCTGCTTTGCATCGCCTGTCGCACCTGGCGAGCCATCCCGCCCCGTTGCATCTTGTCCTGAGAGAAGGCTGGGTCCAGCCGGATCGACACCCGAGTGGAGTTGAGATACGGCAGCACGGTATCGACGCAGCGCGCGGCGTCACTGGAGATGACCCGCGTCACGCCATAGGCGCCCAGCACGTCGACCAGGGCCTGCGCCTGCTTCTTGCCTTCGACCTTGAGTGGTCGGCTGGAGTCGGCCCCTCGCCAGCCCTTGCGACTGCGTGCCTGGGCGTGTCGGACGACGACAAGCGGTGAGCTGTCGTAGCCGGCAACCGCGAAAGACCCCAGCAGCTGGGAGTCCCAACTATGCGTGAGAGCGTCGGCTGCCAGCGAGAGCGGAACCCACGTGAGGTCGTCGATCTCGGCGTTTCGCCGGTACGACGCGATGTTCGCACCCGTCGGTGGCCGAGCCGCCCAGTACGACACGACCTTCGGCTCACCAGTGGAGATCGTGTAGTGCTGCTCGGGCAGGGGAGGTCCCAGGCGCACCCGCAGACCCGTCTCCTCCTCCACCTCGCGGAGAGCGGCGCTCAACGGAGTCTCGCCACGATCGAGCTTGCCCTTCGGGAACGACCAGTCGTCGTATCGGGGCCGGTGCACGAGCAGAACCTCGGGCTCACTGCCTCCGGCCCGCCACACGACACACCCGGCAGCACGTACCGGCGAGCCCTTGTCGGCGACCCGCGGGCTCATCGGCGGCGGCGACGGTGCTTGGCGATCAACGCGGCCTGCAGGTCCGTGAGCGGCTGGCCGTCGGAGCCGACATGGCGGCCGGTCCACGAGCCGTCGCTCTCCAGCTGCCAGGAAGCAGTCCCATCGTCGAAACTGAGATCCAGCAGCTCACCCAGCTCCCGCACGTGGGCGACGCTCGGGATCTGGACAAGAACCTCGACCCGCCGGTCCAGGTTCCTGTGCATGAGGTCGGCGGACCCGATCCATGCCTGCGGTTCCCCGGCGTTCTCGAACCAGAAGATGCGGCTGTGCTCGAGGAAGCGCCCGAGGACGCTGCGCACTGTGATGTTGTCGGACAGACCGGGAACGCCGGGCCGCAGCGTACAGATCCCACGCGTCAAGATGTCGACAACGACGCCCGCCTGTGATGCCCGGTACAAGGCGTCCACGAGCGCCTCGTCCACCAAGGAGTTGACCTTGATCCGGATCCGGGCCGGACGGCCTTCGCGGTGGTGGTTGATCTCGCGCTCGACATGGTCCAGCAGGCCCGCCCGGACGGACTCCGGCGCCACGAGGAGGTGCTGGTAGTCGCGGTGCCGCGCGAACCCGCTCAGGTTGTTGAAGAGATTGCTGAGGTCCGAGGTGATGCCGTCATCGGCGGTGAGCAGGCCTAGGTCCTCGTAGAGGCGGGCGGTCTTGGGGTTGTAGTTGCCAGTGCCGATGTGGGCGTAGCGGCGCATGCGGACGCCTTCGTCGCGCACGACGAGGGCGAGCTTGCAGTGCGTCTTGAGTCCGACGAGGCCGTGGACGACGTGGCAGCCGGCCTCTTCGAGCTTGCGGGCCCATTTGATGTTGGCGTGCTCGTCGAACCGGGCCTTGATCTCGACGAGGACCAGCACCTGCTTCCCGGCCTGTGCGGCGTCGATCAAGGCGTCGATGATCGGTGAGTCACCCGACGTGCGGTACAGCGTCTGCTTGATGGCCAGCACGTGCGGGTCCGCGGCGGCCTGTTCGACGAAGCGCTGCACGCTCGTGGCGAACGAGTCGTAGGGGTGATGCAGCAGCACGTCGCGCCTGGAGATCGCGCTGAACATGTCGGCTGGGCTGGCCGACTCCACCTCTGCGAGATGCACATGGGTGTGGGGGATGAAGGCCGGGAACTTCAGCTCTGGTCGGTCCAGGTCGGCGATCCCGTGCAGACCTGTCAGGTCGAGGGGGCCGGGTAGGTGGAAGACCTCGTTGTCGGACACCTCGAGCTCCGAGATGAGCAGCTTGAGGACGTGCGGGTCGATCGTGTGCTCGACCTCAAGTCGTACCGGAGGCCCGAAGCGACGGCGTTGAAGCTCGCGTTCGAGGGCCTGGAGAAGGTTCTCGGCGTCATCCTCCTCGACCTCGAGGTCCTCGTTGCGAGTGACGCGGAAGGCATGATGCTGCAGGACCTCCATGCCGGGGAAGAGCTGGTCGAGGTGTGCCGCAATGACATCTTCGAGCGGCACGAAACGCTGAGCCCCCAGCGCCACGAAGCGCGGGAAGATGGGCGGCACCTTGACGCGGGCGAAGTGCTCCTTGCCGGTGTCGGGGTTACGAATGGTGACCGCCAGGTTGAGTGACAGTCCCGAGATGTAGGGGAACGGGTGCGCCGGGTCGACGGCGAGTGGTGTGAGCACCGGGAAGATGCGTTCGCGGAACAGGTCCTGCATCTTCTTCTGCTCGTCGGTGTCAAGGTCATCCCACCGGAGCACACCGATGTCGGCGCCCGCGAGAGCCTTGATGACGTCGGAGCGGAAGACCTCACCGTGGCGCTCCATCAGGTCGGATGCTTCCCGCCAGATGGACTCGAGCACGTCGCGAGGCATCAGCCCGCTGGCGGCGGGCACCGCGACGCCGGCGACGATGCGGCGCTTCAGTCCGGCGACCCGCACCATGAAGAACTCGTCGAGGTTGCTGGCGAAGATGGCCAGGAACCGGGCGCGTTCGAGCAACGGGACCCGAGGATTCTGTGCCAGCTCCAAGACCCGGCTGTTGAAGCGCAACCACGACAGCTCGCGGTCGAGGAAACGGCCTTCGGGCAGGTCGTCGAAGTCGGGCTTGTAGGGCGGGTCGAGGTCGAACGCCTCGCTGGCCGACATCCGCTCGACCATGGGGCTCGCACCGTCGTCGGTCGCACCGGAAGGGCTGGCTGGCAGTTCCTCAGCGGCTTCAGAACTGTCGCTGGTGGAGGGCGGGACGGCTTGTTCAATCGACATGGATATATCGTCTCACCCATCGGCGAACCGCGGGGATCTCTGCGCTGGCTGATCGATCGGCTACCGCGCGTACATCACGTCGACCGACGCCGTGGTGAAACCAAGACGCTCGTACACCGCGATTGCGGGGAGGTTGTCACTCTCGACATAGAGCATCACCTCGTCCAGTCCACGCTGTCGAAGGTGGAGCAGTCCGGTCAGGGTGAGCGCGCGGCCGAGCCCGAGCCCCTGCGCGTCAGGGTGCACACCGAGCACGTACACCTCGCCCACCGGCTTAGGGCGACCTGGGCCTTCACTCGGGTGCGTCTTGGTCCAGTGATAGCCCACCATGTCACCGGCGCGCTCGGCGACGAAGAACCCGGCGGCGTCGAACCAGGGCTGAGCCAGGCGCTGGCGCAGGTCGTCAACGCTGAGCCGGCCCTGCTCCGGGTGGTGGCGAAATGCGGCGGCGTTGACCGCTACCCACGCCTCGTCATCGACGCCGGGAACGAATGGCCGCACTGTCGTCTGCTCCGGGTACGACGGTGTGGACAGGGGCGCGTCCCTGACGACGAGCCGCAGCTGTCGCAGCTCGCGTACGCGCCGGAAGCCGTGCCGGGCTGCCATCGCCTGCGCTCCCGGCGTGTCACCGTGGGCCCACACCCGCAGGGGCAGCTCCGGACGGACACGATCCAACTCGGCTAGCAGGGCGGTGCCCACGCCATGGAGTCTGCTGGCAGGAGCCACCACCAGATGGGCAACAACCGCATCAGTGGGGCGAAGGTCGGCGTGGGCGTAGCCGGTGATGTGTCCGCCGGCCGATTCGCAAACCAGGTGACGGGCCGGTGCCTCCGAGGCGGCGAGGTCAAGCCGTACCTGGTCATCGAGAGCGGACACGCCGTCGGCCTCGAGGGCTTGCCGGTCGACCTGCAGGACGCGGGCATGCTCGTCCGAGGAGAGTCCCGGCGTGCGGGCCCGGACCGAAGCGGACTTCCTCGTCACGAACGGCGCTGGTCGAGGAGCTCGGCCGGTGTCGACGTGACCTCCGAGGACGCCCGCTCGCTGGCGGGAAGCACGAAACGGTAACCGACGTTGCGGACCGTCCCGATCAGCGACTCACGCTCGGGTCCGAGCTTGGCGCGCAGCCGGCGTACATGGACGTCCACGGTGCGGGTCCCGCCGAAGTAGTCGTAGCCCCACACCTCCTGAAGGAGCTGCTGCCGGCTGAACACGCGGCCGGGATGCTGAGCCAGGTACTTCAGGAGCTCGAACTCCTTGAATGTGAGGTCGAGCCCGCGACCGTCGAGCTTCACGGTGTAGGACGCTTCGTCGATCTCGACCGCACCGCTGCGGATGATCGCCTCAGGCTCGTCCGCGCCGTCGCTGGCGGCCAGTCGTCCGGCTGTGAGGCGCAGTCTGGCCTCCACTTCGGCGGGGCCGGCCGTGACCAGGAGGACGTCGTCCGCACCCCAGTCAGCGGACACGACGGTCAGCCCTCCCTCGGTCACGAGAAGGATGACGGGTACGTCGACGCCGGTGGTCCTGATCAGCCGGCACAGCCCTCGCACTGCCGCAAGATCGTGGCGTCCGTCGACGAGTACCGCGTCGCAGTCGGGCGCCTCCAGCAGGACCGTCGCCTCGGCCGGAAGGATTCGCACGTGGTGGCCCAGCAAGCCCAACGCTGGCAGCACGTCACTGGATGGCTGCAGCGCGTTCGTCAGCAACAGCAGGGTGCTCATGTGCAGACCTCCTCGGTGCCCCCACGACACAGGTCTGTAGCAGGCGGGGCCTCCGGCGGTGCGCCGGGCCTCATTGCACCTGAGAGAATACCGGACATGGACAGCGCCGGGCCGGTTCCACCAGACCGCGAGACGGCTCCGTCGTCGTCCCGCGTGACGGTTCGCTATTGGGCTGCGGCCCGATCGGCAGCCGAGGTCACGGAGGAGCAGCTGTCAGGGTCGACCGTGTCGGAGATCCTGCACAAGGCTCGAGCGGCTCGTCCGGACAACGTCCGGTTCGCTCACGTGCTGTCGATGTCGTCGCTCCTGCTGGGCGACCGTCCGGTCAACACTCTCGACCTCGAGACTATCGCTGTCGCCGAGGGGGATGTGATCGAGGTACTCCCCCCGTTCGCGGGTGGGTGACCGGCTACCACGGCGCCCAGTCGTATGGTCCGGACCGTATGTGCCATACCCCCGTTTCGCTGGCAGCGGGTGGGGGCGACGAAGGGAGCCTGCTCGAAGCGTGCACAGACGCTGTAATGAGACGGTCGTCTCATCACATGGGCGTGTTCGTACACTGTCGGCGCGGGCGCGTACTCTCGAAGTATGAGGTCGGCATTCTTGACGAAGCGGCGTGTGGTAGACAACTGCCGCACCGCTACGACCTTGTGTCGTCTCCCCTGACCGACGGCGCAACAACTCGGCCGACACCTCCGGCGACCTCTTCAGGTCAGCTTTGCGAGTGTTCCTGAGTAGCGCCGCGGAAGGTCGAACTCGTCACCTGGCAGCTCGACCCTTTAGTTCTCGTCCGCCAACCACCTCTCTTCGTGACTGAGCGAAGAGGACACCACCGGAGGTAATCCCTATGAGCCGCGAA
>DASQEH010000069.1:0-42449 GCA_035633755.1 Nocardioidaceae bacterium | reverse complement strand
ACCTTCCGATTGCGACGAAAGGCTAAGTGGCAACACCGCTTCGATATATTCTGGCTGAACTGAGCGACCTTGCGGGTCGGTTGCATAGTGGCGGAAAGGGACGATGACCCCCCTCACTGACGTCGACGTCGCTCACCTATTGGTCGCGCTAGCACTGTTGCTCGGAAGCGCGCATGCGGTCGGTCATCTGTTCGTCCTTGTCCGCCAGCCAAGAGTCATCGGCGAGATCACGGCTGGCCTCCTGCTGGGACCGACTTTGTTCGGCGCCGTGGCGCCGGGCCTGCAAGCCGACATCTTCCCCTCGGACGGCCCCACGGCGGCATGGCTGGGCGCTACCTACCAATTAGGTCTGATGCTGCTGATGTTCGCGTCGGGCGCAGAGATGCGCTCGCTGTTCCAGCGGGACGAGGGGAAGATCGTCGTCACAGTGACCGTCACCGGCGTTGTCCTGCCCTTCCTGGCCGGAATCGCATTGTTCTCCGTTCTGGACTTGTCCAGCCTCCAAGGAGAAGCGGCCAACAAGACCGCCCTGTTGTTGGTCTTCGCGCTGGCTATCGCCGTGACGAGCATTCCGGTTATCTCCCGCATCATGCTGGACCTGGGCATCATCGACACGTCATTCGCGCGCATCGTGCTCGGAGTGGCAGTCATCGAAGACGTCATCGTCTACATCATCTTGGCGCTGGCGCTGGGGCTGGTCGCACCTGCGGCGGGCTCGGGCGTTGGATTGCCGGAGCTCCTTGATCTCGAGCCCGGCAGTGCCGAGAGCCTCCTCTTCCACGCGGCGGCAACCCTGGTGTTCATCCTCGTTGTGCTGACCATAGGGGGCCGAGGCTTCCGCTGGTCCCGGCGTCAGCGGTGGAACGTCCTCGCCAGCAGCAACTCGATCGGGTACTACTTACTTTTCCTCTTCGGTTCGACCTTGTTCTGCGTCAGCCTCGGAATCACACCGCTTCTCGGCGCGCTCCTGGCGGGCGTCATGGCCAGCACCGGCCAAGGTCCGCGCGCCGTCGAAGCTCGGACGGCCATCAAGGCGTTCTCGACCGCGTTCTTCGTGCCGATCTACTTTGCGCTTGTAGGACTGCAGTTGGACCTGCTGCGGCACTTCGACGTGCTGTTCTTCCTCTGGTTCCTCGTTTTCGCCTGCCTTGCGAAGTCACTCAGCGTCTACTTGGGGGCCCGACTGGCCGGCGAAAGCGCGCGGGGATCGCTCAACCTCGCGATCGCGACCAACGCGCGGGGTGGTCCTGGCATCGTGCTCGCCTCAGTCGCCTACTCCGCCAGCATCATCAGCCAGGAGTTCTACGCTTCCCTCGTCATGCTGGCCATCGTGACCTCGCTCCTGTCCGGTACCTGGCTCGGCCGCATCGTGCGCCGTGGGGAGCCGCTCCGGGGGCATGGCCAGCCAGCGGACGTCCACGAGCCGGGTGCCGGCCACGGAAGCTAAGCAGGCAAGTCACCCGGTGACGGTGTTTTCGTCGTCGGCCTGGAATCGGGCCACCCGAAGTCGAGCTCGGTCAGCTCATACAGCTGTCGGTTGAGTGGACGGTAGTAGTCGAGAAGTCGTTCCCTGCTGGCCGACGGGAGTCTCTCGGGGTTGTAATCGGAGTCTCGAGAAGGTTCCGACCGCTTCTTCTCCAGCAGATCGTGATACGCCGCAAGCTCAGGCAGGCGCATCTGCTCGAGCCCCAAGAAGTCCCATACCCGCCCCAGCTCGGAATGCGGATCGGCGAACATCTGTTCGCTCCCCAGCAGCAGCACCTGCTCACGCGAGAAGCGGGCGAAGAAGCGTTCGAGCTGTTCGGCGTAGTGTCCACGCTCCAGGTATCCGTGATGCCGGTAAGGCTTGCCGGGATACGTCGGATCGTTGAGCAGTCGCTCGCGTTCCCCCCGCAGCCGCTCCGGCTCCAGATCGAGCGCGCGTTCGAACGTTTCTGTCTCGTTGCCGCGCGATACCTCGTACCGGTACTGCGACCAGGCTCTTTCCACGGGGTCTCGCAGGACGGCGATGAGCTTCACCTCTGGCAACGTCGTAGCGATGCGCTCGGGCGCCGCCGGGTGGTACATGTAGTACGGACTGGCTTCGCCCGTAGTTCGCCAACCGTCACGGGGCTTCTCGAACCGGGAGAAGTACCACTGGGGACCACGGGGGTAGTTGATGTCGAAGAAGTGCGTTCCCTTGTTGCTCAGACAGGGGGCCGTCTGCGGATGCTGCGACACCCACGCTGCCAAAGAGGTGGAGCCGCCGCGCTTCGTCCCGATGATGAGATAACCGGGGCGCATCCTGGCGCGAGCCGTCCACTTCGGACGCACGGACGCGGCAACCGTGCCCACGGTTCGGCGCAGGTCCATCCATTGGCCCCTTCCTAAGTACGACCACGTCACCGGCGCGGCTGTGCACGCCGCAAGCCGACTGCCTCAGACTGTCTCAGTCGACGTCAGTGCCGCCCGGTAGCCTCTCGAGGGACACTGCGCCGTCCTGGAAGTGCATCGTGGTCAGCGAACCTCGCCCTACGGGAATTCGCCAATGCTCGTCGTCGACCTTGGTGATCGAGGCGACGACGAGGCGGATCATGACCGCGTGGGAGATCACGGCTACATGCTCGCCCGGGTGGCGCGATCCAATCAGTGTCAACGCTTCGAGCATCCGCGACTGCGCGTCCGCCAGGCGCTCCCCGTTCGGGCAAACGGCCTTCGAGGGCGCGGTTTTGTAGAGCTTGAAAGCGACAGGGTCATACATCTGGGCCTCTTGGGACGTCAGGCCCTCCCATGCTCCGTAGTCGACGTTGATGAGGCCGTGCAGGATCCGGATGTCAGGGACTCGCGCCTCGTCGGCGATGATCTGAGCAGTCGCGATGGTACGGCGCAACCTCCCGGAGTACACCGCGGTGAGACCTACGTTCGACAGTTCGCGAGCGGCGTCCACGGCATCTTGATAACCCTGGGCGTCCAACGGGATGTCGCGTCGCCCGCGATAGCGGTTCTCTACGTTCATCGTGGTCGTACCGTGGCGCACAAGATGCATGATGCACGGCTGCGACGTCTGCTCCGTTCCTTGAGCGTCTTCTGTCGGGCTGTCTTTGATCACAAGTACCTTCCTGAGCACTGTCGCGTGTGCATGCCTGTTTGTATGTATGTATGAGGGCCGAAGCAGTATGAGGGCGGAGCAGCTATACGGCCTGCTGTTCAGCGACGAGCGGGTAGCCGTACCTCTCCAAGGAAGAACCGATGACGCTCTCCAGTTGTTGGATGTGGGTCGCCGCCAAGTCCCGCTTCCACGCCACGCCCCGGCTCGCCTGGAACGTGTGCCGTGCGAAGCCCGACTCGTACGACTCGTCCCAGTCAAGCCCCAAGAACCCGAGGACGTTCGCCATCTGTCCTCGTGGATCCTCAATGAGGTCTTCCATGCGGACATCGATCCACTGGTCGCTGGGCACCGACTCGCGGGCCCGCTCCAGCGCTTCGATGAGGATCTTCCACCCGAGGCCGGCGAGCACGACGAAGGAGCGCCCAGAGTCCTCCCACATCGCTCTGTCCGCCGGGCTGAGTGGGCCCAGGTACCAGTTGTCCGGCCCCTGGTAACCGTCCCACCACCCCATCTGGAGCCACGAACTCGCAACCGCTCGACCGTCACGGATGACGTGGACGTAGCGTGCCTCGGGGTAAGCCGCGGACAAGAGCCCGGAGCGTGGCCAGCCCGTAAGGTGATGCATGAAAACGGGCTTGCCTTGCGCAACCACCCGGGAGTCGAAGAAGTCCGTGATGCGACGCTGCAACCATGGCATCGCGTCGTCAGCGGTCAGGTCGCGGCAAGGGCGCGGAAAGATCGGCGAGACCTGCTTCTCGAGAACTTCCCACCCTTCCGATGGCGCGACGCGCAAGCGTCCCCGCTCGATGGGTCGCCGGCGGTCGCGAAACGGGCGCAGAGAGGGATCGCGCTCGTCGGAGCGGTTGAACAAGGCGTTGTTCCAGCGCCCCTTGAGGTCGAGGCGACTGAACTTGTCGTCGAAGTTGGACACGAAACCAACGTCGTGATGGCGAGCGATCAGCTCGGCCATCAAGGTTGAGCCGCACCGGCCGGTGCCGAGCACGAACGTCTTCAACGACAGACTCCTGACATAGACAACGCCTGAACTACGCGGACAGACGACGAGATCCAGTGAAGATCTGGACGAAACGGGCGTTCTCGTGTTGATCGCTACCGGATTCTAACAACCCACCGTAGGCAAGGGAGCGTGATCAAGCGAAGTAGCGCGTACTGGTCCACGCCGTCGGACGGCCCCGACGCTGTCGTGCAGCGATCACGTGCCGGCGGATCGTTGCTGTCCTTGGACAGCCATAGGGTGCCGACCATGGCTATCGCACGCTTCCCCAGCGTCGAAACCCTCGACACCGCCGAGACCGTGGTGCTCGCGCTGGGTGCGAGCAAGCCCGCCACAACCCCGGCACGTCCTTCCGAGTGTTCCTCGACCCGGCTGGGCACCCGTTCTCCCTGTGCGTGAGCTGAGGTAGCGCCGTCGCCAGTCGCCTTGGCGGGGCGGTTACTGCTGGCGGCGTTCATCACCGACATCCCCGGCTGCGGTGCGGAGCAGCAGAGCGGACAGCGTAGGAAGTCGACCTCCGGCGACCTGCATTACTTGGCGAGGCAAGGACTACGCAGTGGTCAGGTGCCGGTGGAGGCGTTCGGATCGCTGGGCCGGTCGAGCCGAAGCACATCAAGACCAGCGGCGATGTCTCGACGGGACTTTGTCTGGCCGAAACGCTTGACTTATCGCCGCCTAGGTATACCCTACGGGGGTATAGTATCAACACGGTGGAGCGGAGGGCAGGACGATGGACCACAACAACATTCGATCCATGGCGGTCAGCGCCACGCTGCACTGTCTGACTGGCTGTGCGATCGGCGAGATACTCGGGCTGATGATCGGTACAGCCGTTGGGCTGTCCGACGGGCAGACCATCGTCCTGGCGGTGGCACTGGCCTTCCTCTTCGGCTACGCGCTTTCGACGCTTCCTCTGCTCAAAGCGGGGCTAGGAGTTGCCACTGCCTTCTCGGTGGTACTGGCAGCCGACACCTTGTCCATCGCCACTATGGAGGTCGTCGACAACCTCGTGATGCTGGTCATTCCCGGGGCAATGGAGGCCGGCCTCGTCAACCCGCTCTTCTGGCTCAGCATGTCGCTCGCATTGACCGTTGCGTTCTTCGCCGCCTTGCCCGTCAATCTGTACCTGCTGAAGAAGGGCAAGGGCCACGCGCTCACGCATCAGTACCACGAAGGCATGGAACATCCTGGTATGGACCACAGCGAGCACAAGGAGCATGAGGAGCACGCGCACCGTGGCTAGGGCCACGCCGCATGGCCACGAGCTGGCCCGAATCCACGAGCAACAAGAGAAAGCCAACCGACTAGTAGCGGCATCGGTCGCTGACACAGGTCACTAGCGAGCAGAAGGGACAACCAAGCCATGGATACGAGAGCACTACTGTTCGGCATCATCGGCTTCTTGATGGGCGGCTTGGTGGTCTCCAGCGCCGCCACGCTGTTCGACGAAGAGGCCGCCGCTGCAGACGAGATGACGATGTCGCAGATGTCCGCGGACCTCGAGAACAAGACCGGTGATGACTTCGACGCTGCGTTCATCACTGCCATGATCGAGCACCACGAGGGGGCCATCGAGATGGCCGAGCTCGCCGCGAGTCGCGCTGAACACCAGGAGATCAAGCAACTGTCACAGGCCATCATCGGCGCGCAAGAAGGCGAGATCGCAGAAATGAGGGAGTGGCAACAACAGTGGGGCTACGACGACACTCACGGCGGCGGGCACTCAGCCGGCGACTGAGGATGAGGTAACGCATGCATGCGGGGTGGCGTAAGCCGGAAACGCGGACCTATCCCGCCGCGCCGTGAGGCTACACGTCCTGCCAGGAGGAGATAGGCCGGTTCCCTGTCCGGAGGCGACGACTAGCGATGGCAGCGAACGCCGCGATCGTCGTCGTAAGTGCTGCTCTAAGCATGCCCACGAACCTCCTTCATTGGCCAGGGGCCTCGGTCCCGCACCTTGGTGGCGAGCCGCCGAGGTGGACGCCGTGAGCACTACACGGGGTCGCCGGCGACATAGTCGGGACTGACGTTCGCTGCGATGAACGCCGCAATGTCGGCGGAAGTCATCCGGCCCGACGACAGGGCCTCTCGGGCAGCAAGCATCAGCTCGTTCGCCGAGGAGAACTCCAGCGCAATGTCGTCAGGATCGCGGAAGTTGAGGTGCGATCCGAACTGCTCATCTCGGATGGGCGAGTAGGCGACCCCGTGCTCATCGAAGCGGCGCTCCCATCGTTCGAGCTCCTCCCGCGACGCCGCGGTGAAACCGATGTGGTCCAAGCCAGTGTTCAGCTCGGAGAAGGATCCTCCACGCGCCCCCTCATGGGCCAACATCGACAAGATGAACCCGGTCTGCGGGTGCATGCAGATGCGCCCGTAGCCCACGTCCATCACAACGACGAAATCGAGGATCTCGGTATAGAAGTGTTGACTGATGTCGAGGTCAGTGACGGTGAAGGCGACGTGGTCGATGCCAGCGAAACTAGGGCGCGTGGTGGTCAACGGCTCCTCTATCCAGGGGCGTCCGAGGCCCTGCTCGACATTTCAGCAGTCGGGTGGGGCCGCTTGTTGATCGGGCACGCTACTCCTGCTGCCTGATGCTTTGGAAGATCGCGGTCGGCCTCGCGTTCACCACAAGCAGACGAGCGGCCTGGGACCGCCTCCATGAGCGGACGTACAGGGCTGTGACCTGGGGTTCTGAGCCGGCGAGGGGACTCGAACCCCTAACCTTCCGATTACAAGTCGGATGCGCTACCAATTGCGCCACGCCGGCGGAGGCGACGGCTCATCGTAGTGCGTACGGCCGTAGCGTCTCGCCAAGGCTTGGGTCTGCGGCGCTACCCTCGACCTATGGGGAGTGCAGCCAACGCGGGTCAGGCAGCCATCGTTGTCGGAGCCGGGCCGGGCATCGGCATGGCCGTGGCTCGACGGTTCGGTCAGGCGGGCTACCAACCCGCCCTGCTGGCACGCTCGGAAGAGAAGCTCGAGCACCTGGGCAAACAGCTGCAGCAGGAGGGTTACACGACAGGCTGGAGGGCCATCGACGTCACCGACGAGGTGGCTCTGCGCGATGCTGTGTCGAGATTCGGAGAGCACTCCGGCTCCATCGGCCACCTGCATTACAACCCCAGCGCGTTCCGTTCGAGCGATGCTTTGTCCCTCTCAGCGGACGAGCTCCTGGCCGACGTCAAACTCGGTGCCGCCAGCTTGCTCACCGCTGTCCAGGCAGCCCTTCCCTTCATGCCCGCCGGCGCCCGAGTCACCGCCACCGGAGGCGCAACGGCCGACCGACCGTGGCACAAGGCGGCGTCGCTCGGCGTGCAGAAAGCGGCACTGCGCAACCTCGTCAGCGCGCTCGACTCCGCGCTGTCGAGCCGTGACATCCGGGCGATGTCCCTGACGGTGGCGGGAACGGTGCAGGAAGGCACTCCCTTCGACCCTGCCTTCATTGCCGATGCGCTCTATGAGCTCAGCCAAACGGAGAGCGAGTTCTGGGCCAGCGAGATCCGCTTCACCGGCCGTGAATGACTCGCTTACCCGCAACCCCGTTCCACCCCCGCGCCGAGTACCGACACTCCAGAGTCGCCTGAGAAAGGATGCGGTATGGAGCCACGACCTGCATACTCACCGCCGGACTGGTTCACGTCACACATCTTCAACCCGGCGGTGGCAGCTCTCACCCGTGCAGGCGTCAGCGTCCTCGGCTCACGGGTCCTTCGCATTCGTGGCCGCACGTCCGGTGTATGGCGCGAGACGCCGGTCAACCTGCTGACTCTGCGCGGGCAGTGCTACCTCGTGGCTGCGCGGGGACAGACTCAGTGGGTACGAAACCTGCGGGCCAGCCGCCAAGGGGAGCTGCGTGTTGGCAGCACGACGCAGACCTTCACTGCCGAGGAGCTCGCGGACGCAGAGAAGGCGGCGGTGCTGCGGGCCTATCTGCGGAAGTGGCGGTGGGAAGTCGGCGCGTTCTTCGCCGGCGTCGGACCGGATGCCTCGGAGTCCGAGCTGCTGACTGAGGGACGCCACCACCCGGTGTTCCGACTCCAGTGGAGTTCCTCGAGCGACGGCTGAGCAACTTCGGGCCTTTCTCTGCTGCAGCGCGCCTGACCTGAAGTAGGGTCGTCATCAACCGAACACCACGAAGGAGAACAACCATGGGACTCGGAGACAAGATCAAGCACGGCGCAGAAGAAGCGACAGGCAAGGGCAAGGAAGCAACCGGCAAGGCGACCGGTGATGAGAGCTTGCAGACCGAAGGCCGCGCCGACCAGAGTGAAGCCAAGGTCAAGCAGGCCGGCGACAAGGTGAAGGACGCCGCTTCCAACGCCAAAGACGCCTTCAAGAAGTAGCGCGCGCCCCCGCGCCGGTAGAACCAGGAAGGAACGGCCGTCATGGCGCTGCGGATCACCGCGACTCGGCCAGACCCGGCGCTGGTGACGTTGCTGCCCTGGCACCTGCCGCTCGATCAATGGGACGGACCCTTCATGGTTCCGCTTCCTCGCGGCATCTCCCGCCACATCGTCCGCTTCGTACGCCTTGACGAGCACATCTATGCCGTCAAGGAGACGCGTGAGCCAATTGCCTTCGGCGAGTACCGACTCCTTCGCGACCTGCGGCGCATCAAGGTCCCTGCCGTTGAACCCGTTGGAGTGGTGACCGGCCGCCAGTCCCTCGATGGTGAAGAGATCGAGCCGTGCCTGGTCACGCGCCACCTCGGGTCCTCGATGCCGTATCGCCAGATGTTCTCGCGTGGGGTCCGGGCAGACACCATGCCTCGCCTCGTCGACGCCTTGGTGGTCCTGCTCACCAAGCTCCACCTGGCCGGGTTCTACTGGGGGGACTGCTCGCTGTCCAACACGCTCTTTCGTCGATCCGCTGGTGAGTTCGCCGCCTACCTGGTCGACGCAGAGACCGGCGAGCTTCACCCCCAGCTCAGTGACGGGCAGCGCGCGTACGACTTGGAGATCGGTACTGGCAACGTCTTCGGGGAGATGCTCGACCTACAGGCCGGCGGCTTCATGGCCGAGACGTTCGATCCTTTTGCCATCGTGGAGCGGATCACCGAACGCTACGAGTCCCTATGGTCTGAGCTGACGGGCGTCGAGGACTTCACCACCGACGAGATGTGGCGCATCCAGCTGCGAATCGAGCGGCTCAACGACCTCGGATTCGACATCGATGAGCTCGACATTGTCACCGACTGGGACGGTTGTACCGCCCGTATCCAGCCGAAGGTCGTCGACGCGGGCCACCACAACCGGCGCCTCCAAGGACTCACGGGGCTCGACGTCGAGGAGAACCAGGCTCGGCGGCTCCTCAATGACCTCGATGCCTTCGGTGCCGCCAACGAGCTCCAGATGGAAGACCCGGCGATGGTTGCTCACCGGTGGCTCACTGAGGTCTTCGAGCCGATCGTCATGATGGCCCCGCCGGACAAGCGCCAACCCTTGGAGGCTGCCGAGGTCTTCCACGAGATCCTCGAGCACCGCTGGTACGTCTCGGAGCGTTCCGGTCACGAGGTCGACATCTTCGAGGCCGCACGCGACTACTTCGCGAACGAGCTCACAGTCGAGCCTCTCGAAGCAGGCTCCTTGCTATAACCATCCGTTGGATCTGGTTCGTGCCTTCGAAGATCTGTGTCACCTTCGCCTCACGCATGTACCGCTCCGCGGGGAAGTCCCGCGTGTAGCCATACCCACCGAGTACCTGCACCGCGTCGGTAGTCACCTTCATCGCTGCATCGGTAGCCACGAGCTTCGCGATCGAGGACTGGCGGCTGAACGGGCGCCCAGCGTCCTTCAGCCGGGCGGCGTGCAGGTATGTCGCGCGGGCCGACTCCACCGCCGCCGCCATGTCGGCCAACAGGAACTGCAGGCCCTGGAACTCCGCGATCGCCCGGCCGAACTGGTGCCGCTCCAACGCGTATCCCGTAGCGAGATCCAGGGCTCCCTGAGCCAAGCCCGTGGCGCACGCGGCGATTCCCAGCCGGCCACTGTCGAGGGCAGACAACGCGATGCCCATCCCCTCGCCTTCGTTGCCTATCCGCAGCTCGGCGCCCAGGTGGCAGTCGTCGAGGAGGACCTGCGACGTGGTCGACGCCGCCATCCCCATCTTCTTCTCGGGGGCCCCGAAGCCGACCCCTGCCGTCCCGGCCGGCACGTGGAAGGCGGACAGCCCGGTCTTGGGATCGGGCGACGTACGCGCGAACAGCAACCAGAAGTCTGCATGAGGCCCGTGGCTGACCCACGCCTTGGTCCCGTTGACGACGTACTCGTCACCATCCCGGACCGCCTTGGTCGCAATGGCCGAGACATCGGAGCCGGCTTGCGGCTCCGACAGCGCATAGGCGCCGAGCTGGTCGCCGCCCAGCATGCCGGGCAGCCAACGCTCCCGCTGTGCCGACGAGCCGAAGCGGGCCATGGCCGACGACGACAGCGTGTGAACGGACAGGTCCACCGCGACGCTCATCCAGACGCTGGCGACCTCCTCGAGCACCTGCAAGTAGACCTCGTACGGTTGCCCCCCGCCACCGTCCGACTCGTCGAAGGGCAACGACAGCAGCCCCACCTCACCGAAGAGCGCGAAGACGTCACGCGGAAACCGTGCCTCCGCCTCGTCCTGTGAAGCGCGCGGCGCCAGCTGCTCGGTGCAGATCTGCCTGACCAGGTCGAGCAGGTCCGCGGCTTCCGGCGTTGGCACCAGCCGATCGACACTCACGGCGCCTACCTCAGACCCGCGCGCCGCGGCGGCGGTCGATCTCGTATAGAGCGATGCTTGCTGCCACCCCGGCGTTGAGTGACTCCGACGTTGCCGCCATCGGGATCCGCACCAGGACGTCGCAGGTGTCGCGTACCAGTCGCGACAGGCCTTTCCCTTCGCTGCCGACCACGAGGACGATCGGCTCGGTAGCCACGTCCAGGGCGCCAATGGCCACGGCTCCGTCTGCGTCCAGGCCGGCGACGGTCAGCCCGGCGTCCTGGTAGTCGCGCAGCTGCCGCGTCAGGTTCGTCGCTCGCGCGACAGGGACTCGGGCCGCCGCACCCGCCGACGTCTTCCACGCGCTGGCCGTCATGCCTGCTGCCCGCCGTTCGGGTATGACGACACCATGCACGCCGAACGCCGCAGCTGAGCGGACGACGGCGCCGAGGTTGCGGGGGTCGGTCACTGAGTCGAGGGCGACAAGCAACGGTGGCTCCATCGCATCGGTCGCAAGGTCGAGCAGGTCGTGCGGATCGGCGTACTCGTAGGCCGGCACCTTGAGCGCGAGACCTTGGTGGACGGCACGGTCGGTGAGCCGATCGAGCTCATACTTGCTCACCTCGAGCATCGAGATGCCTCGGTCGGCCGCGATTCGGAAGGCCTCCCTCAGGCGGTCGTCGCGCTCTGCCTGCTCAGCGACGTACAGCGTCGTCACGGGCACGTTCGCGGTGAGGGCCTCCACGACGGAGTTCCGCCCTGCCACCCATTCCGAGGTGGCCGTGCCAGCGCGGGACCTCGATGCCCGGCCTGACCGCGGTTTGCGGTCGGTGGCGCTCACCTCACGCTTGGCCTTGTGACTTTCGCGCTGTGCCGCCTTCGGAGTCGGACCACGGCCTTCGAGCGCCTTACGGCGCCGACCGCCCGATCCAGCGGTGGGGTTCCCGCCCTGTCGCTTGCGGATCGCACCCTGCCGCTTGCTGTTCCCCGGCATCAGCCTGCCACCGACCAGCGGGGACCTTGGGCGGTGTCCTCCAGCTCGATCCCGGCGGCTCTCAGCTGGTCCCGGATCCTGTCGGCTTCGGCGAAATCTCGCCGCGCCCGGGCGTCCTCGCGCGCCGTGACCATCACTTCGACCAACGAGTCGAGGGCCGAGCGCGTCGCCGAGTCGGCCCCTGTCTCCGACGACCATCTGCTGTGGAGCGGGTCGAGCCCCAGCAGCCCCAGCATCCGTCGGACCGAGGCCAGGTTCCCGCGCAGGGCGGACGAGTCGCCGTCGGCGAGCAGCTTGTTGCCTTCTCGGATGACGCCTTGCAAGGCAGCCAAGGCGGCTGGCAGCGCGAGGTCGTCATCCATCGCTGCCACGAAGTCCGCGGACAACTCCCCGCTGGCGGCGTCGACGTCCCCCGTGACCTCACTCGCGCGCAGCACGTAGCCCTCGATCCGCTGAAAGGCGGTCGCCGCTTCGGCAAGGGACTCGAAGCTGAACTCGATGATCGAGCGGTAGTGCGGCGCAAGCAGGTAGTACCGCAGCTCGATAGGCCGGACGACCTTGACCACCTCGCTGACGAGGAGCGAGTTGCCGACAGACTTGCTCATCTTCTCGCCGCCAAGGTTGACCATCGCGTTGTGCATCCAGGTGCGGGCGAAGCCGCGCCCCCCGGCCCGAGACTGGGCGAGCTCGTTCTCGTGGTGCGGGAATCTCAGATCCAGTCCACCGCCATGGATGTCGAACTCGTCGCCCAGATACTTGCCTGCCATGGCGGAGCACTCGAGGTGCCAGCCGGGCCGACCGAGCCCCCACGGCGCAGGCCAGGCGGCAGTCGCCGGCTCCTCCTTCTTGTAGCCCTTCCAGAGGGCGAAGTCGTGCGGATCGCGCTTGCCGCGAGCATCGGCGTCAGTCGCCGGCTCCATGTCGTCGACACGCTGATTCGACAGCTCCCCGTACGCCGGCCACGACCTCACGTCGAAGTAGACGTCCCCCGAGCCGTTCGGAGCGACGTACGCGTGCCCCCGGACGAGCAGCTCGCCGATCATCTCGAGCATCTCGGGGACGTGGCCGGTGGCGCGCGGCTCGTACGTCGGTGGCAGGCAGCCGAGGACCGCGTACGCGTCGTGCAGTGCTCGCTCGTTCGCATACGCGATCGCCCACCAGGGCCGGTCCTCCTCAGCCTCCTTGGCCAGGATCTTGTCGTCGATGTCGGTGAGGTTGGCCACCAGAGTGACGGCATAGCCGCTGTGCTCCAGCCAGCGCCGCAGCACGTCGAAGACCACTTCCTTGCGAATGTGTCCCACGTGGGGCGGCCCCTGGACCGTGAGGCCGCAGTGGTAGATGCCGGCCCTTCCTTCGACCAACGGCACGAAGTCCCGGGTCTGCCGGGTCGCGGTGTCGTACAGGCGAAGGGTCACCGGCTCAGGGTATCCATCCGGTCGCAGATCGCCCACATTCGTCGACGCAGCGCCCTACAGTGCTCGTCATGGGGATGTCTCGGTACACGGCAGCGGCAGTTTCAGGGGTAGTGCTGACGGCGGGCCTCAGCGCTGCACCGTCGTCGGGAGCGGCGCCTCACCCGCCCGGCTCCACCACGTCACGCGGCAGCTCACAGACCTCCGCACAGGCGCAGACCACCGCCTTGACCGAGGCAACGGCGTCCACCCCGCCCAGCGTGGCGCGCGCATCATCACCGCGACGCATCGCGTTGACGCGTTGGGGCCCGCGCACGTTCAAGAAGGGCACCTACGAACACACCCGCAGCCGCGGGGGGTTGGTGCTGGGGCGGAACCTGGACCGCGTGGGCTACCGCGATCCCTACGGGTCGGGGAGTCGGGTGGCTTACGACCGCGGCCGCTGGTACTCCCCCTGGGTGCGGGAGCGGTTCGCCCTGACGCAGCTGATCGCCTCGTACGCGGCCGATACCCCCGTGGGCACCTTCATCGAGATCTCGGCGCGCGGTCGAAGTGGTCCGGGGACGCGCTCCTCGTGGGACAGTCTCGGCCGGTGGGCCAGCCACGACCGCAAATTCCACCGAATGTCGCTTGGGGACCAACCCGACGACCTCAGCAGAGTCGCCGTGGACACCCTCATCACTCACGACGGGTCCTCGTTCGGCGCCTGGCAGCTGAGGCTGACCCTGATGCGCCGCAGCGGCACGACGAAGACGCCGACGATCAGCCGAGCCGGAGCGATGGTGTCGCGTCTGCCTGAGAAGGCGGGGCGCACCAGTCGGGTGCCATCCGGCCGCGGCCGCGACCTCGGCGTTCCGCGCTACTCCCAGGAGATACACCGGGGCGAGTATCCGCAATGGGATGGGGGCGGGGAGGCTTGGTGCAGTCCCACGTCGACGTCGATGCTGCTCAGCTACTGGAACCGGGGCCCGACCCGCAAGCAGTACGCATGGGTCAACGACAGCTACCGGCAGCCGTGGGTCGACTACGCCGCCCGCTTCACCTTCGCCTGGGGCTACGACGGAACGGGTGACTGGCCGTTCAACACCGCGTACGCTGCCCGGTTCGGCCTGGACGCCTTCGTCACTCGGCTGCGTTCGCTGCGGCAGGCTCACCTGTTCATCAAAGCCGGCGTGCCGCTGGTCGCGTCGATCGGCTTCGACCCGGGCGAGCTCGACGGAGCTCCGATCAGCTCCACGTCGGGCCACCTCTTGGTCATTCGAGGCTTCACCCGCGCAGGCAAGGTGATCGTCAACGACCCTGCGGCGCCGACTGCCCGGACTGTCCGGCGGATCTACAGCCGGGCCCAGTTCGAGCGGGCCTGGCTCGGGTCAACGGGCGGCGTTGTGTACGTGATCCACCCCGCTGACCACGCCCTTCCGAAGGGCGGACCAGGCCGGGCTTGGTGACGGGATCGAAGGACCACGCGTCGCGGCGGGACCGGTCGACGGACACCGACGGTCCGACCAGATACTTGACTTGGGGAGCTGAAGGCGAGGACGGCGACGAACTTGCCCTCGTGATCCAGCCGGAGGTCGCCGACTACACCGATCCGTACGCAGGCGGCGGGCCAGCCCGGTTCGAGACCGCAACCTGGTCCTCCCCGGTGGTGAGCGATTTCGGTGACTTCTCCGAGCTGGTGGCGTCCTGGAGCGCTGCCACACCAGCCGGTACCTGGATCGAGATATCGGCCACGGTCTGGCCGGCCGGGACCGAGACCTCGGAGCCCGGCGAGCAGTTCGTCCTTGGCCGCTGGGCGAGCGACACCTCGACGATCCACCGCACGTCGGTACCGCACCAACGGACTCCAGTCGCGTCGGTCGACTGCGACGTGCTGGCCGCAGCCGCGGGGCAACGGCTGGGCGGCTGGCAGCTTCGAGTGACCGCGCATCGGCAGGTCGGCCGCACGTCCTGGCCCGGCCTCACTCACGTCGGTGCCTTGACGTCGCCGCCGCGGCCACGCGTAGGGCCGGTCAGCTCTCCCGGACCGGCGGCCGCCGCAAGGACAACGCTCGACGTTCCCTCCTTCTCACAGATGACGCACCGGGGTCGGCATCCCGAGTATGGAGGCGGTGGCGAGGCGTGGTGCAGCGCGGCTTCGACGGCCATGGTGCTGGCGTACTGGGGTAGCGGCCCTGCCGAGTTCCGCCACTCCTCCGTCGGCTTCCGCGACACCAAGGCCGGCGTCCGCGGCGCCCTCGCCGACAACCGCGCTGGCCCCGGCCACGCTCACCCGGCCGTCGTCAGCGCCGCAGCGGGCACCTACGACTACGCCTATGGCGGCACCGGCAACTGGTCGTTCAACGCGGCCTACGCAGCGACCTTCGGGATGGTCGCCAGCATCTCGCGCCTGCATTCGCTGGCCGAGGCGGAGACCTTCGTCGAGGCCGGGATCCCCTTGGTGGCGTCGCTGTCGTTCGGCCGGGATGAGCTGTCAGGTGCGGGCTACGCGACCGCCGGGCACCTCCTCGTCATCGTCGGATTCAGCGCCAACGGGGACGTCGTGGTGAACGACCCGGCCTCGCATCTCGTCGCGTCGAACGACGAGGTCCGAACGGTCTACGACCGTTCGCAGTTCGAGCGGCTTTGGCTGCAGAGCTCCGGCGGCTTGGTGTACGTGATCCGGCCGCCGGACGTGCCGCCGCCAGCAGTCCCCGCGGGTGGTCCACCCCGCTGGTAGTGCGCCTGCTCTTCCTCTTGGCGCCGGGCCATGGCTGGGCCTGCGGGCGCGGCACCGACCGGAGCCGCCCGACCGTTGCGGCTGCGTCTGCCTTGTGGTCAGGCGACGTCCACCTCGATCGTGTGCCACCCCGTGGCTCCGTCGGGGAGCACATCGGCCAGCGCCTCGGTCTGGGTCTGGCCGGACCGGTCGGTGGCCCTGACCTGGATTCTGTGCTCACCCGGTTCGGCCGCCCACACGTACGACCATTGACGCCAGCTGTCGATCGTGGCGTCCTTCGCAAGCTTCGCCGGCTGCCAATCGCCGTCGTCGACGCGCACCTCGACCTCAGCGATGCCGGTGTGCTGCGCCCAGGCGATGCCGCCGATGGCCACCTTGCCTGCCTTCACCCGTTCACCGCCTCGAGGCACGTCGATACGGGACTGTGTCTTCACCGGTCCCTGCGGCGCCCAGCCCCTCTCCGTCCAGAAGGCGGAGAAGTCGCTGAACCTCGTCACCTCGAGATCGACGACCCACTTCGTCGCCGAGACGTAGCCGTAGAGGCCGGGGACGACCATCCGGACGGGGAAGCCGTGTTCCGGGGTCAAGGGCTCACCGTTCATGGCGACAGCGAAAAGGGCGTTGCGGTCATCGGTGAGTGCAGCGAGTGGGGTGCCGCAGGTCCAGTCATCGGACGACCGGGACATCACGGCATCCGCATCGCTCTGGACGCCGGCCTCGGCCAGCACGTCGGCGATACGCACGCCTGACCACCAGGCGTTCGAGATCAGGTCACCGCCCACCTCGTTGGACACACAGCACAGAGTCAGCCAGGCCTCGGTGAGGCCGCGGTCGAGCAGGTCCTGGTACGACAGATCGAGCTCCTGGTCCACCATCCCGTGGATGCGCAAGGACCAGTCGTCCGGGAGGATCTGCGGGATCGACAGCGCAGTGTCAATCCGGTAGAAGTCAGCTTGCGACGTGTTCCAGGGCACTACCCCCGGTACTCCGGCCGACACGCCAGCGGGCTGAACCGGGCGAGAGACGGGCAGCTTCAAGCGTTCGCGAGCGGAGTCGAGGGCCGCCCTGCCCTGCGCCAGGACGCGGCCGCTCAGGCCGAGCACGACCGAACCGACGCCGACGACGCCAGCCAGTCGGAGGAAGTCCCGGCGAGACTCGGTCGTGCCAGTGCGCGACCCGGCTACTGAGCTGCCAGGACCCAGGTTCGGCGTCGGCGACCCTCCCGTGGGTGTTGCCGTAGGCGCCTTCCCCAGGGGGGACTCCACGGACCGGCCAGTGCGCGGACTGCTCGCCGCCCCAGCGCGCGGGGCGAGCGCAGCCAACGCCAGCATGGCGATGAGCACGCCCACCACGGCAGGTATGTACGTGGCCTCGGAAGAGGTGAGACGCGCCCGGACGGCCAGAACCAGGACGACGCCCATGACGGCGAACATCGCCTCGCCGGCGGCGAGCGACCGCAGGGCAAGCATGCCTGCCAGGCCGCTCAACACGCACAGCCCGACGAGCGTGCCGGCGATCACCAGCGGCTTGTCGTAGTGACCCACCAGTGAGATCGTCTGCTCGACCACGGCGCCTGGTGTGAGCCGAATGATGCTCTCGGCTACGGCGACCACAGGCGAGACGCGCTGGTGCAGCAGACCGCTGGTGAGCTCGGACGCGGCCAGTCCGGCACCTGCCGACACCACGCCCGCCAGCACCCCCAGTCGTCGCTCGAGCGTGGTCATGTCTTCGATAGTGCCTCACGACCGAAGCCGAAGCCCCTCATCGGCCTTACCGTTGCCTTACGGATCGGCGGGGACGGCTGCCACAATGCGGCCATGACCGCTGACCGCTCGCTGCGTGTGGGGACAGGCGTCGACGTCCACGCCCTGGTGGACAACCAGCCACTCTGGGTTGCCGGACTGCTCTGGCCGGAGTCTCCGCGGGGACTGGCGGGGCACTCCGACGGAGACGTGGTCGCCCACGCGATCTGCGACTCGGCCCTGGCGGCCGCCGGGTTGGGTGATCTCGGAAGCCAGTTCGGTACGTCGGACCCACGATGGTCAGGAGCGAGCGGGCTCGCGCTGCTCTCGGAGACCGCGCGTCGGCTGGAACAAGCCGGTGCGCACATCGCCAACGTCAGCGTGCAGCTCATCGGTAACCAGCCCATGCTCGGGCCGCGACGCGGCGAGGCTCAGGAGGCGCTCAGTGCCGCTTGTGATGCCAGCGTCACGGTGACTGCGACGACGACCGACGGCCTCGGCTTGACGGGTCGCGGCGAGGGGCTGGCGGCGATCGCCACCGCGCTCGTCTGGGTAACCCCTCGCTAGTGGGACATGTGCCCGATCAGGAAGGTACCGGCCGCCGGCCCCCCGACGTCCGCGTTGCGGTGGTGCTGCTGGCCGCCGGCTCAGGGTCGCGGGTCGGATCGGCCACCAACAAGGTCTACCTCCCGCTGGCAGGAACTCCTGTCTTCGTGTGGTCGGTGCGCACCGCGCTCCAGCTGCCGGGTCTGACACGGTGCCTGATGGTGGTGGCTGACCGCGACCGATCCCTTGCCGAGGTGGCCCTGGCAGGGGAGGCCGCGGCAGGAGCCGTCGAGCTGGTGACCGGGGGTCCGACGCGTCACGCCTCAGAGCTCAACGCGCTGCTGGCGCTCGAGGCCGAGATTGATCGAGGAGCCCTGGACGTCGTCGTCATGCATGACGCCGCCCGGCCGCTTGCTACTCGAGCGATGTTCTCCGAGGTCATCGAGCAGGCGCATGCCTGTGGTGGCGCCCTGCCGGGGAGGCGTCAGTCCGCGCTGATCGCGCTCCGGGCCGACGATCCGAGTCCGGGCCGAACTGTCACCGTCCAGACCCCACAGGCTTTCAGGGCTGCGCCCCTGCTGCGGGCATACCGAGAAGCCGGCGCAACCTTCGCGGGTACCGACACGGCCAGCTGCGTCGAGCGGTACACCGACCTGGTCGTCCGGTGGGTACCGGGATCTGCAGACAACATCAAGATCACCTTCCCTCATGACCTCGTTGTGGCCGAGCACCTGGCCAGAGGCATCAGGTGAGCCCGACCCCGCCAGGTGTCGGCGCGCCAGTCCGCAAGAACCCGGTCAGCAGTCGAGCTCGTGGAGGGCATCGAGCGCCGTCAGCAGGGGGATCGACGACGGGTCCTCGACACGGCCAGCCGCCGGGTCTCCCGGAACGAGCACTACCTCACAGACTCCGCGCAACGTGACCACCAGCGAGGCGAGGTCAGCCAGCTTCGCTCCGAGTCGAGGGATGGCGGCCATCCGGTCCGCAGGCATGACGACGGGCGAGCCGATCATTCTCAGGTCTTCGCGGTTCAGCGTGCCGATAACCACGCCGTCGGCCACGACTTTCACGGTGTCCACCACGGGCCTGACGGCGACCGTAACGGTGCCGGGGGACCACAGCTCGAGGAGCCGCTGCAACGATGCAGTGGACACACCCGGGCAGAGCGGATCGTGGACGACGACGACGTCGGCGCTTTCCGCCACCGTTCTGGCGAGTGCCTCCTCACGCGGAACCTCGATGGCGGCGAACGAACCGATGGCGGCACCGGGGAAGCACCCCTGACCCTCGATGTCGAGGTGGGCCAATGCGCCGCGTGCCTTATCCGCCTGCCCGTCAGCCGTCACCACCATGACGTGGTCCGCTACCGGACACAGCGCCTCGACAGCGCCCGACACGAGCGTCGACCGCTTGTAGGCGAGGTAGGCGAGAGCCTCGCGCCCGACCACAGGGACCAGCCCGAGGACCTGCGGGCTGCTCGCCTCAGACATCAACGAACCTGCCTAGAGAAGAACCCGCCCCGGCTGGGGCGGGCTCTCAGGGACTAGGAGGCGAGGACCTCGTCAAGGATGGTCTCGGCCTTGTCCTCGTTCGTGTGCTCGGCGAGCGCCAGCTCCGACACCAGGATCTGCCGGGCCTTTGCCAGCATGCGCTTCTCGCCCGCGGAAAGGCCGCGCTCCCGCTCGCGCCGCCAGAGGTCACGCACGACCTCAGCGACCTTCAGCACATCACCAGAATGGAGCTTCTCGAGGTTCGCCTTGTAGCGACGCGACCAGTTCGTAGGCTCTTCGGTGTGCTCTGCGCGCAGGACGTCGAACACCCGCTCGAGACCAGCCTGATCTACGACGTCCCGGACGCCCACGAGATCGAGGTTGCACGCAGGGACGCGAACCACGAGGTCGTTCTGGGCGACGATGCGGAGGACGAGATAAAGCTTGTCCTCACCTTTTATCTGACGGGTCTCAATATCTTCAATGACAGCAGCGCCATGATTGGGATACACAACTGTCTCGCCGACCGCAAAAGTCATGTGTCAGTAACCCCTTTCCAGGAACACCAGGATACCACGAATCTGAGGCGCGCCCGACGCGTTACCGCAGGTCAGAGGCATAATTGAGGGTTGACAAATCTTGAAAGTCGTGCCTTCTCCAGGCACACGGGACGTCCGCTGAGCCGCCCGTGCGAACCTTCGCTACGCTGTGCGTGCCTCGACTGGTTGGGGCACGCACCGCCGCGCAAGACCCGAGGAGGGCGACACACCGTGGGGATCACCGCCGCCGTATCCCAGCTGATCCGCTCGGTTCTGCGCCGTCGTACTTCCCGTGCGTTCCTGCTCTGCGCCCTGTGCTGGCTGCTGGCCTCGTGTGCGGCGGGGTTCAACGCGCAGACCCAACAGCAGTATCAGGCCGGCGAAGGCATCAGCGATCGCAGCACCGACATCTATGTGCTGAACGCGTTGGTCGTGGCCGACGACCAGGGGAACGGCACCCTCGTGGGAACCCTGATCAACCAGAGCGGGCAAGCAGATGAACTGCAGCAGGTGTCTGTTACCGGCGCCGACGGCAAGCCGATCCGCACCACCGAGCTGACGAGCCCTGTCCCGCTCGAGTACCAGCAGTCCGTGCAGCTGGAGTCCGACGGGCTGGTACGCCTCACCGGTGACGGAGTCCAGGCCGGTGACTTCATCACCGTCACCTTCACGTTCGGAAACGCTGCGCCGATCGAGCTCGCGATCCCGATCGTGCCCACGGGACCCATGTACACGTCGGTCCCCGTCGGTCCGTCCAGCAGCTGAGCTGCCCCCTGCTCAGGTGTCGGCCGGCGCGTCGAACTTGTAACCCAGGCCGCGCACGGTCACCAGATAGCGGGGGTTCGCGGGGTCGGCTTCGATCTTGGCGCGGAGCCGCTTCACATGCACGTCCAACGTCTTGGTATCCCCCACATAGTCCGATCCCCACACTCGGTCGATGAGCTGGCCGCGGGTCAGCACTCTCCCGGCGTTGCGCAGCAACATCTCCAGCAGCTCGAACTCCTTGAGCGGGAAGCGGACATCCATGCCGCGGACCGTGACGACGTGCCGCTCGACGTCCATCCGGACCCCACCGGCCTCGACGGTCAGCGGTACGAGCTCTGGCTCAGTCCCCCGGCGCAGCACTGCTCGGATACGAGCAACCAGCTCACGCGGGCTGTACGGCTTGGTGACGTAGTCATCGGCGCCGAGCTCCAGGCCGACGACCTTGTCCACCTCACCGTCCTTGGCGCTCACCATGATGACCGGGACGGTCGACATCTGCCTCAGCTGCCGGCACACCTCGGTCCCGGGTAGCCCCGGAAGCATCAGGTCGAGCAGCACGATGTCGGCGCCGTTGCGCGAGAACTCCTCCAAGGCGGCAGGCCCCGTCGCTGCCAGGGCTACATCGAAGCCCTCCTTGCGCAGCACGTACGCAAGTGCGTCGCTGTAGCTCTCCTCATCTTCCACGACGAGAACCCGGGTCATGGCACCTCCTGCGGTAGGGCGGATGGGGCGGTGGATCGTTCGGCTTCGGCGTTGGACAGCTCTACGTGCTGGTCCGCTTCCTTGTACTCGTGGGTCGGAAGCATCAGCGTGAAGGTCGAGCCCTCGCCTTCGACGCTCCACACCCGGATCTCGCCCCCGTGCGTCGCGGCAACATGCTTCACGATCGACAGGCCGAGGCCGGTGCCCCCGGTCGCCCTCGCTCGGGCCGGGTCCACACGATAGAAGCGCTCAAAGATGCGGTCGATCTCGTCTGCGGGTATGCCCACGCCGTGGTCGGTGACGACAATGTCGACGTGCTCGCCGTTTCGCCGGGCGGCCACGGTCACGCGGCCGCCGCGACCGCTGTACGCGACGGCGTTCTCGACGAGATTGCCGAGTGCCGCCACCAGCTGGTCAGCGTTGCCGATGACCTTGAGGTCGTGCTCCCCGACGAACTCGAGGTGGATGTCCTTGTCAGCAGCGTCGACCCGGACGCGGTCGACGGCGCGTTCGGCCAGTGCGTCCACCGAGATCGAGTCGGCGTGGTCGAGAGGTTCGTCGCCTTGGAGCCGCGAGAGCTCGATGATCTGCTGCACGAGCCGCGTCAGGCGCTCGCTCTCGGTTCGCATCCGTGCGGAGAACCGCTGGACGGCCTCCGGGTCGTCCGCGGCCTCCGCTACCGCCTCCGCCAGTAGGTGGATCGCCCCGACCGGAGTTTTGAGCTCATGGCTGACGTTGGCGACGAAGTCGCGGCGGATCGCATCGACGCGCCGCTCCCGGGTGCGGTCATCGGCCAGGACGAGGACCAGGCGACTCCCGAGCGGAGCCACTCGGGCAGCGACGTGGCGCGGCTGGCCACGCCCGCGCCGAAGTACGAGGTCGAGCTCGCGAATCTGGCCGTCGCGACGCACCTCCCGCACCAACGTCAGCAGCGCCGGGACGTCCACGCGCGAGCCGTCGACCAAGCCCATCATTCGGGCTGGCGCACTCGCCTTGAGCACCTCGTCGGAGGGACCGACCACCAGGGCAGAGGAGCGCAACACCGAAAGCACAGCGGCGACGCCCGCAGGGACCAGCGGCTCGGGCGGTCCCGGTTCGCGGCCCTGGTCTCGTTCACTCAGCCGCCACGCCAAGACGGTGATGGCGCCGAGGAACGCACCGATGAGGCCGCCGAGCACGGCAGCCGTCGATGACTCCATGACATGAGCGTACGCAGCCAAGGGTACGGAGAACGCATTTCGGACGCCTGATCCAGTGTTGCTTTCGCGACTGTTCATGCGTTGTTTACTCGGTCGCGCCGACTTTTCACATGTGCCAACTACGGTCGAGGTATGCGAAACCAGTACCAGCAGCAGCTAGACCGTGTATTGACGGAGCTCGTCGAGATGGCGGGCGATGTTCGCGCTGCCCTCGATCAGGCTACCCACGCCCTGCTCACGGCAGACGTGGCCGCAGCGGAGTCTGTCATCAGCGGTGACCTCGCCATCGATGAGGCGCGCGAGCGGATCGAGGACGAGAGCTTCGAGATCCTCGCTCGTCAGGCGCCCGTCGCCGGCGACCTGCGGATGCTCGTGGCCTCGCTGCGCATGGTTGCCGACCTCGAGCGCATGGGTGACCTTTCGGTGCACGTCGCCAAGGTAGCCCGCCTGCGGTTCCCGACTCAGGCGGTTCCGACCGTCCTCGTGCCCACCATCCAGCAGATGGCGCGTACCGCCGACGAGATGATCGCCTCGGCTGCCGAGATCGTCGCCACCCGCGACGTCGAAGCGGCTCACGAGCTGGAGTCGGCCG
Organism: Nocardioidaceae bacterium; assembly: GCA_035633755.1. Lineage (GTDB taxonomy): Bacteria > Actinomycetota > Actinomycetes > Propionibacteriales > Nocardioidaceae > DASQEH01. The sequence continues at coordinate 18,953 of DASQEH010000069.1, read as the reverse complement.
ACGACGCCATGGACCTGTTGCGACGCTCGATGTTCCGGATGCTGTTGAGTGAGAACTGGCGCGAGGGCGTCGAACCAGCGGTCGACATGGCACTGCTGGGCCGGTACTACGAGCGCATCGGCGACCACGCCGTCTCTATGGCGCGACGGGTTGTGTTCCTGGTCACCGGGCAGCACCCGGCCGCCGTCTGACGACGGGAAACGCCCTCCTGCCGCCAGCCGGACATCCCGCTACGGTGTCTGCATGAACGCGGCTCCCTATCGACTTGTGCTCTTGCGTCACGGCGAGAGTGACTGGAACGCCAAGAACCTCTTCACCGGCTGGGTGGACGTCGACCTGACCGAGAAGGGTCGGCGCGAGGCCACCCGAGGCGGCGCGCTGATGGCCGAAGCCGACGTACTTCCGGACGTCCTTCACACCTCCGTCCTGCGCCGCGCGATCCAGACGGCACAGCTCGGGTTGGACTCCATCGACAGGCACTGGCTGCCCGTGCGCCGGTCGTGGCGCCTCAACGAGCGCCACTACGGAGCGCTGCAGGGCAAGGACAAGAAGGCGACTCTCGCGGAGTACGGCGAGGAGCAGTTCATGCTGTGGCGCCGCTCGTACGACACACCGCCGCCGCGGATCGCCGAAGACGACGAGTACAGCCAGATCGGCGACCCGCAGTACAGCGCCATCCCCGACGAGATCCTGCCCCGTACCGAGTGCTTGGCGGATGTCGTCGAGCGCATGCTGCCCTACTGGTACGACGCGATCGTGCCCGATCTGCGTGCGGGGGCGACCGTTCTCGTCACCGCTCACGGAAACTCGCTGCGGGCGTTGGTCAAGCACCTCGATGGCATCTCCGAGAAGGCCGTCGTGGCTCTCAATATCCCAACCGGTATCCCTCTGCTGTACGAGTTGGACGGCGGCATGAGGCCGCTGACCGCTGGAGGCCGATACTTGGATCCCGAGGCCGCCGCCGCGGCCATCGAAGCGGTCAAGAACCAGGGTCGTTGAAACGCAGACGAGCCGGTCGATTTCTCGACCGGCTCGCCGGGTGGGTTGCGCGTTGTCTACGCGCTCAGGCTGCGTCTACCGCGGAGATCGTCGCCTCAGCCGCCAAGGTTCTGGCCTGCGAGGCGCTCCTCGATCCGCTGCCGGCGGCGTTGGATACGCTGCTCTCGGTTGGCCAGGCGAATGGCCGCGGAACGAACTGACTCCCGCGCTTCGGCACGCCTGGACATGCGCATCTCGCGCGCAATGACGTCCGGTTCGCTCAGCATTTCTTCTCGTTTCTGCGTCTGGTGACGCTCGTCGTCCGGAGCTCACGTAAGAGGCTCGCGTGGTTATTACCTCTTACAAGAGTATCGCTCCGCGAGGTATTCCCAAGGCTTCGCGGAGGTGATGCGCGACACCATTGCGGCAGCAGGCGTGCCGCTTACTTGGCGATGGCGAGGAGGTCCGCCTGCATAGCCGCGGCAGCCTCGCCGTACGCAGCCAGCGTGTGCCGTGCGGTCACGGCCCAGCCGAAGTCCTGGGCATGACGCGCGCTGGCACGCGACATCTCGTCAAGGTGGCCGGCGTCATTGAGCAGTCGCTGCATGACGTCGGCATAGTGGTGAGGGTTGTGGCCGTCGACGAGGACGCCCGTCTGCCCGTCGATCACCGTCGTCGGTAAGCCGCCGACGTTCGATGCGATGACGGGCGTGCCACACGCCTGCGCCTCGATCGCCACGAGGCCGAACGACTCGTTGTACGAGGGAACGACAACCACAGAGGCGGCCTGGTAGTACGTCACCAGGCGGGACTGCTCGACCGGAGCGATGAACTGTACGAGGTCGCTGACGCCAAGTGACGTAGCCAGCTCGACGAGGTTCTGCGGCGTGTCGAGTCCGCTGCCCGACGGTCCACCGATGACGGGTACCACGAGGCGACGACGCAGGTCGGGCTGCCGCGTCACCAACTCGGCGGCCGCCCGGATGATGACATCGGGCGCCTTCAACGGCTGGATGCGGCCGGCGAACATGACGACCAGCGCGTCCGGACGCCAGCCCACCTCGACGCGGGCCGCCGCCTTGGATCCCGGCCGGAAGGCGTTGAGGTCGACCCCGGGCGTGATCACTCGAACGCGGTCCGGGTCGGCGTCGTAGAGGTCCACCAGCTGGCCGGACTCCTCCTCGGTGTTGGCCACCACCAGATCGGCGGCCGCAACGACTTGCTCCTCACCGATGATCCGCGACGTCGGCTCCGCGGCGTCACCAGCCGCCAGCGCACGGTTCTTCACCTTGGCCATGGTGTGCATCGAGTGGACCAGCGGGATCCCCCAGCGGTCGCGGGCAAGTGCGCCGACCTGACCTGAGAGCCAGTAGTGGGAATGGATGACGTCGTAGTACCCCGGTGCAAACGTCGCCTCGGTGCGCAGCACCTCGCGGGCGAACGTACACAGCTGTCCTGGAAGCTCGGCCTTGGTGAGTCCTTCGAGCGGGCCGGCGATGACATGCCGCACAACGATCCCGGGAGCCAACTCGGTCACCGGGGGCAGGTCGCGCGAGGTGGCCCGAGTGAATATCTCGACCTGGATGCCGGCCGCAGCAAGCTGGCGGGCGAGTTCGACGACATACACGTTCATTCCCCCGGCGTCACCTGTGCCAGGCTGGTCAAGCGGCGAGGTATGGACGCTGAGCATCGCCACCCGTCTGGGTATGCGCGGAGGCCATGTCGCGCCGGGCGACACCTCTCCCACTGCTCGTAGCATCACTGTCAGACCTCCGTGAAACGTCAACAATCTCCGAGTCTCCCGTATTTCGTGCGGCCACGCACTCAACGCGTCGATCCCTCCGGAAGCCGACCATCGTCTACATCCGGGCGACGAACCGGAAATGCGGTCCCCGCCGAACCCCGCGGTTAGACTCGAATGACGCGCCACTCGTGCGACGTACCCCACTGACAGGACGCTTGTTCCACCATGTCTGCACAGACTCCTCCGAAGTCCGCCCGCCACGACCTCCGCAACGTCGCGATCGTCGCGCACGTCGACCATGGGAAGACGACGCTCGTCGATGCCATGCTCTGGCAGTCCGGAGCGTTCCGGGTCGGAGCCGATATCGACGTCCGCGTGATGGACTCCGGCGATCTGGAGCGGGAGAAGGGCATCACGATCCTGGCGAAGAACACCGCCGTCCACTATGCCGGTCCAGCGGCGACCCAGGGCCCGGTGACCATCAACATCATCGACACCCCTGGCCACGCCGACTTCGGTGGAGAGGTCGAGCGCGGCTTGTCGATGGTCGACGGTGTAGTGCTGTTGGTCGACGCCTCCGAAGGGCCGCTTCCGCAGACCCGCTTCGTGCTTCGCAAGGCGCTCGCCCGCAGGCTCCCCGTCGTGCTCGTCGTCAACAAGGTGGACCGACCGGATGCCCGGATCTCGCAAGTCGTCGACGAGACCTATGAGCTCTTCATGGACCTCTTGGACTCCGAATCTGCTAACGACTCCCTCGACTTCCCGGTTGTCTACGCCTCGGCAAAAGCCGGCCGCGCGTCGTTGAAGCAGCCCGCCGATGGCGAGTTCCCCGAGGGCGACACGCTCGAGGCCCTCTTCTCGACCATCATCGAGACTGTCCCTGCCCCGGTCTACGTCGAGGGGGCGCCGCTCCAGGCGCAGGTGACCAATCTGGACGCATCTCCGTTCCTGGGGCGGTTGGCGCTGTGCCGCGTGCACGAAGGCACACTGCGGAAGGGCCAGAACGTGGCCTGGCTTCGCCGCGACGGTTCCCGGCAGAACGTCAAGATCACCGAGCTCCTGGTCACCGAGGCCCTCGAGCGCGTCCCCGGAACGTCAGCCGGCCCTGGAGACATCATCGCGGTGGCGGGTATCCCCGAGATCAACATCGGGGAGACGCTCGCCGATGTCGACTCGCCGGTCGCTCTGCCGCTCATCACCGTGGACGAACCCGCGATCTCGATGACATTGGGCATCAACACGTCCCCGCTCGCCGGCCGCCGCAAGGGAACGAAGGTGACTGCCCGGCTGGTTAAGGACCGTCTCGACCGCGAGCTGATTGGCAACGTCTCCATCAAGGTCCTGACCACCGAACGACCCGACACCTGGGAGGTTCAAGGGCGTGGGGAGCTTGCCCTGGCAATCCTCGTGGAGCAGATGCGACGTGAGGGATACGAGCTCACCGTCGGCAAGCCACAGGTGGTCACCCGGGAGATCGACGGGAAGCTCCATGAGCCCGTCGAACGCCTCACCATCGACTGCCCGGAGGAGTACCTCGGCACCGTCACCCAGCTGCTCGCCATTCGCAAGGGCCGCATGGAGCAGATGGTCAACCATGGCACGGGCTGGGTACGCATGGAGTTCCTCGTCCCAGCACGAGGTCTCATCGGTTTCCGCACCGAGTTCATGACCGACACGCGCGGTACCGGCATCGCCAACCACGTCTTCGAGGGCTACGAGCCCTGGTTCGGCGACCTTCGAACCCGCCCCTCCGGCTCGCTGATCGCCGATCGCACCGGCGTGGCGACCTCGTACGCGATGTTCAACCTGCAGGAACGGGGCAGCCTTTTCGTCGAGCCGGGCACCGAGGTCTACGATGGCATGCTGGTCGGCGAGAACAGCCGCGCCGACGACATGGACGTCAACATCACCAAGGAGAAGAAGCTCACGAACGTGCGCTCCGCGACGGCGGACGAACTGGAGCGGCTGGTTCCGCCGCGACGCCTCTCGCTCGAGCAGTCGCTGGAGTTCTGCCGCGAGGATGAATGCGTCGAGGTGACGCCGGACGCGGTACGGCTGCGCAAGGTGATCCTGGACCAGACCACACGCTCACGCGCCCTGGCCAGGTCCCGCCGCGGCTGACCAGGGGCAGTCAGTCCCCGACTGCTTCGAGGGCATGCTGCAGATCGGCGTATGCCCCGCTGCCGAATGCCACCAGGCGTGCCTCCTGCACCTTCGTCGGGGTGGTGGCCAGGGTCTCCACGGCGGCCAACGCGGCGTCCCTGCGTGGCCATCCATAGACTCCGGCCGACACCAGCGGAAATGCCATCGTCGCGGCGCCGAGCTCATCCGCCACGGCAAGAGCCCTCGAGTAGCACGACGTCAACAAGGCGCGATCGGTCTCGCCGCGTCGGAAGTTGGGTCCCACGACATGGATGACCCACCTCGCAGGCAGGTCCCCCGCGGTCGTCCACCCCGCCTGCCCAGTTGCGAGGCCGTGCGGGAATCGCTTGATGCAGTCCGCCAGCACGGCTGGCCCGCCGGCGGAATGAATGGCGCCGTCGACGCCACTCCCGCCTCGCATCGCGCGATTGGCCGCGTTGACGACCGCGTCGACGTCCTGGTGCGTGATGTCGCCTTCGACGAGGACGATATTCACGGCCATGCCTCACCCCATCCGTTGCCATCGGTGTCTGTGGTCGCCTGGTGTACACCGTTAGTCGTTGAGGAACCCGCTGATCAGCTGGCGAACCTCGCCGCGGTGGTTCCAGAGGACGCCGCCCGCTGAGAATATCTGCATCCTGGCATCCGGAAGCGCCTCGGCCAGCTCGTGCACGACGCTGCTCGGATGCGCCTCGTCGCCCTCCTGGCCGATCAGCAGTACCGGGCACGCGACTGCCTTCAAGGCGGTCCGGTCCTCGACGGGGTGCTCGGCTGGCACCCGGCGAATCACCTCACGCAGGGGAGGTGTCACCAGTCGCTGCGCCTGGCCGCGGGCCCACATCTGAACGACCCGGCGGTCGCGGACGTCGGCTGGCTGTTCGTTCAGCAGCAGCTCCGTCAGACCTTCGACGTCGCCCTCGTCGGCACGCTGTGCCATCGACTCGACGCGGTCCACGGCCCTGCCCGTGCGTGGCCGGTCGACGGCCGGCGGCAGCACAAGAACCAGACGCTCGAAAGCCGGTCTCTCAAGCGCTGCCCGAAGCAGCGCTCCGGCACCGATCGACACACCGACGCCACGGTTGACCTCGTAGGTCGTTGCCACGCAGGCGACGTCGGCGGCGAGCGAAGCATAGTTCCAGGGCGCAGGGCCGTCGCCTGACTCCCCATGCCCGCGGAAGTGGAAGAAGACGCGAAGGCCGACCACACCGGAGCCGAACGGCCGGGTCTCACTGATGGAACCAGCGAACCCGTGCGCGAACATCGTGACCGGGTCGCCAGAGCCGTTCACGAGGCACTCCAGCGGACCGCTCGGGCCGTCGATGAAGGGCATTCGCTGCTGTCAGCGTCGATGCATGGAACGCAGCATCGGTCTCACGTCCGCAAGGTAGACGAGCGCCACCACCGCGCCGATGAGAGCCAGCAGGCCGAAGCCCTGGTCGACGACGTGCACCAGCAGCGCCACGCCCAGCATCACCATCCACAACAGCTTCGTCTGCTTGTCCGCCGCCACGAATAGGGCGTTCGGCCGCACGGCCGCATCGCACAGAGCGAAGAGCTTGATAACGAAGAAGATCACCCAGATGGCCGTCTTGATCTGGTTCTCGATCTGGAACACGATCGAGCTGTCGAAGGCCGCCATCACGGGGCAATCCTAGCGGTGCCTCGCCCGCACTCCCCGTCGAGCGACGATGTGCTCAGTTGTGCACGTCGTCGAGATGCTGGACATCGGGTATCTCAGCGCTGTCAATCGACTCCGACATGATGGGCTCGTCGGACATCGACATCGGCTCGTCGGACGTCGACATCTCCCCTTCACGGCGGAAAGACCCGTAGATGTCGAGAAGGACCTGTCGCTGACGTTCACTCAGCGCAGGGTCGGCGAGCACAGCGCGCTGCACCGAGAGCTCCCCCGAATCGGCCGGGTCCAAGATGCCGGCACGCACGTAGAGCGTCTCCGCCGAGATGCGCAAGGCCTTGGCCAGCTGCTGGAGCACGTCCGTGGAAGGTTTACGAAGACCACGCTCGATCTGGCTCAGGTAAGGGTTCGACACACCCGCCTGATCCGCGAGCTGCCGCAGTGTCATCTGGGCACTGCGGCGCTGGTCCCGCAGGTACTCGCCCAGACTGAGTGCCGTCTGGCTCATCTTCGCCGTGCGGGCCCGGGCACTGGCCGTCACTCGAGCGGCCGCGTTCAGCGAGGAGTGGCTCTCTTCGTGTTGCAGATCAGGCTCAGGTTGCAGGTCGGGCTCAGGTTGCACATCGGGCTCAGGTCGCGGGTCGGGCTCACGGTGCAGATCTGGTTCCGGTGGTAGATCGGGTTCGGGGTGCAGAACCGGTTCAGGCTGTGGATCTGGTTCAGGTTGCAGACTGTTCATCCGTCAATCTTGCTTGCAATAGTTAGCAAATGCAAGCCACTAGCAGCAGCATATGTGATCTCCTCGTCACAGTGCCGGTCGCAACTCGCCGACGCGGCGTCCGCCTCCCATCACCGCCACGTCACCCGTGGCGATGAGCGCGTCAGCATCCACCCCGATGGCGTGGTGCACTCCCATTCGGCGCAGGGCCGCCGCCATCACCACTGGACGGGCTCGGTTCGAGCCATCGTCGATCTTGAGCGCCACCGCTCGACCGTCTGCCAGCGCGAGCGCATAGCACGACTCAGCACCGGCCTTGGCGATCGCGCCGGGAATCGCACGCAACAGCGCCGCTTCATCGCGACGAGTGCCCGACACATAGGTCGGATGCGCGGCGATGGCATCAGCCACCCGGCGCTCGGAGCTGCCGGGCCTCGCAGTAACCAAGGCATGAAACGCTCGCGCCAAGCCGGTCAGCGAGGCGGAGAAGAGCGGAGCACCGCACCCGTCGACGCCGGTCGATGCGATCGGCTCGGCAGTCAGCTCCGCAAAGGTGCGCCCAATGGCTGCCTGCAGCGGGTGGTCAGGATCAAGATAGTTGTCGATCGGCCAACCGTTCACCACACAAGTCGCCATCATGGCGGCATGTTTGCCGGAGCAGTTCATCGTCACCGAAGCCGGGGCGTGACCCGAGGAGATCTGCGCAGTCCTGGCCTCGTCGTCCAAGGGATAGTCGGCCGGCGTCTGCAACGCGCGCTCGTCCAGGCCGGCCGAGCCAAGGATTCTTCGTACACCCTCGATGTGGAACGGCTCACCGGAATGGCTCGCGGACGCCAGAGCCACCAGCTCGGCTGGCAGCTCGAGACCCAGCCGGAGCATGGCACTGGCCTGCAACGGCTTGTTGCACGACCGGGGATAGATAGGTGACTCGACGTCGCCGATCGACCAGTCGAGCGAACCGTTCGAGCCCAGCACCACCACGGACCCGTAATGATGCCCCTCGACGAAACCGGACCGCACGACGTCGACCAGCCTGCTAGGACTCTTCACGACCGGCGAGCGTACCCAACGGTGCCTCGCGGGCCGGAGCGAATGGCGGACGGCCACCCTGTCCAGGTGGCACAATTCCCCCGTGCCCGAACCCCCTGATTCGATCGCGCAGTGGACACCGAGCCCCCGAGAGCTTGATGACCTGGACCTGCTCGTCAACTCCGCCTTCGCTCCTCCGTTGCCCGGTTTCGTCGACCCTCGTACGGCTGGCGACGCCGCACCGATCACGTTGGTCGTGTCATCGGAGGCTGCGGAGCTGGCTCTCAGCTCCAAGCAGCTGGACCTGGTCGACCCTGAGGGTGCACCACTTGCTCGCCTGGCCGTGACCGGCAGCTGGCCGAGCACTCAAGGCCGGATCGGACTCGTCGGAGCCGTTCACGAGTTGGCCACGAACGAGTTCGGACCTTTTCGCCGGTTGCGGCTTACGCCGGCGCAACTGCACGCGTCGTTCCCCGCGGACGGCCTGCTGGCGGTTCCCGTGACGAGGCCGCTCACCACAGCCGACATCGAGAGCATCTCGAAGGCCGCGGGAGACGCAGGTCTCACCGCCGTCCTCATCGCGTGCATCGGTGACGGTATGCCGCAGGGCGTCTCGGGTCCCGCACTGGTGCGGACGACCATCGCGGCGGCCTCCCTCATCACCCCCAATGCCCATGTTGTCGCCGCCGCTGTCGCCGACCACGGTGGGGACAAGCCTCATGGAAAGTGGCGCTCGGCGAATGACTGGCTTGTGTCAGCCGTCGCGCAGGCGTACGCGAGTACGACCCTGTTCTTGCCGGCCGAGTCACACGGTGATCTTCCGGCCGACATCGAGGCGCTGGTCACCAAGGACCGTCCACCTCGCGATCGGCAGGGCGTGGTGGTCTTCTTCACGGGCCTGTCCGGATCGGGCAAGTCGACGCTCGCCCGGGCCCTCGTGGACCGCGTCCTCGAACAAGGTGATCGCACCATTACCTCCTTGGACGGCGATGTCGTGCGACATCACCTCTCGAAGGGACTCGGTTTCAGCCGCGAGGACCGCGAGACCAACATCACGAGAATCGGCTTCGTCGCTGCAGAGATCGCCCGCCACGGCGGAGTAGCTGTGTGCTCGCCGATTGCGCCGTTCGAATCCACCCGGGCCACCGTGCGCCGAATGGTCGAGCAGGCCGGTGGCGGATTCGTCCTCATCCACGTGGCTACTCCGCTCGAGGAGTGTGAGCGCCGCGACCGCAAGGGGCTGTACGCGAGGGCTCGAGCCGGCCAGATCCCGGACTTCACGGGCATCTCGTCGCCCTACGAGGAGCCAGTCGACGCGATTCGAATTGATACAACTCAAGTGGACATACAATCCTGTGTAGACCAACTCATGAATCAGCTCGTATCCGAGGGTTGGCTCCGCAATCCGGGACTGGAGGGCTGATGCTCAACAGCGCGCAGCTACTGCTGGCCGACGGCGTCTGGGCAACGCACGGGCTCGAGATCAAGACCGCCATCGCCGCCTTCATCGTGGGCATCGTCGTCGGTATCACCGGGATGGGCGGTGGTGCGTTGATGACCCCCGCGCTCATCTTCTTGGGCGTCGGCGACGCGGCGACCGTTGTGACCGCCGACCTGACGGCCGCCGCCGTGTACAAGACCGGCGGCGCGGCGGTGCACTGGCGGGAGGGCTCGCCGAACATCCGGCTGGCGCTCTTCCTCATCCTGGGGTCTGTTCCGATGGCATTCGTGGGGCCGTATCTCGTCCGGTGGGTCAGCCCAGATGCCGACATCGACGACTTCTTGAAGCTATGCATCGGCTTCGCCCTGCTGTTCGCGGCGACCTCGTATGCGCTGCGTCTCTATATCGAACTGAGACGTCGCGCCAAGGGCCTGATGCGGGCGGCCAGCGAGCCGGTGATACGTCCCCTGCCGACCATCCTGGTCGGCGCCCTCGGTGGGTTGCTCGTCGGGATCACGTCCGTGGGCTCCGGATCGGTCATCATGATCGCTCTGCTGATCCTCTATCCGACCCTGTCCGCCGTGAAGCTGGTGGGGACCGACCTCGTGCAGGCGGTTCCGCTCGTGCTGTCGGCCGCCGTCGCGAACATCCTGGTCCATGGGCTCGTCTGGAGCATCGTCATCCCGCTCACGATCGGCTCGGTTCCTGGCTGCATCATCGGCGCGAAGCTGGCGCCGCGGATGCCCCAGTCCTACATCCGGCGGGGCATCGTCGTGGTGCTCACGATGTCGGGGGTGGCATTGCTCGACAAGGCCGGCTGGGCGCCACTCGGCGCCGGAGAGGACGAGACCTACCCCATGCTCATCGTGGCGGTCGGCGTCGTGACCCTCGTACTCGTGCCTTTGGTCTGGGGCCTGCTGCGCCGCAACCTGGGCCTCCCGATGCGAGGCAAGCCCACCGTCCAGGAGATCGACGAGCCGGCGGCCCCGGCGCCGGACACGGCGAGTCGGTGAGAGCAAGCGTCGCGATACCGGTGCCAGGCGGCGCAACGTCGGGTGCGTCACAAATACTCGCCAACAACGTCACTGGCCAGCAGCAGACTCTACAATTAGCCGCGACCTTCCTTATGAGGAGCATATGCGCATGACCGTTCACGCTGACTATCGGCTGAGCCATCTCGATGAGCTCGAAGCCGAGTCGATCCACATCTTCCGTGAAGTGGCGGCTGAGTTCGAGAAGCCGGTGCTCATGTTCTCCGGCGGCAAGGACTCCATCGTGATGATGCGGCTTGCTGAGAAGGCATTCTTCCCCGCGAAGATCCCCTTTCCCGTCCTGCAGGTCGACACCGGATTCGACTTTCCCGAGGTTCTGAGCTGCCGGGACCGTTGGGTGGCACGTCTCGGGGTGCGCCTCGTGGTGGCATCCGTGGAAGACGCCATTGCCAACGGCGTCGTCGTCGACGACGGCAAGACCAGTCGTAACCGCCTCCAGATCGGCACCTTGTTGAACGCCATCGAAGAGGAAGGCTTTACGGCTGCTTTCGGCGGCGGGCGCCGCGACGAAGAGAAGGCACGGGCGAAAGAGCGCGTGTACTCCCACCGCGACGAGTTCGGCCAGTGGGACCCGAAGATGCAACGTCCTGAGCTGTGGTCGCTCTACAACGGCCGGATCCATGCCGGTGAGCACATGCGTGTCTTCCCTCTGTCCAACTGGACCGAGCTCGATGTCTGGTACTACCTGGGCCAAGAGCGCGTCGAGATCCCCGAGATCTACTTTGCGCATCGCCGCCGCGTTTTCCTCCGCGACGGCATGCTGCTGAGCGAGAATGAGAACAACCCGCTGCGACCAGGCGAGGTCGTCGAGGAGCGCACCGTTCGCTTCCGAACCGTCGGGGACCTGACGCTCACCGGTTGCGTCGAGAGTGAGGCAAGCACCATCGACCAGATCATCGATGAGATTTCTGTCGCCGTCCTGACCGAGCGTGGAGCCACCCGTGGCGACGACCGCTTCAGCGAGGCCGCCATGGAGGACCGCAAACGAGAGGGCTACTTCTGATGGATCTGCTTAGGTTCGCCACCGCGGGAAGTGTGGACGACGGAAAGTCGACTTTGATCGGGCGGCTGCTGCTCGACTCCAAGTCGATATTCGCCGACCAGCTGGAAGCCGTGGAAGCCACGTCCAACGCGCGCGGCTACGACTACACGGACTTGGCACTGTTGACCGATGGGCTGCGCTCCGAGCGTGAGCAGGGAATCACCATCGACGTGGCCTACCGCTACTTCGCGACGCCCAACCGCAAGTTCATCATCGCGGACACGCCAGGCCACGTGCAGTACACCCGCAACATGGTCACCGGCGCCTCCACCGCAGACCTCGGTCTGGTGCTGGTCGACGCCCGACAAGGTCTCACGGAGCAGTCGCGTCGGCATGCGGTCATCTTGTCGCTGCTGCGAGTGCCGCACCTCGTGTTGTGCGTCAACAAGATGGACCTGGTGTACTTCTCCGAGGAGCGTTACAACGCGATCCACGAGGAGTTCACCTCGTTCGCGACCAAGCTCAGCATCCCGGACCTGACGATCATCCCGATCTCGGCCCTGCAGGGCGACAACGTGGTGACCCGCTCCGACAACATGGACTGGTACGAAGGTCCGTCGTTGCTTCATCACCTCGAGAACGTCCACGTCGCGTCAGACCGCGACCTCGTGGACGTGCGCTTCCCGGTCCAGTACGTGGTCCGGCCCAAGTCCGACGACTACCACGACTACCGCGGCTACGCGGGCCGCGTGGCCGGTGGAGTCCTCAAGCCCGGCGACGAGGTTCTCGTCCTTCCCTCGGGTATGCCGTCGAAGATCGCGGGCATCGACTTGTTCGAGAAGGAGCTCAGCGAGGCGTACCCACCGATGTCGGTGACTGTGCGACTCGAGGACGACGTCGACGTTTCCCGGGGCGACATGATCTGCAGGCCCCAGAACGCGCCCCAACCGACCCAGGACATCGACGCCATGGTCTGCTGGATGGCGACCGCCCCTCTGAAGCCGAGACAGAAGCTTGCCATCAAACACACAACGCGGATGGCGCGAGTGATGGTCAAGGACGTGCAGTACCGCCTCAACGTGAACTCCCTCCACCGCGACCTCGACACGAAGGAGCTGGGTCTCAACGAGATCGGCCGAGTGCAGCTGCGCACCACCATCCCGCTGCTGTGCGACCCTTACGAGAAGAACCGGACCACCGGGTCGTTCGTGTTGATCGACGAAGCCACCGGGGTCACCGTCGGCGCGGGGATGATCAACTAAGGCGAGTTCCGCAGGCTACAGGCGTGCGCGCACGTGCAGGCCCACGTCCGGGTCGACGAGGACCTCTTGCGCTGCTGCCACGCCGCCCGCGACCAGTGAGGCGTCGATGGCGACGTTGCGCTTCACGAGTGCGAGCGCGATCGGCCCGAGCTCGAAATGACGCGCCGCTGATCCGACGACCCCGACGGGGCGATCACCGTGCACGACCGGGTCGCCACTGGCCGGCACGTGGTCGACCGAACCGTCCAGGTGCAGGAGCACCAATCGGCGCGGTGGCCTTCCGAGGGTGTGAACTCGGGCGACGGTCTCCTGTCCTCGGTAGCAACCCTTGTCGAGGTGAACGGCATTGCCGATCCAGCCCACCTCGTTGGGAATCGTCTTGTGGTCGGTGTCAAGGCCGAAGCGAGGTTCGCCTCTGGCTATCCGGAGCGCCTCGTGTGCCCACGTTCCTACGGGGGCGCCGAGCGCGCCCTCGCGCAGGGAGTCACGCGGCACCAGTCGCACCGACGTAGGGGTGGGTGCGACGACGGCCCAGTTGTCAGTCACGTCGGCGACCTCGACACGCAGCATGAAACGCATGCGGTCGAGCCACGACACCAAGCTTGGCGCTGCCCCAGGCTCGACGTGGCCCCAGAAGGAGTCCCCGTCGTCATAGCCATAGATGGCATGCTCGACGTGGCCTACGGGCGACAAGATGAGCGTCGTCACGGCCGTGTGCGGCGTCAGCCCAAGCAGGTGCTGCGTTGTCAGCGAGTGGAGCCAGCTCAGTCGATCAGGACCACTGATCCGAACGACGCCGCGATGCGACAGGTCGACAAAGCCCTCGTCGGCCAGCAGAGCCTTCTGCTCCCGCAGCGGGTCGCCGTAGTGGGCGGCCACGCCAGTGTCGATCCCGTCCGCCTCGACGGCGCCCGGCAATGCCAGCAGCGGGCTGCTACCTGTCACGAGGCGCACTCCGAGCACGCCCCGAAGACGGTCAGATGACCGACATCGGCCACGAATCCTCGGGTGCTATGCAGGCGGTCCACCAGCGGCGCCACCTCCGCCGGCTCGATCTCGATGATCGTGCCGCAGTCTCGGCAGACCAGATGCACATGCTCCGGAGCCTCCGCCGCATGGTAGGTCGGAGCTCCGTGGCTGAGGTGGGCGTGCTTGACGAGCCGAACCTCCTCGAGCAGCTCGAGCGTGCGGTACACGGTGGAGATGTTGACGCCCGCTGCCCTCTCGCGCACCCATGCCGACACCTCTTCGGGGGTGGCATGGCCCAGCGTCGTCACGGCCTCAAGCACGAGCTGGCGTTGAGGCGTCAGCCGGTACCCCCGCGAGCGCAGCTCCACCTGGAGTCGGTTCACGGAGCAAGTCTAGGCCGTCAGGCGCGTTGCAACCGCGCCCAGATATGGGACTGCAGCCCTTGCCCCATCGCTGCCATGTCGAAGGTCCACAGCAGATCGCCTTCGACGAGGCCATACAGGCGCTGACCGGCCGTGTACTCGCTCGCTGAGCCGGTGCGGGCAACGGCGTCGGTCGCCATCTCGATCTTCGCGCCGTCGACGCGGCCATAGTAGATCTCGACGAAGCCCGTCGGATGGGCGAGCAGGACCTCGAGCCCTCCGTCGGGTTGTGGCCGGAAGAACCCCGTCTCGAGGGCGAGGGGGCGCACCTCGTTGCCCTCGTCATCGAGCAGCCAGGTGCGGCTGAAGTAGTGCAGGAATGGTCGCCCGTCATGGGTGAACGCGATTTCCTGACCGAAGGCGAACGCGTCGATCGTCGGGTAGTCGCCTTTCCCGTTCCCCTGCCAGTGTCCGAGCAGGAACGCAATCGGCATGATGTCGCCATGCATGTCCGCTGGGATATGGAACGGAGGGGTCACGACCCACCGCGATACAGCCGGTAGACGCCATAGCCGGCGAAGCAGGCGACGGCCAGAGCAGCGACAACCAACAGGCCGGCATAGAGGGCTTCCACGATCCGCAGTGTAGTGCCGTCAGCGAGGCTTGACCTGAAGCAGCACGCGGGCATCATCGGTAGACATTGCGGGCCGTTGTGCCACCTCGCACAGGTTGGCAGCCCGGGTGACGAGCTGGGCGTTGTCCGTGACCGGCACACCTCGAGCCAGCGTCAGCGTGTCCTCCATCCCGACACGCAGGTGTCCGCCCTTGGCCAGTGACGCGAGGGCGACAGGGAGTGCCGTCCGGCCGATACCGGTCGCAGACCAGGACGTTGTCGACTCAGGCAGCGCCTGGACGGCCGCGACGAGGGCGTCGGCGGTGCCGGGCATACCGCCCGGGACCCCCATCACGAGGTCACAGTGGATCCGGCCGCCGAAGGGCGGGCCGAACGTGTCGAGGAGCCGATGCAACGCCCAGACGTGACCGAGGTCGAACAGCTCGAACTCGGGAACCACCTCGCGAGCTTGCGACAGCTGGTAGAGCTCGCAGACGAAAGGCCAGGGGTTCATGAACACGTCGTCGCCGAAGTTCGTCGTACCCATCGTGAGCGAGCAGGAGTCCGGCTCCGCGTCCAGCACCTTCAAGCGATCGGCGAGCCGATCGTGCACCGATCCCCCGGTCGAGAGCTGTACCACCATGGACGTGTTCTCGCGTACCGCTGTCACAGCGTCGGTCAGCCTGCCGATGTCCAGCGTGGGCTGATGCTTGTCGTCGCGGATGTGCAGATGGATCATCGCCGCTCCCGCCGATGCGCACCTGACCGCGGTGCCCACGATCTCGTCCGGAGTCGTCGGCAAGGCGGGCACATCGGCCTTCGACGTCTCAGCCCCTGTGGGCGCTACGGTGATCAGGGTGCCAGGATGAGACGGCGCGTTCATGGGGCCATCGTGCCAGAGCCACCCTCGGTGGGAAGGTCACGTCGACGTTGCACTTCCTGAGCAACCACTGAGTTAGTTTTCGGCGCAACCAGTTCTTTGGCACACTGGAACACGCTCCCCATCCGACGACGCCCACGAAGAGACTGACCGCATGAGCAACACCCCGCCCACCTCAGGTCAGTCCGACGACGCCGCGTCCTCCCACCCGGACTCAGCGACGGACGGGGCGACAGGAGCAGGCTCCACTGCGTCCGGAGCGACGCCGTCCGGCTCAGGTGCTCCGCAGGCCACCAAGAAGAGCCGGTCGGGGTTCCTCCGGCGCCACTGGATCGTGGCGAGCCTGGCCCTCGTCCTGGTCCTGGTGGCGGGCTCGGCTGGAGGGTACTGGTACTGGTTCGACCACCGGCTGAGCACCGTGGAGCGGATCGAGATCCCCACCATCCGAGACCGGGTTCCCGAACCGGGGGTCAAGGAAGAGGAGAAGCGCGCCCTCAACATCCTCCTGCTTGGCGCCGACGCCAGCAGCGAGGAGCAGTCCGTCGCCCAGGATCTGAAGGACGGGGAATGGACGCCCTTCATCCACCGCAGCGATACGTTGATCGTCGCCCACGTCCCGGCCGACCGAAAAAGCGTCCAGCTGGTCTCCATTCCGCGTGACACGTGGGTACCCATCAAGGGCTACCCCACGGGTGAAGGACACGGCAAGATCAACGCCGCTTTCGCCTACGGAGGGCCCGACCTGGCGGTCCAGACCGTCGAGCAGCTGACGGGGATGTCCATCGACCACCTGGCAATCATCGACTGGGCGGGGTTCAAAGACCTCACCACCGCCCTCGACGGGATCCGGGTCTACATTCCCGAGACGTTCTATGACGAGTCCCAGCGGATCACCTGGGAGAAGGGCTGGCACGAGTTCGAGGGGCAAGAGGCACTCGCCTATGTCCGGACCCGGCACGGTCTGGCCAACGGTGACTTCGACCGGATCGCCCGGCAGCAGAACTTCATCCGGGCCACGATGAGCAAGCTGCTGTCGAAGTCTCACGACATCCTTCCGATGACCAAGGTCGTCGACGTCACGACGAAGTACCTGACCATCGACTCCAACTGGGACAACAGCGAGCTCATCGATCTAGGGCTTTCGCTGCGCAACCTCGACGAGAAGGACGTCCAGTTCCTGACCGCTCCCCTGGGTCGCTACGACACGTCCGTCGATGGACAGAGCATCGTGCGCCTGGACCCCAAGCGCAGCGAACTGCTGTTCAGCTCCGTCGACAACGACAACGTCGAGCGTTACCTCGACAAGTACCCCGGCGCCAAGCTGGACGGGAGCAAGTCGGTCAGCTAGCGACGGGCCATGCGGGCGCTGGTGTCAGCACGGCCCACGCTCGTAGTCATCGTGCAGACGCTCGATGTCGTCCTCGCCGAAATAGGACCCGGTCTGGATCTCGATGAAGACGAAGTCATGCGTCCCCGGGTTGGCGGCGCGATGCGGCGAACCGATTTTGATGTCGCACGAGTCGCCGGGTTCGACACTGCGTTCCATGTCGTCGACCGTGACGACGCCCCTGCCGGACACCACGTACCAGTGCTCGGACCGCAAGGAATGGCGTTGGTAGCTGATGCGCTGGCCAGGGCTGACACAGATGCGCTTCACGCGGAAACCAGCACCCTCGTCGAAGACCTCGTAGTACCCCCAAGGGCGGTCGTCTCGCTCGATCGACACCGGTATCGCTCCGTCTGTACGGGTCAGCGCCTCACCTCAGGCTCGTACGCCGTTCTCGACAGCCAGTGTAGATAGACGACAGTCACAATCGACCGAGGACGCGGAAGCCGGCGCGGTCGTACGCTCCCCGCGCCGTTTTCCGACTTCAGACGCTGATCTGTACCTCGGCGACGCTTCCTCGAGCGGCTTGCACCGCGCGGTCCACGGGCTTCGTTGCTGCGACGAGAGTCCGCAAGGTCCATGCCCCAGGCGCCGCGAAGAACCGGAAGTGACCGGTGGTGCTCGTCGGCACTTCGGCGGTGAACTCCCCGCTGCCGTCGAGCAGCCGGACGTAGGCGCCGGCGACCGGCTGGTCATCGCGTACGACGACTCCCTGGATCACCGACTCCTTGGCGACGTCAACCCCGTCAAGGCTGAGCCCTCCGGCAGTTGCACCGCACATCAGACGCTCCCCGGCTCGTCGCCCACCACAACCGGAACGCCCACGAGGGAGCCGTACTCGGTCCATGACCCGTCGTAGTTCTTGACGCTGGGTTGCCCGAGGATCTCGTGAAGCACGAACCAGGTGTGGGCACTGCGCTCACCGATACGGCAGTAGGCGATCGTGTCGGTGTCGGTGTCCAGCCCGGCTTCGGTGTACAGCCGTCGCAGCTCGTCGGTGCTCTTGAAGGTGCCATCGTCGTTGGCTGCCTTGCTCCACGGCACGTTGACGGCCGAGGGAATGTGCCCGCCGCGCTGGGCGGACTCCTGCGGCAGGTGGGCCGGCGCCAGCAGTCGCCCGGAGTACTCATCGGGCGAGCGGACGTCAACCAGGTTCTTGGCGCCGATGGCCTCGACAACTTCGTCGCGGAAGGCGCGGATCGACAGGTCCGGCTCGGAGGCGGTGTAGTTCGTCGGTTCGCGGGTCGTCACCTCGTTGGTGAGCTGGCGCGACTCCAGCTCCCACTTCTTGCGGCCACCGTCGACCAGTACCACCTTGTCGTGGCCGTAGAGCTTGAAGTACCAGTAGGCGTAGGCGGCGAACCAGTTGTTGTTACCGCCGTACAGGGCCACCGTGTCGTCGTTGCTGATGCCCCGCTCGGAGAGGAGGGCCGAGAACTGCTCCCGGTTGACGAAGTCACGGCGGACCGGGTCCTGGAGATCCTGCTTCCAGTCGATCTTGACCGCACCCTTGATGTGGCCCTTGTCATAGGCCGACGTGTCCTCGTCGACCTCCACGAAGACGACGGAAGGGTCGTCCAGGTGGCTTTCTACCCAGTCGGCGTCGACGAGTACAGCTTCGCGGCTCATAGGGATTACCTCCGGTGGTGTCCTCTTCGCTCAGTCACGAAGAGAGGTGGTTGGCGGACGAGAACTAAAGGGTCGAGCTGCCAGGTGACGAGTTCGACCTTCCGCGGCGCTACTCAGGAACACTCGCAA
>DASQEH010000068.1:0-5563 GCA_035633755.1 Nocardioidaceae bacterium | reverse complement strand
GCTAGAGCTCGAATGCCCACTCGCCTTCGTCTTCGACGGTAACCGTGTGTTGGTTTCCCGGCGGCGGCTGCGCGACCTCAGCCGAGGGGCTGCAGACCGAATCGAGGCGTTTCCGGCGAGCGCCGCGCTCATGCGGGCGTCATACGAGGATGCCTGCTGCTGGTCCGGGTGGCAGCATGCCGCGGTCGACCCGCGCCGCGCGCTTGAGCGCTTCGTGCTTGCCAACTGCCTGACATGGGTGGCGGCGGTGGCCAAGGAGGAACTGGCCGCGCGCCTGCGCCGGGTCATTGGTGCGCAAGTCCAAGACGCGTCCGTTGCGGACGACTTGCTGCTCGCTTTGCTGACGACGCGGAGAACGTCCTACCTGCTCGCTGAGATCCAGGACGGCACGGATGCGATGGTGGACGTGCCGGCTGAATTCAGCGCTGACACGCGCGCAGACATGACCTCGCGCGCCCGGGCTCTGCAGCAGTTGATGTGGCTGACAGAGCACAAGAACACCCTGGTGGCCCGGCTGGCAGTCCTGATGGCGAGGCTGCCGGTTGCTGAGGCCCTCGGCCTGCGACCGACCGACCTTGAGGACGACGGCACGGCCGGTGGTCGCGCAGCCATGGTTCAGCGGGTGCTCGAAGTCATGCCTCGACAGAAGCTGCCGCTGTGAACACCGCAACTGCGCCGACGCGGCGCCGGACACAGATGGTTGTGATCGAGAACTTCGGTTCGTGCAACATGCGCTGCGCCTACTGCTTCCCCGAACACATGTGGTCACGTGATGGCCACGGTGGAGTGATGCACGAGGACACGCTTCGCGCCTCACTCGATCGCGCGTTCGGAGCACCCTCATCCGAGCCGGTGGACGTGCACTTCGCTGGCGGGGAGCCCCTACTGGCCGGCCACAGGTGGCTTGAGGCCGCGTTCGTCATCGCGCGGGATACGGCACGGCGGCATGGCAAGGATGTCACGTTCTCGATGCAAACCAACGCGACGATGGTGACTCGCGATCTCGCCCGCTTGCTGGCCGACCACCAGGTACGGGTCGGCGTCAGCCTCGATGGCGACGAGTCGATCAACGAGGTGACGCGAGGCCACACGGCGCAAAGCCGGGAGGGGTTGCGGTTGCTCACAGAGGCCTACGGCGAGACGCCGGGGGTGATTGTGACCGTGACGCGGGCCAATGCGCTGCGAATGAGAGAGGTGATCGCGCACCTTGAGGAGTTGGATGTCGCCATGTTCAGGGCCAACCAGATGGGCGCCACCGCCTCGTGGAACGTCGCGAGCGCTCCCCGTGCGGAAGAGTGGGCCGCCGCCCGGCAGACGATCGTAGAGGAGACCGCGGCCAGGAACGGCAGGATAATGGAGTTCAACACCGGCCAGTCCATAAGCAAGCTGGTTGGCGCCCTGCTCGGTGACGTCGACCCATTCGCAGTGCCCCGCGGCTGCTGTGCGATGAGGTGCCCGGCAGGGACAGAGTTGATGTACTTCGACCGTCGCGGCGACGCCTACCCGTGCCCGCGATCCACGGTCACGCCCGAAGCACGCGCCGCGCACGCGGCGGCTGCCGACTTTGACACGCGGTGGGAGGAGGCGCTTCAGGGTTTGGACGCCCACATGAAGGTGCCTGAGGGGTGCGCGCGGTGTCCTGCTCAGCTCGTCTGCGACTACGGATGCCATGCGTTCAACGTGGCCGAAGGGAACTACTTCGAGGTGAACTGCGACGCGTCCAAGACGTTCCTCACCTGGGCGAGTGAACATCTCGAGGCCGTGGCGCGGGTCTTCCTCCTCGGCCGATGGCGTGACCAACAACGCGCCGCCGGCGATCGTGAGGCGGTCCGAGGTGGGGTCGCTCTGCCTGACCAGCACGTCAACATTCTCACCGGCCGGCTGCACGGTGCGCTGGCAAAGCACCTAGCCACGCCAGGGGTCGACATCGAGAGTCTCGGACACCGGTACGGCTGGCACGACAATCTTGTGCCCCTGCTGCAAATATCGCGACGCCGAGTCGCAGCCAACGATTGACAGATAGGGAGAGGGTAGATGTATACGACAGACATCCACATGGAGTTTCCTGACGAGCGGTCACGGAAGGACTTCGAGAACTGCTTCAAGGGGTGGGTCACCGAGTGGCAAACGCAGCAATTCATCCTTCGCCGGCTCATCGACTCGACTGTCGAACGCGATGAGGTGGAGGATTCCAGCGCGGGGCTCGTACCTCCGCAGGCACACCACATCGGCGTTGGTCCCCCTGACGCCACTGCCGGCTTGATCGGGATCAATGACCTCAGCATCACCTTGTCCGACGGCACCACGGTTGACATCGGTGGTCTCTACCTCAACATCATTCCGGGCTGGTAAAGCGCCGACATGGCGCACGATCTCGATGCGCAGGATTTCAGTCGGAGCACGACGACGGAGGAGCGTCTTGCGGAGCTGAACCGCCTTGCGGCTCAGATTGCGAGCACGTCTGGGCTTTTCGGCACCGCGGTTCCGCACTTCGTCGTGCAGCAGCTGGGGGCGCAGACCAGAAACCCCTCCGTCATCACCTTCGCAACCCATCCCAGGACTGCTGCGGGTTTGCGGCGGATGACCGACGGCGATCTCGTGTCGCGTGCCACGGAGCTGGTGGAGACCATCGCACCGGTTCTCGGGATCGCCGGAGGCCAGACGGCCGAGTTTTCAGCCAACACCAACGTGACGGACGTCGCTGGTGCGGTCCGCGTCGTGCGGCTCGCGCAGCAGTACCAGGGCATTGAGATCTTCCACGCCCAAAGTGCCTTGCACTTCTCCGTCGACGATCAGCCCAGCACGCTGCTAGGCAAGACCTTCACGGTACCCGGCGTCCGACTGGCTGAGCCCGGGCTCACGGCCGCCGAGGCAGTCCTGTCCGCGGCGGCCTTCGTCACGCCCCCACCCGCTACGCCAGAGAACGATCAGTTCGGCAACCAGGTCAACTTTCCGCCCGTCGACCTGATCGATTTCGTGCCTCGTCGGCTGGCGCAGGGGCACGGAGCAGATCGCACGGCCGTTTTCGACGGTGGGCCCTTCGCGACGCCCATTCGGACACGCCTGTTGTGGTTTCCGCGCACCCTTGACGAGCTGCGCCTCGCCTGGGAAGTTGAGCTGCTCTTCAGGGACGGAGGGGCGAGGTATCGCTCGCTTGTGGACGCCCAGACGGGCGAAATGTTGTACGCGCGGCAGCTGGTGCAAGGCATCAGCGCAACCGCGAGAGTGTTCACGAGTGACCCGAACTCCGAGCGGGAGACGGTGTCCTTTCCGCTCCCCCTCACTGCGTACGACGTGCCCGTCCCTGCGGAGCTGCGTGACGGATTCCCCCGCGACTGGGTCGAGGTCGACGGCACGGTTGGCAACAGCACAGTCGCCACGTTGCGCGACAGTGGCCAGCCGCTCAAGGCCCAGGTGGTAGACGGCAAGGCCACGTTCCTACCCGCCTCCCCAGACGGCGACGATCAGCGCGTGCTTAACGCCTTTTACTTCGCTTGCCGGATGCACGACATGTTCTACCTGCTTGGCTTCCGGGAGAAGGACTGGAACTTTCAGGCGGACAACGGCCGGCACGCCGGCACCGCCGGCGACCCGGTCTGCGTCGAGGTGCACCCAGGCGTCGTGAACTACACGGCGAACATGACCACTTTCGTCGAGGGCACCAGTCCGACGCTCCAGCTTGGCATCCATGAGCCGACACGTCGACACACCGCCTTGGACGGAAGCGTGGTCATCCACGAGTTCACGCACGGCATGACTAACCGACTGGTCGGTGGCCCCAGCGACGTGCACGCGCTTGACGACAGGCAGTGCCGTGGCATGGGCGAAGGATGGGGCGACTACTTCGCGTGCACGACGCTCGGCATCACGACGATGGCCTCATGGCTCGTCGGTAGCCCTGCTGGTATCCGAGGCTTTCCTTACGACGAGCGCTTCCCGGCGGACAAGGCGCACTTCGGCAAGGTGGGCACAGGACGGTTCCGCGACGAGCACGCCGTGGGCGAGATATGGTGCGCAACGCTGCTCGACATGAACCGACGGATCGGGAAGATGACGGGCCTGCGGCTGGTCATGCATGCGCTCAAGCTCTCACCTTCCAACCCGAGCTTCCTGGCGATGCGTGACGCCATCTTGGCCGCCACGGACGTCCTCGTGATGATCGGTGACCTACCGGAGGAGGCCGAGGCGTCGACGCGCGATGGCATTTGGGCGGCTTTCGCGAAGTTCGGGATGGGTCCTGCCGCCAGCTGCGACGACGCGTCGTACCAGCGAATCGTGGCCGACTTCTCGACTCCGGTGCCGGGGACGACGCAGAACCCATTCGGTCCCCAACGAACTCCCGCGACGATCACCCTGGAGACGGATCTCGGACAGTCAATTTCCATCACGCCGGCGGCTCCGGATGCCGAGGCAAGCCTGGCAGTGACCGACCTGCGCCCCGTCTCCGCCATCCATGTCTACGTCAATCTCGAACACCCAGCACCTGACCAGGTGCGCGTCACGCTGCGGAGCCCGAGCGGTCACGCGATTCTGCACAACGGCCCGACCGCCGGCACGCACTTCGCCGGCGCGTACAGCTCCGACGAACACCCGGCCCTTATGACCCTTCTCGGACACCCCGCGGCCGGGGCGTGGTCGCTACTCGTGGTCGACCTTGTCGGGAAGTCCTCTGGCTCGCTCCGCTCGTGGCGGCTGAAGCTTGGGTTGGGACCCGGCTCCGAAGTGGCGGAGGTGAGCCCGAGGGTTCCCATTCCGGACAACTTCGTTCCCGGAGTTGAAAGCCGCGTACTGCTCGAGACGGACGGAGCGGCCTCGCACATCACCGTAGAGATAGTGATCACGCATCCGCAGCCAGCCGACCTGCGGCTAGAGCTGGTCAGCCCCTCAGGCGAGCGAGCGATCCTGCGGGACCTTGACGAGCCGGCCAGTGGAGCTATCCAGTCCTATGACTCAGACTCCAGCCAGCGCCTCGCTGCGTTGCTCGGGAAGGGCGTCTCTGGACAGTGGACGTTGCGGGTGGCGGACTGCCTGCCTGGCGAGGTCGGCACCCTCGAGCGCTGGCGGCTGACCGTCCGTCCGGATTGAGGGGCGCAGCGCAGAGCCATTGAAGTTCCGCATTACCTTGTTGCGCCGATGACGCGCCGGCTCCGGATACGTCCGCGCCTCTGCGACGATGCCGATATCGCCGCACCTACTGACAGTGTTTCGGTTGAGGTGACTGCGCTGATCCTCGGTTGCGGTGCGCTGGGTGCTCGCCCGGCCCGGCACCACGGCGTCGGGCCAGTCATGGACACCGGGACCCGCCCGGTCGCATGACGCATGCATGACATCCCATGCCAACGCCCCGAGAGCGGCTCGGAGGAGGTTCCAGCAAGATTCTGACCGGTTCCTGGCTGCCGGACCACATCTTGAGTGCTTCGGGGCTCAGAGATCCGACACGATTTGAACCCGCTACCTCTGGCGGCCTAGGGGAGCTTTGCCAAGTGCTACTTCGGAAGCTTTGGTCAGAGCCGAATTGCCTTGCTGACAAGCGCGAACGGCTTTTGAAGCCACCTCCCATTCT
>DASQEH010000067.1:0-1990 GCA_035633755.1 Nocardioidaceae bacterium | reverse complement strand
CATGGGCTCCAACCCGCGCTCCACGGTCGGCACGGTCACGGACGCGAACGCGATGCTGCGCATCCTGTTCAGCCGGCTCGGCGAGCCGCACATCGGCCCGCCTAACGCGTACTCGTTCAACGTCCCCTCGGTCAAAGCGAGCGGCGCGATTACCGTGGAGCGTGGCGGCAAAACGAAGGCCGAGAAGGCGACGTTCAACCGTCTCGGCGGCATGTGCCCGCGCTGCGAGGGCCGGGGCTCGATCACCGACTTCGACCTGACGGCTCTGTACGACGACGACAAGTCGATCAACGAAGGCGCGATCACCATCCCCGGCTACAGCATGGACGGCTGGCACGGTCGCATCTTCCGCGGCTGCGGCTACTTCGACCCGGACAAGCCCATCCGCAAGTTCAACAGGAAGGAGCTGCACGACCTGCTCCACAAGGAGCCGACCAAGATCAAGATCGACGGGATCAACCTGACGTATGAAGGCCTGATCCCGCGAATCCAGAAGTCGTTCCTGTCCAAGGACGTCGAAGCGATGCAGCCGCACGTACGCGCCTTCGTGGAGCGGGCGATCACCTTCACCACCTGCCCCGAGTGCGACGGCACCCGGCTCAGCAAGGAGGCCCGGTCGTCGAAGATCTGGGGCATCAACATCGCCGACGCCTGCGCGATGCAGATCAGCGACCTCGCCGAGTGGGTGAGCGGCCTCGACGAGCCGTCGGTCGCACCGCTGCTCGACGCGCTGCTGCAGACGCTCGACTCGTTCGTGGAGATCGGGCTCGGCTACCTCTCGCTCGACCGGCCTTCGGGCACGCTGTCAGGGGGCGAGGCGCAGCGCGCCAAGATGATCCGCCACCTCGGCTCCTCGCTCACCGACGTCACCTACGTCTTCGACGAACCGACCATCGGAATGCACCCGCACGACATCCAGCGCATGAACAACCTGCTGCTGCGGCTGCGCGACAAGGGCAACACCGTGCTGGTCGTGGAGCACAAGCCGGAGGCGATCGCGATCGCTGACCACGTCGTAGACCTGGGACCGCGCGCCGGTACAGAGGGCGGCAAGGTGGTGTTCGAAGGCACCCTCGAGGGGCTGCGGGGGAGCGGCACGCTCACCGGCAGGCACCTGGACGACCGCGCGGCGCTCAAGGAGGCGGTGCGGACGCCGTCGGGAACGCTGGAGGTGCGCGGCGCCGACACCCACAACCTGCGGGACGTCGACGTCGACATCCCGCTCGGCGTGCTAGGCGTGGTCACCGGCGTGGCGGGCTCGGGCAAGAGCTCACTGATCCACGGTTCGGTGTCCGGGCGGGACGGGGTGGTCGCGATCGACCAGGGCGCGATCAAGGGCTCCCGACGCAGCAACCCGGCGACGTACACCGGACTGCTCGGCCCGATCCGCAAGGCGTTCGCGAAGGCCAACGGCGTGAAGCCGGCGTTGTTCAGCGCAAACTCCGAGGGCGCCTGCCCCAACTGCAACGGCGCCGGCGTCATCTACACCGACCTGGCCACGATGGCCGGCGTCGCCACCACCTGCGAGGAGTGCGAGGGGAAGCGGTTCCAGGCATCGGTGCTGGAGTACCACCTCGGCGGCCGCGACATCAGCGAGGTGCTCGCGATGTCGGTGACCCGGGCCGAGGAGTTCTTCGGCGACGGCGAGGCTGGCATTCCAGCGGCGCACAAGATCCTGACCCGGCTCGCAGACGTCGGGCTCGGCTACCTCACCCTCGGCCAGCCGCTCACCACGCTGTCCGGCGGCGAGCGGCAGCGGCTCAAGCTGGCCACCCGCATGGCCGAGAAGGGCGGAGTCTACGTCCTCGACGAGCCGACCAGCGGCCTCCACCTCGCCGACGTCGAGCAACTGCTCGGCCTGCTCGACCGGCTCGTCGACTCCGGCAAGTCGGTCATCGTCATCGAGCACCACCAGGCGGTCATGGCGCACGCCGACTGGATCATCGACCTCGGCCCCGGCGCCGGCCACGACGGCGGCCGGATCGTCTTC
>DASQEH010000066.1:0-2405 GCA_035633755.1 Nocardioidaceae bacterium | reverse complement strand
CGCCGTTGCCTGTGCCCGAGCGGTTGCGTAGCGCTCAACCGGATCGTTCAAGCCCTTGCTACTCGCTTCATGGTGGCCAACCGGGGTATCAATGGGTATGACCATGGACCCATCGATACCGCGTGCAGATCCAGCTGACATTGCGGAGCAGCATCAGGACGCTTTCCCGTCGGCAACCGAGGGAGGTGGCGTCGACTATGACCCCAGCACCATGCCGCTCGAGGCGAACGAGGCAGACGTCGCCGAGCAGCGGATCGAGGCGCCCGGTCAGACTGACGATGACGTCGATGAAAGCTGAGGGATTTCGTCTCCCATCAGCTTGACCGAAGTCCGTTCGGGGAACGAGCGATGCTTCTGCGTACTACTCACCGTGCGTGCTCCTAGGAGGCCGATGGTGAGTCGCAGCCGGCGGCCGGATTGCGGCCTGTCATGCGGTAGGCGTCGATCTCTCGACCACCTCGTCTGGGCCGGCCTCGCTGGCGACTTGAGAACGCGCTCTAGTCGCTCACGTCAGGGCGGCGAGGACCTCGGCCTTCTTCTTTCCTGACAGGCCGGTCAACCCGCGCGAACGTGCTTCGGCGCGCAGCTGGGAGAGAGTCCAGCTGGCGTCTGGTCCCGAGGAGCGCGTACCGGTTGAGACTTTGGTCCGCGTCGACGTGCCTTGGGTAGGCGAGGGTTGCTTGGCGCGGCGGGTCGCGGTGGGCTGCGGGGCTGCACGCTTGTCTGTGAGCTCATCGGACAGCTTCTCGATGCGTGCCTGCGACGACGCCAAGGCGGACTCGTGCTGCTTCGCCTGCTGCTTCCATCGGGCCGCTTTCGCGTCGGCGCGCTCCAGCTTTGCCTCGAGTCGTTCGACGGTGGCTGCAAGCTTCTTCTTCGAGGGCGAACTCGCCTTCTTTGATGCCACGGGAGCACCCCTCTCGACGTCGTTGACAGCCCATCATGCCCGAATAAACGTTCAGTATGTGGCGTTGAGCGCAGCCGCCATCACAAGCGGTGGGCCTCGACGTCGGGGACGGTGAAGGCCGCCAACGAGACGTTGGGCGCCTGTGGGCTGCAGTTGTCGCAGCGGCACTCACGTGGGTTCGGGGGTGAGCCACTCGGGGCATTGCCATCATCCAAGCGTGGACAGCACGCATCGGGTGCGGTGACAGCCGGCCGCTACTACCATCGTGGACCCCGACGTTGGAGGCGCAGGTGTCCGCCCGAGAACCACAGGAGATGGCCCAGGTCGCCGTCAAGACCGGGACGAAGAAGATCAACCGCACCTGGGACCGTGTGCTGGTCAGCTCGTTCCTGGCCGGTGCCTACATCGGCTTCGGCGCGCTCGTTGCCGTCACCGTCTCGTCGGGGCTCGACCAGGACACCTGGGGGACGCTGCCGACACTCTTCATGGGTGCCGCTTTCACTCTGGGCCTCGTCCTCGTCCTCATCGCCGGATCCGACCTGGCCACCGGCAACATGATGCTGGTGCCGCTCAGCGCGATGCGGGGCCACATAGGCATGGCAGACGTCGTGCGGAACCTCACCCTGGTGCTGCTCGGGAACCTCGTCGGCGCGCTCGTCGTGGCCTTCTTCCTCGCGGTGCAGACCGGCGTCATCGGTGACGCCGCCGCAGAGGTCGGGAGTAGCGCGGCTCTCACCCACGACCGACTCGCCTCCATCGCTGTTGGCAAGGCCACGGGACACACGGAGTGGCAGACCTTCCTCCGTGCCGTTGGGTGTAACTGGCTGGTTTGCCTGGCGGTGTGGATGTCGCTGGCCGCGCCGTCCGTATCCGGGAAGATCCTCGCGATCTTCTTCCCGATCATGGCGTTCGTGGCGATGGGCTTCGACCATGTCGTGGCCAACATGTTCTTCCTGCCCGCGGCGATCTTCGCCGACGTCCCCGGGCTCGGCTGGGACGACGCCCTCAAGAACTGGGTACTCGCCGGGCTCGGCAACCTCGTCGGCGCGGTGGTATTCGTGGCGACGTCGTACTGGTACCTGTTCCTCAAGGACCAGCCTGCCGACGAGCCGGCACCGACTCCGTCCGAAGCGCCCGAACGCGCCTGACGTTCTACAAGTCAGGCTCTCGGTGGCCGCGTCCCACTTACCAGGCGTAGTGCTCGGGGGCTGTCTGGTAGCCGGGGAAGATCTCGTCCAGTCGCGCCAGCGACGTGTCATCAAGACGTAGCCCGACAGCCCGCACGGCGGCGTCAAGCTGTGCCTGGGTGCGGGGCCCGACAATCGGTGCTGTCACGGCAGGCTGATGCAATAGCCAAGCCAAGGCCACGTCGCCCGGCTCCTCGCCGAGCTCGCCAGCGAATTGTTCGTACGCCTCGATTTGGCTTCGCTGGTTCTGCAGTGCCTCTGCGGCGCGACCTTCGAGCCGCCGTTGCCCTTCGCGCTCCTTGCGGAGCAGG
>DASQEH010000065.1:0-34043 GCA_035633755.1 Nocardioidaceae bacterium | reverse complement strand
GTGGCGGCCCTCGTCCTAGGTAGTGCCCCGCCGCTACAGCTGCTCCTCGTCGCCGGTCGACCCGTCGTATCGCATGACCGACTGGTAGCCGTTGACGAGGGGAAGCTGGCCGCCGACGCCGTCCGGCAGTTCCACCGGCTGGTCGCCCGACAGGATCGAGCCACGGCGAAGCCAGAGTTGACCCCGCGAGGCGAGCCAGTTAATCTCTAAGTACGGAAATCCAATTCCATATGATGGAAGTGACGATGTCTGAGCATCACCTGAGGTACGCCGCCAACTGCTCGATGCTCTTCACCGAGCGCCCCCTACTGGAGCGGCCCCGTGCAGCCAAGGAGGCAGGATTCGACGCGATCGAGTTCTGGTGGCCCTGGCCTGATGCGCCAGTCCCTTCGGACGCAGAGGTCACTAGCTTCGTCGAGGCGGTGCGGGACGCTGGTGTCCGGCTCGTCGGCCTCAACTTCTTCGCCGGTGACCTCGCTGGTCCCGACTGCGGGGTCCTGTCGATCCCCAGCCGATCTTCGCAGTTCGCGGACAACGTCGCCGTGACCGTGGGGATCGGTGAGCAGCTCGATGTCCCCGCGTTCAATGCGCTGTACGGGAACCGCGTCGAGGGCGTGGCTGCAGCTGCCCAGGACGACCTCGCCCGTGAGCAGCTGGGCCTGGCCGCCGACGCGGCCGATCGGATCGGCGCGACAGTGCTGATCGAGTCGGTCAGCGGACCCAAGCCGTACCCGCTGCGCACCGCGGCCGACAGCGCCGCGGTCGTGCAGGCGCTCCGCGAGGCCGGACATGTCAACGTCGGTTTCCTGTGCGACCTGTTCCACCTCGCCAACAACGGCGACGACCCGTCGGCTGCAGTCACGACGTACGCCCCGCTCATCAGCCACGTCCAGATTGCCGACCACCCGGGCCGCGGCGAGCCTGGGACCGGGAGCCTCGACCTTGACGGGCTACTCGGTCAGCTCGTCGCTGAGGGGTACTCCGGCTGGGTCGGGCTCGAGTACAAGCCGACCACCGATACCGAAGGCAGTCTCGGCTGGCTGCCCCCCTCCCGAAGGAGCTCCACGAGATGACCACCATCGCCTTCATCGGCCTCGGGATCATGGGCCAGCCCATGTCGGTTCACTTGCAGAACGCGGGTTTTGACGTGTGCGGCGTCAATCGGTCGCCGGAGCGGACGAAGCCTTTGGTCGACGCGGGTGGACGGGCCGCGACCACGATCGCGGAGGCGGTGGACGGCGCTGACGTCGTAGCCGTGATGGTGCCGGACTCCCCCGACGTCGAGGAGGTGCTCACCGGCGAGGGAGGCGTGTTCGAGACCGCCGCGCCCGGCACGCTGGTGATCGACTTCTCGAGCATCCGTCCCGACGTGACGACCACCCTCGCGGAGCAGGCACAGCAGAAGGGATTCCGACTGCTTGACGCCCCGGTTTCGGGCGGTGAGGCGGGCGCCGTCAACGCGGCGCTCTCCATCATGGTGGGCGGCGAGGAGGCGGATTTCAGCGACGCCAAGCCTGTCCTCGAGGCGGTCGGCAAGACCATCGTCCATGTCGGTCCCAGTGGCGCCGGACAGACCGTCAAGGCAGCCAACCAGCTGATCGTGGCCGTCAACATCGAGGTTGTCGCCGAGGCGCTGCTGTTCCTCGAGGCGTACGGCGTCGACACCGAGGCGGCCCTGGAGGTGCTGGGTGGTGGCTTGGCCGGCTCCAAGGTCCTGGAGCAGAAGAAGTCAAACATGCTCAACCGTTCCTTCGACCCTGGTTTCCGGATCGACCTGCACCACAAGGACATGGGCATCGTCACCAGCGCAGCGCGAGAGGTGGGTGTTGTCCTGCCGCTGGGGGCTATCGCCGCGCAGCTGATGGCCTCGGCCCGAGCCAACGGCGACGGCGGACTCGACCACTCCGCGCTGCTTCGCGGCGTGGAGCGACTCTCCGGACGAACGACCGACTGAGACCCTTCGAGAGCAGACGAGCAGGAGTTACGACATGACACGGATGACA
Source organism: Nocardioidaceae bacterium (assembly GCA_035633755.1). Classification (GTDB taxonomy): domain Bacteria; phylum Actinomycetota; class Actinomycetes; order Propionibacteriales; family Nocardioidaceae; genus DASQEH01. The sequence continues at coordinate 32,040 of DASQEH010000065.1, read as the reverse complement.
GCAGCTCGGGCCGCGGTGGAGATCCTGAAGAAGGAGGGTGTCACCCACGTCTTCGGCCTACCCGGGGCGGCGATCAACCCCTTCTACAAGGCGATGAAGAGCGCTGCCGAGACCGGGGCCGGGTTGCACCACACCCTCGCCCGCCACGTCGAGGGCGCCTCCCACATGGCCGAGGGCTATACCCGCGCCAAGGCCGGCAACATCGGCGTGTGCGTCGGCACCAGCGGTCCAGCCGGCACCGACATGATCACCGGGTTGTACTCGGCGAGCGCCGACTCGACTCCCATCCTGTGCATCACCGGCCAGGCGCCTGTCGCCAAGCTGCACAAGGAGGACTTCCAGGCCGTCGACATCGCCGCCATCGCCAAGCCGCTGGCAAAGATGGCGGTGACGGTCATGGAGGCAGCACAGGTCCCCGGTACGTTCGCCCAGGCGTTCCACCTGATGCGCTCAGGACGTCCGGGCCCGGTCCTCATCGACCTCCCCATCGACGTGCAGTTGACCGAGATCGAGTTCGACGTGGAGACGTACCAGCCGCTTCCCGTCTACAAGCCGGTCGCGACCCGCGCTCAGGTCGAGAAGGCGCTCGACATGCTGGTCGCCTCCGAGCGTCCGCTGCTGATATCGGGTGGCGGAGTGGTCAACGCGGATGCCGCCGATATGTTGGTCCAGTTCGCGGAGCTCACCGGAGTGCCGGTGGTGCCCACCTTGATGGGCTGGGGAACGATCCCCGACGACCACCCGCTGAACGCCGGCATGGTGGGCCTGCAGACGGCGCACCGCTACGGCAACGCCACCATGCTCGAGGCGGACTTCGTCCTCGGCATCGGCAACCGGTGGGCGAACCGGCATACCGGCGGGCTGGACACCTACACAGCGGGCCGGACGTTCGTGCATGTCGACATCGAGCCCACACAGATCGGGCGCGTGTTCGCCCCAGACTTCGGCATCGTCTCCGACGCCGGGGCAGCCCTCGACCTGTTCGTCGCGGTTGCCCGCGAGCGCAGGGACGCGGGCTCGCTGCCCGACCGCTCGCAGTGGGCTCGGGCCTGCCAGCAGCGCAAGCAGACCCTGTGGCGCAGGACCAACTTCGACGACATCCCGGTCAAGCCGCAGCGCGTGTACCAGGAGATGAACCGAGCGTTCGGCAAGGACGCGCGCTACGTCTCTACCATCGGCTTGTCCCAGATCCAGGCCGCGCAGCTCCTGCACGTGTTCGAGCCGCGTCACTGGATCAACGCCGGTCAGGCAGGACCGCTCGGTTGGACCATCCCGGCCGCCCTAGGTGCCGCGACAGCCGACCCCGAGGGCACCGTGGTGGCGCTCTCGGGCGACTACGACTTCCAGTTCATGATGGAGGAGCTAGCGGTCGGGGCGCAGTTCAACATTCCCTACATCCACGTCCTCGTGAACAACGCCTACCTCGGCCTGATCCGGCAGGCGCAACGCGGCTTCGAGATGGACTACTGCGTGCAGCTGTCCTTCGACAACATCAACGCACCCGAGGTCAACGGCTACGGCGTCGACCACGTCAAGGTCGCCGAGGGCCTGGGTTGCAAGGCCATCCGTGTCACCGAGCCAGCAGAGATCCTTCCCGCGCTCGAGCAGGCCAAGAAGATGATCGTCGAGCACCGGGTGCCGGTTGTTGTCGAGGTCATCCTGGAGCGGGTGACCAACGTGTCGATGGGGCTCGACATCGATGCGATCACCGAGTTCGAGGAGCTGGCCGAGTCCGGCGAGCACGCCCCCACGGCGCTGTACGCGAACCTGGACTGACCTGTTCTATGACGCGGGTGCTGCTGGCTCCTGACAAGTTCAAGGGCACGCTCACGGCTGCTGAGGTAGCCGAGCACCTCAGCAGAGGCATCCACTCGGTGCGGCCCGACGTCGAGATCGTCGTCGTGGCGGTATCCGACGGAGGTGACGGTCTCCTACCGGTTGCCCTGCGGGCCGGCTTCGAGCTCTGTCCCGTACGGGCCGCCGGACCGACGGGGGTAGTGGCCGACACGTGGTACGCCCGTCGCGGCGACCACGCAGTCATCGAGATGGCCGAGGTCTGCGGGCTGAGCCGCCTGCCAGACGGAGCGCTGGCTCCCACCAGCGCCACCAGTCGCGGCGTCGGTGACGTCATCGCTGCGGCACTGGACGCCGGGTGCGAGCACATCCTCCTCGGCATCGGCGGCAGCGCCTCCACGGATGGCGGCGCCGGAATGATGTCCGCACTCGGTGCCCGCCTGCTCGACGAGTCTGGCCATGACATCGGGGACGGCGGCGGACCGTTGGCCTCGATCCACCGGCTGGATCTGTCGGACCTTCATCCCGCGACCACCGATGCCACCATCACCGTGGCCTGCGATGTGGACAACCCGCTGACCGGCCCCTCAGGTGCGGCAGCGGTCTACGGTCCGCAGAAGGGTGCTGGTCTCGAGACGGTCGCCTCGCTCGAGCTGGCCTTGCACGCCTGGGCGGATGTTGTCGCGGCCACGACCGGTGCAGACTTCAGGGACACCCCCGGTGCTGGTGCCGCGGGCGGGGTGGGTTTCGCGGCAATCTCCCTCTTGGGAGCCCGTCTGCGGCCAGGGGCGGACGTGGTCCAGGAGCTGACCGGCCTCGAGAGTGCCATCCAAGGGTCCGACCTGGTGCTGACCGGCGAAGGCTCGCTCGACGAACAGACGCTGCGCGGAAAGGCGCCCGCGGGTGTGGCTGCTGCGGCCCACAGAGCTGGGGTCCCCGTCGTCGCCGTTGCAGGACGCTGCCTTCTCGACGCACAGGCGCTGGCCGGGGCGGGGATCGGTTCGGCGTACGCCCTCACCGATGAGGCCTCCTACGTCGAGGAGCCCTTCGCTGCGCCGGGGCCGCTGCTGGCCCGGATCGGCGCTCGAATCGCCCTCGACACGCTGGTCGGGGATGATCGAGGCCATGATGATTGATCTCGTGGTCAGGGCTCGGCGAGCCGTCGTGGACGGAGCGGAGCGAGCTTGCGCCGTCGGCGTCCTCAACGGACGAATCGTCTCAATAGAGCCAATCGACGCCGACATCGACGCCATGGACACCTACGTCGTCGCCGACGACGAGGTGCTGTTGCCGGGGATGGTCGACACGCACGTTCACGTCAACGAGCCCGGCCGCACAGACTGGGAGGGGTTCGCGTCGGCGACGCGGGCCGCGGCGGCCGGAGGCGTCACGACGATCATCGACATGCCGCTGAACTCCGTGCCCCCCACCACCAGTGTCGAAGCGCTGCACATCAAGCGCGACGTCGCCCGCGACCAGATCATGGTCGACGTGGGGTTCTGGGGCGGAGCCGTGCCCGGCAATCTCGACGATCTCGCCGCCCTGCATGAGGCCGGTGTCTTCGGGTTCAAGTGCTTCCTGATCCACTCCGGGGTGCCCGAGTTCCCCCACCTCGAGCCCGACGGCTTCTCGGCGGCAATGGACGAGGTGGCCCGGCTGGGAGCCTTGATGTTGGTGCACGCCGAGGATCCCGACCACGTCGATGAGACTCTGGCCGCGGGCAAGGGCTATGCAGGTTTCCTGGCGTCGCGACCGCCGGCTGCCGAGTGCTCCGCCATCGGTCAGGTGATCGAGCAGGCGGAACGCTCCGGTGCGCGCACTCATCTGCTCCACCTCAGCAGCTCCGAAGCGCTCCCGGATCTGCACAAGTCACGCGAGCGGGGAACCGACCTCAGCGTCGAGACCTGTCCGCACTACCTGGTTCTCTGCGCCGACGATGTGCCCGACGGCGCCACTGAGTTCAAGTGCTGCCCCCCTATCCGCGGAGTCTCCAACCGTGAGGCGCTGTGGACCGGCCTCGGCGGCGGAGACATCGACATGGTGGTCTCCGATCACTCGCCGAGCACCCCCACGTTGAAGTGGGCCCCCGGTGGCCAGGCCGACGGCGACTTCGGCCTTGCCTGGGGCGGCATCGCGTCACTCCAGGTGTCGCTTGCAGCCGTGTGGACGACGGCTCGCTCGAGAGGCCACGACCTGGCCGACGTGGTCCACTGGATGGCCACCGCACCCGCCGATCGCGTCGGGCTCACGCACAAGGGCAGGATCGAGATCGGGGCGGATGCCGATCTGGTGGTGCTGGCACCCGACGAGGAGTTCCTGGTTGACGCGGCCGACCTGGCGCACAAGAACCCGGTATCGGCCTACGCCGGGCGACGGCTGCGCGGAGTCGTGCACCGGACCTGGCTGCGCGGCGTACCCGTCGACGGCGACAGCCCGTGCAACGGCCGACTTCTGGAAAGAGGACAACGATGAACAGGTACTACGCGCCCCAGGGAGGTCTTCCGCCGCAGACGCGGCTGACCACAGACCGATCAGTCTTCACCGAGGCGTATGTCGTCCTGCCACGAGGCTCTCTGACCGACATCGTTGTCAGCTTCCTGCCGTCCTGGCAGGAGACCCGGCTGTGGGTGCTGGCTCGACCGCTGTCGGGGTTCGCCGAGACCTTCAGCCAGTACGTCGTCGAGGTCTCGCCTGGAGGTGGCAGCGATGACCCCGAGACCGATCCGGACGCCGAGGCTGTGCTCTTCGTGATGACGGGCTCCCTCCGCCTCACGATCCAGGGCGACGAGCACCTGCTCGGGCCGGGTGGCTACGCCTTCATCCCGCCGGGGTCCGCCTGGACCGCCCACCAGACCGGTCCTGAGCCGGTGACATTCCACTGGGTGCGCAAGCGCTATGAGCGGGTCGACGGCGTGGAGATGCCGGAGGCGTTCGTGGTCAACGAGGAGGACGTCGTGCCGGTGGAGATGCCCGGTACCGATGGGGCGTGGAGCACGACGCGGTTCGTCGACCCCCTCGATCTACGCCATGACATGCACGTGAACATCGTCAACTTCCTGCCTGGCGGCGCGATCCCCTTCCCGGAGACGCACGTGATGGAGCATGGCATCTACATCTTGGAGGGCAAGGCCGTGTATCTCCTCAACCAGGATTGGGTCGAGGTTCAGGAGGGCGACTTCCTGTGGCTGCGGGCTTTCTGCCCGCAGGCCTGCTACGCCGGAGGGCCGAGCAGGTTCCGCTATCTGTTGTACAAGGACGTCAACCGTCACGTGCGTCTGCGCGGAGTGCTCTGATGACGTACGCTCGCGCGATTACCGAACTGCGGAAACTTGCTTCCGTTTGGTCTGTTCAGCCGCAGGGTCGCCGCCTATGATCATGCGACGGCAATCCTGGTGTGACGTGAATCACCGCGAAGAGGAGGCGTTGGAATGACCGCGATCGAGGTGACGGTCAACGGCCGGGCTGTGGCGTATGACGGCTTGTCCCCCCACACCAGTGCTCTTGACTGGCTTCGAGACCTGGGGTTGACGGGCGCCAAGGAAGGCTGCGCCGAAGGCGAGTGCGGTGCATGCGCGATCATGCTGGCCAGGCCCTCGACCATCGGAGACGACAGCACCGAATGGGTGGCGATCAACGCCTGCCTCGTTGCCGCTGCCGGCCTTGACGGCCAGGAAGTCGTGACTGCTGAGGGGTTAGGTTCACCTACCGCGCTGCACCCGGTGCAGCACGAGCTGGCCGTGCGTGGCGGCTCCCAGTGCGGATACTGCACGCCGGGGTTCATCTGCAGCATGGCGGCGGAGTACTACCGTGCCGGTCGATGCGAGCCGAACGGGCATCCTGGTACTCCCGAGGCGCCCGGCTCCGGACAGCTGGACCCCAACGCCCCCGGCGGCGAAGTGGATCACGAGCACGGCCCCAACGGTTTCGACCTGCACGCGCTCAGCGGCAATCTGTGCCGATGCACCGGCTACCGGCCGATCAAGGACGCTGCCTTCGCGCTCGGTGAGCCGGTGGCCTCGGATCCATTCGTCAGCCGTCGCGACTCGCCACCACCGGCCCCGAGACCCACACGGATCAGTGCGCCCGGCGCGGAGTTCGTTCGCCCCGCCAATCTCGACGACGCGCTCGAGCTGCTGGCCGAGCGTCCCGAGGCGTTGCTCGTCGCCGGCTCGACCGACTGGGGCGTCGACGTCAACATCCGCGGCTCGCGTGCCCCTCTCGTGGTGGCGATCGACCGGCTCCCGGAGCTGCGCACCCTCACGGTCACCGCGGACGAGGTCACACTGGGGGCAGCGCTCACGCTGACCGAGATAGAGCGTCGACTCGATGGTGAGGTGCCGTTGTTGGGCGAGGTGTTCCCGCAGTTCGCGTCCCGACTGATCCGCAACGGCGCAACCCTCGGTGGCAACCTCGGGACCGCATCACCCATCGGTGACATGCCGCCGGCGCTCCTCGCGCTGGAGGCGCAGCTGGTGCTGGCTTCCACCTCGGGCGAACGCTCCGTGCCTCTCGTGGACTACTTCACCGGCTACCGGGAGACCGTCCGCGCCGAGGGCGAGCTCATCAAAGAGATCAAGATCCCGCGGCCGCTGGCCGGGCTGACCGCCTTCCACAAGATCGCCAAGCGCCGCTTCGACGACATCTCGAGCGTCGCCGTCGCGTTCGCCCTCGACGTAGCTGACGGTGTCGTACGCCGGGCCAGCATCGGCCTCGGTGGGGTTGCAGCCACGCCCATCCGGGCAAGCGCCACCGAGAGCGCCCTGGTCGGGCAACCCTGGACCAGCGACGTGGTCCAGACAGCCGCGCAGGTGTTGGCGGACGAAGGCACTCCGCTGAGCGACCACCGCGCCAGTGCTGCCTACCGCTCGGCCATGCTCGGCCAGGCGCTGCTCAAGCTGCACTCCCAGCACCCGCACTCCCCGGTCATGGAAGGGGCACCCGTATGAGTCACCTGTCTCAGCTACCCGACATCCCGTCGGAGTTCATGGAGGTCGGCAAGGGGATCCCGCACGAGTCGGCGGCGCTGCATGTCACGGGACATGCGCTGTACACCGACGACCTCGTGGTCAGGACGAAGGACTGCCTGCATGCCTGGCCGGTCCAGGCCGAGCAAGCCAAGGCGCGCATCACCCGCCTCGATGTCACTCCGGCGTACGCGGTCCCGGGCGTGGTACGCGTCCTCACCGCCGAGGACGTTCCGGGCGTCAACGACGCAGGTGTCAAGCACGACGAACCGCTGTTCCCGGACCAGGTCTGCTTCTACGGACACGCCCTCTGCTGGGTGCTCGGTACGACGCTGGAGGCAGCCAGACTCGGGGCCGCGGCGGTCATCGTCGAGCTCGATCCGCTGCCGGCGCTCATCAACGTTCGGGAGGCCATCGAGGCGGAGGCGTTCCAGGGCGCGCAGCCAACGGTGCAGCGCGGGGACGTGACAGCCGGGATCGAGGCGTCCGACCACGTCTTCAGCGGTGAGCTGGAGTTCGCCGGTCAGGAGCACTTCTATCTCGAGACCCACTGCTCCCTCGCGCAGGTCGCTGAGGATGGTCAGATCTTCATCCAGAGCAGCACTCAGCACCCCACGGAGACGCAGGAGATCGTCGCCCACGTCCTGGGAGTTGCCAGCCACAACGTGACGGTGCAGTGCCTGCGGATGGGCGGTGGCTTCGGCGGCAAGGAGATGCAGCCACACGGGCTCGCCGCGATCGCCGCACTGGGCAGCATCCTGACTGGCCGTCCGGTCCGGCTGCGGCTCAACCGCACGCAGGACCTCACCATGTCGGGCAAGCGGCATGGTTTCCATGTCGAGTGGCGGGTGGGGTTCGACGACGGTGGCCTCCTCCAGGCGCTCGAGGCGACGCTCACGGCCGACGGTGGCTGGAGCCTGGACCTCTCCGAGCCGGTACTTGCACGCGCGCTGTGCCACATCGACAACGCCTACTGGATCCCCAACGTCAGGGTCAGCGGTCGCATCGCGAAGACCAACAAGACCTCGCAGACCGCCTTCCGTGGCTTCGGCGGTCCCCAGGGGATGATGGTGATCGAGGACATCCTCGGTCGCTGCGCACCGATGCTCGGGATCGACCCGATCGAGCTGCGTCGACGCAACTTCTACGGCGCCAATACCGGTGAGGATGCCGCGCCGCAGACGACGCCCTATGGACAGCCGGTCCGGCACCCCGAGCGGCTCCAGCTCATCTGGGCACAGGTCTGCGAGTCCGCTGACGTCTCGCGCCGGCGCGAGGAGATTGCACGGTTCAACAGCGAGCACGAGCACACCAAGCGCGCCTTGGCGGTGACCCCGGTCAAGTTCGGCATCTCGTTCAACTTGACGGCGTTCAACCAGGGCGGCGCGCTGGTGCACGTCTACAAGGACGGTTCGGTCCTGGTGAACCACGGCGGCACCGAAATGGGTCAAGGTCTGCACACCAAGATGCTCCAGGTCGCCGCCACCACGCTGGGCGTCCCCCTGCGCAAGGTACGGCTGGCACCGACGCGGACCGACAAGGTGCCCAACACCTCGGCCACGGCAGCGTCGTCGGGAGCCGACCTGAACGGCGGCGCCATCAAGAACGCTTGCGAGCAGATCCGGGACCGCCTGGCGCAGGTGGCCGCCGGTGGCTTGGGCGTGGCTCCGGCAGACATCCGCTTCGTCGACGGCAAGGCGGTTCCGCTGGGTCGCACCGATGTGGGCGTTGCCTGGGAGGACCTCGTCCGTACCGCGTACTTCCAACGCGTGCAGCTGTTCGCCGCGGGCTACTACCGCACGGAGGGCCTGCACTGGGACTCCACGACCATGCACGGCTCACCCTTCAAGTACTTCTCCTACGGCGCCGCCGCCACCGAGGTCGAGGTCGATGGCTTCACCGGCGCCTACACCACGCGGCGGGTCGACATCGTCCACGACGTGGGCGACAGCCTCTCGCCGCTCGTCGACATCGGTCAGATCGAGGGAGCGTTCGTTCAGGGCGCCGGCTGGCTCACGCTCGAAGATCTACGTTGGGACGAGAGAGACGGGCCTATGCGGGGTCGCCTCGCGACTCATTCGGCGAGCACCTACAAGCTGCCGAGCCTGTCCGAGATGCCCACGGACTTCCGGGTCACGCTGATGGAGCGAGCTCATGAGGACGGTGCCATCTACGGCTCCAAGGCAGTCGGTGAGCCGCCGTTGATGCTGGCCTTCTCGGTCCGGGAGGCATTGCGTGAGGCGGCCGCCGCGTTCGGACCTGCAGGAACGAGTGTCGACCTGGCTTCGCCGGCCACGCCGGAGGCAGTCTGGTGGGCGCTCTCCGAAGCTCGCCGCGGACACGACGAGGGACACATGGCGGAGGGTAAGCCCGGTGTACGCCCGCATCAGCCTGACCCCGACGCACCTGTGCGCCTTCCGGAGTCGGAGGTCGCTCAGTCCGTCACACCGGTACTGACACCAGACGCCGTCCCGCATCTGACCGAGGCGTAGGACGAGGCATGGATTGGCTGACCGCCGTCGAGCGCCTGCGGTCGCGCCGCGAGGCTGCAGTGATGGTGACTGTGGCAGCCGTGCGCGGCCACTCCCCACGTGAGGCCGGCGCCAAGATGGTCGTCGCCGAGCACGAAACCTGGGGCTCCATCGGTGGCGGCGCTCTCGAGGCCACCGCGATCGACAAGGCGCGCCAGCTGCTGCGCGACCCGCAGGCAGCGCCAGAGATGTTCACCGCCAGTCTCTCCGACAAGGCGCCGGTCAACCGTGGTGTCCAGTGCTGTGGCGGTGAGGTCACTGTGCTCCTCGAGCCGCTCGCCGTCACGGCCGCAGTCGCGATCTTCGGCATGGGGCACGTGGGCATGGAGCTCGCTCGCATCCTGGCGCGACACGACCTCGACCTGCACCTTGTCGACTCCCGGCCCGAGCAGCTGACCGACCAGCGGTTGGCGGTCTTGGACGACGCTCTCGCGAGAGTCCACCGGCACCACGTCCCGGTCCTCCCGGAGCTGGTACTCGGCGAGCTGCCGACGGGCACCCACGTCCTGGTGATGACCCATGACCACGCCGAGGACGCAGCGCTTGTCGACGCCGCCCTGCGTACCCACCACCTCGGCTCGATCGGGTTGATCGGTTCGAGCGCCAAATGGTCGCGGTTCCGCAAGAAGCTCGCCGACGAGGGCCATGACGAGGACGCCATCGCCCGGATCAACACACCGATCGGAGTCCCCGGACTCTCCGGCAAGCAGCCCGCGACCATCGCCGTCAGCGTCGCGGCTGCCTTGCTACGCAGCCTCGAGGAAGACGCTGCACGCCGGTACTCGCCTCCCGCCCGAGCACACCCGTGACCATCTTCCTCGGGACGTTCCTGGACACCCCGGACGACCCGTTCGCTGGCGGAGCTCTTCGCTCCGCGGCCGACAGCGCACTGTTGGTCCGCGATGGCGTGATTCGCGAGCGCAGTTCTGCGGCGGTGCTGCGTGCCGCTCATCCGCAGGAGCAGGTCGTGGACCTTCGCGAGGGGCTTGTGCTTCCCGGATTCGTGGACACCCACGTGCACTTCCCTCAGGTGCGGATGATCGGTTCTCTCGGGATGCCGCTGCTCGAGTGGCTGGAGCGAAGCGCCCTACCTGAGGAGGCGCGGCTGGCGGACCCGGACTACGCCATCGAGGTGGCTGGCGAGTTCGTCGCGGGACTCGCTACCGCCGGCACGACCACCGCGCTGGTATTCGGCTCGCACTTCCCCCTCGCCGTCGACGCGCTGTTCACCCGAGCTGCCGAGGTCGGGCTACGGATCACCAGCGGACTGGTCGTCAGCGACCGAGTCCTGCGCACCGATCTGCTCACCTTGCCGCAGACGGCGTACGACGAAGGGCTGCAGCTTGCCAAGCGCTGGCACGGTGTGGGCCGCAATCGCTACGCCGTCATTCCGCGGTTCTCGCTGTCCTGCACCGAAGGTCTTCTCGAGTCGTGCGCAGCGCTGCAGGGAGTCGTCGAGGGAGCCTGGTTCACCTCGCACATCAACGAGAACCTCACCGAGGTGGCCACTGTCCGGAGCCTGTTCGCAGGTTGCGACGACTATCTCGCCTCCTACCACCAGCACGGGCTGGTCGGCACCCGGAGCGTCTACGCGCACAACGTCCATCCCACGCCGGGTGAGCTCGACGTCCTCGCGCAGCAGGGGGCAAGCGTCGCGCACTGTCCGACGAGCAACTCCGCTCTCGGCAGCGGCCTGTTCCCCCTCCGCGATCACATCGAGAACGGGGTGCATGTCAGCCTCGGTTCCGACGTCGGCGCGGGTACCGGGATGTCATTGTTCAAGGAGGGACTGCAGGCCTACTTCATGCAGCAGCTGCTGGCGGCGCGAGGACTGCCCCTCACCTCCGCGCACCTGCTCCACCTGGCGACATCCGCGGGGGCCGAAGCGCTGGGCTTAGCCGATGAGGTCGGAGACTTCTCTGTCGGCAAGCAATTCGACGCCCTCTGGCTGCGCCCGCGGGCGGGTTCCACGCTTGACATCGGCCTGCGGCATGCGGACGGACCAGATGCTGCCCTGGCGAAGGCCTTCGCGTTGGCCACCGACGCCGACGTGGCCTCGGTGTTCGTCGCCGGCGAGCCGATCGGCCGAGCTGTCAATCCCGCGCCGTAGACCGTCGGCGGGACCCTGGCACGGCCTAGCGCTTGGTCTGGCCGGGGCACTCCGACCGGTGCTGCCAGTTCTCCGCGTGTGCTTCGATGAACGCCCGTGCCTGTGAGCGTCCGACGTTCCACTCCAGCCAGTCGTCACGTTGGCGGCCGTCGATGTCCAGCGCGCACTCGGCGAGATGCTGGGGCAGCGTGGCAAGCACCGGAAGCGCGTCGTCGGAGAGATCGCTGAGATATGTCCAGTCGACCTTGCCGGTAGCTTCGTACCGGTCCAGGTTCTGTCGGGCGATCCAGGCGTCCGGGTTCAAGGCGGCCAGGCCGAGCAGGAGCGCCACGCCGCTGAAGAGTCCGAACCGAGGCAGCCAGGGCGCCCTCAGCGCCACGCCTCCAGCCATCGTGGCCAGTACCAGCGCTCCCAGCCAGCCCTCGAACACGTCGACCAGCAGGCGCAGCTGCGTGAAGCCGTAGGCGTCCTGGTAGACGTGCATCCGGTACAGCGCGGAGGCAACGACGACCAGCGTCAACGCGCACAGCAAGCCGAGAGAGAGCCGGATCCACGCTCGATCGGCCGGACTCTCGCGTGGCGCCTTGCGCGTCGCTGCCCAGACGACCAAGAGGGTGAGGGCGGTGGCCACGGTCAGCTGCCCGAAGCCCTGATGGACATACTCGGCGTATGTCAGCCCGGTCGTGCGCTGCAGGTACTCATGACCACCGAAGATCACTGTGGCCTGGGCCACCAGGAACACGATGAAGACCGCGTCGACGACCAGCACCGGTGCCAGCCATTCGAACCGGTGGGCAACGGGACGGCTGGCTCCCTCGCCGCGATCGACGTGGGGCGGGTTGAGGGCGAGGTAGGCGCCGGCCAGCACGATGCCACCGATGCCCACCGCGACGAAGGCACGGAAGGCGAGGTCAGCCCACGCGAAGTCCGGCACCAAGGCCCCCACCCACTCGGCGAACAATGCGTCGGCCGAGGCGAACAGCAGGGCGAACACCGTGATGCCGAGTGATGACCACAGCGCCGTGCGCAGCAGCGCCGCCCCGCTGCCCAGGCCGGTGAGGACGCGTGCCGTGCGGCCGAGCCACGGTAGCCCACGTAAGCCGGCGAGTCCCCACGCGAGCCCCGCCACGACGAATGACGGCACCGTACGACCGCGGACCAGCCCGACGGCGCACAGCCCGGCCCCGGCGAACAGGCAGAGCACGGCGATCCACTCGGCGTCCCTGACGACAACGGTGGCTGACAGCGCGAGGCAGAGGCCGGCACACGTCACGGTGAACGGGTCACGCCGATACCGGCTCGCGGCGAGCAGGACTCCTCCGGCGGCTACCAGAACGAGGAGCATGGCGAGGCCGAGGTCTCGGAATGGCAGGAGCACGCTCGCCAGGACGCCCACGCTCAGGGCGCCGAGCACAACCGGGACGTTGGCCGGTAGCGAGCGGTCCGGCCATACGTCGCCGAAGACCGTGTCGGTCAAGGACGGGACGGCTGCTCGGCTGGAAGCCGATATGGGGCCGGCGTGAGGGCTGCCCGCTGGCGCGGGGGCGGCGCTACCGGCCGCGGTGAAGTCGAGGCTGCTCGCTGGCGTGGGGGCCGAGCTACCGATCGGGGCGGTGGCGAGGCTTCCCGCGGGCACGGCTGCGGCCTCCGTCCGAGAAGTCTTCGCCTGGCCTGGCGGGGCGGGCGAGATAGGGAGGTCGGCCCGGATGCGGGCACCGTACTTCCCCGGTTCTGGGTCGGCGAAGCCGATCGTTCCACTGTGGAGGTCCGTCACCCAGCGAGCGATGGCAAGCCCCAGGCCGGTTCCGCCACCACCGTCGATGTCGCTGAGTGTCCCGAACCGTTCGAAGGCTCGCTCGCGGTTCTCCGGCGCGACGCCAGGGCCCTCGTCGGCCACGGTCAGGTGCCAGCGGTCGTCGATGGCCACCGCGCTGGTTGTTACGGTTCCGGCCCGTGGGCTGTGCCGGGACGCGTTGTCCAGCAGGTTGGCGGCCAACTGGCGCAGTCGTGCCGGGTCCCCCTCGACGGTGAGGTCCGGTGGGGTGACGTGGACGACGTACCTCACGTTGCGACCGCCGGCGCGGAACTCGGCAACGGCCGCCTCCAGCATCGGCCCGACCTCGACGGCTTCTCGGACCAGGGGCGTCTCGCCGGCGTCGACCCGCGATAGATCGAGCAGGTCGTTGACCAGGGCGGTCATCCGCTCCCCCTGATCCAGGGCGGCATGGAGCGTCCTCGGGTCGGGATCGGCGACGCCGTCGGCGAGGTTCTCCAGTAGTGCGCACAGCGCGGTCAACGGTGTGCGAAGCTCGTGGCTGACATTGGCGACCAGCTCCCGCCTTCGCCGGTCCACTTCGGCGAGCTCCTCCGCCATCCGGTTGAACGCCCGAGCCAGGTCGCCGACCTCGTCACGTGAGGTGGCGAGCACACGCACGGAGTAGTCGCCCGTCGCCATGCGCCGGGCGGCCGTCGTCATCTGACGAAGCGGCGACGTCATGCCGACCGCCAGGAGCTGGGTGACGGCAAGAGCCAAGGCGATGGTGACCGGAATGCTGAGCCAGATCGGCACACCCCCGGCGGAGCCGATCGTGGCGATCACCGAAGCCACAGTGACGCTTGCCGCCACCAGCAACCCGAGCTTGACCTTCACAGAGCGAACCGGGTCGAGCGGCTGGACGCTCATCGGTCGTTTCCGGACTCGAGCGCGTACCCGACCCCGTGCACGGTGCGCAACCGATCGCCTCCGATCTTGGCGCGCAGCGCCTTCACGTGGCTGTCGACCGTGCGTGTTCCTGACGCGCCCGACCAGCCCCACACCTCGGCAAGCAGACGCTCACGAGTGAGCACGACGCCCGGACTGACCGCGAGGCACAGCAGGAGGTCGAACTCGGTCGGCGTCAGGTGCACCTCGTGGTCACCGGACCACACCCGGCGAGCCCCGGCGTCGATCCGCAGGTCCCCCAGATCCGCTGCGCCGCGGCCAGCCAGCTCCGCGGCCCGGTCAACTCGCCGCAGCAGCGCTGCAACCCGCGCAACCAATTCGCGCATGCGAAATGGCTTGGTGAGGTAGTCGTCAGCGCCCACAGCGAGCCCGACGAGGACGTCGGCCTCGTCGTCACGGGCGGTCAGCATCAGCACGGGCACCGGCCGAACAGCTTGGATGCGCCGACACACCTCATGGCCGTCGAAGCCGGGAAGCATCACGTCGAGGAGGACCAGGTCGGGCGCGTGAGCAGTGAACTGCTCCACCGCCCCAGGTCCGTCCCACGCGCGGATGACGTCGTACCCCTCGGCCTCGAGCCGGTCTGTGACTGCCGCGTTGATGACGGGCTCATCCTCGACGACGAGGATGCGGCGCGCGGCAGGGTCCATGTGTTTGAGGGTAGAAGGCTGCGTGGTCGGGATTGGCGGACGACGTGTGAAGATTCTGTGCAGGTTCCCCACCGGCCCACCGGTTCGCCCCGCTCGCCGGCTTCGCCATCTCACGGGTGCACAGTGTGCAGGCCCGGCCTGTGTCAGCGTATCCGCCGTGCGGCAGCCACATCGGCACCCATCTCGACAGTGTCGGGGGCGTCGGTCTCAGGGTTGGTAGGCGGAAACAGTCTCACAGCCACGGATGATGTCGTGCCGCTCCCGCTTGCCCGTGTAGGCGAGGCTGTCATCGCCCGGGCCGCACTTCACCAGGTCAGCCTTGCTGTCGCGGTAGAGCACAATGTTGTCGTCTCCGTATCCCCCGAGGACGGCATCGGCGCCACGCCGCACGTTGAAGATGTCGGGTCCGCGTGTGCCGCGCAGTGCGTCCTTACCGGGCCCGTCTACCAAGAAGTCAGGTCCGGGACCGCCGAACAGGCGGTCTGCGCCCCGACCACCTCGGATTCCGTCGTCACCGCCGAGCGCGTAGACAGTGTCGGCTCCTGCGCGCGCCGAGATGGTGTCACCGCCCGTTGTTCCCCTCAAGGTGTCACTTTCGGCGGTGCCCACGACGACGTCGGCGAACGCAGGAAGCGCCCCAGCGAGAAGAGCGGCACTCGCCACAGCCAGCATCATTGATTTCCTCATGCTTCTCCGTCCTCTTCCGGGGTGGGCATCCTTACGGCCCGCCGTCGAACTACTGATATCACAGGCAGCGACCGGCTTCCCCGTGCGTCGCCCGCCGGGTCCGCGCACTCCCGGAGGCCTGGAGCGTCCGCGTGCGGCGGTTGATGCCCGCCGACGTCCGCCATGTGCGCTGCCCATCAGTGTCTTTATGCTCCCAATTGGCGCGTTCGCCATACCGTCCGTAGCGTCGCCTAGGTGTGGCTCTACCGGTTCCTTCTCCAGCTGATGGCCAGCGTGTCCAGCGCGGGCACGCTGCTCGCGGCCGTCGGCACCGCAACACCCACGGCGCCAGAGCCCCCGACCAGCGCCGACAACCAGCAGCAGGTACGCGTCACCTGTACCGTGCCGAGGTCACAGCCCGAACGACAGCTCGCTCCCAACTCGTGTATGAACTGGCTCCCCGACGGCACCCAGACGTACACCGCACGCGTTCTCAATCGTCGCGGCAGGCCGGTCGCCGGGGCCTGGGTGCGGTGGACTGACTCCGATGCAGGCGACGCCGAATTCCGGATGCGACAGAACCCGTGCGCGACTGGACCGAATGGCTTCTGCTCCGCCGAGCTCGACGATGATCAGCCCTCGGCCGGCGAGAGGATAATCGTTACAGCCACCGTCGGAGACCTCTCCGGACGCGGATACCTGACGTTCCGCCGGTAACCGACCTGCAGGTCAGCTGGCGGGCGTAGCCCGCTCGCGGCCTACGTCGTATTTCGATCGAGTTGTGCGCGGTGGTCGCGTAGGGTCCTGGGGTGGTGGCGGACCCAGGCAGTGAGATGGACAACGGCGCATGCTGCGTGATCATCACCGGGCCACCCGCCGCCGGCAAGACGACTGTGTCCCGCCTGGTTGCTCAAGGGCTTAGGCGTTCCGCTCGCCTCGACGGTGACGTCATCAACGAACTCATCGTCAGCGGCCGGGTGTGGGCACTCGGAGAACCCGCCGACGAGGCCGCTCACCAGGTCCGCCTCTGCAATGAGAACCTCTGTGCCCTCGCGGCGAACTTCGCCGACTATGGCTTCACACCGGTCATCGATTCGGTCATCCCAGATCGGACGCAGCTCGACTTCTTCATGGACGCGCTCAGTCCTCGACGAGTCCTCCTCGTCGTGCTTGCGCCGGGCATCGACGTCTGTCGCTACCGCAACACCATCCGACACCACGACGAGCAGTTCTTCTTCGACGACTACGCCGGACTGAGCGCGGCGATGCACGGCGGCTTCGCAAACGTGGGCTGGTGGCTGGATACGTCGACGCTCACGGCCGGCGAGACCGCCAGGCAGATCCTTGCCGATGCCGTTACGTACGCCGGGGCAGGCGCCTGATCTCGAGGTCGCCATCAACGTGGTTGCCGAGGTGAACACCGATGGTGCGCCTGACGGACCGGCGTCAGCAGAATGGCCATTGACAGTCCGCGCGTCAGTGGCAGAGTGCTGTGCTGAAGGCACCTGGCTGGGGCGCTGACGACGTCGACCAGTACAACGCCGAGGCGGTGTCCCGTCCGGCCTCGTTCCTCCGCTGCCGCGCGTGACCAATAGCTGCCTCGGACTGACCAACGAGAGGGGTCTGTCATGGTCGAACGTCTGCCGCACGATTCGGTGTCCATCGACATCGCCGCATCACCGGACCACGTCTACGAGCTCGTCTCCGACATCACGCGAATGGGCGAATGGAGCCCAGAGTGCCGCCGGTGCACCTGGACCCGTGGCGCGTCTCGCCCCGAGGTGGGCGCCAGGTTCATCGCGCGGAACAAGGGTCGTCGAGGTCCCTCGTGGTTCACGGTGCCCGTGGTCACGGTCGCAGAACCCGGCCAGGAGTTCGCGTTCAACCGCAGCGGTCCGGGGATCGGCTCCTACACCTGGCGTTACCTCCTGGAGCCGATCCCGACAGGAACCAGGTTGACCGAGTCCTACACCGCTGAACGGCCGCTGCCGGCGGCCATGGCGTGGCTCACCCAGAAGTGGGTCGGTGGCTCCGATCGTGACAACGACCTCCGCGAGGGCATGGGCATCACCCTGCAGCGGATCAAGGCTGCTGCCGAGCGAGCAACCGGAGACGTCACCAACGAGTCGGCTTGACATGACCGTCATTCGACGAGCTGTTCGATCTCTCGCCGTCGTGGTGCTTGGTCTCACCGTGATCTCGGCGCGGCCCGCCGCTGGGGCCAAGGTTACGCCGGCCGATATCGAGACGCTCAGCAGCGAGACCTTCGCCGTCATAGGTGACACGCCCTATTCCGACATCGAGCGCGCCCAGTTTCCATCCTTGATCCGACACGTCAACGCCGACACAGCAGTGTCGATGGTCCTGCACGCCGGTGACATCAAGAGCGGGGAGTCGCTCTGCGACAACGCGGTCTACCAGGACAGGGTGTCGTTGTTCAACAGCTTTGCCGACCCGTTCGTGTTCACGCCAGGCGACAATGAATGGACCGACTGCCACCGGGTCGAGATGGGACGTTACCTGCCCACCGAGCGCCTCGGCTACCTACGACAGGTGTTCTACCCGCAGCCCGGCGTCACACTAGGCCAGTACCCGGTGCTCGTTCAGACTCAGGCCAGCAATCCCAGCTACTCGAGCTTCCGCGAGAACGTGCTGTTCGAGCGCGCCGGGGCAGTATTCGCGACAGTCCATGTTGTAGGCAGCAACAACGGCCGCGCCCGGTGGCAGGGCCTGGCGGGCGGCGATCAACCGTCGACCCGCAAAGCCGAGTACCAGGCACGAGACGCCGCGAATCTGGCGTGGGTCGGGGCTGCCTTCGATCGCGCCGAGGCCGCGGGAGCAGCAGGCGTCGTGCTCCTGATGCATGCGGAGCCAGAAGCCCGGACGCCATACCTTGCAATCAGGAACCGCATCGTGGCTCGCGCCAAGGCGTTCGGCGGCAAGGTGCTGCTGATCCATGGCGACGAGCACAGATACGAAGCGGAGACGTCCTACGCGGGGGTGGCCAATCTGACCCGACTGGAAACGTTCGGTACGAGCGCAAGCCGGTGGCTACAACTGACCGTTGATCCCGGCACGTCTGCGGTGTTCTCGTGGGTGCCGCGAACCGTGGCCCCGTGAAGTCCGTGACCCCAGGCGATGAGTGCCACGTCGATCCGGTAGCCCGCGCGACAACAAGGGCGGTGACTCGGCAGGTCACCGCCCTTGTTCGTGCCTAGCGACGCCTGTGCCGTACGGACGGCACAGGCGTGTGACCGCTCGAATCAACGAGGGGGTTCGCACAAAGCGGAGAGTCGCTAGTTGAACCTCACGATGGATCCAGGTCCCTGGAACGTGAGGTCCAGCGTCGAGCCCCACAGGCCGCGGTCGCGCTTCTCGACCGCGATCGCACCGGGAAGCTCAACGTAGTTGCGGATCTTTCCATCCACGACCGTAGAGATGCGACCGCCAAACAGCTCCGTCACGAAGATCTTGCCGTGCCGGCCGACTGCGAGGTTCGTTGCGCCAGCGAACCCTCGGGCGACCAGCGTCGCCTTGCCGGTCGAAGGGGCGACTCGGTAGACGGCTCCTCGCTCGCCGAGTGCGCCGCTCTCCGGCCCACCCGGCAGAGTGGTCACGTAGATTCTGCCGTGCTTCACCTCCACATCGGTAGGCACCGGCTCATACCGGTACCTGGTGCCCGCGAAGCATTCCGGATCAAGTTCCAGCGCCGTCGCCGCCTCGGCTGTGATGACGGTCGGCTGGGGTGGCAGAACGGAGAGGGTGCGGATGTGGCCGCGCTTGTTGACGACGAGGATGGCGTTGGCGCCCGCATCGGCGACGAGCCACTTGTTGCCCCACGCGGCCACGGAGTACGCGTGCGAGTCCTTGATGCCCTTGTAGCGCGCTTGAGGACCCAGGGCCTCCACTTGGCACGGAGTGGGGTTGGCGATGCCGTAGGTGTTGACCTTGTCCGGGTTATGGCTCCTCTCATACGCCAGGGTGCCGACCCTGAGGTGGCGATGCGGCCCTTTGACGTGCAGGGCGCTCGAGGTGTTCACGTGCGTCTCTGGGTCCGAAACGGTTGTCGTGTAGGCCAGCTTGCCGTCTCTGTAAGCAACCCCCGACGCTCCCGGCGCGCGAGCCACGAGTGTCTTGGTGCTGCCGTCCTTACGTAGCTTGCCCACGATCCCCGGAACTCCGTCGGCGTAATAGATGCCGTGTTTGGTCACGTGAATGTTGAACGGTGCGGCGACATCGGTGGTCAGAACACGGACACCGACCGAGTCGCCCGCCGCCGTTGCCAGCGGCTGGCCAGCGATGGCGAGAGCGGTGGACGCGGCGCCGACGGCAACGGCGACGAATGGTTTGAGCATGGAGCCTCCTCGTGACCTGTCGACGTGTAGGACGTCGTAGGTCCTCGGTCTGGGGCGCGGCGGCGTGCGCCAGCGCCCTGCCTTCGCCGCACGGGGGCCCGCCGGCTGTCGATCATGGTGGCGGCCCTCGCGGTCACCGTTCAAGAGGCCTAGGTCTCTTGCTTCCGTGGCGGTGCGGGGCCGGACCGGCCCTCAGTCCGCCAGGCCGCCGGTGCGACAGTTCGCGACGATGGCGGATTCGCTCACAGCGCTTCGCGCACCTCCAGTCCGCGAGAGGGCCTCACAGCGCTTCTGGCACCTCCAGTCCGCGAGAGGGCGTGGACAGGTTCTCGACAGCGGAAAGGAACAACCTCCTACTGAGTCGCCCGCCACTGGACGACACATGACGGCCATGTCGAGTAGGAAGGAATGCCCTGATGAGGATTGACCAACGCCAACACGCAGCAGATCAGCACGAGTCCCACGATGGCGTCCATGGACGACAGCTGACGTCACTAGCCGTGTCAGCCACCCTGCACTGCCTTACCGGCTGTGCGATCGGAGAGGTGCTGGGGATGGTTCTCGGAACGTGGTGGGGTTGGAGCGATCTGCAGACGGTCGCTCTTGCAGTCGGGCTTGCGTTCGTGTTCGGCTACGCGTTGACCATCGGTCCTGTCGTGCGAGCCAACGTCCCGTTGCGGCAGGCGATCAAGGTGGCCCTGGCTGCCGACACCGTCAGCATCTTCGTCATGGAGGTCGTCGACAACGCCGTCATGCTGACCATCCCAGGAGCGATGGACGCGGGGGTCGTCAGCTGGCTGTTCTGGTCGAGCCTGGCGTTCGCTCTTGTGGTGGCGTTCGTGGTCACCGTTCCGGTGAATCGGTGGCTTATCGCACGAGGACGGGGCCACGCCGTCGCGCACGCGCATCACCGCTAGCTGCGTGCGGCCATTTATGGCGCGAATCGCACTCCGTGGTAACTGCGCGGAGGCAGCTGTCGGCGCTGTCCACGACGTCGAGCGTTCCAACAGCCGTCAGGCAGCGTCCAGACAGCCGAACCACGAAGCCTGTGAGCCGGGTCTACCACCGATACCGGTCCGCCAGAGGAGTTCCCCGAGCGGGCCGGGGCCACATCGACAGCTTCCAGGAGGGACACATGATGAACGACTTCGACACGATGAGTGGCGCCCGCGATCCTCGGGTGGCCATCATCTACTACTCCTCGACCGGCGGAACTCACGCCCTGGCCTATGCGATTGCGGAGGGGGCTGAGAAGGCTGGCGCAGAGGTCCGGGTGCGGCGGGTGCGTGAGCTCGCTCCCCCGGAGGCCATAGCCCGCAATGAGGCGTGGGCGGCACATGCCGCGGCAACGGAGAACGAACCGGTCGCCGCGAAGGACGACCTCCTCTGGGCCGACGCAGTCATTCTCGGATCGCCGACTCGCTTCGGGCTCCCCAGTTCTCAGCTCAAGCAGTTCCTGGACACCACCGGCTCCCTGTGGGATCAGGGGCTGCTGGTCAACAAGGTGTACTCCTCCTTCACGTCGACCAGCACCGCCCACGGCGGCGTGGAGGCCACGGTGCTAGCCATGAACAACACCTTCTATCACTGGGGCGGGATCATCGTTCCGCCCGGGTACACCGCCGAGGTGCAGTTCGAGCATGGCAATCCCTACGGCGCCAGCCACATGGCGGCCAACGGCGGTCCCAGCGAGGTGACTCTCGCCTCTGCTGCCCATCTGGGCCATCGAGTTGCGACGGTCGCCGCTGCAACGATGGAGCTGCGCGACGTTGCGTAGACGGAGCGACCCGGCACAGCCGGGTCGCCCTCCAGCCGCGGGGTGAGACCGGCAGCGCTTGCCGAGTAAGGTAAGGGCCACCGATCCAAGCCGCCCAACAGGCCGACTCGTCGGGTGCTCAGCGGGCGCTGAGCAGTCGGCCCGAGGGTGCAGAAGCCACCGCCCGGCTTGCCAAGGCGTGAGCCACGTCAAGGGACGAGAAGGTGACCCAGCAGCCCCTCCAGCGAGCCGAGACCCTGGACTTCCTTCTCCTCGGACCGTTCGAGGTGCTCGCTGTCGATCAGCCGCCCCTCACGCTCGGGCGGGCAGAGCAGAGCTTGCTGGCTCTCATGCTCCTCAACCCGCAACAGGTGCTGCCCTCGTCGCGCCTCGTCAGTCTGCTGTGGGAAGAGGCGACGCTGCCCGCCGACCCCCTCAACGCACTGCAGAACCGGGTGTCGAAGACTCGTCGTGCCCTCTCCGCACTAGGAGCCGACGCTCCTGAACTGGTCACGGTCTCAGGCGGCTACCGCCTGGACGTACAGAAGGAGTCGGTCGACGTCCATCGCTTCACTTCCCACCTGGCCCGGGCTCGCCGGGCCGCGGCCGAGTCACCCGCGTCAGCTGAGGCCGAACTGGCTGCTGCTCTCGCCCTGTGGCGTGGCACACCCCTGGCGGGTCTCGAGGACGAGCCCTGGGTGAGCAAGGAGGCTCACCGACTCGGCGAGCTCCGCCTCGAAGCCACTGAGGAACGCCTCAGCCTTGCCATTGCCACCGGTCGACAGCGAGAAGTAGTCGATGAGCTGCGCCGGTTGGTCGAAGCCAACCCCTTGCACGAGGGAATGGCTCACCTCCTCATGCGTTCCCTGTATCTCTCTGGACGCCAAGCCGACGCTCTCCAGGTGTATCGCGACCTGAAGCGGACACTCGACGACGAGCTCGGGCTCGAACCGTCCGTGCACCTGCGAGACCTCGAGGCGAGCATCCTGAGGCAGGATCCCGAACTGGGTCGCCCGAGCAGCGCGAACGCGACGGTGGCCGCCGCCCCGACGCGCCACGCGCAACCAGCGGTTGAGGTGGCGGATGCGCAGTCGCCACGTCGACCCCGGAGGCGGCTCACCATGCCGAACCGGGTCAGCTCGTTCGTCGGCCGCGACGACGACATCGAACGCCTGCTCCCCTTGGTGGATCAGAACCAGATCGTCACCTTGACCGGGGTGGGGGGTGCCGGTAAGACGTCGCTCGCTGTCGAGGTTGCCCGGCGTACCGGTGAACGTTTCACCGATGGGGTCGTATTCATCGAGCTTGCCGGGTTGACCGAACAGCGCCACGCGCCCCAGGCAGTGGCTGATGCCCTCGGTCTCGCGGTGGATCCAATGGCCGCCGATGACTCTGTGACCACCCAGCTCTTGGCGTACCTCGAGGGTCGTTCCGTGCTCCTCGTGATCGACAACTGTGAACACGTCATTCAGGCATGTGCGGAACTGGTTCATGCACTCACCGCGTCGTCGAGCTCCGCCCACACCCTGGCCACGTCACGCGAGGCCCTCGGAGTGCCGGGCGAGGTGGTCTACCGGCTGCAGCCCCTGCGGATCCCGCCAGCGGACGCAGGGGGTGAGGACCTGCGCGCCTTCGCGTCCGTTCGACTCTTCCTGGACCGGATGTTCGCCGCCGACCCGATGCGGGCGCTACAGACTCGCGAAGGAGACGAGGACTCAATCGCAGCAATATGTCGTAGCTTGGACGGCATCCCCCTGGCCATTGAGCTTGCCGCTGCCCGCAGCGCTGCACTGAGCCTTGGCGATATAGCGGCACGTCTGGGCGACCTTGATCGGTTCTCGCTCCTCACGCTCGGCCCACGAACAGCCGAGGCCCGCCAGCGCACTCTGCGGGCTACCGTTGACTGGAGCTACGGGCTGCTGTCCGAACCGGAGCGCTTGTTGTTGCGCCGCTTGGCCGTCTTTCGCGGCGGTTGGTCGCTGGCCGCCGCTGAGCGCGTGACCGCGGGCGACGATCTGGCGCAACGCGACGTCACCCACCTCCTCGGCCAGCTGGTGCACCGTTCGCTGGTCGTGCCTGAGCCGGGGCCCCTAGCTCGCTTCACCCTTCTCGAAACGATTCGCGTCTACGCCCTGGAGCAGTTGGAGGCGGCCGGAGAGGCTGACGAGATGGGTGCCCGTCACGCCGGCTGGGTCCTGAGCCTCGCCGAGGAGTCCGAGGTCGGGCTCCGCGGACACGATCAAGCCGTCTGGCTGAGCCGGTTGCAGTCAGAGCTGGACAATATCCGCGCGGCTTTGAGCTGGGCGTTCCAGGCTCCTGATGATCGGGCCGACGAAGCCTTGCTCCTGGTGGGTTCGCTTGGATGGTTCTACCACCTGGGCCGACACATCGAAGGCCGGGACTTGTTCACACAGCTCCAGACGCTGTCTGCGGGGAGTGAGCCGGCCAGGGCACGTGCTCACCTGGCGCGCGCCATCGTAGGCAGGCCGCGGTCGTCCCTGGTGCATCCGGACCCCGAGTGTGCGCAGGCGGCAACCACCAGTCTGGAGATCTTCTCGCGGCTGGGTGATCGACCTCGAGCCGCGCTGGCGCGAACTCTGCTGGCCGTCGAAGGAACAGCAGGGATGCCCCTCGATAATGCTCTAGCGCACCTCGCCATGGCGGAGGACGAGTTCCGTTGTCTGGACGACCGCTGGGGTCAGGCGCTGGCGGCGTTCGTCAGACTCGCTCTCGAGATCAAACGTGGCACTCCTGAGGGCGCACAGGAATGGGGTGAACGTGCGGTTGCGCTCTACCTCGAAACAGGAGACCACGCCGGCCTGGCCGCCGTCCGCTTCCATCGGGGTCTGGCCTTGAGGCAAGGCGGGTTGCATCGCGATGCCATCGAGGAGTTCCTCGAAGCCGCCCGGGTGGCGGAACCGCTCGGACTTCACGCCATCGTTCACTGGTCGCTGACAGCCGCTGGCGTGTCAGCCCTGGGTCTTGACGAGCTTGACGAGGCCACCGACCTGTTCGAGAGCGCGGCCCATACCCGTAGTGAGCGCGGGGACCCGTCCGTGGCCGGCCACGCCGCCCAAGGCGCTGCCCTGATCGCGCGGGCCCGAGGCGACCACCGGGCTGCCCGCCAGCATTACCTTGCCGCCTACGACGCTTATCGCAGCGCGGGTACACCCGGATCTGTGGCCGCGGCGCTGAGTGGGCTCGCCTGGGCAGCGTTGCGGGACGGTGACGTGCACGCTGCCCAGGAAGCACTCACCGAGCTCCAAGCGATCGCCGACGAAACCGACGACGTCTTGTGGCGGGCCTGGGCCCAAGAGGTGTTGGCGCAGATGTCGGCCGCTCAAGGCGACCACGGCACGGCGTTGCGACTCCTCTGCTCTGCAGATGAGTTACGGCGATCGCACAGGCTGCCCCGATTGGCGTTTGAACGGCGTGAGGCGGAGGAGCTGAGGGCCCGAGTCAGCGCCGCCTAGGCGACACGGATGGCGGTCAACACGGATCCGTCGAGCTCGGTGTCCTTCTGGTGCTGGTGCGCCACATGCTTTGCGGTCCGACGCGGGAGGAACCCGGAGTCCATCCGACAGTCGTGGCAAACGGCAATAGCGTCGTCGCCGAGGTGAACTACCTCGACTACGTGGGGGCGACAACAATCAAGGCGACTCTCATGGTCGTGGTCTCGGCGGTGGGCCGCTGCAGCGGTACAAGCCGCGACGTGCGCCACGACTGGACGCGGTAACTCGTTGCTCATGGCGTAGACGGCTCCGAACTGGCTGGGGGAAGCACTCAACCTGGGGCACATACCCATCCCGTCGCTGGCGTATCACTCATCCTCCTCGGTAACTTATGCAGTCGACCAAGCCGGAGACGCTCGCATTACAGTCCAGACTGCTATGAACGGATCGGTCCCTGATACTCCCGCCAACCTTCACAGCGGCGGGGCCGTTGCCAGCCGCGCCATGCTGGGACTCGGGCTCGGCAACACTGTCGAGTGGTACGACTGGGTCGTCTTCGGTCTGCTCGCCTCATTCATAGGGCCCCAGTTCTTCGAAGCGCAGGACCCGATGTCGGCGACGCTCGACGCGTTGGCGGTCTTTGCCATCGGCTTCGTGGCCCGGCCCTTGGGGGGAGCCCTGCTGGGTAACGCCGCTGACAGGGTGGGCCGCAGGATCGTCATGCTGCTGTCGGTTTCCATGATGGCGGGAGCCACGCTCGTGATCGCCGTCCTGCCCACCTACGACACGATTGGTGTGTGGGCCGGTGTCTTCCTCTTGCTCTGCCGCGTCCTTCAGGGCATCTCCGCGGGGATCGAGGCACCACTGTCCACGGCCTACGCGGTGGAGCTGCGGCCCCCGGGTCACGAGGGTCGCGCGTCCGGATACATCAGCTTCTTCGTGAACCTGGGAGTGCTGCTGGCATCCCTGGTCACCTTTACGACGAGCTACCTGATTGGTCCAGCGGCCATGGCTGACTGGGGTTGGCGGGTTCCTCTCCTGGTGGGAGCAGCCATGAGCATCGTCGTCGTCCACCTCCGGCGTGCCCTGCCGGAGACACTGACCCCGCAGCCAGGAGTCCCGCCGGACCGCCGTCCATGGAGCGGTGTGCGCCAGCACTGGGTGGGGCTCGCTGCCATCGTGTTCATCGTCGGTGGCGCACAGTCCTTCAACTACGCCTGGAACGTTGGACTGCCCAACGTGGCTCGCGGACAGTACGGCGAGAGTCCCACTGCCGTGTTCGGCGCCTCCACGTGCCTGGGCCTCATCCTCCTCATCGGCTCCCTGGTGACTGGACGGCTGGCCGACCGCTTCTCGCTCTCGCGAACCTTCGTGTGGACACGCCTGGCGGTCGCACCGACTGTCTTCCTCATGCTCCTGTACGCCGCCCCGGGGCTGCGGACCTTCCTGTTCGTGCTTGTCGCCGGCGGCGTTGTCCTGGTAGCGAACCTGACCCTGTACAACCTCGCGGCCACGGCGCTGATGCCCCAGTACTGTCGTGCCACCGGCATGGGGCTCGGCTACGGCGTGGGAGTGGCGCTCTTCGGCGGCACCGCCCCGTACCTGTTGGTATGGCTGCAGGCTCGCGACGTGCTGTGGCTGTTCCCTTCGCTCACGGCCGCGTTGAGCGTGCTCAGCGTTGCTCTGTTTGCCTCGGCGCGCCGCTACAGCGGCCAGTTCGCTGGAACGTGAGGCTCTCCGACAACCCCAGCGGCCAGGTGCCGGGGTGCCAGACAGCGTCCCAACAGCGCCTCAACAGATGCAGCGCCGACGCTTGCCGGCATGGAGCATCTC
This sequence comes from Nocardioidaceae bacterium, assembly GCA_035633755.1. Lineage (GTDB taxonomy): Bacteria > Actinomycetota > Actinomycetes > Propionibacteriales > Nocardioidaceae > DASQEH01. The sequence goes on along the minus strand of DASQEH010000065.1, from coordinate 5,207 downwards.
ACCTATCACGGGCCAGGTCTGCTGCGCTGGGAACAGGTGCCCGAACCCAGGCTGCGCTCGGCGCGCTCTGCGCTGGTCAGGCCGCTGGCCGTGGCAGCCTGCGACCTGGACGCCGCGCTCATGGATTCGCGTGTGCAGCTGGCAGGGCCTTTCCCGCTCGGTCATGAGTTCATCGCCGTCGTCACCGAGGTCGGCGAGGACGTGGAGACCATCCAGGTTGGCGAGAGGGTCTCGGTGCCCTCCCAGATCTCCTGCGGACATTGTGAGCGGTGCATCCGTGGGCTGACTGCGAACTGCCGGGCCGTGCCGCCGCTGTCCTCGTACGGGCTGGGCACGCTCGGGGGCCTGCAGTGGGGAGGCGCCCTCAGTGACCTCGTCTCGGTCCCATTCGCTGACGCGATGGCGCTACCTGTTCCGGACGGACTCGCCGTAGAGGATCTCGCCAGCCTGAGCGACAACATGCCCGACGCCTACCGCACCATCTCTTCAGCCGAGGCCGGCGACGACATCCTGGTCGTCGGCGGAGGAAGCATCGGTCTGTACGCCACCGGCCTAGCACGGGCTCGCGGAGCCCACGTCACCTACGTCGACATCTCTGAGGACCGGTGCGCGCTGGCCGAACGGCTGGGCGCCCACGTGGAGCACCGCAGACTCACCGGCCCCACCGAACCGCGGCCGTTGGTCGTCCATACGAGCGCTGACGCCGTTCAGCTGCGCAATGCCGTGCTCAGCACCGACCACGGGGGAAGGTGCGTCGACACGGGCATCTTCTTCACCTCCGACGTGAGCCTTCCCTTGCTGGGCATGTACGGGACGGGCATGACCTTCGATACCGGCCGAGCCCATGTACGGGCCGACATGCCCGCCGTGCTGGCCGAGATCACGGCTGGGCGCTTCGACCCCTCGGTCATCACCACTCAGGTCGTCGACTTCGCAGACGCCGCCGACGCTCTTCGCGTGCCCACCACGAAGCTCGTGCTGAAGCGCCCCCGGGACTGACGTTACTCAAGATGGCAGGAGATCCCACCATGAAGCCCACCACCTCAGCCGGCCTGAGCGGGCGGGACAAGACCGCCGTTGCGGTGTTGTGCCTCGCACAGTTCATGCTGATCGTCGACGTCGTGATCGTGAACGTCGCCCTGCCCACTCTTCGCCGTGCTCTCGACATTCCAGACGCCCAGTTGTCGTTGACCGCTGTCAGTTACACCGTCACATTCGGTTCGCTGCTGATCGCTGCCGGTCGAGCCGGTGACGCGTGGGGCCGTCGCCGCATGTTTGTCGTCGGAGTCGTCGTGTTCACCGTTGCCTCCCTCCTCACGGGACTGGCGCATGAGTCCTGGCAGTTCTTCCTGGGTCGTGCCGCCCAAGGGGTCGGAGCTGCCATGGTGAGCCCCAACGCACTCGCCCTTCTGCTCAACCGGTTTCAGAACACCGCGGCCCGCAACAAGGCGATGGGTGTCTGGGGAGCCGTTGGCGCCGGTGGCGCGATCGCTGGGCAAGTGGTGGGCGGTGTCGTCGCGGATACGCTTGGTTGGAGGTGGATCTTCCTCTTGAACGTGCCCATCGGCGCCGTGGCCACCGTGCTGGCTCTGCGCCACCTGCATCGATCTCGCGGCGAGGTCCGTTCGGTGGATTCCCGAGGGTCAGCGCTGCTCGTCGCCGGCCTCGCGCCTGCAATCGTGGCGGTCGCCTGGCTACCGGAACGTGGGCTCGACCGTTCGGTCCTCGGCTGCTTCGTCGTCGCCGTCTGCCTCCTGGTTGGGTTCGTCGCGCAGCAACGGCGTGCAGCGTTCCCTCTTGTCTCATCGGCATTGCTCAGGACTCCCGGCGTTCAACCCGCCAACGCCATCATCGCCTTGTCTGCCGCCACGGTCACGGCCAGCTTGTTCTTCACCACCCTGTACCTGCAGGTCGTGCTGGAGCACTCAGCCCTGATGGTCGGACTGGCGTTCGCCCCTATCACCGTGCTGATCATGGGCTTGTCGTCGATCAGCGCGAAGCTGGTCAGCCGGCAGGGTGCGCGCATGCCGTTGATCGGCGGGTTGGGCATGCAGGCCGCAGGAATGCTGCTGCTCAGTCGGATGTCAGTCGGCGGCTCCTATTGGCGTGACGTGCTACCGGCGCTGCTCTGCATCGCCGTCGGCAGCGCGCTTACGTACGTTCCCACATACATCGCCGCCACCGCCCAAGTAGCAGCTCCTGAGCAAGGCGCTGCATCTGGGCTGTTGAACACCGCCCAAGAGCTTGGTCCCGCCGTCGGCCTCGCGGGCATCGCGGCGGTCGCTAGTTCAGTCATCGGTACCTCGGCCGTACCGCCCGATCTCGTGGCCGGGTACCGAGCAGGGCTGGTGGCCGCAGCTGTGGTGACCGCAGTGGGAGTACTCGTCGCCCTCCGGGTGCCTCGAGACCTTGGGCGCGTAGACGCCCGACCCAGCGACGAGCACTCCCCCGAAGAGGACGACGTCGTTCGAGCCGGCTCTGTCGCGGGTTGAGACATCGGGCGGGGCTCGCGGATCCCACTTCACTGGCCGAGAGGGCCACACAGCCGCCTGCCGCACCTAGTCCTTTGAGCCGGTAACTCCAGCCGACAGTGCGCAGACAGTGCGCAGACAGGAAGTAGGTGTTCCGTACAGGTGTCAGCAACGCCCGACAGTGCCGAATGTGCACCGACCAGGAGACAGCGAGGCCACCATGACGACCGACACCAAGCGCCAATCGCGAGAACTGCCGGTTCGAGGCAGAGGACCGGTCCTCCCACCCTTCGCCTTTGCGCTCGTCGACCGCGCTCTAGGAGCGCGACGAGCCACCGTCCTCGACGTGCGGGCCGAGACGCCCACCATCTTCAGCTTGCGGCTCGAACGGCCTCCGGGCTTCACGCACAGCGCCGGGCAGCACGCCATGGTGCGCCTGGCCACACAGCAGGGACCCGACATGCGGCCGCTGTCCATCGCCAGCATGCCGGGAGCAGAGGAACTCGAGTTCGCCACCCGAAGCGGGCCGAGCGCATTCAAACAGGCCTTCTTGAGGCTACGACCGGGAGACCACGTCAAGGTCTCACGGCCCATGGGCACTTTCACATTCGACCCTGGGCGCCCAGCAGTCATGGTGGCTGGCGGCATCGGCATCACGCCGCTCAAGAGCATGCTCATGACTCTCGCTGCGACCCATCGAGTCCCGCAGCCCGTCCGCCTGTTGTTCGCCAACCGCAGCCTCGACGAAGTCCCCTACCGGACCGACCTCGAACGCCTGGCTGACCAGCACTCCCAGCTCCGCATCACCTGGGTTCTTCGGGACGCGCCGGCGACTTCGCCGCGCGGCGAGGTGCTGGCTGGCCGTATGGACCACCACCTGCTGAGCCGCGTGGCCGCAGAACACCCTGAAGCCATGTACTACGTCACCGGTCCGACTTCCATGGTCACGGACATGGCGACCGTCATTCGAGACATCGGGGTGCCGAAGTCCCGAATCCGCCAATCCAGGCAGACATTCCCATTGAGTCGCTGAAAGAAAGGAACTGACATGCTGCAGCGCGTTGAAATGGACAACAACGTCGGATTGTTCGACCAGCTCTCAGAGGAGGTCGGGCCCATCATTCTCATCAACACCTTCACCGTCGCACCGGACGACGTGGACGAGCTTCTCGATGCCTGGGAGCAGGACGCCGCCTACCTGAAGAGCAAGCCTGGCTTCATCTCCACCCAGATGCACAGAGGGATCGCCGGTAGCTGCGTGTTCCTCAATCACGCGGTGTGGGAGTCTGTCGAAGCCTTCAGGAATGCCTTCGGCGACCCCCAGTTCCAAGCGACCTTCGCTCGCTACCCCGACTCCACCGTCGCCTCACCGCACCTGTTCCAGAAGGTCGCCGTGCCGAACATCTGCGTCGACCGCTAGCCCGCGTCGTCGAACGTCGCGCCATACCCACACCCGCCGCGATAGTCGAAAGCGAGCTTCTCGTGCTCGACGACCAACTCGTCCGCCACGAGCGCCTCGCCAGCGCCGCCGTACACGTGCGCATTCGCGCCGCCACCCCAAGCATGCTGCTCGCCGGACGGTCAGCCGCGCGACTCCGCTTCGCGTTTCAGTCCCTCCGCCTCCATCCGGATGTATCTCGCGATCAGACCCTTGTAGACCGCACCGACGGGTCCGGCGAGTGGACCCTGCTGTCGGAGGGTCAAGGTCACGCGGGAGCCCTGTCCGGCCGGATCGACGCGATGGTCTCCGACGGTGGCCAACCACCGGTTGCCGGTCGACCATGCGAACGATCTCCCTTCGTCGTACTCGTTGACGATGAAGGTCGTGGGCGCGAGCCGTGGCTGCCGCACCTTCGCTACTGAGCCGAGTCGCAGTGGTCCCGGAGTCGTGAGCTGCACGCTCGTCATCGACGCCGTCCACGTCGGCCACGCCTCGACGTCGACCATGACGGACCAGACGTTCTCCGGTGGTGCGGCGACGTCGATGGTCTGCTCGTACTGGTGTTCACTCACGTGTCCTCGGCCCTCCTTGCGACGGTGCGGGGTCCGGCTCCCCGGGTGGGTGAGCTTCCGTGGAGCGAGCGCGACGCGCGTCAAGGCGGCTGCGGGCATCGTCCCAGTTGACCGGAAGCTCGGCGTAGGCGACCTCCCAGAAGGTGAAGCTGGACTCCGCCATGGCCGAGTGATGACGTCGCATGGCCGAGCGGTGCGGGTCGGTGCGGACCAGTGCGTTCAAGGCATCGCGATCGCTCCAGGCGCTGAGCGTGAGGAACTCCCGCCGGAGCGGACGGGCGACGAGTGACACCCCGAGCGCCCCATCGGCATCGAGGACTTGCCGGTAGATCCGCATCGAGTCGAGGAAGAACCTGGGCACGTCTCGCAAGCGGCGCACGCGGAACCTCGACGCCATCACGGTTGCAGTCGCTGCCGGGGTACCAGGACGCTGCACGGTGTGCCAGGGCAGTGTGGGCATGAGTGCCTCCCGGAGTAGTGGGGCCTCAACGGCTTGGGCATGGCAAGCCGCTGGGACCATAATCTTGACATTGACAAGTTGCCAAAAGCACAGCGGAGTTGTCAAGGGGGAAGCCGTTGACACCATTACGTTCGAAACAGGACCCCGGCTACCGCACGAGCCGCTGCCTCGGGATCGCCGCGGAACTCGGCCGGCAGCGAGCCGTTCAACCAGAGGCTCGCGAATCCGTGCACGAGCGACCATGCCGCGACGCCCGCAACCTG
>DASQEH010000064.1:0-2661 GCA_035633755.1 Nocardioidaceae bacterium | reverse complement strand
GCAGTATGTGCCCACCGAGCGGCTCAACTACTTGCGCCAGGAGCTCTACCCGCGACCGGGCGTCACTCTCGGCCTAGCTCGGACAGTTGTGACGCAGGCGAGCAACCCAAGCTATTCGAAGTTCAGGGAGAACGTCCGTTTTGAAAGGGCCGGTGCGGTGTTTGCAACGGTCCACGTGGTGGGAAGCAACAACGGCCGCGGTAAGTGGCTCGGACTCCCTGGAGGTGACCAGCCGGCGGCCCGCAAGGCTGAGTACCAGGCACGAGATGCGGCTAACGTGGCATGGATCGGTGCGGCGTTCGATCGCGCTGAAGCCACGGGTGCCGCTGGCGTTGTGCTCTTGATGCAGGCAGAGCCGAAAGACAAGTCCTCCTACCTCGCCGTCCGGAACCGGATCGTGGCGCGGTCGAGGGCCTTCGATGGCCAGGTGCTCATCATCCACGGCAACGAGCACCACTATGAGTCCGAGCGCTCCTTCGCCGGGGTGGCGAACCTGACCCGCTTGGAGACATTCGGAACCACGGCGACCCAGTGGCTTCAGCTCACTGTTGATCCAGGCACTCGGGCGGTCTTCTCCTGGGCGCCGCGCCAAGTCTCCTGACTGAAGCGTGCATGCCACGCTTCGATAGCATCTGGGATGCCGCACGACGGCTTCAACCGTACTGAGCACCCCCCTTGGGGACGGTCTGGTGAAGGGTGGTGAAGAGGCCCTTGCTGTTAGCCGCTGGACGAGACGCCGATGTCTTCGCTCTGGACGACGGCCGGGTTCTTCGACGCTATCGCGACGGTTCCGATGCGACGGTTGAGGCGGAGGTCATGCGCTACGTCGCTTCACACGGCTACCCGGTGCCGGAGGTCTTCGCCGCCAGCGGACCAGATCTGGTGATGGAGCGTGTTGACGGCTCGACAATGGCCGACGCGGTCCAGGGCGGTGAGCTCGATGTCCACGGCGCCGGAAGGATGCTGGCCGACCTCCACGACCGCCTGCATGAGATTCCGAGCCGCGCTCACCGCACTAGCGGTGAGCGCGTCATCCATATGGATCTGCACCCCTTGAACGTGATGGTGGCTTCTCGGGGTCCGGTCGTGATCGACTGGTGCAACGCCCGAGATGGCGAGCCAGGTCTCGACGTGGCCATGAGTGCGCTGATCTTGGCCCAGGTGGCCCTCGTGGCAGCCCCTCCTCGCGCTCTCCTGGCGCGGGCGATACTCGAGAGCTTCGTCGCCGCGGTCGAGGGGGATCTCTCGTCGAGCCTGCCTACCGCGACGGCTCTGCGCCGAAGCGATGCCAACGTCACCCTGGCCGAAGCGGAATGCCTGGAGGAGGCGGAATCGCTCGTACGTCTTCTCGCTGCAGGCGGAGCCGCTCATAAAGAGGTGGAGCGAAGAGAGGCTGATTGACGTCTGGAGGTCGGCGGACCTAGCCGATCGTTATCGACGCCTCGTCCAAAGCGCCGTTGAAGTAGTGGGTGTTGTTGGGCTTGCCGCCCAGCGTCAATCCGACTGAATTCGAGATGGGGCCGACAGTCCTCGGGACTGTAGCGCCGCTGTCGCCGTCCACGATGACGGTCAGGGAGGTTGCGGTCAGCCGGCACTCGACGAGGTGCCACTGACCATCGTTGATGCGGTACGGACCGTACGCGTGATTCTTCCGCTTGATGTCGGTAGCAGTGGCGGAGGAGTTCACCGCGCAGCGTGGAAAGCCCCACTTCTTGTTGGTGAGCGCGAGCGGCGCGAACATCTCGAGCTTGTAAGCCCCGCCCTTCGCGGTCGCAGTGCCCTTCTGGATGACGTTGTAGTCACCCGGGACCAGATCGGCTGGGACCTTCAATCGAGCGGAGATCAGAAGCGGCGATGCGCCGGGATTGAGGCTGCCCTTGCCGTTGGGAACCTTGACTATGGGCGCAGGACCTGTGAACTCATAGCCCTGTCCCTGGTAGCCGTCAATGCCTTGGACCACGTCGGGCGACACCACGCCGTCGTTACCGAAGCCCGAAGCATCGGTCGCGGTCGGCGTGCCCTCCAGCTCCTCCATGTGCCACAGCGCGACGACGGTGGGAACCGACTCCTCACCGCGTGCCGATGGCGCATACGAGAGCCCGACAACGGCCATAACTGTGGCGGTGCAGCCGACGAGAAGTCGTTGGGTGTGCCGGCGCAGCATGTGGCGAGGGGCGACGTTGGCCATAGAGGGGTATCCGTCCTGCTCGGTTGAGTTTTCAACTTAGCCGCCGCTGCTTTACTTTGTAAAGCGGACAGACAAACAGAAACCAACTTTAAGGTGCTCTTCGCCGCAGAGTAGGGCAATCATTACCGCCCGTAAATGAAATGGCCACGAATCCCGTCGCAGCGACAGAGACGACGCATAGCCCGTCGGCCGGCCATTGCATGCACGTTCCGCTTTCAGAGTCGCCCTAGATCTCCTTCGAACGATGAATGCCTACGACTGGCCCATCAGGCCTTGATGAGCGAGCCATGACCGGCACTTTGCGACCCATGTATCGCTGGAGACCCGCGCGTGAAAGCCTTCGCCGAGCCGTAGTGCGCGGCAGTATTGCCCCGCTATCTTTGCAGTCTTGGCTCCTCGAGATGAGGAAGGAGACAGCGGATGGCAGCCACCTTGCTGTGCCGGCTGGGCCGCCATAAGTGGGAGCGCAGCCC
>DASQEH010000063.1:0-23160 GCA_035633755.1 Nocardioidaceae bacterium | reverse complement strand
CAGGAGGTTCACGATCAGGGCGATGAGGATGAACAGGGCGGCAGTCATGAGCAGCCACCGCAGCGCGGACAGCACCATGCTGATGACCATCAGAGCAACTATCGCCAGCACCAGCACAAGCAGCCATCGCATGCCGTCATTCTAGTCGCCGAGCTGAGGCGTCGCCCTGAGCGGACGTAGTCCACCTGCTCCGGAGAACCCAGGCACTCGTTGGCCACAAGAGCTACCTGCGGCTGATCCCCAGGTCAGCCGCAACGGCAGCGGCAGCACGGCGACCGGACACGATGGCACCTTGGATCGATGCCGTGTCGCGGTGATCACCGGCGACATAGATGCCCTCGCCGGCGCGTACTTCTTTGCGCAGCGGCAGAGGCGGCAGCATGGCAGGCAGCGCATCGGGAATCGCGTAGGTCGCGACTCGTTCCCACGCGGAGGTGGGGACGCCGTAGATCTGCGCGAGCTGGCCTTCCACCACGTCAACTGATGCCTGGTCGTTACGGACGCCGAGCGTCGTTGTCGCGACCAGAGCCCCGTCGCGGCAGTAGGAAGGAGCTGCGTCGGACACGACCGCCGTGTTGACGACCGGCCCCCGCCGATCGCCGTCAACGTGGAGCATCGGTCGGGAGGCGGGGGAATGCTCGGTGCGGTGGTAGAAGGTCGTCAGGCTGCGCATGCGAGGTTCGGGCATCCCGGTCAACGCCGATGCGGCTGGCCCACCGGCGGCGACGACGACAGCCGAGCCGGTCCAGACACCTCGCGTCGTTCTCACCGTCCGCTCGGAGATCGATGTCGCGTGGACGCCGAACGTGATCGACCCGGGAGGCAGGGTTGCCGCCAGCTGCTCGGGCAGTGCTTGCATCCCTCCGGCGGGAAGCCCCGGCGTTCCGCGGGCGAACATCCGCAGCTGGTAGTCAACGAACACTCGCGACGACTCCTGGGTGTCCTCGCCGAGCACTCCTGCAAGGAACGGGTTGAGCACTCTGCGCCGTAGGTCACCGGTGACTCCGGCAGCATCGAGCACCGCGCCGTAAGGCTGGTCCGGGCGGCGTTTGATGCGGTGCCCGCTGCCGACCGCCGTCTGTGCGATGTAGGTGGCCGCCCGGGCTTTCTCGATCAGGGAGCCTGTCGACGTGTCGAGCGCGCCCACGAGGTCGGCCGGTGACCGACGCGGGTCGGCGAGCACGGAGCGCTTGCCGGCCGTGGCGACGACGACGCCGGCACCGAACTGCCCGAGCTCGAGCGCCTCGAGGTCGACCAAGCGTGCCAGCGCCGGATACGCCGGGTTGAGCAACTGGAATCCACGGTCGAGCAGCATCCCGTCGACGCGGTCCGTCCGGATCCGGCCGCCCACCGCGTCGGAGGACTCCACGACGACGACGCCCACATCTCGCCTGACCAGCTCGACGGCGCACGTGAGGCCGGCCATTCCCGCGCCGACGACGACGACCTCGTGATGGGGCATGACGCTCCTCGCTCGAACTCAGAGGTGACCAGCATTGCGCTGCCTGAGGCTAGCTTCGAGGCCCCAACCTGTGCGAGCCGAGCGTCAGCTGTCCAGAGATCAGACCCAGGCTCGCTGCACCAGCGAGGCCAGTGTGCGAACGCGGCAGAGGGCGTGCATGATGATGCCCGCCATGACAAGTGACTCTGACCCCACCGACGGTGTCGACCGCTGGGGAATCATGACGACATGGATCGACGCCGACGGCAAGTCGCAGCAAGTCCCAACTGACCTCCTCGCCTCCTTGCGCGACGTGATCGGCCAGCCGCCGGCCGGACTGCAAGCCACTGCGCCCCTCGTCACCAGGCCGGGGCGCGACCTGGGCCTCGGTGACGTCCAGATCGCCTGCGAGGACGGGAGTACGAGGCATGTCTCCGGTTCCTTGCCGGAGAGCTTCCCCCTTGGCTATCACGCCATCAAGCTCCCGGACGGCCGCGAGCGTCCGTTGGTCGTCTCTCCCGGCCGGTGCGTACTCCCCGACAACTGGCGTGCCTGGGGATGGGCAGTGCAGTTGTACGCCGCGAGATCGCGTCGTAGCTGGGGCATCGGGGATCTCGCCGACCTCAAGACGCTGCGCGAGTGGTCGCAGGACATCGGTGCCGGATTCCTGCTGGTGAACCCTCTGCACGCCGTGGCGCTGACCACGCCCATCGAGAGCAGCCCGTACCTGCCGGCCACGCGCCGCTTCCGCAACCCCCTGTACCTCGCGGTCGAGCAGATCGCCGAAGCGACGTCCGTCGACATCTCAGCAGCGCGCTTGCAGGGACGAGCCCTCAACGACGAGCCCCTGATCGACCGTGACGCCGTCTGGCGGGTCAAGCGCGAAGCGTTATGGCAGATCTTCTCGGCCACCGGCCCTGAGGAGGACTTCGTGTCGTGGCGCGTCGCACAGGCGTCGTCCCTGCAGAACTTCGCGACATGGTGTGCGCTGACCGAGCATCACGGCCCGGATTGGCGGCGATGGGAGCAGGATCTGCAGGACCCCGGAGGCGACGCCGTCCTCCGCTTCAGCGCTGAGAACGAGGAACAGGTCGGGTTCCACGCCTGGCTGCAGTGGCACCTTGACCGGCAGCTGCGGGCGGCGAGCGAGGGGTTCACGATCATTCAGGACCTGCCCATCGGAGTATCCGCCGCGGGCTCCGACGCCTGGGTCTGGCAGGACCTCCTAGCGCGTGATGTCAGCATCGGAGCGCCTCCGGACTTCTTCAACTCCGCAGGCCAGGAGTGGGGCTCACCCCCGCACATCCCTTGGCGGCTCAACGCAAACAACTACCAGGCCTTCATCGACGCCATCCGTGCCACCATGGCTCCGACCGGGGGCCTTCGCATCGACCATGTCATGGGAGTGTTCCGGCTGTGGTGGGTGATGGGGGAGTCACCGGTCGACGGCGCCTACGTGCGCTACCCCAGCGAAGATCTGTTGGACATCGTGGCGCTGGAGAGCTCGAGGACGGGGTCCATCGTCGTCGGAGAGGACCTCGGCACCGTCGAACCCGGCGTCCGGGGCGCGCTGGCCGACCACGACGTCTTGTCCTACCGGCTGCTGTACTTCGAAGACGACGCACCGAGGACATGGCCTGCGAAGTCACTGGCCGCCGTCACGACGCACGACCTGCCCACCGTGCCCGGGGTGTGGACGGGCACGGACAGCACCGAGCAGCAGACGTACACGGCCGTGTCGGCACAGGAGGCCAAGCGAGGCCGCGACTCGCTGCTCGAGCGGCTGGGGGAGCCTGGCGAGCTGCGGCCCGACAGCAGCGCTGACGACGCCGTGCTGACCGCTTACAGTCGGCTGGCGACCGCTCCGTCGGTGCTGCTGTCGGCCACCTTGGAAGACGCCACCGGCGAAGAACGGCGACCGAACATGCCCGGAACGACCGACCGCGACAACTGGTGCCTGCCCCTGCCTGTCGCTCTAGAGGACCTGCCCCTCAACCGGTTGGTGACGCAGTTGGCCGACCGGCTTAGGACCGCCGTCACGCCTTCGGGCACATAAAAGCGGTATACGGCTACATACCGGCAGTTCAGTCTGGCGCGCGCGGGCCGCTACCTACATTGAGTAGTGCATCAGTAACTCTGCGGTAGCCAGCTCGCCTCCCCCGGGGAGGTCACGACCGCAGCACGCTGCGGACAAACTACCGGAGAGCGCCCACCATGACCTCTGCCCCCGTCGACGTTCCTCGATCCATGCCGCGAGCATCCCGCCGCGGCGTGCTGGTCGGAGCGGCGGCTGTTGGAGCAGCGGCGACTCTTCCCGCCCTGCCGTCCCTGGCCGAGGCCAGCGTAGCCCTGGTCCTCCCGCCGGTCAGGCCGTACATCGCCACGCCGGTGCCCGACGTCACCACGAGGCACATGGCCAACCGCTTCGCCTATGGCTACACGCCGCAGCTAGGGCGCGACATCAAAGCAGCCGGCGGGGCGCGGGCATGGTTCCAAGCCCAGCTCGACCCGGCATCAATCCCTGACGCCAAGGCCGACGCCTTCGAGTCGTGGTTCCCGAGCCGTCATCACACCCCCCAGGAGAACTACCAGCTGGGGAAGGCCGGCGGCTATGCCGGAGAAGCCCAAGCCGACCAGGCCCGTTTCGCGCTGCTCCGTCGCACCTACTCCAAGCGTCAGGTGCACGAGGTGATGACCGAGTTCTGGCAGAACCACCTGCACGTGAACGGCAACGCGGACAAGCAGTGGTTCTACCGCACCGACTGGGACCGGCTCATGCGCGGGCACGCTCTTGGCCGGTTCGACGAGATGCTCCAGGACGCCATCGTCCACCCGACGATGCTCACGTACCTCGACGCCGACCTGTCGATTCTCAATCGCTCGCCGAAGGTACCGGTGGAGATGCTCAACGAGAACCTCGGCCGCGAGCTGCTTGAGCTGCACACGGTCGGCAGAACGGGAGGGTACTCCGAGGCGCAGGTGACCGACTCAGCGCGGATCCTGACCGGGAACCACGTCCAACGGTTCACAACCTGGGCGTACTCGTACCAGCCGGACATGCACGTCACTGGCCCGGTGAGGGTCATGGGCTTCTCCAACCTCAACGCCCAGCGCGACGGCCGACCGGTTCTCAAGGACTACCTGCAGTACTTGGCCACCCACCCGAAGACAGCGGAACGCATCGCCAGGAAGCTCGCGGTCCGGTTCGTGTCCGACACGCCGTCGGACGCACTCGTGGCTCACCTCGCGGCCGTGTTCCTCGCGGAGAACACCGACATCAAGGCCACCCTGCAGGCCCTGGTCGACCACCCCGAGTTCGCCCAGTCAGTCGGGATGAAGGTGCGCACCCCCAGCGAGGACCTGATCCAGACCCTGCGTGTCTACGGCATCCAGATCCTGAAGCCGACAGCACCGAAGGACGCGGCCAACGCGATCTACTACATCTCCCGCACCGCTGGCCAGATCCCGTTCGGTTGGGGGCCGCCCGACGGGTTCCCCGACAGTGGACCGGCCTGGTCGTCGTCGTCACGGATGATGGGCTCGTACCACGTCCACTACAGCCTGGCCGGCGGCTGGTACCCCAGCACCGGGGTCCAGTACCGGACACATGCCTCATGGCTGCCGCAGCCGAGAATTCGGTTCGACGCACTCGTGGACCACCTGTGCCGGGTGCTCCTCGGCCGCAAATCGACCAGCCTGCTGCTGGGAGCGGCCTGCCTGGCCACCGAACAGCAGCCCGGCAACGTCATCACCGCGGACACTCACCTCGTCAAGTTCGGAATGCCGAAGCTGCTCGGCATTCTTCTCGATACCCCGCAGCATCTGACGAGGTGACCTCGATGACCGACGAAGCATGCGCATGTCCGAGCTATGCGTCAACCCGCCGCAACTTCTTGCGCAACGTCACTCTGGCGTCGACCGGCACCATGGCGGCAACGATGTTCGGCGACACGTTCCGACAGACGGCCTTCGGGGCCACGGACTCCAATGTCGTGGTCGTCCTGAGCCTGCGCGGTGGCGCTGACTTCTTGTCGCTCGTGGTGCCTCACGCGGAGCAGATGTACTACGACCGCCGTCCCAACATTGCAATCCCGAAGGAGTCGCTGCTGTGCCGCGACGACCGCTTCGGCCTGCACCCAGCATTCAAGCCCCTCACTCCGCTGTGGCAGCAGGCAGGTACGAGCGGTGTAGGCATGGGCGTGGTCCTGGCGACGGGGATGGCCGTCCCCAACCGGTCGCACTTCGATGCGATCGAGGCCATCGAGGACGCCGCACCCGGCTCTGACACCCGTACCGGCTGGATCAACAACCTTGTCGGACTGCAGGGCCTCAGCGACCCGCTGGAGGCGGTGAGCGTCGGATCGGGCATGATGCCGACCTCCATGGTCGGGAGCCAACCCACGCTGGCGGCCACGTCGACCGACGCCATCGACCTGGCTGGTGGCTCAGGACCAGGTGCGGCAGCGCTTCGCCGCAAGGCCCTCAACCAGATCTGGGGACAGGCCAACGGCACGCTGGCTCTCGGTGCCCGCAGCTCCTTGTCGACGACTGAACGCCTCGCCGCGACCCTGAGCACTGGCTACACGCCAGCCAACGGCGCGAAGTATCCCGTCGACAGCCTCGGGCACGCTCTGAGCGACACGGCCCGGCTCATCAAGGCGAAGGTCGGCGTCAAGGTGGTCACCGTCGACCACGGCGGCTGGGACATGCACTCGAACATCGGGACGCTGAACGCCACCGGAGACCTCTGTATCAACGGGATGGCCACTCGACTGGCGAACGCGCTGCGAGCCTTCTTCGACGACCTTGGCGCAGCCGGCGCCAACGTCACCCTCGTCACCGTCACCGAGTTCGGCCGACGGGTCACCAAGAACGGTGCCGGTGGCCTTGACCACGGTTGGGCCGGTTCCACGCTGGTTCTCGGGGGCGGAGTCAACGGCGGGCAGTACCACGGGAAGTGGCCCGGCCTGTCCGACGCCAACCTCCAGGACGGCGACCTGGCGGTGACGACGGACTACCGAAGCGTGCTCGGCGAGATCCTCACCAAGCGACTCGGAGTGTCGATCTCGGATGTGTTTCCGGGCTTCGTCGCCGCACCCGTCGGTGTGATGGCCTGAGGGAGCCTCGGCAGCTCCCATCTGCAGGCACCGGTACATTCGACCGCGTGCCCGCAGACGTGAACTACCCCGTGGTGTGCCGGACCCTCGACAACGGTCTTCGCGTCGTGGTCAGCCCTACCCCCGGGCTCGGCGTCGTCGCCGTGAACTTGTGGTACGGCGTCGGATCCCGACACGAGGAGCTGCATCGCCAGGGCTTCGCCCACCTCTTCGAGCACCTGATGTTCCAGGGGTCTCGCCACGTCGGGTCCGGCGAGCACTTCTCGCTCCTGCAAGGCAACGGCGCTTCGCTCAACGCGACCACATCGTTCGACCGGACCAACTACTTCGAGTCTGGAGCCACCGGCATCCTTGACCTGGCACTGTGGCTGGAGGCCGATCGGATGGCCTATCTCGACGACGCCCTGACACAGGAGAACTTCACGAACCAGGTCGACGTGGTCGCGCAGGAGCGCGCCCAGCGGATGGACAACGTCCCGTACGGCACGGTGTTCGAGAAGGCGCTCCCACTCGTGTTCGAGTACGACCATCCGTACGGGCATCTCCCGATCGGGAACATGCAGCACCTCCAAGAAGCGACTCTCGACGAGGTGAGCGCATTTCACGCCACGTACTACATGCCGAACAACGCCGTGCTCACGATCGTCGGAGACGTCACTGTGGACGACGCGCTAGGGAGGGTCGCGACGTTCTTTGACCATATCGAGCCCCGCGTCGCCCCCCCGCGAGGAGAAACCACTCCGCTGCCACCGGTGACGGCCTCAGCCCGGCTGGACCTCGACGAGGATGTTCCCTCTCCGGCGGTGTGGCTCGCCGCCAGGTTGCCTGCCGACACGCCGGGGTCACGGGAGCTTGCTGCCGTCCAGCTGGCGTCGAGCATCCTGGGCGACGGAGAGACCAGCCATCTGCACCGCCGTCTCGTCCGCCAGGACCAGACCGCCTTGTCGGCCGGGATGGGTGTCAACACGCTGATCGCCGGGAACTCGCTGGGTGTCGCCTCCGTCCGGGCCGTTCCGGACCAGGATCTCGACGAGATCGTCGAGACGGTGACGGGGGTGCTGGAGGCGTTCGCCGAGCAGGGCCCCGTCGACAACGAGCTGGCCATGGCAACCGCCCGAGCCGAACGCGAGTGGCTCGACGAGATGGGAACCGCGTCGGGGCGTGCCGACGCCATATCTGGATACGCGATGCTCTACGACGATCCACAGCTCATCAACGACAGGTTGCAGCTGATCCGCTCGATCACTGCCGACGAGGTTCAGTCGGCCGCGAAGGAATGGCTGCTGCCAGCCGTCAACGCCCAGGTTCGCGTGCTCCCCACCTCAGACAGGACTGCCTCATGAGTGTTCGGGAGACGCCACCGCCTGTGGTCGCCACCGCCGACTGGCGGTTCCCAGCCGTGACGGACAGTCGTCTCGACAATGGCATGCGCGTTCTGATCTACCACTGCCCCGGCCAGTATGTGGTGTCTGCGTCACTGCTCTTCGACGTTCCGCTCGACACCGAACCCCGGTCGCTCGAGGGCGTTGCCGGGTTGACCGGGCGGTGCCTCGTCCGTGGATCCGCCGGTCGGTCGGCCGACGAGTTCGCCGACGCAGTGGCATTGTGCGGTGCCGACATCGACGCGTCGGCGTTCGCCGACGGCTTCGCGGTCCGGCTGACGGCGCCCGTGTCCACGCTGTCCCGTGCCCTCGGCCTGGTGGCCGACGCGGTGATTGACCCAACGCTGGACGCCGACGAGTTCGCCCACGAGAAGCGTCTGCGGCTTCAGGAGATCGAGCAGTCCCAGGCGTATCCGCAGCACGTTGCCGGCGAGCAGCTCAACGCCGCCTTGTTCGGCACGGCGCGGGCTGGGCGGCCGGTGGGAGGAGCTGCCGACACTGTCGAGCAGGTGCAGCGCGACGACGTCGTCGCATTCGCCGCCGATCATCTCCAGCCGTCCGCTGCGACCATGATCCTCGCCGGTGACTTCGGCACGACCGATCCGCTCGCCTCGACGTCGGACAGCTTCGGGAAATGGGACCATGTGGGCGCCGACGTGGTCGACGCAACCCGCCCTATCATCAGCGATCTCCCACAGGTGGGATTTGTGGACTGGCCGGAGGCGCCGCAGTCGACGATTCGTGTGGGCGGGCAGGGGATCGATCGAGCTGACCCACGTTGGCCGGCCCTCTTCGTCGCCAACTTCGCGGTTGGTGGCAACTTCTCCTCGCGCATCAACACGGTGCTCCGGGAGGAGAAGGGCGTGACGTACGGCGCCAACTCGTCCCTCGACACGAGCCGCGGCACGGGGCTGCTTACGGTGTCCACTGCGGTCCGCGCCAACGCCACGGCTGAGTCGGTGGCAGACATCGTGTCGATCCTGTCCGGCGGAGCCGGCACGCTGACTGACGACGAGGTCCAGATGGGTGTGCGTGCTGCTACGGACTCCGCTGCCGTCGGCTTCGAGCGAGCCGAGGCCGTGGTCAACCGCGTAGAGATGATGGTGTCGCAAGGACTGCCGCTGAACTATGTCGACACCAATCTCGCGGGCCTGCGCGCCGTCACGACAGCGGCAGCCAACGAGGCGTACATCGACGTGGTGGATCCGGATCGGCTCACGATCGTTGTGGTCGGGAGCGGACCCGAGGTCCGCGGCCCCTTAGCCGCCTGGGGCTACGCCGAGGTCCGCGACATCTCGCTGCCAGGGTGAGCCCTGGCTCAGTGGGAGGTCATGCGGTGCTCAGCCCAGGGCTGCTGTGACGACCTCCTGCGCCTCCGTCTGCACTCGTTTCAGGTGGTCGGACCCCTGGAATGACTCCGCATAGATCTTGTACACGTCCTCCGTGCCGCTCGGCCGGGCGGCGAACCAGGCGGACTGCGTCGTGACCTTGAGACCACCGATCGCTGCCCCGTTGCCCGGCGCGGTGGTGAGCTTCGCGGTGATGGCCTCTCCTGCGACGCTGTCGGCCGCAACGTCGCTGGGCGACAGCTTCCCCAGCTTGGCCTTCTGCTCCCGGTCGGCGGGTGCGTCGATACGGGCATAGGCAGGGTCACCGTGGCGCCCGACCAGCTCGGCGTAGTGCTGGCTCGGGGTCTTGCCCGTGACGGCCAGGATCTCGCTCGCGAGCAGGGCCAAGATGATGCCGTCCTTGTCCGTGGTCCACGTGGTTCCGTCCGTTCGCAGGAACGATGCACCCGCCGACTCCTCCCCACCGAACCCGACGCTGCCGTCCAGCAGTCCGGGCACGAACCATTTGAACCCGACTGGGACCTCGAGGAGGGTTCGCTGCAGCTCCTCGGCCACCCGATCGATCATCGACGAGCTGACGAGGGTCTTGCCGATCGCCGCTTCTCGGGGCCAGCCTTGTCGATGAGCGAACAGATACTCGATGGCGACCGCCAAGAAGTGGTTGGGATTCAGCAGGCCGGCATCGGGCGTGACGATGCCATGTCTGTCGGCGTCGGCGTCGTTGCCCGTAGAGATGTCGAAACGCTCGCGCGCGGCGATCAGCGACGCCATGGCGTTCGGCGAGGAGCAGTCCATCCGGATCTTGCCGTCGGTGTCCAGCGTCATGAACCGCCACGTGGGGTCCACCTCGGGATTCACCACGGTGAGATCCAAGCCATGGCGCTCGGCTATGGCCCCCCAGTAGTGCACGCTCGCGCCTCCCAGCGGGTCCGCCCCGATGCGTACGCCGGCACTGCGGATCGCGTCGATGTCGACGACAGAGGGCAGGTCGTCGACGTAGGCGGACATGTAGTCGTAGGCAGTGAGCTCGGCCTTCGCCCGGGTCAAGGGCACCCGCGAGACGCCGTCGAGCTGAGCCTCGAGCAGCTCGTTGGCGCGGGCAGCGATGACGCTGGTCGCGTCGGCGTCGGCCGGTCCGCCATGTGGGGGGTTGTACTTGAAGCCACCGTCTCGCGGTGGGTTGTGGGAGGGAGTGACGACGATGCCATCAGCCGTCCCCCCGTCCCGGTTCGCCCGCAAGATGGCATGCGACACGGCAGGCGTTGGCGTGTAGGCGTCGGCCGGGTCAACGCGGACGTCGACACCGTTGGCAACGAGAACTTCGACGGCGGTTTCCCATGCCGGACCAGACAAGGCATGGGTGTCCTTGCCGAGGAACAACGGGCCGGTGTAACCCTTCGCCGAGCGGTACTCGCAGATGGCTTGGGTTGTGGCAGCGATATGGGCGTCGTTGAACGCGCCGTCGAGGCTTGAGCCGCGATGCCCTGACGTCCCGAAGACGACCCGCTGGTCGGGGTTGTCGGGGTCTGGCCGCAGATCGACATAGGCCCCCAGTACCTGGTCGACGTCGATGAGGTCCTGGGGTTGCGCCGGTTGGCCGGCACGCTCGTGAGCCATGGCGGGAATTGTGCTTGATGGCCGTCGCCCTGTCGAGGTGACGGCCATCGTTGGGCACCGCTGTGTGAGTGCCGCGTGGCTATGCGTCGAAATGGGGCAAGCGCGACGTCGGTCGATAGCGTTCATTGTCTCACTACGTGATATACGTCTGTTATCGTCTCGTTATCTGAGGAAGCGGAGGTGCCGGAGTGCGGGTATTCGTGACCGGTGCGTCTGGCGTGCTTGGGCAGGCCGCGGTTCGCGCCCTGATAGCGGATAGCCACGACGTAACCGGACTTGCACGAACACCGGACAAAGCCGCCTCGGTGGCCCAACTCGGGGCTGAGCCGGTCCAGGTGCCTCTCTTCGATGTCGATGCCATGACCGAAGTCCTGCAAGGGTTCGACGCCGTCTGCAACCTCGTGACGTCGATCCCAGTCGGTCGCGCCGGGCTGCGCAGGGGCGCCTGGAAGGTCAGCGACCGGGTGAGAACCGAAGGCTCTCGGGTGGTGATGCGAGCCGCGCGTGAGGCGGGAGTGCGACGGCTCGTTCAGGAGAGCGTGTCGTTCATGTACGTCGACGCAGGCGACGACTGGCTGACCGAGCGCAGTCCCCTGTGTGTGACACATGCCGTCGAGCCGTCGGCTGTCGCCGAGACCAACGCGACAAGCTTCGAGAGTCCGTCGCATGCGGCGGTCATCCTTCGCTTCGGCCAGATCGTCGGCGACGACCCCTTGACCCGCTCGCGATTGCTCCAGGCACGAGCCGGCAGGTCGATCGGCCTCGGAGACCCGCGTGGGTGGGCTCATCTCGTGCATCCGGAGGACGCCGGGACAGCGGTCGCGGCTGCCTTGTGTGCACCGGGGGGTGTCTACAACGTGGGGGCAGAGCCGATTCGACGCGACGAAATGACCCGGATCTTCGGTGAGATCGCCGGCCGTCCGGACATCGGTTTCCTCCCACGCCTCCTGGTCAGGGTCGCCGGCGAGCGGCTGGAGCCCTTGACACGCTCCCATCGGGTGTCGTCGGACAAGCTGCACGAGGCAACCGGTTGGAAGCCGATCCATCACTCCTTCGAGCCCTCGTGGCTCGGTGGCGTCGTCGTGAGATGACAGACCAGGACGCCACCGCTGATGGCCCAGTACGGTCCAAGCGCGCCCTGGACCGCGTTTTCGGGGACGTCCTGCCCGACACCACTCGCGACGATCGACTCACGGACTCAGACGCCGAGCCCGAGAGCGCTGTCGCGTCCGATGTCGCCGTATCACGGCGGCGCGACGAAGAACTGCTGCGCGAGGTACCACCGCACCACGGCTGAAGCAGCGCCTGGGGTGCCTCGGCTGGACATTGACGTGAGCTGGTCCCCGGACGACAGCGTCGGAGTACTCCCATGGCTGCGCGTGAGATTGCTTGTCACTGGCGCAGGCTGACCGAGAGGTGCGTCGTCGCGCTGGCCTGCGCGAGCAGGGCGGCTGCGCCCTCGCTGACGGCGAGCACCACGAGGGCACCTTCTCGCCCAGTCTCAGGCAGAGAAGGCAGCGCAACGACAGGAGCGTCGCTGACGACTCGGCGGGCGGGCACGGACTGGTCGCCGTTGGACGAGTAGACGTCGATCCGATCGCCGACGTGCAACAGCGCCACCACAGCAGCGTCCTGGATACGCACCGGTGCGGCGACCATGTCGCCGTGGTAACCGGCGACCAGTGCCGCTCCAAGGATCCGGCGATCGGTGAGGGATTCGCCGGCTCGCATCGGTGCTGCCAGCACCTTGCCGACAACCGACGAGATCTGCGTCGCCGCTTCATCGGGCACGTCATCGGGGTCCACCGCGGAGAGCCGCACATCGCCTGTTGCGAGCCTGGTCCCGCTACTCAAGTCACGCGCAGCCACCACGACCGGTGCCGTCGGTGGCGGTGGAGGCGCAAGCGCATGCACCAACGAGTAGGCGGTGAGGGCCGCCAGTGCGGCTACGACCAGTCGCCGGTGCCGCAGGAACCGGCGTCGGACCACGGCGGCGACATCGCGAACCCGGACCATTCAGCGAGGGTAGAGAGAACAGGAGCCTGGTCGGCTCCTCTGTCCACAGCTCAGGTGGCGGAGGCCTTCGCTGTGGACGTCGCCTTCGACCCTGTGCCGACGGAGCCATTCGACCCGGGCGAGCCACCTTCGGACTTGGCCGGGCGAGACACGTCCGCCTTCTTCGCGGCCGCGGCATCGGACTTGCCATCGCCCTTCTTGCCCTCGGACCCCGACGCGCTGCCGGTATCACCGCCGGAGCCTGACGACTCGCTCGAGGCGCTGCCGTCACCATTCGTGGAGCCCGCGCGTGCATCAGCCCGCGAGTCGTTGCGATAGAAGCCCGATCCCTTGAAGACGACCCCGACGGCGCTGAGGACCTTCCGCAGGCGGCCGGCGCATTGGGGGCACACCGTCAGAGCCTCGTCGGTGAAGCTCTGGCGGACCTCGAGCTCCTCGCCACACTCGGTGCAGGCGTATTGGTAGACGGGCACGCGGACACTCCTCCAGAGTCTTGGGACGTGTGATTAGCACTCTATGGTGTCGACTGCCAATCTGTGCTCTATTGTGCGTCAGCGCACAAGAGCGTGCAAAGCCATAGCGGCACAATGGTCGGCGTGCCGCGATGGGTGAGACGACTTGCGTGGCTGAGCGCTCTCGTCCTCATCGTCGTCGCCATCGCGGCGGCGGCCGCGAACTGGACCGTGCGGAGGTCGTTCCCGCAGACTGAAGGGCGGGTCGTCATCGACGGCCTCGACTCCGAGGTCACGGTGCTACGAGACGGCTTCGGCATCCCGCAGGTCTATGCCGACACGGCGCATGACCTCTTCCTGGTGCAGGGCTACGTGCAGGCGCAGGATCGGTTCTACGAGATGGACGTCAACCGGCACATCACTGCCGGCCGGCTCACCGAGATGTTCGGTCGAGACGCCCTGGACAACGACACATTCGTCCGCACGCTGGGGTGGCGGCGCGTCGCCGAGCAGGAGCTTGCCCTGCTCTCCACAGATACTCGCGCCTATCTCGAGGCCTTCGCCGACGGCGTCAACGCCTACCTGGCCGAGCACCAGGGGTCGCGGCTGTCGTTGGAGTACGCGGTGCTCCGCGTCGGCGGACTGGACTACACGCCGGAGCCGTGGGTGCCTGCCGACTCTTTGGCGTGGCTCAAGGCGATGGCCTGGGATCTCGGCGGGAACGCCGAGGAAGAGATTGACCGATCGCTGGCGTCGACGACGCTGTCCAAGGCCGAGATCGAGCAGCTCTATCCCGCCTACCCCTATGCCGACCACACGCCCATCGTCACGCAGGGTGCGATCGTCGACGGTGTGTACGAGCAGGACGCCACCAAGGAAGGAACCCGGCTTCCGCGCCGACCCCCGTTCGTGCTCGCAGCTGGAGACCAGGCATCTGCGGGCACAGCTCATACGCGCCAGCACCTGCCGTTGGGGGCACGCGACGCTCTGCGGAGAGCGGCGTCGGCGACTGACCGGCTCCGTGCGCTGCTGGGCACCGGCGACGGCATCGGCTCTAACGCCTGGGCGGTATCGGGAGCCCATACCGCCAGTGGAGCGCCGATCCTCGCAAACGACCCGCACCTGGGCGCTTCCATGCCGGGAGCCTGGTACCAGATGGGCCTGCACTGCACCGCGGTGAAGGCCGACTGCCCGTTCGACGTCACCGGCTTCACCTTCGCCGGACTGCCCGGGGTCGTGATCGGGCACAACGCCGACATCGCGTGGGGCTTCACCAATCTCAATCCGGACGTTCAGGACTTGTACCTGGAAAGGCTCACCGGGCCGGACCACTACCGCTACGACGGACGCCGCGCCAAGCTGGATACTCGCGAGGAGGCGTTCGCCATCCCCGGTGAGGCCGATCCCGTCACGATCACTGTGCGCGAGTCTCGGCACGGTCCCTTGGTGTCCGATGTGGATGACGGGTTCGCTGAAGCAGGTGCCAGCGCTCCAGCCGCCCCGTCCGGGTCATCGCCTCGCTATGAGTACGCCGTGGCGCTGCGGTGGACCGCGCTGGTGCCGAGCCCCACTGCCGATGCCATCTTCGGAATCAACGCGGCCCGCACCTGGGAGGACTTCCGGGAGGCTGCCCGGCAGTTCGCCGCCCCCAGCCAGAACCTCGTCTACGCCGACGCCGACGGGCATGTCGGATACCAGACCCCCGGTCTCATCCCGGTCCGCCGGACCGGTGACGGCAGCTGGCCCGTGCCCGGATGGGATCCGGCGTACGAGTGGGACGACGAGTTCGTCTCGTTCGACGCACTGCCGTCGGTGCTGGATCCGAAGGACGGCTACGTCGTGACGGCCAACCAGGCCGTCACCGAACCCGAGTACCCCTACTTCCTGGGCGACTCCTACGACTACGGCTTCCGCAGCCAGCGGATCCGGCTCCTCCTGCGGGAGGGTCCGCTCACGGTGGACGACATGTCCGCCATCCAGCTCGACGACTCCAGCCAGCTGGCGACGCGGCTGACCCCGCTGCTCAGCGCGATCGACCTGCCCTCTCGGTACTACGAACAAGCGCGGCGAGTGCTGTCGTCCTGGGACGGCGGCAACGACGCCGACTCGGCCGGCGCTGCCTACTTCAACGTGACCTGGGCTCGTATCCTGGCTCTCACCTTCCACGACCAGCTACCGGAGGAGGCATGGCCGGACGGAGGTTCGCGGTGGTGGCAGGTGGTGATGAACCTCGTCTCTGAGCCACAGCACGAGTTCTGGGACGACGTCGACACACCCGACGTTCGGGAGTCGCGCGACGACATCCTCGAGCGAGCCCTCATGCAGGCCCGCGACGAGCTCACGAGTCTGCTGGCACGCGACCCCGCCACGTGGAAGTGGGGGAAGCTGCACTCGTTGGAGCTGCGCAGCGCCACGCTCGGCAGCTCGCGCTCACCGGTCGCCTTCCTCTTCAACCGAGGTGGCTACGAGCTCGCCGGCAGTGGCTCGGTGATCAACGCCACCAGCTGGAATGCGGCCAAGGGGTACGCGGTCACCTCCGTGCCGTCGATGCGCATGGTGGTGCCTCTGGACGACCTCGACGCCGCTCGGTGGATAAACCTCACCGGTGCATCGGGACACGCCTACCACAGCAACTACATCGACCAGACTGCGCTGTGGGCGCAGGGCAGGACGCTGCCCTGGGTGTTCACGAAGTCAGCGGTCGAGTCGGCGACGACCGATCGGCTCGTGCTGTCATCAACGCGAGAGTGAAGCGGTCAGACCTATCCGCGTGGAGGTGATGCGGGAAGGATGCGAGTAGGCGTGACGATGATGTCGACGTGCTCGTCGTGAGGCTCGGTGGGGACCTCCGGCAGGACCTCGTCGTCGTACAGCAGCAGGAGGCGCAGGCTTGTCCGGCCGGCTCGAGCTAGTGCCCGGTCGTAGGAGCCGCCGCCTCGCCCCAACCGCTTGCCGGTCGCCGTGCCAGCCACCCCTGGACAGACGATGGCGTCGGCGTCTCGAACAGCCAGGACACCGAGGGGTGACGTGGTGGGCTCGACGATGCCGAACCGCCCGGGACGCAGCGCCCCGGGGGAGTACCACGCCCAGTCCAGCTCGAGATCCTGGAGAAGCACGGGCAGCAGGACCGATACACCACTGGCGTGCAGCCGTTCGACCAAGGGCTCAGTTCCTGGCTCGCCCGGCATGGAGAGGTAGCAGCAGACCGACCCAGTGCTGCGGTCGGCCAGGGCAGTGATCGTCTTGTCGGCGAGTGCCCGCGCCGCGAGGTCCTGCGCCGCGCGATCGCGCAGCGCCCGGCTGGCCAGGATCTGGCGGCGGATCTCGCCCTTTGACTCGCTCACCGGCTGGCTAGGCTCGGCTCCGCTCACCGGCTCGGCTCGGCTCACCTCGACACTGTAGTGGCCGGTACCTCGCCGATGCGGCGACGCTGGGCAGCCCTGCCAAGCGTTCCGCCCGCCGAGTGCCAGCCAAGGAAGCGTTCCGCCTTTCGAGCCTGCACGGGATACCCGGTGCGCCTAGCATGCGGTCATGAGTACCGAAGGACTTGACCGGGCCTTGTCCAAGATGCGCGACGGCGGGGTGCACCAGGCCGCGATTGACGTGTTCGCCCACTACTACCGAGAGCTGGAGTCCGGGGCCACCGGGCTCATCGCCGAAGGCGACATCGAGCCGCTTCGTGACCCGCCTCGACTGGCCGATATCGGTGACGACGAGGACGCCGGACGCGCGGCCCTCGATGCCACCGTCGTGATCAAGCTCAACGGCGGCCTCGGCACGTCGATGGGGCTGCAGGGGGCGAAGTCCCTGCTCACGGTTCGTCAGGGCCTGAGCTTCCTCGACATCATCGCCCGGCAGGTGCTGTATGCCCGACAGCAGTGGGGAGTGCGGCTCCCGCTTGTCTTCATGAACTCCTTCCGCACCCGCGACGACACGCTCGAGGCGCTGTCGGAGTACCCCGACCTGGCCACTGATGGCCTGCCGCTGGACTTCTTGCAGAACCGGGAGCCGAAGCTGCGTGCGGACGACCTGACGCCGGTCGAATGGCCGGCGGACCCGAGCCTTGAGTGGTGCCCGCCCGGTCATGGTGACTTGTACACCGCACTGTCCGGCTCAGGGCTGCTCCAGGACCTGCTCGACGCAGGGGTGCGGTATGCGTTCGTGTCCAATGGGGACAACCTGTGCGCCACCGCTGACCCGCGGGTCGCCAGCTGGTTCGCGAACAGCGGTGCACCTTATGCGGCGGAGGTCTGCCGGCGGACTGCGGCTGATCGCAAGGGGGGACAGTTGGCGGTGCGCAAGAGCGACGGACGCCTCGTGCTCCGCGACACGGCACAGACGGCGCCCGAAGATGCCGACGCGTTCGCCGACGTCAACCGACACCAGTACTTCCATACCAACAACTTGTGGTTCGACCTCCGGGCCGTCGCCTCGACGTTGGAGCAGAAGGCCGGTGTCTTGGGTCTGCCCCTCATCCGGAACGAGAAGACGGTTGACCCGGCGGACGCATCGTCGCCCAAGGTGATCCAGATCGAGACGGCCATGGGGGCCGCGGTCGAGGTCTTCGAGGGCGCCCAGGCCCTCGAGGTCGAGCGTGCACGGTTCCTCCCCGTGAAGTCCACGAACGACCTCCTCGCACTGCGTTCGGATGCCTACGACTTCGGTGACTCCTACACGCCCGTGCTCGTCTCCGGGCGAGAGGAGGGTCCGTACGTCGACTTGGATCCCGACCACTACAAGCTCGTCGCCGACTTCGACGCTCGGTTCCCGGAGGGGCCGCCGTCGTTGGCGGAGGCCACCAGCCTGCGGGTGGAGGGAGACTGGACGTTCGAGGCGGACGTCGTGGTCCGCGGCGATGTCACCGTGGCTGCCGACGGTTCGCCCGGCACTGTCACCTCCGGCACCGTGCTCTCCTGACGGAGGTGTCCTCCGACTGACTGCTGTCGCGGGCGCACCCGGGCATTAGGGTGGCTGGGGCCATGACCGGCGCCGACCTCGAGCGAGAGACGACGAATGCGCAGCGTTGACGAGCACCTCTCCACGATCTTGGAGGTAGTCGGCCCGCTGCCGCCCTTCGAGCAGCCACTGCTGGAGGCGCTCGGGCTGCCCATCGCTGAAGACGCCGTGTCACCCATCGACCTGCCCGGCTTCGACAACTCGGCCATGGACGGCTATGCCTGCTATCACCGCGACGTCTCGACAGCGACGCGAGATGACCCCGTGCGCCTCCCGGTCGTCGGCGAGTCGGCGGCTGGGCAGTCGACGGCGTACGCCCTGTCGCCCGGCCAGGCGGTCAAGATCATGACCGGCGCTCCGTTGCCGACCGGAGCAGACTGCGTCATACCGGTTGAGTGGACCGACAGAGGCAGGGCCAGCGTGACCATCACCCAGGCACCCAGGCTGGGCGAGCATGTGCGGCCTCGCGGGGAGGATGTCAGAGCCGGCGACCGGCTGCTTGACCGGGGAACGCTGATCGGGCCGCGCGAGGCCATGATCCTCGCTGCCACCGGTCACGGCCGCATCCGTGCCCGGCCACGACCGCGGGTCGTCGTGCTGTCGACAGGAAGCGAACTGCGCGAGCCCGGCTCCGCGTTGGGGTTCGACTCGATCTACGACTGCAACTCCTTCTCGCTCGCCGCAGCCACGCGACAGGCCGACGCGATCGCCTACCGCGTCGGGATCATCAGCGACGATCCACGTGAGCTCGGCGACGCGCTGTCCGACCAGCTGGTTAGGGCCGACGTGGTCGTCACGAGCGGAGGCGTCAGCAAGGGCGACTATGACGTGGTCAAGGAGGTGCTGAGCCGGCTGGGCACTGTCGACTTCGTCGAGGTCGCCATGCAACCCGGCAAGCCGCAGGGCTTCGGAACGATCGGCGAGGACTCCACGCCGATCTTCACCCTGCCCGGAAACCCGGTGTCGTCGTATGTCTCCTTCGAGGTGTTCGTGCTGCCGGCCATCCGTCGCATGATGGGCAAGGTGCCGTACCGGCGTCCCCTTGTCCGGGCCGAGTGCACGGCTGACATCTCGTCGCCGCGAGGGCGTAGGCAGTTCGTCCGTGCGCATTTCGAGGTCACCGAGCATGGAGCGCAGGTGACGCCTGTCGGCGGCTACGGCTCCCATTTGATCGGCAGTCTCGCCAAGGCCAACAGCCTGATTGTGGTCGACGAGTCCGTCGCGAGCGTCGAGCAGGGCAGCGTGGTGGACGTGTTGGCCCTCGACCGGAACTTCTGATGATGCGCAGCGGATCCGACCACCCCGCGTTGACCCACGTTGACGAGTCGGGGGCAGCTCGCATGGTCGACGTCTCCGGCAAGGAGTCGACCGCACGTGAAGCGGCAGCCTCCGGTCGGGTGACCGTCTCACGAGAGGTCGTCGAGCTGCTGAGAGGCTCCGGCGTTCCGAAGGGCGATGCCCTCGCTGTAGCGCGAATCGCGGGCATCATGGGCGCCAAGCGCACGCCCGAGCTGATTCCACTGTGTCACCCCCTGGCCCTCAGCGGCGTCTCCGTCGAGGTCGAGGTCAGGGAGGACTCGGTCGAGATCACGGCGGTCGTCAGGACCACCGACCGTACCGGTGTCGAGATGGAGGCCCTGACGGCGGTCTGCGTCGCTGCTCTGGCTGTGGTGGACATGGTGAAGGCGGTCGACAAGGAAGCCGTCATCGGCGAGGTGAAGGTGCTGCGCAAGTCAGGTGGCCGCAGCGGTACGTGGGTCCGCGATGGCGGCGGCACTGCCGACCTGGGGACGGAGGGGGCGGCCGGATGACCGGTCTCAGCACACGACGAGCAGTCGTGCTGTCGGTGTCCAACCGTGCGTCCGCGGGAGTGTACGAGGACACCACCGGTCCGCTGATCGTGGAGGCGTTGACCGAGCTCGGGATCGGCGAGGTCACAGCCGGCGTCATCCCCGACGGTGAGCAGGTGCGTGAGGAGCTCGCTGCCGCGGTGTCCGCAGGTGCGGACCTGGTGGTGACCACGGGAGGGACAGGCATCAGCCCGACAGACCTGACCCCGGAGATGACCCGATCGGTGCTGGACTACGAGGTAGTGGGGATCGCCGAGGCGATTCGCGGCTACGGCGTCGCCGGGGGCGTCCCGACGGCGGTGCTGTCTCGAGGGCTGGCGGGAGTGGCAGGTCGTACGTTGATCGTCAACCTGCCGGGCTCGCGAGGCGGAGTACGTGACGGCCTGGCGGTGCTCCGGCCGATCATCGAGCACGCCCTGGACCAGCTGGCAGGCGGCGATCACGTGCGCGGCTCAGACGGGGGTGTGACCTGACCTCCGGCTGGCCAGCGCATCTGTACGCGGGACGGGTCGGCCTGCGACCGATCAAGCGCCGAGACGCCACCCGCTGGGCGGAGCTGCGCAGAGAGAACCACGCGTGGCTGAGCCCGTGGGAGTCGACCCGCCCACCGGAGTCAGCCGCAGGGGCCACCGGGTACCGCGACATCATCGTGGACCTGCTGCGCCAGGCTCGGGACGGCCGGGCGCTGCCCTTCGTGCTGACGTACGACGGGCTGATGATCGGGCAGGTGACCGTCACAGGTATCGCCTGGGGTTCTGCACGCTGGGCGCAGATCGGCTACTGGATCGACGAGAGGCACGCCGGACGCGGAATCATGCCCCTCGCCGTCGCGATGGCAGGCGACCACTGCCTGTCGTCGATGGGCTTGCACCGTATCGAGATAGCGATACGCCCGGAGAACGTCGCCAGTCTGCGGGTCGTCGAAAAGCTGGGGTTCACGATGATCGGGCTCGCCCCGCGCTACCTGCACATCGACGGCCAGTGGCGAGACCATCTGCTGTTCGCCATAACGGCCGAAGAGGTGCCGGGCGGGCTGCGCGCGAGGCTGGGGTGACGGTAGCCCGGAAGGTGTGGCTAGGAGCGAAGTTGCGCTCGCCCAGGAGAACAATTCAGCGACACACCGTCCCGGCTGCGGCTTCGTCCCCATCTTGCTGCATACGGTCGTCTCGTGGGCCTGACGGGGATCATCTATGCGGCCATTGTCGTCGCCTGGGCAGCGTTCCTGGTCCCGCTCGCGTTGCGGCGGCACGACCAAGGGACACAGAAGCGTTCCGTCGAACGGTTCTCGTCGACGATGCGAGTGCTGTCGATCGGTGGGAGAAGGCCGACTAGCCGCAGTGACGATGGCGCGCCGTCTGTGGCCGGCACTGCACGGGCGACCTCGGTGCCAGAGGCTCACGGCGCAACCCGCCTCGAGCGCTTCCCGAGCCGAGCCGCGAGACGGGCAGCTGCCGCTCGTCGCCGTCGAGTGCTTCGCGTTCTTGTGGCCCTGACGCTCTTCACGGGTGCAGCGTCCGTCGCTGCCCTCATACCCGTATGGTCTCCGGCTGTGCCGGCCGCCCTCATCGTGGTCTTTCTGATCATCGCTCGCCGGCAGGTGCGTCTCGCGAACGAGCGGTACTGGCAGAGGGCGGCTACGAGCCGTAGCGCGGCTTCCGACGTTGTACATCGCTCTGGTCCCACCGACAGCAGCCTGCCGGCCTACTCGACAACCCCCACGGCGGGCGATGACGTCTCGACCATCGACATGCCGGCGGTCCGATCGGGCGCCTCGCCGGCGCTCGCTCAGCAGCGCGTTACCGCGGTCCCGGTCCCGATGGCCCACGGCGGCTCTCTGTGGGACCCTCTGCCCATCACCTTGCCCTCCTACGTCGACAAGCCCGTTGCGAAGCGAGTCGTCCGCAAGATAGAGATCGGGTCGCCAGAGGCGACTCCGAGCGGGACACGTGCGCCGGCGAGGGCGGCCACGCCTGCGCCCGACGAGGCGCCAGGCGCCGCGGAGCACCTCCCGACGGAGTCAAGGATCGACGCCGAGGATGACACGCCTAGGGCTGCCAACGCCTGACAAGTCACCGCAGCCGTGCGAGCGGGCGCTTTGCTTACGGCTGTTGCTGCTGCGCTGCTCCCGCCACTGCTGTTCCCCCGGCTGCTGCTGCTAAGGTTTGCCCTCGGTTCTAATCGCTCGTCGCTGGTCGAACAGCGACTCGGGGCTGTGGCGCAGTTGGTAGCGCGTCTCGTTCGCAATGAGAAGGTCAGGGGTTCGAATCCCCTCAGCTCCACCGAAACACCAGGTCACAGGGCCAGTCCGGAATCCTTATTGAGGAGAGCGGCATGGCAACTCGGCACAAACTCGGCACTTCATCGCCGCATCTGGCAATGTCCCAGCCCGATCTGGGGCTGGCTCGGTGCTGGTGACGGTGAATCACCGAACGACTGGGAGAAGGCCGCGTCCCTCGACCTGCGTAACGGCCGCACCGACGTCATCGGCACCTACGTCCGCCACGACCGCGTCCGCGAAGGCACCACAGAACAGATGATCGACGCAGCTTATGCCGCGTGGCGGGCCGATGTCCGCGCCGGCCGGGCCAGCGTGCTGGTCACCGATGCGACCTCGTCGGTGATCGACCTGAACCGGCGAGCCCGCGCCGAGCGGCTCCTCGACGGCGACACCATCACCGCCCGCGAAGTGAACCTGGCCGACGGCAGCCAAGCATCCGCAGGCGACATTGTCATTACCCGCCGTAACGACCGACACCTCCACACTCTCGGCGGTGGAGGGTGGGTCCGCAACGGCGACCGGTGGGCAGTCGCCAGCGTCGATAGGGACGGTTCGATGCGAGGTCGTCGATCGCGCAGCTCGCCGCGGAGTACGAGACCATCGCAGCCGTCGCCCAACGCGACCGATGGACTAGCCTCCTGGCCAACTGTGGGTTGACTGAGGAACAGGTTGAGGTGGTGTTGGCGTCGGCCTCGTTCGGAC
>DASQEH010000062.1:0-3708 GCA_035633755.1 Nocardioidaceae bacterium | reverse complement strand
GGCCCGCGGGATGGGGCTGGCTCGGGCGCTCGTGCAGCGCTGTCTCGATCGGTGCACCGAGCTGGGTCTGGACGAGGTGGTCCTGTGCAGCATGGCGGAGATGGGCGTCGCGCACAGGCTCTACGAGTCGATGGGCTTTGTGCGTGACGCGTCCCTCGACTGGGAGCCGGCCCGGGGCGTGGTTCTTCTCGGCTTCAGAGCGCCCGTCGCCGTGGCGTCACCGTGACGATGTCGGAGGGCGCAGCAGAGTCTGCGACAATGGGGAGCAAGCCCCGCACCTGATCCAGGAGGAAACGCATGTCCAAGACCGGCCGTAAGCGTCGCGCTCGTCGCAAGAAGGGCGCCAACCACGGCAAGCGTCCCAACACCTGATAGCGGAACCTCAGTCTCGCAGGCGGGCACCTGACAGCGGAACCTCAGTCCAGGTCAAGCGTGCGGTGCGATACGTCGAACGACACCTGCCGGATCTCGAACATCACGCGCTGGCGAAGCTCGACCGGCGCCTGCTCAGTGCACGAGCGCGCCACCAAGGCCTTGATCAGCCGCTCCATGTCGACGGAGTGCAGACAGGGGGCGCACTCGTCGAGGTGCGCCTTGATCTGGTGGTAGTCGGCATCAGCGAGCTCGTGGTCGATGAAGAGGTGAACCCGTCGAAGGACGTCCTGACAATCGACATCGTGATGCTTGCCGCAGCTCATGGGGAGGTCACCTCCTCCGGCGCGACCCTGTCGCGGACGAGTCCACGCTCGCGGGCGTAGTCGGCCAGCAACGTACGAAGCTGACCACGTCCGCGGTGCAGCCGAGACATCACAGTGCCGACCGGCGTCTCCATGATCTCGGCGATCTCCTTGTAGGCGAAGCCTTCGACGTCGGCGAGATACACAGCCAGCCGGAAGTCCTCGGGGATCTGCTGCAGCGCCGCTTTGACATCACTGTCTGGAAGCCGCTCGAGCGCCTGAACCTCGGCGGACTTCAACCCCGACGATGTGTGGGTCTCGGCCCGCGCTAGCTGCCAGTCCTCGATCTGCTCGGAGGAGTCCTGGATCGGCTGGCGTTGTTTCTTGCGGTAGCTGTTGATGTAGGCGTTGGTCAAGATGCGGTACAGCCACGCCTTGAGGTTGGTGCCCTCTTTGAACTGGTGGAACGCGGCGAAGGCCTTCGCGTAGGTCTCCTGCACAAGGTCTTCGGCGTCATGTGGGTTGCGTGTCATGCGCATAGCGGCGCTGTACAGCTGGTCGATGTAGACCAAGGCGTCCCGCTCGAACCGAGCGGTGCGGTCCTCGACGGTTTCCGCGGTCTCCGGTGGTTGTGTCATTACATCCCAGGGTAGCGGCCACGGCCGACAGCCGAGGATCGATGAACTGATGCGGGATTCCTGCCGGCCGGCGGTGAACAACGGAGCGGCTGCCACGGTGGTGAGCATGTTGGCGCATCTCCTCGTACGGACTGTGCCCGGTGCGATTCCCGGTGCTCCAGCCACAACGCCACCTCCCGCGACGCCATTCCCAGCCAACATGGACCGTGTCCCACCCGACTTCTCGCGCAGCCGTTCCTCTCCGACACGGAACTCGGCACCCGACTCCCCGCGACGCTCCTCCTAGCCGACGCGGGTCGTTACCCACTCGACCGTTGCCTCGACGATGACGGCCATAGTTTCCTCGGAGGACAGGGATGCGCGCTTG
Organism: Nocardioidaceae bacterium; assembly: GCA_035633755.1. Taxonomy (GTDB): domain Bacteria; phylum Actinomycetota; class Actinomycetes; order Propionibacteriales; family Nocardioidaceae; genus DASQEH01. Next base: position 2,026 of record DASQEH010000062.1, on the reverse strand, counting down.
GGTACCTTGAAGCCATGGTCGGCGTCGGGAACCACCGCCAGCTCCACCGTTGGGGGGAACTCGTCCGGGCGGCCCATTGAGTCTCGCTCACCCTGCACGACCAGGGTGGGCACGCCAGCCGACACCAGCTCGTGACGCCGCGAGGACTCTGGCTTGCCGGGAGGATGCAGCGGGAACGACAACGCCAGGCACCCGACAGCCCCCCGCTTCTCAGCCAATCTGCAGGCGACCCGAGCACCGGCGCTTCGGCCGCCCAGCACCAGAGGTTTCGTCACCCGGATCGCGTTCATGCAGTCGATGGTGGCCTCGTCAAGCAGTTCGGGCCGCACGGCCACCTTCCTGCCAGCGACGTGCCACGGCTGCTCGATCCGGAACACCGAAATCCCGTGGCGGGGCAGCGCCGACGTCAGCGCAACGAGGTCGGGCGCATCGACTCCCCGGCCGGCACCATGTCCCAACACCAGAACGGCGACAGGGTGCCGGGAGCGGTCCGAATAGAGCCGGGCGTCTCCCTGGCGTGTTGAGACCACCCGCACAGACGTCGTCACGGCTAGAACAAGGCCTGCTCGTCGGCACCTTCGAGCGCCAGAGGCTGCACGAGCTCCGGGCCGTTGTTCCGCACCGAGTTGACCGCTGTGGACACCGGATAGGCGCGCAACCGCCCCGGCGCCGCCGGGACGAGCACCTCGCGGACGTCCTGCGGCGCTGTCAGGGTCGGGTCGAGCCACACTCCGTACTGGTCACGCTCCACCAGCATGGGCATCCGGTCATGAATGTGGCCCAGGTCGTCCTCTGCGCTGGTGGTGATGACCGTCGCGGTCCAGACGAATGCGTTCTCCTCGTCCTCACTGACGGCCGGATCCCGCCAGATCTCGTACAGGCCTGCCATCGCCAGGACCGCGCCGTCGGCAGGAGTGATGAAGAACGGCTGCTTGACGGGTTTGCCCCGCGGCCCGACTTGCTCGGTGGCGTACCACTCGTAATACCCGTCGGCCGGCAGGAGGCAGCGTCGCTTGGCAAAGGCACGCCGAAACGCCGGCTTCTCGGCGAGTGTCTCGAACCGAGCGTTGATGAGTCGCGAGCCGATCCCCCGGTCCTTGGCCCAGGACGGCACCAACCCCCAGCTCACCGACGCCAGTCGCCGTTCGGGGGGTGCGTCTGGTATTGCTCTGGGGACGCGGTCGAGTACCGCATAGACGGTGTCAGTCGGCGCCACGTTGTAGTCAGGTTGCAGCGTCTCTTTCACGTCGACGCGGTCGACCTCGAACTCCTCGACGAGGTCCTCGGGCTTGCGGCTCGAGGCGTAGCGACCACACACGTTGACCAGCGTGTCACAGCAGCGACGAGCCTCTCGACCGGGTCCTGAACAGTGTGGTAATGTCTTGATTACGCACAGTTAGGACCGTCGTCCACGTGGCTGAACGCTCGTCCGATGCATGTCGAACGAGCGAGTGAGTGGCGCTGTGAGCTCCTCGGGGGGACATCTTCATGACACCGAATCGCACACTTTCCACCTCGAGGCGCTGGTGCGCCGGAGCGCTCGCGGCCGGAGCGTCTGTTGCTCTGGTCTTCCTGGGCGTCGCAGCCGCCACACCCGGTATGCCGAAAACCTCGGCGGCCCCGGCTCTGCCGCCGGCCACGGTGGGTCTGGGCGACGCGGCAAGGTTCGCCGTCCTGGGCGGTACGGAGGTCACCAACACAGGTCTGTCGGTCATCTCGGGTGACGTGGGGGTGAGCCCGGGGTCGTCCATCACCGGCTTCCCGCCCGGCGTCATCACCAACGGGACCTTGCACGAGACCGACGCTGTCGCTGACAACGCTCGGGCGGCGTGGACACCGGCTTATAACGACGCTGCCTCACGTAGACCTACAGATACGTTCCCGCCGCCGGGCGATCTCAGTGGGCGCACGTTGGTCTCCGGTGTGTACGCGACCGCCGAAGTAATGCGTTTGACGGGGACCCTGACTTTGGACGCACAGGGCGACCCAAACGCGGTGTTCATCTTCCAGGCCGGGTCCTCGTTGA
>DASQEH010000061.1:0-2317 GCA_035633755.1 Nocardioidaceae bacterium | reverse complement strand
CCAGCCCATCACGGTCTGCCGTTGAACCTCGCCCCCGCGGATCTGGAAGGCACGGCGAGGAACCATCCGCTGGAGCGCGTGCGCCACCTCCGCGAGGCCGCGGCCGCTGCGCTCGATGCGGCCGTCAGCGGTCAGCCTGTGCCGGCCAGCGCCTTGCGCCACATCGACGCAGCCTGGCGACAGGCGTTGGCGCGAGCAGAACTTGACCCCTTCCTGCCGCTGCGGCACACGATCTCCGTCCACACGGCCGACCAGGCCCTCGACCTGCTCGCCCTCGAGGTGGGCCGGCTGTGCAGCGGAGACGACGTGTCGTCCCTTCGCCGATGCGACGACTCCGACTGCGGCTGGTACTTCCTCGACACCAGCCGGAACCACAGTCGCCGGTGGTGCGACTCCGGTGACTGCGGGAACCGGGCACGAGTACGCGCCTTCGCCGAGCGGGACCGCCGACGCGCTCGCTGAGGCCAGTTGACGGATTCGTCGACGGAGCGTCCCCGAGTTTGACTGCTTGGGATCGGACCGCCGGATTGAGCCTGCTGTTGAACGGCCCGCTCAGGTCCGCTGGGCGGGGTGGACGACGTCGGTCGCTGCTGGAACCTGTCGTCGGGACGGTCCTGCGGGGCGGGACGCCCAACCCAGTGCAGCGGCGACGAGAACGACGGCAGCAAGGAGCCAGGGGAGCGGTCCGGCGGGGAGGACGGCCGCGGTGACCCCTGCCAGTGCGCCGACAATCTGCAGGACGAGGGACTGGACCGACAAGGCGGTGGCGCGCCCCGAGCTGTCGACGCGCTGGTGCAGCAGGTCGTTCTCACTGGGACCGGCTGCCCCTAGGCCCAGATAGACCAGCCCGTAGCCCGTGGCTGCAGCGACCATGGCAAGGGCGCCGTCCGACGTCACTGTTGCCCCGAGCAGCAGGAGGCCAGCCGTGCTGATGCCCAGGGCCACCACGATCGCTCGCTCTCCGCTCCTCGCGAGCCGGGCGAGAAGCGGCGCGAGATGGCTTCCCAGCGCCGACGTCACGAAGCCGGCGCAAGCCAGGACAGCGAACAGGACCGCACCGGACGCCGCAGCCCCGGTCAGGTCGGCGGCGCGCCCAGGAGTGAGCAACTCGACGATGGCTAGTGCGCTGCCGGCGGCTCCAGCGCTGAGCAGCACCCGGCGGATGAGGGCGTCTCGCCCGCCCAGTCGTAAGCCTCCGACGACCGTGGCCGGGATGTCGCGCAGTGCCTGCGACATCGTCGTCGACGGCCGCGCCGGTTCGTGCAGGGCGGTGAGGACGTAGCCGATGAAGGCGATCTCCAGCACAGCGCCGAGAAGCGACGGTACCGATAGCGGAAGCACCCGGCCAGCCGTCGCCTCGTTCAGTGACGTGACGACGTCGGGGAACTGGGCGAGGAGCCACGGCAGGGCTCCGCCGAGCAGTGTCCCGATCGCCAGAGCGGCCGACGTCGCCGTCTCGCCGCGTGCCAGGCCGGTACGCAGCTCGGCGTCACGCCCTGAGTGTTCGTGCACCGTGTCGACGTACCAGGCTTCCGCGGGTCCGGTGGAGAGGGCTCGCGCGGCTCCCATCAAGGCCATGGCCAGGGTCAGCTCCCAGGCGGTGGTTCCCAGTCCCTGCAACAGCAGGGCGGCCAGGTTCAGCGCGCCGGCCACGACGAGCACGACTCGACGGCCGACGACGTCGGACAGTCCTCCGGTGGGCAGCTCCAGGATCGCGACAGTGATCGAGTGGGCGGCGACGAAGCCGGCGATGGCCGCCAGGCTCATACCCCGTTCGGTGAAGAGCAGAATCAGCGGAGCGATGGTGAGTCCCAACGGCAGCCAGAAGAGGGCCGATACCGTGACGAAGCGACGGCGGGCCGCGCTCTCGTCGATCAGGTACGTCACTGCTACTCCCTTTCGGTCTCTGACGGCGTTGTGCCGGGATCGGCGGGGTCGCCGACACGGCCTCGAGATGCCAGGGGCAACCCGGCGAAGAGGACCATGACCTGCTCCGCCTGCGGGTCCTTCTCGTCAGCGTGCGCCAAGTCCTCGAGGGCCTGCTCGAGCACGCGCCACAGTTCGCTGAGTGACTCCGGACGCAGGCGCAACATCCAGTCCCCGATGCCGGACGGGCCCTGCCACGTCTCAGGGAGCCGTCTGGCCTCGATGTCGGCCTCATGCTGAACGACGCTGGTGTTGAGATGCTCGAGCTGGCGCCGGCGAATCTCACTCAACACGGCGCGGCCGCCTGGCGACGTCATGTCCGCGCCGTTCCACGAGGTGGTCGCGTGGACCGCTTCCCATCGGCGCTCGCGCTTGTCGCGGCCCCTCGCCT
>DASQEH010000060.1:0-19300 GCA_035633755.1 Nocardioidaceae bacterium | reverse complement strand
CGGCGAGCCCAGCGAGGAGCCGTTCCGATACCGCGACAAGGGCAACATGGCGACGATCTCCCGGTTCAGCGCCGTAGCGGACATCGGACCGCTGAAGATCAGCGGATTCGTGGCGTGGCTGCTGTGGCTCGGGGTGCACCTGGTCTACATCACTGGCTTCAAGAACCGCGTGACGACCTTGATGCACTGGGCCGTGAGCTTCGTCGGCAGTGATCGCTCGGAGCGCGCCATCACCGACCAGCAGGAGTTCGCTCGAGAGGCACTGGAGCTGCTCGGGCCCGACTGGACCCACCCCCACCCAGCGCCGGCCGCTGACAAGACGCCGGCCGGCCCACCCGCCTGACCCGGCCACTGGACCGCCCTGGAAAGCAGGGCTTCGCGGCCGCAGTTCCGCCGACCGATCAGCTCGCCGACTGTTCGGATGGAGCAGTCGGGCGGCCTACACGACCTGGACGCTTGCCTGTCGTAGCTCGTCGAGCGCGGCCCGGGACGAGTCGGGCGCGACTCCAGCGATCAGGTCGGTGAGCACTCGAGTCTCGAAGCCCTCGGCTCGCGCGTCCAGCGCCGTTGCCCGGACGCAGTGGTCGGTGGCGATCCCGCAGACGTCGACGACGGTCACCGAGTGTCCGCGCAGCCACGACGCGAGATCGACACCGTCGACGGTTCGGGCCTCGAAGCCGCTGTACGCCGCCGCGTGCTCGCCTTTGAGGAAGATCGCATTGAAGGGCTGGGGGTCGAGGTTCGGATGGAAGGCCGCCCCGTCACTCCCGACGATGCAGTGCGGCGGCCAGGAGTCCACGAAGTCAGGGGTGTCGGAGAAGTGGCTTCCGGGGTCGATGTGATGGTCCCGGGTTGCGACGACCACGTCGTACTCACGGTCGGCTTCGTCGCTTTGCTGCCAGCGATGCAGCAAGGCGCCGATGCGGAAGGCCACCTCGGCGCCCCCCGCCACCGGCAGGCTGCCGCCCTCGCAGAAGTCGTTCTGCACGTCCACGACGAGAAGTGCCCTAGTCACGCCAGCCTCCTTGGTCCTGCGGGTCTGCCTCCACCATAACGAGGTCGTGCCGCATGTCGGTCAGGCCGACGGCTGCTGGAAAGGGGCCGTACTGGCCGGGCGGGAGTCCCCGAGGTAGTCCGTCGGGATCGCCGGCTCCCCACGCGAGAGCTTGCGCGCCTCCGGGGGGAGCTCCGCCATGGCGCTGGTGTGCCGGTCCCGCGCCGCGGCCAGCGACTCACGTCCCACCACTGCGCCATCCTTCACCAGGGGGACGAGCAGGGGCCGGTCGTCGCCGTCGTCGCGAGGCATCTGCTCGATTCCGATGACCTCTGCCTCGGCGATCCCCTCAGGCGTGCGCTTGCGCAGAGCCCACTTCCGGCCACCGATGGACGTCTTGTCAGAGCTCTTCTTGGCCACGGTGACAAGGGGCACCCCGTCCTCCGCCGACGGTGCCCGCGAGACCAGCTTGTAGACGAACCCTGAGGTGGGCGCGCCCGAGCCGGTGACGAGGGAGGTCCCGACTCCGTAGCCGTTCACCGGTGCGGCTGCCAGGCCTGCGATGGCGAACTCGTCCAAGTCGCTCGTGACGATGATCGACGTGTCGGTTGCGCCGAGATCGTCGAGCTGGCGACGCACCGCATGCGCCAGAGCCGCGAGGTCTCCGGAGTCGATGCGAACGGCCCCGAGCGTTCGACCCGCGACCTCCACAGCCACGCCCACCGCCTCACGGATGTCGTACGTGTCGACGAGCAGCGTCGTTCCCTTGCCCAGCGAGTCCACCTGCGCCACGAATGCATCCCGTTCGGTGTCGTGCAGCAGCGTGAAGGCGTGTGCAGCGGTGCCCGTCGTGGGGATCGCGTGGTCGATGCCCGCCCTCAGATTGGACGTCGCGCTGAAGCCCGCGATGTAGGCCGATCGGGCGGCGGCAACGGCCGCATGCTCGTGCGTGCGGCGCGACCCCATCTCGATGCAAGGCCTTCCGGAGGCCGCGGTGGTCATGCGCGAGGCCGCTGACGCGACCGCTGAGTCGTGGTTGTAGATCGACAGCAGGACGGTCTCGAGCACCACGGCCTCGGCGAACGTGGACTCGACAACGAGTAGCGGACTGCCGGGGAAGTACACGTCGCCTTCGCCGTAGCCCCAGATGCTGCCGGTGAACCGGTAGTTCTCTAGCCACTCCAGTGTGTCGTCGTCGACCACCTTCCGGTCGCTCAGCCAGTCGAGGTCGGCGGTCGAGAAACCGAACGACTCCAGGGCGTCGAGGGCTCGTCCGGTGCCGGCGACCACCCCGTACCGGCGGCCGTCGGGGAGGCGGCGGGCGAAGAGCTCGAAGACGCTTCGCCGGGAGGCTGTGGAGGAGCGCAGCGCGGCCTGGACCATCGTCAGCTCGTAATGGTCGGTGAGCAAGCCGGTCTCGTGCACGCCGAAAGACTAGGCGACAATGGCGCACGTGACTTCTCGTCCCGACACCGCGACGGTGGAGCGGCCCGACGTCGAAGAGGTCGTGGCACCGGAGCTGCCGTGGATCACCTTGGTCTGGGACGACCCGGTCAACTTGATGTCCTACGTCACGTTCGTCTTCAGCGACTACTTCCGCTACTCCCGGTCGAAGGCTCAACGGCTCATGATGCAGGTGCACACCGAGGGCAAGGCGGTCGTCTCCAGCGGGACCCGCGAGGAGATGGAGCGCGACGTCCAGGCGATGCACTCCTACGGACTGTGGGCAACGCTCGAGAAGGCTGACGCGTGACACGGTTCAAGTCCCGCGGCCGCAAGGGCGGCGTCTACGTCGTCTTCCCCGTCTACGCCGCCGACCTGATCGCCAACTTGGCCAGGCAGCTCATCGAGCTGCTGAGCGAGGGGGAGGTGCGCCAACCCAAGGACATGGACCCGCTGGAAGCCATGTTCGCGTTCGACGGCCCGCGAGACGAGCCCGAGGACCCGGCGCTGCTCCGCCTGCTGCCGCCCGCTCACGTCAGTGACGACGTGGCTGCGGCGGAGTTTCGTCGTTTCACCGAGCGCAGCCTGCGCGAAGGAAAGGTCCGCGACGCCAGATCTGTGGTGACCCAGCTCGAGGCCGCCCGCGACGAGGACATCGGTGATCTCGAGTTCGAGCTTGACGCGGCGCAGGCCCGGGCATGGATGCGCTGCCTCACCGACCTGCGGCTCACCCTCGCCGTGCGGCTCGGCGTCACCGCAGATGACGAGGCATTCTGGGAGAGCCTCCCGCGCGACGACGAGCGCCGGCCGCTGTATGAGATCTACGGCTGGCTCGGATACGTCCTGGAGTCGCTCATCGACGCCGTTCGCCGCTGAGGCGTGCCATAGGCTGGTACGTGTGCTGACGATCGCCGAAGAGGTCCGTGACCAGATCGTGGCGCATGCACGACGCGACCACCCGGACGAGGCGTGCGGCATCGTCGCGGGGCCGGCGGGAACAGACCGGCCGGAGCGCTTCGTCGCCATGACCAACGCCGAGCGCTCACCGACGTTCTTCAGATTCGACTCCACCGAGCAGCTCGCGGTGTGGCGTGAGCTGGACGACCGGGACGAGGTGCCCGTCGTCATCTACCACTCCCACACCGCCACCGCGGCCTACCCTTCGCGAACCGATGTGGGCCTGGCCGCGGAGCCGGACGCTCACTACGTGCTCGTCTCGACCGCGGAATGTGGCAACGACGAGGGCCCGACGGAATTTCGGTCGTTCAGAATTGTTGACGGTGTCGTCACCGAAGAAGAAGTCGAGGTCATTCCCCATGGCAGTTGAAGTGCGCATCCCTACCATCCTGCGCAGCTACACCGGCGGCGCGAAGGCGGTGGACGGACGCGGAGACACCTTGTCGGAGGTGATCGAGAGCGTCGAGGCCGGCCACCCAGGCATCCGGGAGCGTCTCGTGGAGGGCGCGGACCTGCGCCGCTTCATCAACGTGTACGTGAATGACGAGGACGTCCGGTTCCTTCACGGCCTCGCGACACCGATCAGTGACGGCGACGTCGTCGTGGTCCTGCCCGCCGTCGCCGGCGGGTAGTGCGCGCGGATGAGGTTCGACTCGCTGCTGGACTCCATCGGCGGGACTCCGCTGGTAGGACTTCCCCGCCTGTCTCCCTCGCCCGACGTTCGGCTCTGGGCCAAGCTCGAGGACCGCAGCCCCACAGGGTCCATCAAGGACCGCGCGGCGTTCGCGATGGTGGTCGACGCCGAGAAGCAGGGCCTGCTGCGCCCACACTGCACGATCTTGGAGCCGACCTCGGGAAACACCGGTATCTCGTTGGCCATGGCCGCCCGGCTGAGGGGGTACCGGCTGGTCTGCGTGATGCCCGAGAACACCTCGGTCGAGCGTCGTCAGCTGCTACGGATGTGGGGGGCCGAGGTCGTCACCTCGCCGGCGGCCGGTGGGTCGAACGAAGCCGTCAGGGTTGCCAAGCAGCTCGCGCTCGAGCATCCCGACTGGGTGATGCTGTACCAGTACGGCAACCCGGCGAACGCCCAGGCGCATCAGGACGGCACGGGGCCTGAGATCCTCGCCGACCTGCCGACAGTCACTCACTTCGTGGCCGGGCTGGGCACGACGGGAACCCTGATGGGTGTCGGGCGGTTCTTCCGCGAGGCCAAGCCGGACGTACGCATCATCGCGGCCGAGCCACGCTACGGCGAGCTCGTCTATGGTCTGCGCAACCTCGACGAAGGCTTCGTCCCCGAGCTCTATGACGCGAGTCTCATCGACTCCCGCTTCTCCGTCGGCCCCCGCGACGCAGTCCGTCGCACCCGGGAGCTGCTCGAGGAGGAGGGCATCTTCGCGGGCATCTCCACCGGCGCCATCCTTCACGCAGCGCTGCTCCAGGCGGCTAAGTGCGCCAAGGCGCAACAACGTGCCGACATCGTCTTCGTCGTCTGCGACGGCGGCTGGAAGTACCTGTCAACCGGAGCCTACGAGGGCAGCGTCGACGAGGCGGAGGAACGGCTCGACGGTCAGCTCTGGGCCTGAGCGACCGGTTGGCCCGCGGCGACCGGTTGGCCCGGAGCGACCGGTTGGCCCGGAGCGACCAGCAGGTCCGCCGCCACCGGCTGGCCCGCCGTCTCCAGTCGCCGCTGCATGTCGAGGGCGCGACCGACGACGACGCACCCGATCGCATCGTTGACCGCGAGCATGTGCGTGTTGGACTCGGCGTTCCACGTGTCGACCTGCGCGACCTGTGGCTCGAGCTCGGCCAGGCGCTTGAGCATGGCGATCTTCAGCCGCAGTCCCAGCTTGTGTCCCCGATGACCATGCACGACGGCCGTGTCCTCCTGGAACCCCAGCCAGGGACGCTCGTCCTCGATCGCCAGGACGGTATGGCCGCCGAGCGCGCCATCGGCCTGTCGCCGGGCGACGAGGCGATGCAGGCGGATGCTCCGGTGCGCCATGGCCCGCTCGTAGGCCCGCAGTCGGTCGGGGTTCCAGACGTCGTCCTCCATCTCGATCTCGTCGCGGGGCGAGTCGTTCATCGCCAGATGGAGCTCGACGAGCCCATCCATCCACTCCGGCGGCGCAGGCGACGGGATGGCCACGATGTCGTAGCCCGAGGAGGCCTTCAGGCTGTCCTGGTACAGCGCGTCCAGCTGCGACCAGTTCAGATCGCCCATCAGCAGGCGCCGCTGTGCTGCGCGCGAGGCGACGGAGAAGCCCTGTCGACGCCAGAAAAGCTCCATTGGGCTACCAGCCCAGGCATCGCCGAGCACGAGCGATCGGCCGGCTGAGCGAACCGTGGACAGCACCGGCTCCCAGAGCTCGTCGTAGACGCCACCCGAGCGCGCCTCAGGGTGGACGTGGAGGTCGACGGACGCCATCTGGAGGTTGTCCCAGACGGGCAGCTGGACCTCGGCGAATCCGACCACCTGGCCGTCATGCGACGTCGCGATGAACACGTGCGGAGTGGGCCGGTCCTCCCAGCCGAAGGCCAGCCTCAGCCGGACCAGGTCGCCGGAGACGGGGACCAGCTGCGGCGCATCGCTAGCGGCTGCAGCGTTGATGATGCGAGCCAGCTGCTCCGCGGTCGGCGGATCCACCAGAGCCGGTTCGATCACGCGAATAGGCATGCTCCATAGAACCATCGACATCTGCGTTGGCACGAGTGATTTTCCCGCCGCACTCCGGGGCACCGTACCCTGCTCATCGTGGCGAACGCTCCCATCGGCATCTTCGACTCCGGCTTCGGGGGCCTCACCGTGGTGCGGGCGGTCCTCGACCAGCTCCCTCACGAACCGGTCCTGTATCTCGGCGACACCGCGCGGCAGCCCTATGGGGAGAAACCGATCGGAGAGGTGCGCGAGTACGCGCTGGAGTGTCTCGACCACCTGGTCGCCCAAGGCGTGAAGGCGCTCGTGATCGCGTGCAACTCCGCGAGTGCGGCCGTGCTGCGCGACGCGCGTGAGCGATATCGCGAGCCGGTTGTCGAGGTGATCATTCCAGCGACGCGCCGAGCGGTGTCCGCCACACGCAACGGCCACGTCGGCGTGATCTGTACCGAGGCGACCAAGGCGTCGATGGCCTATGAGGACGCGTTCGCGGCAGTCCCCGACGTGCTGGTCACCACGCAGGCCTGTCCGCTGTTCGTCGACTTCGTCGAGCGGGGCGTCACCAGTGGACCAGAGATTACCGCGGCGGCGGAGCGGTACCTCGCACCGTTGTCCGATGCCGGGGTCGACACCCTCATCTTGGGCTGCACCCACTACCCTCTCCTCACCGGAGTCATCTCTTTCGTGCTCGGTGACGCGGTGACTTTGGTCTCGAGCGCCGAGGAGACGTCCAAGGACCTGTACCGCCTCCTGGTGCGGGGCGGGCTCGAACGTCTCCCCGGCCTACCGTCGCCAGGTCATCGCTTCCTGACAACCGGCCAGCCGGCGCGGTTCCGGGAGATCGGGCGACGCTTCCTCGGACCGGAGCTCGAGACTGTTGACCAGTTCGCGGAGGTGAGGTTATGAGGCTCACGGTGGTGGGATGTTCCGGCTCCTTCCCTGGCCCGGATTCGCCGGCCTCCTGCTACCTGGTCGAGGCCGAGCATTCTGGCCGGACCTATCGCCTCCTGCTCGACTTGGGCAACGGCGCACTCGGCGCCCTACAGCGGTACGCAGCCCTGGACTCGATCGACGTCGTCGTCCTCTCCCATCTGCATCCCGACCACTGCCTGGACCTCTGCAGCTTCTACGTCGTGAGGAAGTACGTCCCCGGCGGCCCGATGGGCCCGATCCCCGTCTACGGCCCGAAGGGTTCCGACGCCCGCATCGCCCGAGCGTATGCGGTGTCGTCGCCAGCGAACCTCGCGGACCAGTTCGACTTCCGCGAGTTCCCCGCCGAGCCGTTTGCGCTGGGGCCACTGTCGGTGTCAGTCGTGCGCGTCGACCATCCGGTGCGGGCCTACGCCATTCGCGTCGCGGAAGGAGACAGCTCCTTGGTCTACTCGGGTGACACCGCCATCTGTGGGCAGATCGAGCAGATCGCCGATGGCGCCGACGTGCTGCTGGCGGAGGCATCCTTCCTCGAGTCGGAGCCCAACCCGTACCACCTGCACATGACCGGCAAGGACGCCGCATCGGTAGCGCACCGAGCGGGCGTCGGGCGCCTCGTCCTGACGCACATCCCGCCGTGGCACTCGCCCGATGAGGTTCTCGCCGACGCGTCGCCCCACTTCTCAGGCCCGACGATGCTTGCGACGCAGGGGCTCCAGCTGACCATCTGACCACGCGTCCACCAACGGGTAGGGGAGCGCCGCACCGGTGCAGTGGTGGGTATGGTCGCCGCATGACCCGCGCTGACGGACGCCGAGCCGACGAACTACGCCCGATCACCCTCACCCGTAACTGGCTGGACCACGCCGCGGGATCAGTGCTCGTGGAGTTCGGCGCCACTCGTGTCCTGTGCGCTGCGAGCGCCAGCAAGGGGGTACCGCGGTGGCGCAAGGACAGCGGCCTGGGCTGGGTGACGGCCGAGTACGCCATGTTGCCCAGCTCTACCCACACCCGCTCCGACCGCGAGTCCGTGAGGGGCCGCGTGGGCGGCCGCACGCACGAGATATCGCGGCTGGTCGGCCGCTCGCTGCGGGCAGTCATCGACTACCGGGCGCTGGGTGAGAACACGATCGTGCTCGACTGTGATGTGCTGCAGGCCGACGGAGGCACCCGGACCGCGGCGATCACCGGCGCTTACGTCGCCCTCGCGGACGCGGTCGCCTCGCTGCGGACGCAAGGTGTCCTGGCCGGTGAGCCCCTCACGCAGTCGGTGGCCGCCGTATCCGTCGGCCTCATCGACGGTGAACCTCGACTCGACCTCCCGTACGAGGAGGACGTCCGGGCGCAGACCGACATGAACGTGGTCATGACGGGGGACGGCTCCTTCATCGAGGTACAAGGCACCGCAGAAGGCGAGCCCTTCGACCGCGCCCTGCTGGACTCGCTGCTCGATCTGGCGGTCAAGGGCTGCCGGGACCTCACGCAGATGCAGGCGCAGGCATTGGCCTCGTGAGCCAGATCTTCCTCGCCTCGCGGAACCCGAAGAAGCTCGAAGAGCTGCGTCGCGTCCTGGTCGCCGTACCCGTGGCTGTCGACGTGATCGGCCCGGATGACGTCGAGCCCTACCCTGAGCCGGCCGAGACCGAGCCGACGTTCGAGGGCAATGCGCTGATCAAGGCACGAGCGGCGGTAGAGGCGACCGGGTTGCCCAGCCTCGCCGATGACAGCGGGTTGTGCATCGACGCCCTGAACGGGATGCCCGGGGTGCTATCGGCTCGCTGGGCTGGCACCGGCAAGGATGACGTCGCCAACACCACGCTCGTGCTCGAACAGCTCGCCGACGTACCGGACGAGCGACGCGGGGCGCAGTTCCGCTGTGCCGTCGCGCTGTGCCTGCCCGATGGCCGGGAGGAGGTCACCGTCGGCTCGATGAGAGGCTCGATCATCCGCGAGCGACGAGGAAGTGGCGGATTCGGCTACGACCCCATCTTCGTGGCTGCTGGAGACACCGCGACCAGTGCGGAGCTGACACCGCAAGAAAAGGACCGCATCTCCCACCGCGGGCAGGCGCTGCGTGCTATGGCCCCCATCGTGGCGGCCGCGCTCACCCAGGTGAGGTGAGCCAGCGAGCCGACTGAGACACGTGCGGCCGGTGAGATTCGAACTCACACTGTCAGGTACCTAAAACCTGTGCCTCCTGCCGTTGGGCTACGGCCGCTTGGGTCAAGCGTACGAGTGCGCGCATCTCTGAACCCGCGTCAGTGGACCAGTTCCTGGCGCAGCCTCGCGACGTGGCCTGTCGCCTTGACGTTGTACATCGCCTTCTCGATCTTCCCTTCGGGGTCGATCACGAACGTCGATCGAATCACGCCGATCACCGTCTTGCCGTAGTTCGTCTTCTCACCCCAGGCTCCGTATGCCTCGAGTGCCGTCTTGTCAGGGTCGGAGAGCAGCGGGAATGACAGGTTCTCGCTGTCACGGAACTCGGCGAGCTGCTGTGGGTCGTCGGGTGAGAGCCCGAGCACGCTGTAGCCGGCCTGTGCCAGCGACTCCAGCGAGTCACGGAAGTCGCATGCCTGCGTGGTGCAACCCGCTGTCATGGCTGCCGGGTAGACGTAGAGGATCACCTTCTTGCCCCGGAAGTCCGACAGGCTGACCTGTTCTCCCTTGTCGTCGAGGAGGGTGAACTCCGGGGCGCTGTCCCCAGCGGCGAGTCGGGTCATGGTGTCGATCTCCTGGGTGGCTTGCGTGGGGTCTGGTGGTACTGCTCCGGCGAATTTTGCCACGCGCCGAGCTGCCCGCGCCGATGGGTTCGGGGCAAGTCCGCCACGGCTTGGCCAGGTCGGCGTCGGGGTGTCGGACGTGCGACACTTGCAGCCGCATACGAAAGCAGGAGGACCACGTGAGTTCGGCTGACCGCACGCCTGACCAGATCGCCACCGACATTGCGACGACGCGTAACCGCTTGGCGGGGACGATCGACCAGCTCGTCTACCGCGCCCAGCCCAAGACCATCGCGCAACGTCAGGTCGAGACCACGAAGGCGTCGTTCTATGACAGCCGCGGCGAGCTGCGAACCGACAAGGTGGCCGTGGTCGCCGGCGCAGTCATCGGCTTCATCACCGTCCTCATCGTGATACGCAAGATCGTCAGCTGAGTCGGCTGCTCGCTGGAGGATCGACCATGGCCGCGAGGGCACGAACACCGGATGACAAGCTGCCGATCCGGCTGCTCCACGATCGCGTGCTCGTCGCGCGTGACTCCGAGTCGGGTGAACGCCGTTCGTCGGCAGGAATCGTGATACCCGCGACGGCGCAGATGGGCCGCCGCCTCGCTTGGGCGAGGGTCACCGGCGTGGGCTCCCACGTGCGCACCGTGGAGATCGGCGACCGTGTGTTGTTCGACCCGGAGGACAAGGCCGAGATCGAGGTGCGTGGCGAGGAGTTCGTGCTGCTACGCGAGCGGGACCTGCACGCCGTCGCGTCCGAACGGCTCGAGGACGGCCAGACCGGGCTGTACCTGTGAGCGCAGCGGGGTAGGGGTCAACGCAGGTCGCTCATCCACTTCTCGACCTCTGCCGCGGCCCGCGGCAAGCGGCCGGACAGATTGATGCACCCGTCGTCGGTGACCACCACATCGTCCTCGATCCGGATCCCGACACCGCGCAGCGACTCCGGGACGAGCAGATCTGTCGACTGGAAGTACAGACCGGGCTCCACTGTGAGGACCATCCCCGGCTCGAGCTTGCCGTCGATGTAGCTCTCGCTTCTCGCCGCGCTGCAGTCGTGCACGTCGAGTCCCAGCATGTGGCCGGTGCCGTGCAAGGTCCACCGGCGGTAGACGCCACTGTCCTTGTCGAGGGCCTCCTCGGCCGAGCACGGCAGCACGCCCATGTCGGCGAGGCCGTGGGCAAGCACGGTCATGGCGGCGGTGTGGAACTCTCGATATGCCGCTCCCGGCTTGACGGCCTCCATACCGGCTTCCTGAGCGTCCAGGACAAGGTCATATAGGTGGCGCTGGTCTTCGGTGAAGGTCCCGCTGACGGGCAGGGTCCGCGTCACGTCCGCGGTGTAGAGCGACGAGTTCTCGACCCCCATGTCCAGCAGGAGTAGCTGGCCGGGGACCACAGGACCGTCGTTGTCGATCCAGTGCAGTGTGGTTGCGTGCGGTCCGCCGGCGACGATGCTCTCGTAGCCGATGTCATTGCCACTGGCTCGGGCCCTGCGATGGAAGGTGCCTTCGATCCAGCGTTCGCCGTAGGTCAGCACGTTGTCCCACTCCCGCACCGAGTCCTCGAACCCGAGAATGGTCGAGTCGATGGCGTCCTGGAGCTGGCTGACCTCCCAGACGTCCTTGACCAGCCGCATCTCGGACATGAACACGGCGAGCTCGGTGTCTGCGTTGGGATCGCGGTGAGGGCGGAGCAAGGCGTCCACGTCGGCGTCGACGCCTCGGAGCACTCGGGCCTCGGGGCCGCTCTGCAGTGCCTCGGGGAGCTCGTAGATGTGGCGGCAGGGCAAGCCGTACAGCTGTGATGCCTCAGACAACGAGCGACGCCGTCCCGACCATGTTTCGCCGTAGCGGCCATCGCGCCAGAAGGCGTCGTCAGTCTTGGCATGGCGCGGACGGAAGAACAGGGTCGGCTCACCGTCGTCCAGCACCAGGACGGCATCGGAGGTCTGGTTCCCGGTGAAGTAGACATGGGCAGTCTCGGCCCGGAAGCGATAATCGGTGTCGTTGGCCCGTGGCTTCAGCGGCCCTGCCGGGACGACGATTCGTTCGCCTGGGAATCGCTGGCTGAGCCGAGACCGACGTGCCTCGGCCCAGGGGACAACCGCCAGCGGCTGGAGGGAATCGTCGACGTCGTGCCAGCCCTCGCGCATGAATGACACCAGCGCATCACTCGCCGGGACCGGGTAGGTGGGTGGCTTGAAGCGGTCAGCCATGAGCACTCCTCAGGAAGTCGACAGACTCATTATCCACCCGGCTGCCGACACGCGGCTCGGCTCGGAACAACCGCCAGGCGAACACGCCACCCAGTGCGTTGACGAGGACGTGGACAAGCACGAAGACGTGAGGGGCGTCGAGAGCCAGCAAGACACCGGCAACGAGCGGCCCGGCGGCGCTCACGCCCGTACGGAGGGCCGCGAGGGCGCCCAGGGTCGTGCCGACCATCCCGGCCGGAGCGATGGCAGCCGCCAGGGGACTGAGCACCGGCGCGTACATCGTCTCGCCGATGGCGAAGGTCATGAAGGCGACGACGAACAGGACGGCCGACACCTCCGGGCTGACGAACAGGGCCACCTCGAGCAGTAGCCAGCTGAGGACCCAGATGCCCGCCACCACGACGAGCAGCGCCGCCCCGTGATGGCCTCCGGTGAGGCGCACCACGAGCCATTGCAGCGCGACGATGACCAAGCAGTTGGCAGCAGCGGCGACTCCGATTGTGCTGGGCTGGACGTCAAGCGACTGCAGTGCGAAGGCAGGTAGCCCGGTCTCGAACTGGGCGTAGAAGCCGGCCGCCAACGCCATCGATACCAGCGCGAGCAGGCGCAGCTGCCGGCTGCTCAAGAGCTGGCGGTAGACGGCAAGACTGCCCCCGTCGGAGCTGGCGCTCGAGTGCGGGTCGGGGATGGACACCGGGCGACTGGACGTCCGCCCCACCAGGGCGAGCAGTCCCGCTGACACCAGGAAGCCGCCGGCGGCCATCGAGAACGCCGGCCACATCCCATCAGCGCTCGTCAGGTCGACAGTCAGGCCCGCTGCGAAGGCGCCGGCAGCCATGCCCAGAGCCATCGCCGTGAACTGGTAGGCGAACACCGAGCGACGATCCTGAGGGTCCACGCACTCCAGCACCAGGACCTGCGTGGCCGGCTGGGTCGCCGTCACGGCCGCCCCGAAGCCGGCGATGGCGAGCAAGAACGCCCACGGCGCCGAAGCCAGACCCAGACCGAGGCTGGCCGCGCCGGCGCCCAGGGTGAACAGCGTCGCCAGCACTCCAGCCCGATAGCGGTCAGCCAGTCGCCCGGCCAGTGGTGCCGCCACGATGGCGCCAAGGCAGAACGCCGTGCCGGACAGTATTCCGAGTGTCGATCCCCAGTCTCTGGCGTCGACCACATAGGCGTACTGGAAGGGCAAGATGGTGCCCCAGCCGATCGTGCCGGCGAATGATGCGCCGGTGATCAACTGGTTACGACTCTGCATGACTGGGCCTACCTTCGAGGAGTGTGGGGACACGACGATTCGAACTGGAACAGTTTGAATCGTAAACAAGTGTATCGAGCAATACTTCGAAATCGAAGTATGTGATGTGGGACACTTCTGCGATGACGACCAGCACGGGTCCGCGGCCTCAGAAGTCAGAGATCGAACGCCTGCAGGAAGACGTCGCGGTGTACGTTGCCGCGGGCGCCAACGAGTCGGTGCAGCGAGTCATCACTGCCGTCCACGGTCTGTCCCGCCGACTCAACCAGTGGTACGACCGGCAGCTGGCAGACCTCGACCTGACTGCGGGAGATTGGGCGGTCATGACGAAACTAGTGAGGGACGGCGGTGACGACGGTCTGTCGCCCAGCGTCCTGGCCGATGCCGCGAACGTGGCGCCGTCATCGATGACACACCGCCTCGACCGGCTGGCAAAGCGCGGCCTGGTCACCAGGGACACAGACCCGGACAACCGGGTTCGGGTCCGGGTCCGCCTGTCGGCTCAGGGCTGGGAGCTGTTCCGTATCGCCATCCGGGAGTCGAACATGCTGGAGTCCGACGTCTTGAGCCCGCTGTCCCAGCGAGAACGGGTGACGCTGGCGGAGCTTCTGGAGGGTGCCATCGAGGGGCTCGACGGTCTCGGTGCACAGCCCTGACGCTGGCGCTCCCCAAGGGCCTCTCGGAGTTCAGGGCACCATGCTGCCGCCACGCCCGGGGGCCATGCCGTTCGCCATGCACAACCCTGTGGCCACCATAAGGGCGGCGGTTACGGTAGCGTAGGTTACGCCATCGTAAGGACCCGTCTGGAGATCGATCACATGACCATCTCAGCCCAGCGCAGCTTGAGCCAAACCGAGCTCCTCCTCGAGCTCAACCCTGTAGTCGAGCGCGAGCTCAACCGGCACATCCCGGTCGCGAAGGAGTGGTTCCCTCACGAGTACATTCCGTGGAGCGACGGCCGCAACTATGACGGGGTTCTCGGCGGAGAGCCGTGGACGGACTCCGACAGCAAGCTGACGGACGTGGCGCGCTCAGCGCTCATCATCAACCTCCTGACGGAGGACAATCTCCCCAGCTACCACCACGAGATCGCAGTGCTCTTCGGCCGCGATCAGGCATGGGGAGACTGGGTGCACCGCTGGACCGCCGAAGAAGGCCGCCACGGACTCGCGTTGCGGGACTACCTGAGCGTCACTCGCGCGGTGGACCCGGTAGCGCTGGAGCGGCTACGGATGGAGCACATGGCGAAGGGCTACCGCTCGGCGAACGACGAGAGCGTACTTCGCTCACTGGCGTACGTCTCCTTCCAGGAGCTGGCGACCCGCGTCTCGCACCGCAACACCGGCCGGGCCACCGGCGAGCCCGTCGCCGACCAGCTGCTGGCGCGCATCGCCGCCGACGAGAACCTGCACATGATCTTCTACCGCAACCTGTTGAAGGCGGCCCTGGACCTCGATCCGGACCAGACCATGCGCGCCATCACCGACGTCGTGAAGACGTTCGAGATGCCCGGCGCCGACATCCCCGGCTTCCAGCGCAAGGCGGTGGAGATGGCGATTGACGGCATCTACGACCTGCGGCAGCACCGAGACGACGTCGTCATGCCGGTACTGCGGTTCTGGAAGGTGTTCGACCTCGAAGGTCTGTCGGCCGAGGGAGAGCAAGCCCGCAACGAGCTCTCGGAGTTCCTGGACAACCTGGACGACCAGGCCTCCCGGTTCGAGGACAAGCGGGACCGGCTGAAGGCGCGGCTTGCGGCTCGCGGCTGAGTCCGACCCGCCTGCGGCCAGAGCGGCCGGTTGAGGGGTCACGGAGCGCTCGGCCATGCCGGCCGGTCCAGTCGGAGCCAACCCGTGTCCGGGACGCTGTCCTGGCAGGTGACGGGGAACCCGTCGGCGTCACCACAACGCGGAGAGCTGACCGCGTGGAAGTTGCTGGTCCAGAAGTACGACCGGGCGCCGATGAGCCGGCGGGAGCCGCGGACGCGGATCACCGCGTCGTCGGGCTGTGAGATGGCCACCACTCCAACGACCTCGCGTGTCGCGTTCGAGATCACCCGGGCGACGAGAGCCCCCTCGCCGAAGGCGATCGAGATGTTGCGCTCAGAGCCCGCCTGATTGTCGCGGTTCAGCTCGAGGACGAAGCCGCGCTGATCCGGCTGTAGGGCGCTGGCGCGGATATCGGAGTAGGTACGCACCTGATAGCTGACCGTCACTCGGCCGGGCGAGACCTGAACCCGGTCGGCGACCCGGGCGATGTCGAGCCGCCCCGCAGTGTCGTTCGGATCAGTCGTGGTCGACGAGACCGTCACGTCGACGACCTGCGACGACCCTGGAGCTGCCGCTGAGAGAACGCCGGACGCTGCAGCACATACCAGTGCGAGAACACGCACTGCCGGTTGGGGGCGCAGAGGAGGGACAAGGCGGCTGGGTAGCCGGAGCTTGAGGAGGGACACGGTGGCACCATTCGACGAGAGCTCGAGGCCGCCGGGTGGCGACGCAACGACGTTACGGTCGTTGGGGCTCGGCGCCGGTCGCCATCCACAGCACAGCGAACGGCATCACGGCTGGGGAGAACTGCTGCCGGTGCCGGATCGAGGAATCAGCTCATCGGGAGGGTGCGCTGGTGGCTTCGAGCGGCTCGGCTCGACCAAGACGCTCAGCCAGGCGTCCCTGACGTGACCGACAGCAGTCCCGGCGGAGGCAGGGTCCTGGTCCAGAAAGCGAGGAAGTCGTCAGCAGCCAGCGGCACGGACATCAGGTAGCCCTGGATCAGCGGGCAGCCCAGCTTGACCAGCATCCGGCGTTGGTTGTCAGTCTCGACGCCCTCCGCCACCGTGCTCATCTGCAGAGCCTCGGCCAGCCGGATCACGGCGCTGGCGATCTCCACGTCGACCGCATCGGTCACCAACCCCTCGATGAACGTGCGGTCGAGCTTGACGACGTCGATGGGGAACCGCTTCAGGTAGGACAGCGACGAGTAGCCGGTCCCGAAGTCGTCGATGGCGACAGCGACACCGAGATCGTGCAGCGTGTTCAGGGTGGCCACCGTCCCGATCGTGTCGCTCATCATCACGGTCTCGGTGATCTCCAGACACAGCTGGCTCGGCGGGAGCCCCGTCTCTGTCAGCGTGTCCGCGACGTCCTCGGCCAGCCGGTGCTGGGCGAACTGGAGCGCGGACAAGTTCACCGAGACCCTGAGGGGTGGCCGCTCGGGGTGATCCAGTGTCCACTTCTGCAGCGTCCGGCACGCATCCTCGAGCACCCATCGGCCCATCGGGACGATCAGGCCGGTCTCTTCGGCCACCGGTACGAACTGCTGAGGCCAGAGCATGCCCCGTTGCGGGGACCTCCACCGGACGAGCGCCTCCATCCCCACGACGATGCCGGTGTCCGAGGTCACGATGGGCTGGTAGTGCAGCTCGAGCTCGTCCTCGTCGAGTCCTTGACGCAGGCTCACTTCGAGGTCCAGCCGTGCGCGTGTCTCGTCGACGGAGGCATCCGTAGAGACGCAGTAGCAGTTTCGCCCGGATGCCTTGGCGGCATACGCGGCTGCATCGATAGAAGCCAGGACGACATCTCGGCCCTCCGCCTCCTGCGTCAAGGCGACCCCGATGGAGGCCGACATGAAGATGCTCTGGGCGTCGATGCTGAAGGGCTGCTGCAGGACCTGGAGCAGTTGCTCGGCGACAGCCGTCACAGCCTCCATGTTGGGAACGTCCTCGATGAGGACGATGAACTCGTCTCCTGACATCCGGGCGACGGAGTCCGCTGGTGACAGCACGGACTTCAGGCGCATCGCGACCTGGACCAGCAGCTTGTCGCCAACAATGTGTCCGTAGGAGTCGTTGACCAGCTTGAAGCGGTCGAGGTCGAGGAACAGCAAGCCGTGGTGGATCCCCGTGCTGCTGCTGCGCAGCAGGGCGTGGTCGAGTCGTTCGAGCAGGAGCCTGCGGTTCGGCAGACCCGTCAGCTCGTCATGCAACGCCCTGCGCGTCAGCTCGTCCTGGAACGCGCGGCGCTCGGTGACGTCACGGAGCACCAGCACCGCGCCGACGTGTGCGCCTTCGGCCCGCAGCGGCGTGATGCTGTAGGCGATGTCGAGCGTGTCAGCATCCGGAGGGCCGAGGGTGGCGTCCGCGTCCTGTGCCACGACCTGTCCGGACACCATGCTGGTGAAGTCGATGGGAACGCGCCGGTTCCGCAGCGTGACGGCATCTCGGATGGCCGTTCCGATCACCTCCTCGGCAGTGTTGCGCCCCAACATCCGTACGGCGGCCGGGTTGGCGAACGTGATGCGCGTGCGGAGGTCCATCGCGATGACACCCTCGCTCTGCGAGTTCGTGATCGTGCGCAGCCGTGCGATCAGGTCTGCGGCGCGAATCACGTCGCCGGCGACGCCCGCGAGCGTCTGCAGTGTGTCTTTGTCGTCGGCGTCCCAGTTCTCGGGTCCTAGCCGCTTGTCGACGCGCAGCCGCTGACCGTCGATGAGCGGGGCGCTGGTCGAGCGAGGCGGATCCACGTCGCCGTCCTGGACGATGTCTGCGACCTCTGCTCCCAGTAGGTTGCGTGCGGCCTCCACGAGGTCCTCTCGGATCTCCGCGGGGTCGGTATGCGTGCGCAGGCCGACAATGGCCTGTTGTACGCGTTCAGCGTGGAGCCGGCCATGTTGCTCGCGTACCGAGGCGGCATAGGCGCGGTAGAAGAACATGACGACAACGATGAGGAGAATCGCCGACGCCTTGGAGTACGAGACGCAGAGCGCTGCCACGCCTCCGAGAGTGATGGCACCCGCCCATGGCACCAGGCGACCCGAGAGCTCCCTCACCATGGACAGGTACGGCGCACCTGACTGATAGGACGCTATGGCGCGCACGGTAAGTGCGGATACGACCGTGAGGATGAGCGCGGCCAACATGCCCACGCAGACGTCTGGGACGAGCTCGATCGGCTCTGGCGGCCTCACGCCGAACTCGTAAACGACGGTCATTGCGACCGAGCCCGACAGGAGAAGCGAGCCCAGGTTGAACGCCGTCTTCAGCCAGTTTCTTCGTAAGGCGAGGCTCCCTGCAAGGGACGCGACTGTGATGACCACGAGGCCCTCGAGAGGCCACAGCATGACAAGCAGAGGTACGAAGGGGACCTCGTCCAGTGGTATGCCTTCGACGCTGCCCCGTGTCGTGACGTGGCGTCGCTCCCTGGTCTGAAGGATCACCATGACAGCGGCGAGGAGGGTGAAGATGAACCATTCACCGCTCGTCTCAGGCCCGATGCGCTTAAGGACAATTGCGGCAGCGGCCAGGCCGACGGCCAACATGCTGAGGCTGGCTATGCGAAGCCCACGCAGGGATGCTGGATTCCGCGTTTGCCTCACTTATGCACAGTACAGACGACGGGGCTCTCGTGGGGAGTTAAGGGCAAGGCAATTACGGCCCCGCTTCACTCCCAATTCGAGGTTGATGTTACTTCCCAGTTGGAAGTCCTGGCGTTGGTCTGGTTCGTGAGCTCCCAGTTGGACGTCCGCTTCGCGTCAACCGTCCGGTCGGTGACTTCCCAGTTGGACGTCGGCTTGCCCCACGCTTCGGTGGAGCCGCCCAGGCTGACGACCGCTGTCGCGGCGACGGCAACGGCAGAGGTGATGACGCGACGGAAGGTGCTGGAGGAGGTCATGGGAGTCCTTTTCTAAGGGGTGAAAGCGTGACCGACAGGGGCGAGGCAGTTGGGGTTTGCGAGATGAGCCGAGACATAGGAGAAGCTAGGCTGGTGGGGCTCTGCGAGGGTGGAAGCACGGGCGCCACAACTGCCGTGACTCATGGTGGCTAACCTATCACCGTAAGTGTTTACGGGGATGCAAAAAGCCGCTTTTCGGGAGATTGGTCGGAAGATCGGGCAGATTCCCCGCGCCGCTGAGCGTTTGTTGAGCCGGTTCACGCGCATGGACAAGCTCTCTCACATCGTGACCTCTCTCCGCGTTCGTCACCGGCTGTAGTATCGCCCGGCGATTGTTGCGACATGGCTTGGTTCGGGTTGGGTGCGACCTTAGAGTTCCCGCACGGGGATGAGGGGTAGGGAGTCTCCCGTGTCGGTCCTGAGTCAGGCAGTCTCGTTGGTCAG
>DASQEH010000059.1:0-27539 GCA_035633755.1 Nocardioidaceae bacterium | reverse complement strand
CCCACTTGGGGCGTCCCAAGGGGGCCCCAGAGGCCAAGTACTCCCTGGCGCCGGTCGCGGAGCGGCTGGGGGAGCTGGTGGACGCTTCAGTCACGTTCGCCACCGACACGATCGGGGACTCGGCCCGGGCAGCTGTCGATGCAGCGGCCAACGGTGACGTGGTGGTGCTCGAGAATGTGCGCTTCCATCCAGGCGAGACCAGCAAGGACGAAGCCGAGCGCGGAGCATTCGCCGACAAGCTTGCTTTACTGGCCGACGCCTTTGTGAGCGACGGCTTCGGGGTCGTCCACCGCAAGCAAGCCAGCGTCTACGAGGTCGCTCAGCGGCTGCCGCACGCGGCTGGGGGACTCGTCCTGGCCGAGGTTGACGTGCTGCGCAGGCTGACGCAGGAGCCCGACCGGCCGTTCGCCGTCGTGCTGGGCGGGTCGAAGGTGTCGGACAAGCTGGGAGTGATCGACAACCTGCTGTCCAAGGCCGACCGTCTGCTCATCGGTGGCGGCATGGTGTTTACGTTCCTCAAGGCGCAGGGACACGAGGTCGGGAAGAGCCTGCTCGAGGCCGATCAGCTCGACACCGTGCGTGGCTACCTCGACTCGGCCACGAGGGCCGGTGTCGAGATCGTGCTGCCGACCGACATCGTCGTGGCGCCGGAGGTGTCTGCTGACGCGAACGCCACGGTGGTCGCAGTGGACGCCATTCCGGCCGACCAGCTCGGCCTCGACATCGGTCCGGAGTCATCACAGGCGTTCGCCGCCGCGCTGTCCGACGCGCGCACCGTGTTCTGGAACGGCCCGATGGGGGTGTTCGAGATGGCCCCCTTCGCCGGCGGCACCAAGGCCGTTGCCCAGGCACTGAGCTCCTCGCCGGGCTTCTCGGTGATCGGCGGCGGCGACTCGGCCGCAGCCGTACGGCAGCTCGGCTTCTCCGACGACCAGTTCGGCCACATCTCCACCGGAGGCGGCGCCAGCCTGGAGTACCTCGAAGGCAAGACCCTCCCCGGCATCGACATCCTCGAGGACTGATCCCATGGCCCCCACCCCCCGCCGCCCGCTCATGGCCGGCAACTGGAAGATGAACCTCAACCACCAAGAGGCCGTCGTGATGGTCCAGAAGCTGTCCTGGGTCCTGTCCGACAAGAAGCACGACTACGCCAAGGCCGAAGTGGTGGTGGTCCCGCCCTACACCGACCTCCGCAGCGTCCAGACGCTCGTCGACGGTGACCATCTCAACATCAAGTACGGCGCGCAGGACGTGTCCGTGCACGACGAGGGTGCCTACACCGGCGAGATCAGTGCGGCCATGCTGGCGAAGCTCGGCTGCTCGTACGTCGTTGTCGGCCACTCGGAGCGGCGCGAGTACCACGCCGAAGACGATGCGATCGTCAACGCCAAGGCCCACAAGGCCGTCGCTGCACAGATGACTCCGATTGTCTGCGTCGGCGAGGGGCTCGACATCCGCAAGGCAGGGGAGCAGGTCCCGTTCACGCTCGCGCAGCTCGATGGGTCGCTCAGCGGCTTCACACCTGACCAGGTCGGTTCGCTGGTCGTCGCCTACGAGCCGGTATGGGCGATCGGCACCGGCGAGGTGGCGACACCTGACGACGCTCAAGAGGTGTGCGCCGCCATCCGTGGACGGGTGGGCGAGGTTCATGGCAGCGACGCGGCGGACGCTGTGCGGGTTCTCTACGGCGGGTCAGTGAAGGCCGCCAACGTGGGCGGGATCATGGCGAAGGACGATGTCGACGGCTGCCTCGTCGGCGGCGCCAGCCTGCAGGCTGACGAGTTCGGCGGCATCTGCCGGTTCTACGACATGCCAGTCCTCTGAGACGCTCCGCAGCGGGTAGAGTTTGCTTCCGTGATAACGGCTTTCAGTATTCTGCTCGCGCTCACCAGCGCTCTGCTCATCGTGATGATCCTCCTGCACAAGGGACGGGGCGGTGGCCTGTCCGACATGTTCGGCGGCGGAATGTCGAGCGGGCTCGGTGGATCGTCGGTAGCCGAGAAGAACCTGGACCGCATCACCGTCGGCATCGCGTTGATCTGGTTCGCGTGCATCGTGGCGCTGGGCCTGCTGATGAAGACCGCCTGACCATCTCCCCGTACAATGCCGTGAGCGCGGACGGTCTGCGGCGAAGTACTCGACCTCGAGGAGCGATGTAGTGGCTGGTGGCAGTGCCATTAGGGGCAGTCGTGTCGGCGCCGGCCCGATGGGGGAAGCCGAGCGCGGCGACACCGCCCCGCGACAGCGAATCGCCTACTTCTGTGCCAACGGGCATGAGACCGCGCCCATGTTCGCCGCGGAGGCGCAGATCCCCGACACCTGGGACTGCCCGCGCTGTGGGCTGCCGGCAAACCGTGACTGCGACAACCCGCCGCCACCGCCGAAGATCGAGCCATACAAGACGCACCTCGCCTATGTGAAGGAGCGCCGCTCCGACGCCGAAGCCAAGGAGATCCTCAACGAGGCCCTGCAGACACTGAGGGCCAAGCGCAAGTCCGGCGAGATCCTGTACTGAGCCGGCCGTAGCCGCCGGCGACCGGCGGCAAGGAGCTCAGGCGAGCTGCGAGGCAGCGGCGGAGTCGAGCAACCAGAGGGTGCGCTGAGTCCCGCGAGGGCCCGCGGCTGGCGTCTGCTCCGGATCCTGCCCGCTGACGGCCCGGTGGACGGCCTGCGCCTTGTCCTCACCCGCGACCACGAACCACACCTCACGCGCCTGCTGCAGCACGGGCATCGTCAAAGTGATCCGGATCGGTGGAGGCTTGGGTGAGTCCCGTACCGCACAGACCTGCCGCGCGTCGTGGAGAGCGGGCTGGCCAGGAAACAGCGAGGCGACGTGGCCGTCAGGTCCCACCCCGAGCATGACGACGTCGAACATCGCCTGGTCTGGACGCCGCGGTGCCGCCGCGGCCAGCGCGTCGGCATACTCCTGCGCACCGCGATCCGGGTCGTCGTCTACCACGTCGCTGGCGGCCTTCGGATGGACATGCGAGGGGTCCAGAACCAGGTGGTCGAGCAGCGTCGTGCGGGCCTGCGTCTCGTTGCGATCCGGGTCACCCGACGGCAGGAAGCGTTCGTCTCCCCACCACAGCTCCACCCGCGACCAGTCGACGGCCGCACGGGCCGAGGACTGCGCCACAGCGGCATGGATGCGATCGGCGATGCCGCCGCCCGTCAGCACCACCTGAGGGATCCGGCCGGCCGCCTGGGCGTCGACCAGCAGCGTGACCAAGCGCGCGCAGACCGCGTGCGCGAGGACGTCCGCCGAGTCATGCACCAGCAGGTCCGGACCTGCCCTCATGAGCGAGCCTTGACCAGCACCCGTGGTCGCAACCTCACGAGGACGACGCAGCCTTGGCCTTGGTGCCGGCTCCGTCGGACTGCCCGTCGGTGTCGGCCTTGCCCTTCCTGGTCGTCCGCGGCTTCGTCGGGCGCTTGGCCGGCACCTTCGACTTGGACCGTCCGTCGTCGTCCACGTCCTCCTCGCGGGGGCCGGGCTTCGGAAGGGTGGTGCCCACCAGGGCCGCGGCCTTCTCGGCCTCGGCCTGCTTGGCCGCCGTCTCGCGCGCGGTCGGATTCTTGACCTTGTCGCTGATCTTGC
Organism: Nocardioidaceae bacterium; assembly: GCA_035633755.1. GTDB lineage: Bacteria > Actinomycetota > Actinomycetes > Propionibacteriales > Nocardioidaceae > DASQEH01. The sequence goes on along the minus strand of DASQEH010000059.1, from coordinate 23,941 downwards.
ACAGCGTCTTGACCGTGTCCTCATAGATGTCGTCGGGGTCGAGGCGCCGCAGCTCCTCCGCGAGCAGCTCGGCCAGGTCGCGCCGGTTCAGCGCCACTGGCCGTTCGGGCGCGTTGGGGATCGAGAACTGAGCCAGGCGCCCGTCCGGCCGGGAGATCTCGATCTCGCCTCCACCGGTGAGCAGGGCGACGCTGGTGATGCCCGGGCCTTTGGACGTCTTGCGCTCGATCGTCACCTTCAGGCACTTGGTCAGCCAGGCGGCCAGCAGATCGGCGCTGGGGTTGAGCTTCTCTGCCGTCACGACCCCGTGGCTGATCTTGGCCGGATACTGGTCCAGCGCCGTCGCCAGGAGGGCTCGCCACGGAGTGAGGCGGGTCCACGACAGGTCGGTGTTACCGGGGGCGTAGTTCAGCGCCTGGGTGAGCATCGCCGCCGCCCGGCCCCTGTCCAAGGCTGCGGTGTCGGTGATGCGACGCTGGGCCAGCGCTCCCAGAGGGTCAGTGGCGGGGTTGTCGGGAGCCTTCTTGGGCCACCAGATCACCGTCGGCGAGTCAGGTAGCAACAGGGGCAGAACGACGCTCTCCGGATGGTTGCAGAGCTCACCCGACATCCGCAGCAGCACCTGCTCCCCGGAGGTGCCATCGCCGATACGGATCTCCGCGTCGAGGTTGTCCGGTCCACGCGTCGTGCGACGGATGACGCCGATGACGCGCGACGGATGCTCCCGCGACACGTCCCGCGCCGCCTTCAGGGCGTCGTAGCGGTCGCTCTCGTCGGCCACGACGACGAAGGTCAAGACCATCCCCATCGTCGGTGAGCCCGCGTCGCGGCGCGCCCTGATCAGGGCGCTGGCGATCTTGCTGGCGTTGGTGCCTGATAGTTCGATGCTCATGGCTCTCTCCTCAGGGACGGCGCCAGGCGCGGCCGTCTCGGGTCAGCATGTCGAAGGCCGACTGCGGACCCCACGTGCCGGACGGGTATGGCTCAGGTTGTCCGTGCTCAGCCCAATAGTCGAGGATCGGGTCCAAGATGCGCCAGGACAGCTCCACCTCTTCGTGCTGCGGAAACAGGGGTGGGTCGCCGAGCAGGACGTCGAGGATCAACCGCTCGTACGCCTCCGGACTGGACTCCACGAATGCGCCGCCGTACGCGAAGTCCATGTTCACGTCGCGGATCTCCATCGCCGTACCGGGGACCTTGGAACCGAACCGCAACGTGACACCCTCGTCGGGCTGCACCCGGATCACGAGGGCGTTCTGACCGAGCTCCTCGGTGGCTGTCGCGGTGAACGGCAGGTGGGGAGCCCGCTTGAACACGACCGCGACCTCGGTGACGCGCCGGCCCAGCCGTTTGCCATGGCGCAGATAGAAAGGGACGCCGGCCCACCGGCGGGTGTCGATCTCGAGCTTGATGGCGGCGAACGTCTCGGTTCTGGAGTCGGGAGGGATGTCCTGCTCTTGCAGGAAGCCCTTCACCCTGTCGCCACCTGCCCACCCGGCCTCGTACTGCCCTCGCGCCGTATGCAGGTCGAGCCGCCCCGGATGATGCACGGACTTCAGGATCTTCTGCTTCTCGATGCGCAGGCTCGATGCCTCGAACGACACCGGCTCTTCCATCGCGATCAGCGCCATCAGCTGCAGCAGATGGTTCTGGATGACGTCGCGAGCGGCCCCGATGCCGTCGTAGTAGCCGGCCCGCCCACCGATGCCGATGTCCTCGGCCATGGTGATCTGCACGTGGTCCACGTAGTTGGCGTTCCACACCGGCTCGTAGAGCTGGTTGGCGAACCGGAGTGCCAGGATGTTCTGGACCGTCTCCTTGCCCAGGTAGTGGTCGATACGGAACACCGACTCCGGGGGGAACACCTCCGATACGACCGCGTTGAGCTCCTGTGCACTCTCGAGGTTGTGCCCGAAGGGCTTCTCGACGACCACCCGTCGCCAAGTGCCCGGGTTGTTGTTGGCGAGGCCGTGCTCCTTGAGCTGCCCGATGACGTCGGGGAAGAAGCGTGGCGGGATCGAAAGGTAGAAGGCGTGGTTGCCTGCGGTGCCGCGCTCGCGGTCGAGCTCCTCGATGGTGTCGCGCAGCTGGTCGAACGCGACGTCGTCCGAGAAGTCGCCGGGAACGAAGCGAAACCCCTTGGACAGCTGTGCCCACACTTCTTCGCGGAACGGCGTGCGGGCGTACTCACGCACGGCGTCGTGGACGATCTGCTCGAAGTCCTGGTTGGCCCAGTCGCGGCGGGCGAAGCCCACCAGGGAGAAGCCAGGAGGCAGCAGCCCGCGGTTGGCGAGGTCGTAGACCGCGGGCATCAGCTTCTTGCGCGACAGGTCCCCAGTCACGCCGAAGATCACGACGCCGCACGGCCCGGCGATCCGGGGCAGCCGCCGGTCCTGGGGATCCCGTAGCGGGTTGTCGGTCGGCTGTACCACCAACGTCATGCCAGCAGCTCCGTCAGCGTGGCGACGCCGGCGACCGGATCGGTCAGGTGAAGCCTCAGCACCGGCCGGTCATGGTCAGCGAGCACCTTGGCATCTCCCGCAGCCTGGGCGGCGATGAGCGTGCCGAAGGTGAAGGGCCGGTCGGGCACCGAGACGTCGGCCGACTCGTCACTGGTGATCTGGAGGAACACCCCCTGCGGCGGTCCTCCCTTGTGGTACTGACCCGTCGAGTGCAGGAACCGAGGTCCCCAGCCGAAGGTGACCGGCCGTCCGGTACGCCGTGCCAGCGCTGCGCGCGACCCGTGCAGCGCAGCGTCGCGCTCGGCGTCGAGGTAGGCCATGATCGCCACGTAGCCGTCGTCCCCGAGCCGCGCGAGCAGGGCGTCCACCGCAGCTGACACCGTGTCGACGCCCTCCAGCAGACCGGCCGAGGCTCGGACCTCGATCCCGGACTCGGTCAGAGCGGCCGGCTCGTCTTCGGGCGAGGCATCGAGCAGACCCCGGGCGGCGACCTTCGCGCTCTCCACATCGGGTTGGTCGAACGGGTTGATGCCGATCAGCCGTCCGGCCACGGCGGTGGCGGTCTCCCAGACGAGCATCTGTGCACCGAGCGTTCCGGAGACGCTGACGATGGGTTTGCCGCCCGTCTCGAGCGAGTCTCCCTCGTCGCCGGCCACGATCGCCACCGTCACATCGGGCGCCTCGGCCGTGATTTCCGGCGCGGTCGACCCCTCGAGAGCGATGGGAAGGACCCCTTTGCCCAGCTTCCCGGTCGACTCCGCGATGAGCTGCTCGGCCCAGTCCGCGAAGCCCACGATTCCTGAGTGCAGGTCCACGATGGCCAGCTTGTCGCGACCAGAACTGCTCGCCATGGAGGCCGCGAGCACCAGAGCAGGATTGTCGGGGGAGTCCTCGGCAAGGCTGTCCATGACGGCCTCGGCCTCGTCCAGCACTTCGGCGACGTCGACTCCGGCGAGCCCGGTCGGCACCAGCCCGAAAGCGGTCAGCGCGCTGTAGCGGCCGCCGACGTGGGGATCTGCGGTGAACACCTTGCGGTAGCCGCCGTCGATCGCGAGCTTCTCCAGGTCGGACCCCGGGTCGGTGACGACAACGATGCGGGACGCGGCGTCGATACCCGCGTCCTCGAACGCAGCCATCAGCGCCCGTCGCTGGCTGTCGGTCTCGACCGTACCTCCGGACTTGCTGGAGACGACGACGACAGTGCGGGCCAGGTCGGATCCGAGTGCGCGCGCGATCACACTCGGGTTCGTGGAGTCGAGGATCTCCAGCGGGACGTCGTACGTCCTCGAGATCACCTCCGGCGCAAGCGAGGACCCGCCCATGCCGCAGAGCACCACCCGGTCGATGTCCTCCGACCACAGGGCCGCCCGCAGCGCGTCGATCTCGGCCAGCAGCGGTCGAGAGGAGCGAGGAAGGTCCACCCACGCCAGCCGGATCGACGCCTCGGATTCGGCGTCGGGCCCCCAGAGGGTCGGGTCCTGCGCCGCAAGCCTGCTCGCCACCTGGTCGGCCACCAAGGTGGCGAGCACGTCGTCATGCTGCTGCGACGACGAGACGACGAGGGGCTGCTTCACTTCTTGGCCTGCTCGAGGGCGGCGCTGACGGTGTCGATCATCTCCTGACCCGCTTTCTCGAACTTGTCGACGCCCTCGGCCTCCACGACCTTCACGACATCGTCGTAGGCGACGCCGACCCGCTCCATCCGGTCGAGGACGTCCTGGGCATCGGCGTAGTTCGAGGTGACGCTGTCGTCGGCGAACTCGCCGTGGTCGGCGGTGGCCTCGATCGTGGCCTCCGGCATCGTGTTGACGGTGTCGGGCGCGACCAGCTCGGTCACGTACATGGTGTCGGGCAGGTCGGGGTCCTTCACAGACGTCGACGCCCACAGCGGCCGCTGCCGGTGTGCTCCGGCCGCCTCCAGCGACTTCCAGCGCTCGGAGCCGATGACCTCCTCGTACGCCTGGTAGGCAAGTCGCGCGTTGGCGACCGCCACCTTGCTGCGCAGCGCCTTCGCCTCGTCGGTGCCGACCTCGTCGAGGCGCTTGTCGACCTCGGTGTCGATCCGGCTGACGAAGAACGAGGCGACGGAGCGAATCGTGGACACGTCGACGTCGTTGTCCCTGGCGCGCTCGAGGCCGCTCATGTAGGAGTCCATGACCATCTTGTAGCGCTCGAGGCTGAAGATGAGCGTCACGTTGACGCTGATTCCCTCGGCCGTGGCGTCGGCGATCGCCGACAGGCCCTCCTCGGTGGCCGGGATCTTGATCATCACGTTGGGGCGGTCGACCAGCCACCACAGCGCGCGCGCCTCGGCCAACGTGGCGGCTGTGTCGTGCGCCAACCGCGGGTCGACCTCGATGCTCACGCGCCCGTCCTTGCCGTCGGTCGCGTCGTACACCGGCCGCATGACGTCGCAGCCCCATCGGACGTCGTACGTCATGATCGCGCGCATCGCCTCCTCGACCGAGACATCACGCACTGCCAGCTCAGTCACCTGGTCGGCATAGTCCTCCGCCTCGGCGACCGCCTTGGCGAAGATGGACGGGTTGGAGGTGACACCGACGACATGCCGGGTCTCGATGAGCTTGGCGAGGTTGCCGCTCTTCAGTCGACCCCTTGAGATGTCGTCCAGCCATACGGACACACCTGCGTCGGAGAGCGTTTGCAGTCGATCAGTCATCTGCGGTTCCTTCTTGTGTGGGGAGGTCAGTTGGCGGATGCGGCGAGAATGCTGTCCCTGGCGGCCTGGGCCACGGCCTCGGCCGTCATCCCGAACTCGTTGTAGAGGCGCTGGTAGTCCGCCGAGGCGCCGAAGTGCTCGATGCTGACGCTGCGACCGTAGTCACCGACGAGGTCGCGCCAGCTCATCGCGATGCCGGCCTCGACGGAGACCCGTGCCTTGACGATCGGGGGCAGCACAGAGTCACGGTAGGCCTTGTCCTGCTCGTCGAACCACTCTCGGCACGGCATCGACACCACCCGTGCCCGGATGCCCTCGGCGGCGAGCTGCTCCCGCGCGGCGACGGCGATCTGCACCTCGGAACCGGTCCCGATCAAGATGACATCGGGCGCGCCGCCGTCGACGTCGAGAAGGGTGTACGCGCCTCGGGGGACGTTCGTTGTGTCGGCGTACCCGTCGGTGCCACGCGGGAACGTCGGCACGTTCTGCCGCGTCAGCGCCAGGCCGGAGGGTCGGTCGGGGTGTTCGAGAATGGCCTGCCACACCACCGCGGTCTCGTTGGCGTCGGCCGGCCGGACGATGTCGAGGCCGGGGATGGCGCGCAGGGCGCTGAGGTGCTCGACCGGCTGGTGCGTCGGGCCGTCCTCGCCCAGGCCGATGGAGTCGTGCGTCCAGACGTAGACGACGGGCAGATGCATCAGCGCAGCCAGCCGCACGGCCGGGCGCATGTAGTCGGAGAAGACGAGGAACGTCCCGCCGTAGGGCCGGGTGCCGCCGTGCAGGGCGATCCCGTTCAGGATGGAGGCCATCGCGTGCTCGCGGATACCGAAGTGAAGGACCCGGCCGTACCAGTCGCCGCTCCAGGCCTTGGTGGAGTGCTCGGGTGGGATGAAGCTCGGCTCACCCTTGGGAGTCGTGTTGTTGGACTCAGCGAGGTCCGCCGACCCGCCCCACAGCTCTGGAAGCCGCGGGGCAATGGCGCTGAGCACGTCACCTGATGCCTTCCGCGTCGCGACACCCTTCTCGTCGGCGTCCCACGTCGGGAGGGCCTCGGTCCAGCCGACCGGCAGGGTGCGGGTCCGCATCCGGTCGAACAGCTCCTTGCGGTCCCCGGCGTCGGCGGCCCACGTCTCGTAGCCCTCTTGCCACTGGGCCTCGAGCTTCTTGCCGCGCTCGATGGCGCCACGGGTGTGGGTGATGACGGCGTCGTCGACCTCGAACGTCCGGTCCGGGTCGAAGCCCATCACCTTCTTGGTGGCCGCCACCTCCTCCTCACCGAGCGCGGAACCGTGCGCCTTGCCGGTGTTCTGCGCCGACGGTGCGGGCCAGGCGATGATGGTGCGAAGCGAGATGAAGCTGGGGCGTCCCGTCTCTGCCCTTGCCGCCCGGAAGGCTTCGAACAGCGCCGGGATGTCCTCCTGGTACCCCTCGCCGCCGTTCGTCCAGTCGACCTCCTGCACGTGCCAGCCGTACGCCTCGTACCGCTTGGAGACGTCCTCGCTGAAGGCCACCGCGGTGTTGTCCTCGATGGAGATCTTGTTGTTGTCGTACAGCATGACCAGGTTGCCGAGCTGCTGGTGGCCGGCGATCGACGAGGCCTCCGCGCTGACACCTTCCTCGAGGTCACCGTCGCTGGCAATCACGAAGATGTTGTGGTCGAACAGGCTCTGCCCCACGGGGGGCTCGGGGTCGTAGAGGCCCCGCTCCCGGCGCGCGGCCATAGCCATGCCGACCGCGTTCCCGACGCCCTGACCGAGCGGTCCGGTCGTCGTCTCTACTCCCGGGGTGTGGCCGTGCTCAGGGTGCCCCGGCGTGAGACCGCCCCATACCCGCAACGCCTGGAGGTCGTCGAGCTCGAGTCCGTACCCGGCCATGTAGAGCTGGATGTACAGGGTGAGGCTCGAGTGGCCGCACGACAGCACGAAGCGGTCCCGCCCGCTCCAGTCCGGGTTGGCGGGGTTGTGTCGCATGAGCTTCTGCCAGATGAGGTAGGCCGCCGGGGCGAGGCTCATCGCGGTTCCCGGGTGGCCGTTGCCGACCTTCTGCACCGCATCCATTGCGAGTACTCGTACGGTGTCGACGGCTCGGTCGTCGAGCTCCGACCACTCGAGGTCCGGATAGGTGTTCGGGGGGGCGTCGGTCACTGCGGCAAGTCCTTCCTGAAAGGCTGCGTCGAGGGGGTCGCGAGGCTCTGTCCGGAGACCCGCGCCTGCCGGTGACGAGCCTACTGCTATCCCCGTGACCTGGCTCACCGCGGTGAGCGCGATGCCCACCCGGCGCGACGAGGAACCCCTGATTACACTGCTCGGCGTAGCCAGGCGCGGCTGCGTGCCCGGCAGGCGTGCAGCGGCGCGAGAACTCGTCGATATCGAGGTGTCCGTGACGGCCGTGAACCGACCAGCTCCCGTGCTGGCGCAGCGAGCCGGTCCGGCAACCCAGGCCGAGGTACCCAGGGCGGCGACGCACCTCACCGCAGCCGCGCCCACGCACACCACCGCAGCGGATACGACCCCGGCCACGACGGTCCCGCACAGCAGTGCGGCCACTCCCGCTGCCACACAGTCCACTGCGGGGCGCCCTCGCAGCCTTTCCTCGGTCGTCGCGGCGTACGTCGCCTTGACGAAGCCGCGCATCATCGAGCTCCTGCTTCTGACGACCGTCCCGGTGATGTTTCTCGCGCAGCGGGGAGTGCCTCCACTGGGCCTTGTGGTGGCGACGGTCATCGGCGGCACGCTCGCTGCCGGGAGCGCCAACGCGCTCAACTGCGTCGTCGACCGCGACATCGATGAGCGCATGCTGCGCACGCGCCGCCGCCCCCTGCCGCGGCATCAGGTCTCGCCACGGTCGGCATTGATCTTCGGGGTCGGGCTCGGGGTCGTCGCGACCGTCCTCCTGGGTGTCGCCGTCAACTGGTTGTCCGCGGGCCTGGCCTTGGCGGCCAACGTCTTCTATGTCATCGGGTACAGCCTGCTTCTGAAGCGCCGCACCGCACAGAACATCGTCTGGGGAGGCGCAGCCGGCTGCTTCCCGGCCATGATCGGCTGGACGGCCGTGACGGGGACGCTGGCGTGGCCACCAGTCGTGCTGTTCATGGTGGTCTTCTGGTGGACCCCTCCACACTTCTGGTCCTTGGCGATCCGCTACCGAGCCGACTACGCCGCCGCACAGGTTCCCATGCTGCCGGTCGTCGCCTCGTCGTCCACCGTCGCCAAGCAGGTCGTCGTGTACGCGTGGCTCACCGTGGCCACGTCACTCCTCTTGTGGCCGGTGGCGTCGACGAGCCTGGTGTATCCCCTCGTCGCGGCCGTCCTCGGCGCCGGCTTCGTCGCGGAGGCGCACGGACTGCTGATGCGCAGCCGGACGACGGACGACCCCGTCGCGCTCAAAGCGATGCGGCTGTTCCATGGCTCGAACCTCTACTTGGCGCTGCTGTTCCTGGCGGTCGCAGTGGACCCCTTACTACGAGGCTGAAGCCTGCGTCAATCGTCCGTTCAGCCGATGGTGGGGTCCTCCGACCGGTCAAAGTCACTGGTACGACTGACAGGCATGGAGCGGTGACACAACCATGAGAGCATGACCACGCCTGTGCGAGCGACCGCCTTGGGCGTGAGCTGGCTGGCTGGCGTGACAGGCGCGGTCATGATGGTGGACCACGGGCAAGAGAACGAGAAGGACGAGCTCGTAGAGCGATTCGTCTCCCGTACCCAGACCAACGCGACCTTCGTCTCGGCCTACGTCGACGACCTCTTTCTGGTCGAACGCCGAATGGCCGCCGACTTGCGGACAGGCCCCGTGAACGACGCGACACTCGGCCGTAGCGCGCGGGTGGCCGGCTTCACGGTCGCGGTCCTGCTCGACGGAGACGGGCGCGTTCGTGCGGTCACCCCCTCGGACCACGGCACGCACGGTCTTGACCTGGCCCAACGGTACGCGCACCTGGCCAGCGCACTGGACGGCAAGCGAATGGTGTCCGGTGTGGTGCCATCCGCCGTCACCGGTGAAGCCGTCGTAGCTTTCGCCCTCCCACTTGGGCACGGCCGCGACGGCGTCATCTCATCCGGTTTCAACCTGAGGGACAGTCCGCTCACCGAGTTCCTCGGTACCGCGCCCTACGCCGGTGTCCAGGGCTACATCATCGACGCCGCTGGCGTGCCGGCTTTGTACGCCGGCGACGGCGCCACCGAAGACATCAGCGGCACGGACCTCGAGATGGCAGCTGACGGAGCGATTGGGTCGGATGGCCGGCTGTCGGTTTCGGCGCGCATCGAAGGGACTCCGTGGCGGCTGCTGATGAGTGCTCCCTTGGCCTCGGTCACCGCGCCGGCGGCGAGCAACGATGCGCTCGCTTGGCGGCTTCTGGGGACAGTCGCCCTACTCATCCTGATCGGGCTGGTGGTGTTGGAGCGCACCGCCAACGCGCGTGCTCGGATGGCCCGCGCCCGGGCCGAGGCTGACGAGCGCTTCCGGCTCACCGTCCAGAACGCCCCCATCGGCATGACGATGGTCGGCCTTGACGGCACCTTGATCGAGCCCAACGCGCGCCTGTGCCGCCTCCTCGGCTATACGGCCGAGGAGCTCCAACGCCTGAAGTTCTTCGAGGTCACGCACCCTGATGACGTGGAGCGCCAACTCGGCTTCCACGAGCAGCTTCGCGCCGGAGAGATACCTCACTATGAGATGGAGAAGCGCTACCTGCGGGCCGACGGCGGCGACGTGTGGGCTCGCGTCAGCGTCAGCGTCGTCCGCGACTCACAGGGCAAGCCCCTGCACTTCGTGCACCAGATGGAAGACGTCACCGAGATCAGGACGGCGCAGGAGAAGCTGGAGCGCCGAGCGCTGTACGACCCGTTGACCGGGCTCGCCAACCGCGGCCTGCTGCTCGATCGACTGACGCACGCGTTGACGAGGCGCCGACGAGGCAAGGAGCTCGTGGCTGTCGCGTTCTGCGACCTCGACCACTTCAAGCGGGTCAACGACTCGCTCGGACACCAGTCAGGGGATGTGATGCTCCGCGAGGTCGCTCGCCGGCTCCAGGACGCCGTTCGGACCAGCGACACGGTGGCCCGGATGGGTGGCGACGAGTTCGTGCTCCTGCTTCCGGACGTGGATTCCCTCGCCGGTGCCCAAGTTGTGGTGGACCGGGCTCGACTGGCCGTAGAGCAACCGATCGAGGTGGACGGGCATTCGCTCGTCGTCAAGCTGAGCGCCGGCCTCGCTGTGGGCACCTCCGGGGCGGGCGCCGAGATGCTGCTTCGCGACGCGGACACGGCGCTGTACACGGCCAAGGAAGGGGGACGGGCGCGCTGCGAGGTATACACCTCCGCGATGCGCAGCCGCGCTCTCATGCACCTGTCCATCGAGTCAGAGCTGCGGGTCGCCATCGAAGAGGACCAGTTCGAGCTGTACTACCAGCCGATCATCGAGATGAGTACCCGCAAGACGGTGGCCTTCGAAGCGTTGCTGCGCTGGCATCATCCCACCCGGGGACTTCTGCTGCCCGGAGACTTCCTCGAGGTCGCAGAGGAGACCCAGCTCACCATTCAGCTCGGCGATCTCGTCCTGCGTCACGCCTGCGCCTTCCTGGCACGTCATCCGACCGCGACGTGGCGGGTGTTCGTGAACATCTCCCCGGTCGCGCTCGGCCGCAACCTCGACGGCGTCATCGCCGCCGCCCTCGATGTCGCCGGGGTGTCGCCGCTCCGCCTCGGTATCGAGATCACGGAGAACAGTGTGCTGAGCGCGATCGGCTCGAGCCTCAAGGAGATGGAGGCACTGCGCGACATGGGCGTCGACATGCTCATGGACGACTTCGGCACAGGGTACTCGGCCCTGAGCAGCGTGCTGTCGACGCCGATCAGCGGACTCAAGCTGGACCAGTCATTCACCTGTCGCCTGGGCGACGGCGGCAACGCCGACCGGATCACGGCCGCCGTCTCGGACTTGGTCCGCAACCTGTCCCTGCTCGGTGTGGTTGAAGGCGTCGAGACCGAGGACCAGTGGCGGCGGGCGTGCGAGCACGGATGGATGTACGGTCAGGGCTTCCTGTTCGCTCGGCCGGCGCCTGCTTCTCAGCTCACGCTGCCAACGCCGAAGACCACCATGACGCCCCCGGCTGTTCTGTTGGAGAGCTCAGCGGCCCGGTCGTAGTCCGCCGGCAGCTGGCAGGCGCAGGTCGTCCGACCGTGCCGGCACACCGCTTCGCTGGGTCGGCGGGTCTCCGCGGTCGCGTACTCCGAGCAGGAGCCAGGTGGCGGCTGCGCTGACGAGCGCGGCTCCGAGAACGTGCAGGCCCACCAGCACGATGGGCAGGTCCGTGAAGTACTGCGTGAACCCGATTGCGCCCTGCGCCAGCTCGATTGCCAGCAGCCAGGCCGCCGCCCGCTGGGCGCGCCGTGGGGCGTGGGTCGCACGCAGGGCGACCAGGCACCCGACGGTGAGTCCAACAAGCAGGAAGACCAGGTCGGCGTGCAGCTGGCTGACAGTGGCCGGACTGAGCCCGGTACGCGGCGATGCGGCGTCCCCTGCGTGCGGTCCGGACCCGGTGACGACCGTGCCGACGTACAGAACGGCCCACGCCGTCACGAAGGTGGCACGAGTCAGTGCCACGACGGGCGACGGTACCGTCGGGCGAGCCGGCTGATCGCCTTCCTGGATGCGGCGGACCAGGGCGACTGCCACCCCGACAAGGGCCAACGACAGCAGCAGATGAAGGGCGACGACCCACGGGTTGAGACCGCTGAGGACGGTCAAGCCACCGAGGAGCGCCTGAGCCGGGATGCCCACCATCAAGGCCGTGGCCAGCCTGCGGAGGGCCGGTCGGCGTGGTGAGTAGCGCAGCGTTGCCACCCACGTCGCGATCGCCACCGCCGCGAGCACGAAGGTCAGCATCCGGTTCCCGAACTCGATGAGCCCGTGGATGCCGAGCGCGCCGTGCACGACGAACGACGACTCCGTGCAACGAGGCCACTCCGGGCAGCCGAGACCCGAGCCGGTCAGTCGGACGGCCCCTCCGGTGACGACGATGACAATGTTGGCCACCAGCAGTGCGATCGCCAGCCGGCTCAGCGTTTCGGTCCGGGGCGCCGGTATCCGGCTCATCACTCCCATGCCACGCCGTACCTGCGGCGCCGCGGTCGTCCCCTCATGCACGCCATCATTCTCGATCAACGTGTCAGACCCAACTCGAGCGCCGCACGTCAGATGGTCGAGAACCGCCAGACCGTCGTCGAGTGGAAGTCCTCCGCAGGCCGCAGGACGACGTTCGGGAAGTGCGGCCGGTTCGGCGAGTCCGGTAGATGCTGCGTCTCCAGGCAGAGGCCTTCTCGTGGTCCGTACTGCTGGCCGCCTTTGCCGCGAAGGGTCCCGTCGAGCTGGTTGCCCGAGTAGAACTGCACGGCCGGCTCGGTGGTGAGCACATCGAGCACCCTGCCGCTGGACTGGTCGACGAGCCGGGCTGCCGGTGTCAGAGCACTGCCCGAGCGGTCCAGCAGCCACGAGTGGTCGTACCCGAGGCCACGCTCGAGCTGCTCGTCGGCCGACTCGATGCCCGAGCCCACCCGGTTAGGTTGACGGAAGTCGAACGGCGTTGCCTCGACCGGCGCAAGATGCCCCAACGGGATGGACTCCGGGTCGACGGGGACGTAGCGCGACGCGGGCATCTGCAGCGTGTGGTCCTCAATGCTGCCCGAGCCCGGGCCAGCCAGGTTGAAGTAGGTGTGTTGGGTGAGGTTCACCACCGTGGGTGCGTCCGTGCTCGCGCGGTAGTCGATCCGGAGCTCAGGACCCTTGAGCGTGTAGGTGACCTCCGTCCGGAGTGTCCCGGGAAATCCCATGCTGCCGTCGGGGCTCAGGTGGCTGAAGGCGACGGCGACCTCGTCGTCGGACTCGCTCGGTGACGCAGCCCACACCTGACGGTGGAAGCCGTCCGGCCCGCCGTGCAGGGCGTTGCCCCGGTCGTTGACCGGCACCTCGTAGTCGACGCCGTCCAAGGAGAATCGCCCCTGCGCGATGCGGTTGGCGTACCGGCCTATGACGGCACCGAGATACGGGTGCTCCTGGAGGTACCCGTCGAGATCGTCGAAGCCGAGCACCACGTCGGCGAGGTCGGAGCTTCGGTCGGGCGCGGCGAGCGACTGCACCGTGGCCCCCCATGTCAGCAAAGACACCCGCAAGTGGCCGTTGTCGAGCAGGTAGCGGTCGACGGCAGTCCCGGCTTCTGTCTCGCCTGCGGGTTCGCGACGGAGCTGCAGCCGGTCAGTCATCGACGAGACCTCGGCGCATGCGGTTGCACACGCTCAACATAACTCTGCGGGCGTACGGCCGCAGACTTGGCGGAACTCACGAGGTGCACCGGCAGCGCCGTCAAACGACGTGCAGGGGCAGGTGCGGCTCGGGAGGCAGCTGGACCTGGATCGCGTCGCCGGGCCGAACCATGCCTCCGCGTTCGACGACGGCCATGATCCCGGCCCTGCGTTGCACCTGCCCGGTGCGGTCACGGGCCACCATGAGCTTGAGCAGCCCGGCCTGGAAGCCGTCGATCTGCCGGCAGGGGTTGCGCAGTCCCGTCACCCGGACAACGGCGTCCGCGCCAACGGCCAACAGTGTGCCCTGCGGCAGCGAGAGCAGGTCCAGGTGTTCGGTCAGCAGGTTCTCGCCGAGGTCGCCTTGCCGGAGCTCGAACCCATGCCTCCTGACCAGCTCGAACAGCTCCGCATGCAGCAGATGCACCTGGCGAAGGTTCGGCTGAGTGGGGTCCACGCGCACGCGCGAGCGGTGCTGAACGGTGGCACCGGCGTGAGCATCCCCGCCCACCCCAAGGCCCTCGACTAGCTCGACGCTCTCGCACGGCAGCTTGCTGAAGCGGTGGCCGGTGTCCTTGCTGACTCCCCTCACGGTGGGGGGCGCAGCGGGGGTCATCGGCTCAGTGTGCCAGCGAGAGGCTCGGGCGTCCGTCGGTCACTCCCAGCGGAACGTTCGGGTGGTGAGCGTCCCCGCGAGCACGGCCCAGGCCACAAGCACAGCAACTCGCCACCAGTCCATTCCGGCGCCGGAGCACACATGCCTGAGACCCTCGGCGAGGGCCGCCGACGGGAGGACGGACACCACGGCGTGCAGGGATTCGGGATAGGACGCGAGCGGTACGACGACGGCACCGACGACCAGCAGGAGGACGTACACCAGGTTCGAAGCGGCCAGCGTTGCCTCCGCCCGGAGGGTTCCAGCCAGGAGCAGGCCCAGCGAGGCGAAAGCCGCCGTCCCGGCGACCACCAGGACGAAGCACGACGCCACCGTGCCGAAGCCTCCGCGGGGATGCCAACCGAGAGCGAGCCCGGCCGCGCAGATGACGCCTAGCTGAACCGCTTCGACGCAGAGCAGCGCGGCGATCTTTGCGAGCAGCAGGCCTTCTCGCGGCAGCGGAGAGGCACCCAGCCGCTTGAGTACCCCGTACCGGCGTTCGAAGGCGGTCGCGATGGCAAGGGACGTGAAGGCCGTCGACATCACCGCGAGAGCGAGCACGCCCGGCGTGAGCACGTCGATCCGACGGCCAGAGCCGAGGTCGACGACGGTGCCGGACTTGGCGCCGCCGACGAGCAGCAGGAGCGGGATCCCGAGGGCGAGGAGAAGCTGTTCCCCGTTGCGGGCGAGAAGCAGAACCTCCATCCGGGCGTGGGCGGCCACCATGCGGGGCAGGCGGCTGGCGCCGGGTGCAGGGATGAAGCTCAGCGCCGTCACGAGCGCAGCGCCTTGCCCGTGAGCTCGAGGAAGACGTCCTCGAGGGTGTGCCTCTGGACGGTCAGGTCCGACGGCAGCACGTCGAGGGCAGCGAACCACCCGGTGACGGTGGCGAGTGTCTGAGGCGTGACCTCTCCTTCGACCCGGTAGGTGCCAGGGGGGCCTTCCGCAGCGACCTGGCCGGCAGGCAGGACCCGGCGGAGCTCGGCCACCGGCAGGCCGGGCTGGGCTCGGAAGGTGATGGTGTTCTGAGCCCCTGACGTCACCAGGTCCGACGGTGATCCCGAGGTGACGACCCGGCCGGCGTCAAGGAGGAAGATGTGGTCGGCGAGCCGCTCGGCCTCCTCCATGTAGTGCGTCGTCAGCACGACCGTCACGCCGTCGGCGGCCAGTTGCTGGATGAGCTCCCAGGTGGCCCGGCGCGACTGCGGGTCGAGGCCGGCTGTCGGCTCGTCGAGGAACACCAGCTGCGGGCGGCCCACCACCGCCATGGCGAGCCCGAGCCGCTGCTGCTCACCGCCGCTCAACCTTCGGTACGCCGTGCGTCCGCAGGAGTCCAGCCCCAGCCGGGTGAGGAGGTCGTCCAGGGGTAGCGGATGGGCGTACAGCGAGGCGACGTAGGCCAGCATCTCCCGCGCGCGAACGGCCGACCAGGCGCCGCCGGACTGCAGCATCACGCCGACGCGGGGCATGAGTTCCCTGTGCTGGCGAATCGGGTCGAGCCCCAGGACCCTCACCTCGCCGGACTGGGGCCTCCGGTAGCCCTCACACGTCTCGAGCACGGTGGTCTTGCCTGCACCGTTCGGTCCGAGGATTGCCGTGATGCGCCCCGCTTCGACCGTGAGGGACAGTGCGTCCACCGCCAGGGTGCGGCCATACCTCATCACCAGGTCCGACACCTCGACCGCGGGGGCGCTCACGGCAGGAGTCTAGGTTGCCCTTGCCTGCCCATGTCCCGCACGAGCGAGACGCGACAGCGCACGCCGACGTCCGTGGAGTCTGGTCGTCGCCGCCGCCGCGCGGCTAAGGTCGATATCTCTCGTCAGTCCCGACCGTCAGGAGACTCGTGGCAGCCTCGAACAGCAAGCGCCGCTCGCTCATCGTGCAGGTTCTCAGCGACGCGTTCGAACCCCTGATGCAAGCCGATCCCGACGGCTTCCGGACCAAGTTCCGGAAGATGGCCGCGGACCCCTTCGCGTTCTACCGGGGCAGCGCCTGTCTTTTCTACGCCGACATGGAGCAGCTGCGCGACCCCTTCGCCGACGACAAGACGAGCCGCATCTGGATCCACGGTGACCTGCACGCCGAGAACTTCGGCACGTACATGAACTCCGAAGGGGTGCTCGTCTTCGACGTCAACGACTTCGACGAGGCCTATGTCGGACACTTCTCGTGGGACCTGCGGCGCTTCCTCGCCAGCCTCGCGCTGATGAGCTGGCAGAAGGCCCTCCCCGACGATGACGTGATCCGCCTCTGCACCCGCTATCTCGAGGCGTACGTCGACCAGGTCGGGCACTACGTCGAGGAGCCGGCTGACGAGGCCTACGCGCTGCGGCTGGACAACACCGAAGGCGCCATCCATGACGTCTTGATGGTGGCCCGGGCGTCCACCCGGCTGAGCTTGCTCAACTCCATGACCGACGTGATCGACCAAGAGCGAACGTTCACGTTGGGTCGAGGCGCGCGCAAGCTCAGCAAGCGCGAGTTCAACCAGGTGCATGCGGCCTTCAAGCGCTACCTCGAGACGATCCCTAAGGAGAAGAGGGAGCACCGGGACGTCTTCTATCAGGTCAAGGACGTCGTCGGGAAGGCGGGCTTCGGGATCGGAAGCGCTGGACTTCCTGCGTACAACATCTTGATCGAGGGCTACAACCAGGCGCTCGAGAACGACATCGTCCTGACGATGAAGCAGGGCAACATCGCAGCTCCGAGCCGCATCGTCGATGACGCCAAGGTGCGCGACTTCTTCCAACATGAGGGTCACCGCACCGTCGTCAGCCAGCGGGCCCTCCAAGTGCACACCGACCCGTTTCTCGGCCACACGATGCTCGACGGCGTCGGGTATGTGGTGGCGGAGCTGTCGCCGTACGAGGCCGACCTCAACTGGTCCAACATCACCGAGCCCGACCAGATCGCCCCCGTGCTGGACTCACTGGGGCGAGCCACCGCCAAGGTCCACTGTGTGTCCGACGAGGACAGCGAGGAGGACCTGGTGGAGTTCCAGACCGAGCATGCGATCGCCGCAGCGATCGGCGAGGATCCCTCGGATTTCATCGAGGAGCTGGTCGCCTTCGGAGTGTCCTACGCGCTGAAGGCCCGCAAGGACCACAGCCTCTTCGTCGACGCCTTCCGCAACGGTGATTTCGACCTGGTCTCCGCGACCTGACGGGATCCGCAGCCTGAGCCGATGGGCGGGGCTGACGCCGCCCGAAGCGCGCTCAAGAGCTGGCAGCACCTGAGAACCCCCACGACGCAAGAGCAGCACGCAGTGGGGGTTCGTTGCTCAGATGACCGCTTGAAGGCGGGCTGGCGGCCCCTAGGCTGCGGACGCCCTGGCGCTGGTCTCCTCGTCGTAGTACCAGTCCCGCGCCGCGATGGCCGTGTCCGGGTGATCGCTGAACAACCCGTCGATGCCGAGGTCGAAGAAGGCCTCGTACTCGGCGAAGGCATCGCCCTTGGCGTTCGGGTCGTCCCCGATGCGGAAGTCCGCCGCTATGAACTGGTTCTCGTCGCGGAACGTGAACACGTGCACGAGCAGGCCGAAGCGGTGCGCCCGGTCGACGACCCCGCTCGGCTCGAGCAGGAAGCCGTTGTCGTCGAGGGGGATCACGACGTCCTTGCTCGGCCCGATCCCGTCGGCGTAGGTGGCGATGTATCGCAGGCCGTTACGTGTCACCAGGTCGGCATACGTGCGTGGGTCGCCAGCGGCGATCAGGTCATACGGTGCGCCGGTCGAGTTGATGAGCTGGATGAGTGGGAGGTTCGTGCGCTCGTTGAGCCGTCGAAGGTTCCCCGTCTCGAAGGACTGGATGAACACCCGTCGGCGGGCCTCGTCCAGCCCCGCCTGCCGCAGGTCAGCCAAGAGCTTCGACTCCAGGGGCAGACCGATGGAGCGGAAGTACGTCGGGTGCTTGGTCTCCGGGTACACGCCGATGCGCCGGCCCTGCTTGGCCGACTGTTCCTTGACCAGAGCGAGCACCTCGTCGAACGTGGGCACCTCGAAGCGGCCGTCGTACCGGGTGTTGTCCGGCCGCACGTCAGGGAGCCGCTCGATGGCACGAAGTGTCTTGA
The DNA here is from genome assembly GCA_035633755.1 of Nocardioidaceae bacterium. Taxonomy (GTDB): domain Bacteria; phylum Actinomycetota; class Actinomycetes; order Propionibacteriales; family Nocardioidaceae; genus DASQEH01. The sequence continues at coordinate 5,776 of DASQEH010000059.1, read as the reverse complement.
GCTCCGCCAAGGTGAAGTCCTCGGTGAACCACCCGGTGAAAGACACTCCGTCGATCACTTTGGTGGTCCTCCGGTCGGCGAACTCCGGATGCTCGGCGACATCCGTCGTCGTTCCGATCTCATTCTCGTGCCGGGCGATCAGCACTCCGTCCTTGGTGGAGACCAGGTCCGGCTCGATGAAGTCTGCGCCCAGCTGGATGGCGAGCTTGTACGACGCAAGGGTGTGCTCCGGCCGGTACCCCGGCGCACCTCGGTGACCGATGACGATGGGGGACTGACCGCTGAGGGTCTCGCCCTCCCGCTGGCTGGCTTGGGGAGACCGAGTCGATGAGCCCTGCGCCGGGGCCGTGGTGACGGCGAGAGCAAAGGCAGCGATGCCGGCGGCGGTCGCCCGCGCCCATCGGCTGTTGAGGGAGTGAGTTCGCATGGCGACCAACCTGGGGTCTGCGAGTGAGGAGCGGATGAAGCGACCCTTGCGGAGTCGTGTACAGCGGCGAAAGCGTTGGCGCCGGGGGAGCGGGAGCAAGCGGGCGTCGCGGCTCGGGATACAAGGCTCCTATGCAGATGGGTGGCAGAGTTGAGCGGCGTGGTGAATTACGGCACAATGGTGTTGTGAAATACACGCAGGGTTCCGCGGCGACACTTGCGCCCGGCACGCCTGCAGCTCGGCCGCCCGAGGCCGTCGCGTCCTCAGCGGACGCGCCCACGCGAGAGCGCGTCGCGCTGTCGATCCTCGAGAACGGCCCTTCCACCGCCGCGGCCCTGGCGCAGCGCCTGACGCTCACCCCGGCCGCGGTACGCCGCCACCTCGACCACCTGGTCGCCGTCGGGACGTTGGAAGCGCGTGAGCCACGGATGTCACGCGGGCGCGGACGGGGCCGGCCGGCGAAGGTGTTCACGCTCACCGACATGGGTCGCGACGCGTTCCAGCAGTCGTATGACGACCTCGCCGCGAGCGCCCTGCGGTTCCTGCGCGAGTCAGGTGGCCCAGCTGCGGTAACGGAGTTCGCGCGTCGTCGTACCGGCGAGCTCGAGGACCGGTACCGGGACGTAGTATCGGCTGCGGCGCCGCAGGACCGCCCGCACGTGCTGGCCGAGGCGCTCACCGGCGACGGTTTCGCTGCCTCGGTACGCTCCACCCCGAACGGTCAGCAGGTCTGCCAGCACCACTGCCCGGTCGCGCACGTGGCCGCGGAGTTCCCGCAGCTGTGCGAGGCCGAGACGGAGGTGTTCGCGCGGCTGCTGGGACGCCATGTCCAGCGGCTGGCAACCATTGCCCATGGCGACGGCATCTGTACGACCCACGTGCCCCACGCTGTCGGAGACCCCGACCCCACACCAGTGACCACCACCACCACGATGCACACCACCGCGACCGGGAGGAACCCTTCATGACATCCGTTGAGCAGCTGAACCCCGAGCTCGAGGGCATCGGCCGCTACAACTACGGCTGGTCCGACTCCGACGTCTCCGGCGCAACCGCGACGCGCGGCCTGAACGAGACGGTCGTCCGCGACATCTCGAGTCGCAAGAACGAGCCGCAGTGGATGCTCGACCTCCGGCTCAAGGGGCTGAAGCTGTTCGGACGCAAGCCCATGCCGACCTGGGGCTCCGACCTCAGCGCCATCGACTTCGACAACATCAAGTACTTCGTGCGCTCGACCGAGAAGCAGGCGACCTCCTGGGAGGAGCTCCCTGAGGACATCAAGAACACCTACGACAAGCTCGGCATCCCCGAGGCCGAGAAGCAGCGGCTGGTGGCCGGGGTCGCGGCTCAGTACGAGTCCGAGGTGGTGTACCACTCGATCCGCGAGGACCTCGAGTCCCAGGGCGTGCTCTTCCTCGACACCGACACGGCCCTGCGTGAGCACGAGGACATCTTCAAGGAGTACTTCGGTTCGGTGATCCCGGTCGGCGACAACAAGTTCGCCGCCCTCAACACCTCGGTCTGGTCCGGCGGCTCGTTCATCTACGTGCCCAAGGGCGTGAAGGTCGACATCCCGCTGCAGGCCTACTTCCGGATCAACACCGAGAACATGGGCCAGTTCGAGCGGACCTTGATCATCGTCGACGAGGACGCCTACGTGCACTACGTCGAGGGCTGCACGGCGCCGATCTACTCGTCGGACTCCCTGCACTCGGCCGTCGTGGAGATCATCGTCAAGCGGGGCGGTCGCTGCCGCTACACGACCATCCAGAACTGGTCGAACAACGTGTACAACCTGGTCACCAAGCGGGCGACCTGTGAGGCCGGGGCCACCATGGAGTGGGTCGACGGCAACATCGGCTCCAAGGTGACGATGAAGTACCCGGCGATCTATCTGATGGGCGAGCACGCCAAGGGCGAGACGCTGTCGATCGCGTTCGCCGGCGAGGGCCAGCATCAGGACGCGGGCGCCAAGATGGTCCACGCAGCGCCGCACACGTCGAGCTCCATCATCTCCAAGTCCGTCGCGCGCGGTGGCGGTCGTACGTCGTACCGCGGCCTCGTCCAGGTCGCCGACGGCGCACACCACAGCGCCAGCACGGTGCGCTGCGACGCCCTGCTCGTCGACCAGATCAGCCGGAGCGACACCTACCCCTATGTCGACGTCCGCGAGGACGACGTCTCGATGGGACACGAGGCGACCGTCTCCAAGGTCAGCGACGACCAGCTGTTCTACCTGATGAGCCGCGGGATGGCCGAGGACGAGGCGATGGCGATGATCGTTCGCGGGTTCATCGAGCCCATCGCACGTGAGCTGCCGATGGAGTACGCCCTCGAGCTGAACCGGCTGATCGAGCTGCAGATGGAAGGCGCGGTTGGCTGAGCAGGCCGCTTACGCGGCTTGGGGAGCCGACAGAACCGCGGGGGGCACGACGCCCGGTCGGCTCGGGTCCCGGCTCGGTGCCGCACCGTCAGTGCAGCAACAGGTATCTAGACAGTAGAGAGTGACGTTTCGTTGAGTGTCGACAATGTGAAGGCCGCGGTGGAGACGGTGGAGAGCCATCTGCACCCGGCTCCGTCGTACGACCTCGCGGACCACCCGGTTCCCACCGGCCGCGAGGAGGTGTGGCGGTTCACCCCGATGAAGCGACTGCGTGGCCTGCTTGCCGGTACGCCGTCCGACGGCCATCTCAAGTGGGACGCCGACGTCCCCGACGGGGTGACGGTCAAGACCATCACGGCCGAGGAGGCAGCCGCCCTGGGCGAGCCGATGCCGGCCGACCGCCCGTCTGCGTTGGCGGTGGCCAACGGCGGAGACGCCGTCCTGATCGACGTCCCCGCCGAGCTCGAGCTGGCTGCGCCGTTGCTCATCCGGCTCACCGGGATGTCGGTTGACGACGTGGTGTGGGGACACATCGTGGTCCGGATCGGGATGCACGCCAAAGCGACCGTCGTGTTCGACCATTCCGGCAGTGCGACCTACAGCGCGTCGACGTCGGTGCTCGTTGGCGACAACGCCTCCCTCGACCTCGTGTCGCTGCAGCTGTGGGATGACGACGCCGTCCACCTCGGCCAGTTCGGTGTCCGGATCGGACGTGACGCTGCCGTGCGGACCTTCCAGGCCACCCTCGGGGGGGACCTCGTCCGGATCGTCGAGAACACCGAGTACGCCGGTCCCGGTGGGTCGCTGCAGATGTACGGCGTCTACTTCGCCGACGCCGGGCAGCACATCGAGCACCGCCTTTTTGTCGACCACAACCAGCCCCATACCAAGAGCAACGTCGTCTACAAGGGCGGCCTGCAAGGCGCCGGTGCGCACTCGGTCTGGGTGGGGAACGTCCTCATCCGCAAGGTCGCCGAGGGCATCGAGACCTACGAGACCAACCGGAACCTGGTCCTGACGGACGGCTGCCGAGCCGACTCCGTCCCGAACCTGGAGATCGAGACCGGCGAGATACTCGGAGCCGGGCACGCGTCGGCGACCGGGCGGTTCGACGACGAGCAGCTGTTCTACCTCCAGTCCCGTGGTGTCACCAAGGAGGAGGCACGCCGGCTGGTGGTGCACGGGTTCTTCGCCGACCTGATCACCAAGATCTCCGTCCCCGAGGTTCGGGAACGGCTGCTCGCCGGTGTCCGGGCGGAGCTTGCCAAGAACGTCGGCTCCACCTCAACGGCGGTAGGTGCATGACGACGTTCGTGGAAGTCTGCGCGCTGTCCGACGTCCCCGTGGGAGGAGCCGTCGCCGTCGACATCGACGGGCTCGAAGTGGCCATCGTCCGCTCCGGCGAGGACGAGGTGTTCGCCATCCGCGATGAGTGCTCCCATGCCTCAATCGCGCTCAGTGAAGGCGATATCGACGCCGACGCCTGCGAGATCGAGTGCTGGCTGCACGGATCTCGTTTCGACCTGCGGACCGGCGAGCCCATCGGGCCACCCGCGTACGAGCCGGTTCCGGTCTACCCCTGCAAGGTCGAGGACGACACGATCGTCGTCGACATCGCCAACCCGCTGAACTGATACGGAGAGAACTCGCCTCATGGCAACCCTGGAGATCAAGGACCTGCACGTATCGGTCGCCGTCGACGAAGGCCTCAAGCCGATCCTGCGAGGCGTCGACCTCACCGTCAGGTCCGGCGAGACCCACGCGATCATGGGCCCCAACGGGTCCGGCAAGTCCACCTTGGCCTACTCGATCGCCGGACATCCGAAGTACACGATCACGCAGGGCACCGTCACCCTCGACGGAGTCGACGTCTTGAGCATGTCGGTCGACGAGCGTGCCCGCGCCGGTCTGTTCCTCGCCATGCAGTACCCGGTCGAGGTCCCTGGTGTGTCCGTCTCGAACTTTCTGCGCACGGCCAAGACGGCCCTCGACGGCGAGGCGCCCAAGCTGCGCACGTGGGTGAAGGACGTCAACGCGGCCATGGACAAGGTGGCGATGGACCGCGAGTTCGCCCAGCGCAACGTCAACGAGGGCTTCTCCGGTGGTGAGAAGAAGCGCCACGAGATCATGCAGCTCGAGCTGCTGAACCCCAAGTTCGCGATCCTCGACGAGACCGACTCAGGTCTCGACATCGACGCCCTCAAGGTGGTGTCGGAGGGGGTCAACCGGTTCCGAGCCCAAGGTGACCGCGCCGTGCTGCTGATCACCCACTACACCCGCATCCTGCGGTACATCCAGCCGGACTACGTGCACGTGTTCGTGGCCGGCCGGATCGCCGAACAGGGTGGCGCCGAGCTCGCCGAGCGGCTCGAGGCCGAGGGTTACGACAAGTACGTTCGGGCTCCGGTGGTCTGATGACAGTGCTGTCCCACTCGAGTCCCGTCGAGGGTGTCGGTGCCACCGAGCCCGTGACCGCACCGTTGGTGTCGGGCCTCCTCGACGTGGACCGACTCCGGCTCGACTTCCCGATCCTGTCCAGGCGCCTCGACGGTGACCGCCCGCTGGTGTACCTCGACAGCGCCAACACGTCGCAGAAGCCTCGCCACGTCATCGACACCATGGCCGAGCACTACGCGATGCACAACGCCAACGTCGCGCGCGCGGTCCACCAGCTCGGTGCGGAGTCCACCGCCGCCTTCGAGGACGCCCGCGACAAGGTGGCGGCCTTCATCGGCGCACCGTCGCGCAGCGAGGTCATCTTCACCAAGAACTCGACCGAGGCGCTGAACCTGGTGGCGAATGCGCTCGCCTGGGCCACCGGTGACCTGGAGATCGGGCCCGGCGACGAGGTGCTCATCACCGAGATGGAGCACCACTCCAACATCGTCCCGTGGCAGCTGCTCACCGAACGCAAGGGCGCCACCCTGCGGTGGTTCGGGCTGAACGACGACGGCCGCCTCGACCTG
>DASQEH010000058.1:0-42374 GCA_035633755.1 Nocardioidaceae bacterium | reverse complement strand
TCGAGCAGCTGTAATGACAACGTGCGTGCCGAGGCCTTGTCATGCCTCTTGGCGGACACCGGCCCTGACATGACGTTCTGCAGGACGGTCATCTGTGGGAACAGGTTGAAGTTCTGGAACACCATGCCGACGTGCAACCGGAGCTGGCGGATCTGTTCGCGCTTGCGCCGCGTCCGGTAGCCGCCTGACAGCCGTACGCCGGCCACCTCGATGGTGCCTTCGGTGGGGTCCTCGAGGAAGTTGACGCAGCGCAACAGCGTTGACTTGCCCGAACCGGAACGCCCGAAGATGACCAGGACCTCGCCGCGGTGAAGCTGGATGTCGATGCCCTTGAGCACCTCCAGCTCGCCGAAACGCTTGTGCACCCCGCGGACGTCGACGACCACGTCGCGTGCTTGAGCTGTCATCGCGGTCAGTGTCCCTGTCCGGTGACAGTGGGCCCGTTGCCGACGGCGGTACGGACATAGCCCCGCTCGAGCCTCGCCTCGAGGCGACGCTGGAAGAACGTGAAGATCCCGGTCAGCGTCCAGTACAGGCCCGCGGCAACCAGCAAGGCCTCCATGCTCTTGAACTCCGAGGTCCCGATGTACGAGGCCCGGCGGAACATCTCCGCCTGCGCCAAGGCGACCCCTAGGAACGACACGAGGGCAGTGTCCTTCATCATGGCGATGAACTCGTTGCCGGTAGGTGGAATGGACACCCTGAAAGCCTGCGGCAGGACGACCTTACGCATCTTCTGGCCATAGGTCATACCCAAGGCGTCGGCGGCCTCTCCCTGCCCACCGCTGACCGACTGGATGCCGGCCCGGAAGATCTCGGTCAGATAGGCACCGTAGTTGAGGCCGAGGGCCAAGATCCCCGCCACCAGGGCAGTCAGAACGAAGTTCTCGTTGAAGCCTTGGCCGAGCCCGGGAAACCGCTCCTCCAGGTTGCTTCCCACCTGCGGTAGTGCGGAGTAGATCAAGAACATCTGCACGATGAGCGGTGTGCCGCGGAAGAAGGACACGTAGAAGCCCGAGACCCCATAGGCGATGGGGTTCCGGGAGATCCGCCCCAGTGCCCCGATGCCCGCAAGGAGGACCGCCAGGATGATCCCCAGGACTGCCGTGACGAGCGTGTACCGCAGGCCGGCGAGGATGAAGGTGAACTTGTCCTGCATCCAGGCGAGGTCGAACTTCGCTACCCAGAAGAACGACGCGAGGACGGCGAAGATCACCAGCCATACGACCGCGACCTTTGCCTGGAACGGAACACGCGCGAAGGCGAGAGACATCCGCTCCAGGCGGTCACCTTGTTGCTGCGGTGCCCCATCGCCAGGTGCGGGTGAGCTCACTGCCGGACCGTCAGGTCCGTTCCGCCGTACCACTTCTTCGAGAACTTGGTCAGGGTTCCATCGGAGTGCATCTCACCGACGATGCCATCCACGGCCTCGACGAACGCAGCCGGGTCCGGGGATGCGTTCTTGTCGATGGCGGCGGCGAGCGGCTCGTAGAAGACAGGCTCCCCGACGATCTTGACGGGCTTGCCTGCGTCGATGAAGCCCTGCCCGGTCGTGAGCGAAGTCATCGCGGCGTCAAGCCGGGTGCCGTCACCGAGCGCCAGGTCGTTCAAGGCGTCGGTGTCGGTGTCGTAGCCCACGGCCTTGGCGTCGTCGATGACGAAGTCGAAGGTGAAGCCCTTGATCTCGAGGTCGCCGTTGATGAACTGCTCGTAGGTACAGCCGCTGCAGACTCCGATCGTCGTTCCGTCCAGGTCTGTGCTCACATCGGAGATGCTCGTGTTGTCCTCATGAACCAGCGCCACGGCAGGAGTGAAGTAGTAGGGCTGGGTGAAGTGCAGCGCCTTCTGCCGGTCGTTGGTCGGGGTCATCGAGCCGACGCTCATGTCCCAGCGACCGTTCCAGCTTCCCGACGTGATGGCCTGCCACGCCGGGGTCTCCCAGGCGATATCGACGCCGAGGCGGGTGGCTATCTCAGTCGCCACGTCGATGTCGAAACCTTCGTACTCGTTCGTCTCCGGGTCGAGGGCGGACTGCGGCGGATACTTCGGGTCCGTCGACACCGTCAAGGTGCCCTCCTCGCAGATCTGCGCGAGCAGGTCGCCCGAGGCGTCGGTGGCGCCACACACCGTGTCACCGGAGGCTGCTGTCGGGTCCTCGGCGCCCTCGGACGAGCTCTCGCCTTCGCCGCACGCCGCGAGCGACAGGGCAAGGACGGACATCAAAGACAGCGCCACGCGTTGACCGCGCATCAGTTCCTCCTGCAAGCCGGTGGTGAGTTGGGTGAAGGATGGCATGACTCGTCCCGTTCGCGAAAGCCCGTTGCACAACGATTTGGCACCGTATTCGGCGCTTACTCGTGCAGATCCGTCTCCGTCGGGCCGTTTCGCCGACGCAAAGGTCGCTTCACCACGATTCTCGACGTGGCGCGCAGACGGTCGACCGCCTGTGCCGCAGGTGCTCGTTCCTGCCACTCACGCAGGCGTCGATTTCGTTGCCGCGTCCTCTCTTCGACGTCGATCTCACGCAGCACCCGCTCGACGCTCGTGAGGATCGTTCCCTGGAGCTCCCAGTGGGCTGAGTCGCTGCGAGGGTTGAGCATGAGCAGCTCAGTCAACCGCACCCGGGCCTCCCGAACGGTGTCGAGCGCAGATGCGAGCGCCGCTTCGTCGGGCGTGCCGGCTGTCTCGGACTCGGCTCGGACCAGTCTGCCGAACGACCGGACGGCCGACGACAGGTCGATCAGCAGGACAGCGAAAACTTCGCGCACCTCGAGGGAGTAGCCCTCCTCGTCCCCAGGCTCCGCCGCACGCGCTTGGTCCAGAATCGCCCGGCACAGGCCGCGGAAGGCGACCGTGCAGTGCTCGAGAGCGTCCAGGCCGCTGCGCAGGCTGGGGGCGGCGTCCATCGTGCCGATCGCTCGCACGTTGAGCTTGCGGCTCTCGTCGGCCTCGACCAGGACCCGATCCAGTCGTGGGATCTGCGCGGCCAGGCGGCGAGTCTGCTCGAGCCAGCGCTCGGCCTTGTCGACGGACACCCCAGCGCTCAGCTCATCGGCCATCCGGCTGAGCTGGTCGGCCATGTCCGAGGCGAGCGACTCCACCGCCTCGCCGGCTGACCGCGACTGCACGGGACCCGGCAGCAGGATCTGGTAGAGCACGCCGACGGCGGCTCCCACCAACGTCTCGGTGATGCGGCCCGCTGCCGGACCCCCGGCACCGCCTACCGCCAGGACGAGCATCGCGCTGATGGGGACCTCGAGCAGCTGGTCACGCAGCCGTAGCAGCTGGCCGATGAGGATCGACCCGGCGATCATCGCCGCGAGGCTCCACCAGGCGAACCCGAAGACGTCGGAGAACAGCAGCGCCATGAACACACCGGCCACGACGCTGGTGACTCTTTGCACACTGCTCGTCAAGGTGCTGTACAGCGTGACCTGGACCACCAGGAGCGCCGTCAAGGGCGCGAGGAGCGGACGGCTTCCGGGGAAGAGCTGCTCAGCCACAAGGTAGGCGGCGGTGGCTGCCCCCGTCAGCCGCAGTGCACGTTCGACGGCCTTGCCACCGCGCTCACGGATGAGGGCGACGGCGCCGACCCACGAGTCTCGCAACATTCGGACGACGGTGCCTGACACGGCTCTCACCTCGGTGCGTAGCAGACGTCGTAGTAGTGGTCAGGATATCGCCGACAGGCTCGACGCTGATGCGACTCGGCGAAGGTGGTTAGTCGCTGCCGCGCAGCAGCTGCTCGAACGGCGTGATATCGAGCAGGGGGTCCGATGCCGGTCGGGCGTGGCGAGCAGCCACGAGGTCGGCGAACTGCGCTGCCCCGCGGTCGATGCGCGCTGCCAACCGACTCGCGCCCTGCTCGGTCCGCCCCCAGTCCGTCGACGCCGCATACACCGCTGTCGGTGTGGCCACCGCGCGCAGATAGCTGAACATCGGCCGGAGGGCATGGTCGAGCGCTAGCGAGTGGCGCTCGGTTCCTCCCGTTGCCCCCATCAGGACAGGCATGTCAGTCAGCGCCTCGGCGTCCAGGACGTCGAAGAACGCCTTGAACAGCGCACTGTAGGAAGCGTTGAAGATCGGGCTGACGGCGATCAGGCCGTCCGCCGCCACCACCATGTCGATCACCCGGCGCAGGTCGGGCGGCGGGAAGCCGGTGACAAGGTTGTCGACGAGATCATGGGCGTGGTCGCGGACCTCCACGACTTCGATGGAGCTGTCGTAGCCTCGCTGGGCCAAGGCCGCCGCGGTGGCATCACTGAGCCGGTCGGCAAGCAGCCGCGACGAGGACGGTTGGCGCAGACCGGCCGTCACGACCGCAATGCTGCGGGTGCTCATCGTGCGATACCCCCCAGGCTGGGCTCCGACGACGACATCAGTACCTCGTCGGTCCCGGGCGAGTTCGAAGCGGCCCGGACCTGGTTCGCCGCGGCTCTGAGGGTGGCATGGGTCGGTGCGTCGGGCACGTGAGGCGGACGCAGGGCATCCAGCTCCTTGCGCAGGACGGGGATCACCTCACCACCGAGGATGTCCAGCTGCTCCAGCACCGTCTTGAGCGGAAGCCCCGCGTGATCCATCAGGAACAGCTGACGCTGGTAGTCGCCGAAGTGGTTGCGGAACGTCAACGTCTTCTCGATGACCTCCTGCGGGCTGCCCACCGTGAGCGGGGTCTGACGAGTGAACTCCTCCAGGGACGGTCCGTGCCCGTACACGGGGGCGTTGTCGAAGTACGGCCGGAACTCGCGAACCGCGTCCTGTGAGTTCTTGCGCATGAAGACCTGGCCCCCGAGTCCCACCAGCGCCTGGTCAGCCGCACCGTGGCCGTAGTGCTCGAAGCGCGCCCGGTACAAGCCGATCAGTCGCACGTAGTGCTCGGTCGGCCAGAAGACGTGGTTGGCGAAGAAGCCGTCACCGTAGTACGCGGCCTGCTCGGCGATCTCGGGACTGCGGATGGAGCCGTGCCAGACGAACGGCGGGACGCCGTCCAGCGGCCGCGGGGTGGAGGTGAATCCCTGCAGCGGCGTCCGGAACCGGCCTTCCCAGTCCACGACGTCATCGCGCCAGAGGCGGTGCAGCAGGGCGTAGTTCTCCACAGCCAGCGCGATCCCGTCGCGGATGTCTTGTCCGAACCAGGGATAGACAGGGCCGGTGTTTCCCCGCCCCATCATCAGGTCGACTCGCCCGTCGGCGAGGTGCTGCAGCATGGCGTAGTCCTCGGCGATCTTCACCGGGTCGTTCGTCGTGATCAAGGTCGTAGCCGTCGACAGGATCAGGCGCTGGGTGCGGGCCGCGATGTAGCCGAGCATCGTCGTCGGCGAGGAGGGGACGAACGGCGGGTTGTGGTGCTCACCTGTGGCGAAGACGTCGAGACCCACCTCTTCGGCCTTCTGCGCGATGGCGACCATGCTCTTGATGCGCTCGGCCTCGGACGGGACTCGACCGGTCGTGGGGTCGGCGGTTACGTCTCCGACCGTGAAAACACCGAACTGCATGGCGGACTCCATCTTGTTGCGGGCATCGTTGAACTGTCAACGAGCGTAACGTCGAGGCATACGGACGGTATTCCACTCAGCGACACGACGCTGACTTACCGCGTAAGATGGCTCAGTGAGCGACGCCTGTGCTCGCTTCGAGGCCGGGAGGCGCGATGCCTGCAGCTGAGCACCCCGACTTCGCGGCCCTGCGGCGGCTGCACGACCTCATCGGCAAGGTGAATGGCTGCCGGACCCTGACTGAGACATTGCAGGCGGTCGTCGACGGTGTCGTCGACGTGGTCGGGTTCGATGTGGCCGTGGTCAACTACGTGCACGTGGACAAGTCGTTCGAGGTGCTCGCCGTGGCCGGCGACCCTCGGGCCTGCCAGGAGCTGTTGCGGCAGCGCTCCCCCGCCGACGCGTTCGAGCAGGAGTTCGCCCTTGCGGACCACTGGGGAAACTTGCGCTTCGTCCCCCACGACCGACTGCCCAACGGTGAGGGACAGGGATGGGTGCCCGACATCGGTCCGGCGGATGAGCCGGATGCATGGCATCCGCAGGACGCCTTGTTCGCGCCGTTGTCCTCACCGGCCGGCGAGCTGGTCGGGATGCTGTCGGTGGACCTCCCCCGCGGCGGTCGGCTCCCGGACAAGCTCCAGCAGGAGATGCTCGAGATGTTCGCTGCACAGGCGGGGATCGCCATCGACAACGCACGGCTGACCGAACGGTTGCGCACCAGTGAGGAGGCGTTCCGGCTCGCCTTCGAGGGTGCGGGAATCGGCATGGCCATGGTCTCCCTCTCCCCCGTCGACCGGGGTCGTTTCCTTCGGGTCAACCCCGCCTTGTGCTCCATCGTGGGCCGCAGCGAGGACGAACTGCTGGCTCTACGCTTCCTGGACGTCACGCACCCGGATGACCGCGGAAGCGGAATGGACTTCCTCGATAGCGCGGCCGCCGGAAGCACGCCGGTGTTCCACGTGGAGAAGCGCTACGTCCACGGGGACGGAAGCACCGTATGGGTCGCTGTCACCTCGTCGGTCGTGTCCAACGCCGAGGGCGATGCTCAGCACATGATCGCCCAGATCGAGGACATCAGCGACCGCCGGGCGATCCGCGAGGACCTCGCGCACCGGGCCGGTCACGACGACCTGACCGGCCTCCCGAACCGGCACACATGCCTGACGCGGCTTTCCGAGGCCGTCGCGAGCGCTCAGGTCAGGGGCAGACCAGGGGCGGTCCTGTTCTGCGACGTGGACGGGTTCAAGTCGGTCAACGACACGTACGGCCACGCTGCCGGGGACCGGGTGCTCATCGTGGTCGCGCAACGGCTCGCCGGTGCCAGCCGACGCACCGACACGGTCGCGCGGCTGGGCGGTGACGAGTTCGTGGTGGTGGCCGAGGACACGACTCCAGCCAGGGCGCGCCAGCTGGCCGAACGGCTACGCCGCGCCGTCGCCGCGCCGATCGTGGTCGACCAGAGCCTGCTCCACCTGTCGGTGAGCATCGGCGTCGCCTTCATCACCGACCGGCATGACCCGGACAGCATCCTGCGTCGTGCGGACGCCGCCATGTACGAGGACAAGGACGCCCGAGGAAGTGCGGATCCCGTCAGCTCGCCACGCTCGGGTCACGAGAAGGACAGAAGCTCGACGAGGCAGTCGGCCCGTCCGCGTCGCGGCTGAGTCCGCGCCGGCCGGCTACGGAGCCGCGGTAGGCACCGGCTGCAGCAGCGCAGAGTCGAGGACCACATCGCCTTCGCGGCCGATGACCGTTGGTGGGTCCTGGGTGCCGGCTTCGCGCGCCAGCACTTCGACCTGGTCGTCGGTGCGCGACGGCGCGTGGTGGATGAGGACGAGCGAGCCGACGCCCGCCCCCGTCGCCAGGCGGCGGGTCTCCCCCATCGTGGCGTGCCCATACGCATGCGCCAGCTCACGGTCGCGGTCGGCGAACATGGCACCATGGCACAGCACGTCGACCCCGTCGGCGAGCTCGAGACCCGGGCCATCGTCGGTTGCGGGGTCATGGTCGGGCAAGTACGCCAGGCTGACTCCGTCCCCCTCGATGCGATACCCGAAAGTACGCCCTCCCTTGTGGGGCACGTCGATCGCTGTCACCAGGAAGCCTCCGGCGGTGAACTGGCCGGCCTCGACGGCATCGAAGGTCCACCGCCCGCGCAGACCCTCCGGCCCGATCGGGAAGTGCGGCGGCGACATCGACCTCGCCAGCAGGGATGCGGCTGAGCCGGCATCGGAGGGCGTGGCGATTCCCTGCGCCGGAAGCATCACCCTCACCTCAGCGTCGTCACGGTCTCCCGCGCGGAAGAACGGGAGCCCCTGCACGTGGTCCCAATGCAGGTGCGTGAGCAGGATGTCGCCGCAGAAGGCGGCACCGTCGAGCGACCCGCTCACCGAGGACAACCCCGTCCCGGCGTCGAGGAGCAGGGTCGGCTGAGTGGCGTTCTTCGGCGTCAGCGCGATGCAGGAGGTGTTGCCGCCTACACGCACGAACTCCGCTCCGGGAGCCGCCGACGAGCCGCGGACACCGTGCAGGACGACTCGCACCTGTCGAGGTCCTCCTTCGTGCACGGTCAGGGGTCACTGACCCTTGGTGGAGCTGCCGGGAATCGAACCCGGGTCCTCTGACGCCGAACCAAGCCTTCTCCGAGCGCAGTCCGCTTGACGCTTTTCTCAGCCCCGGCACTTGAGCGGACACATTGCCGACAGGCTCAGTCGCTGTTGATGTCCCGAAGGTCCCCCGCGACCGGGAACCTTCAGCAAGCCTCCTTAGTGAGGCCGGTGACTGGAGCGGAGGCACATCCAGACCGACCCTTCGATTACTGCTTAGGCAGCAAGAGCGAAGTCAGTGCGCTTAGAGCTGGCACTTATTGGTTTCCAGGGATCGTTTACGAGATAACCCTGGGTCCTCGGCTCGCTTCTCTTGACTCAAACGACCAAAGTCGAAACCGTTCAGCCCCTCTTGAGTTGTTGTTGCCAGCCCCAGCCTACCGGGTATGGCCGACATGCGTCGTCCGACGCAACCTGACCGGGGTCAGGACCGTCCTTCGCGGGCCTTGCGGGACTCACGGTCGTTGGCCTTCTGCAGGGCTTCGACGAGCTCGGCCTTCGACATCTTCGACCGACCCGCGATGTCGAGGCGTCGCGCCAGATGGAGCAGATGCGCCTTCGACGCGTTCGCGTCGACTCCACCGGCGGTGGGCCGGTCGGTGCCGGCTCCACCGGCTGCCTGTGCGTCTGACGGACCCTTCTCTGCTTTCGGCTCCCAGTGGTCGCCGACTTTCTCGTGGGTGTGCTTCAACGCCGAGAACGCAACTCGATTGGCCCGCTCCGCGTCGCCGTAGGTCTCCGCCGCCGAGTCATGCGCCTTGGCATAGGTGCGTTGGGCCTTGTCGTCGGAACGCAGGAGCGTGCTCGGTAGCTCCTCGGCGATGGGCTCGCCCTTCTTCGTGGTCTTCGGCATCGCTCATCTCCTCGCTCCGTGGCGTCGACGCCAACGGGTCAGAAGCCCTTCACTTCGCGACCGAACTCCCGCGTCGCCTCTCGCTGTGCGTCTCGCTTGGCGATCGACTGTCGCTTGTCGTAGGCCTTCTTGCCCTTGGCGAGCGCCAGCTCGACCTTGGCCCGTCCGTCCTTGAAGTACAGCGACAGCGGCACCAGCGTCAGCCCGCGCTCGTTGACGCGCCGCTCCAGCTTGTCGATCTCATGGCGGTGCAGGAGGAGCTTGCGCTTGCGACGCGGTGTGTGGTTGTTCCACGTTCCTTGCAGGTACTCGGGGATATGGGCGTTGTGGAGCCACGCCTCCCCGTCCGCGATCTCGGCGAAGCCGTCGACCAGGGATGCTCTCCCGGCTCGTAGGGACTTGACCTCGGTCCCCGTGAGGACGACACCGGCCTCGAGCGTGTCCTCGATGGAGTAGTCGTAGCGCGCCTTGCGGTTCTGGGCGATCATGTGGCGTCCGCGCGGCTTGACCATGCCTCATTATCGCCCATCAGGCGACGTGCGGCCGAATGCTTTCAGAGCCACGACATCGGATCGACCGTGGCCCCGTTCACGTACACCATGAAGTGCAGGTGGCATCCGGTGGAGTAGCCGGTCGTTCCGGCGAAACCGATGACCTGGCCACGGCTGACGGGCGAGCCGGGCCTGAGGGCGAACGAGGTCAGGTGGTTGTACGACGTGGAGAGGCTGACGCCTTGCACGTAGCCGTGGTCGATGATCACCCGGTTGCCGTAGCCCTCGTTGAAGTACTGGCTGAGCACCGTGCCCTCGGCGGCGGCATACACCGGCGTCCCGCACGAGGCCGAGAAGTCGGTGCCGTCGTGGAGCTTGTACACGTGCAGGATCGGGTGCATGCGCATGCCGTACGGCGACGTGATGTAGGTGCTCTGGCCCGGATAGCTGAGGTAGCCACCGCCAGTGTCGGCGCCTGCGCCGGTGTCGCTGGGGGTCGCGGGGGGCGGCGGAGGACGTGTCGCTGCCTGAGCCGCTGCCTCAGCCGCTGCCTCAGCCGCCGCGGCTACGCTCGCCGCGCGCTGGCGAGCGCGGCGTTCAGCGAGCCGCCGCAACTGGTCTGCTACCTGCTGACGTTCTGCCTCCAGCACGGCCAGACGCGCGATCTCGGCAGTCTTGGCGGCCGCGAGCCGGGACCGCTCGTCGCGCAGCAGCGCCACATGCTCCTTCACCTGGTCCGCCGCTTCAGCGGCCCGACGCTCGAGCCGTTGCTGGAGGGCGAGGTGGGCGGCGGCGTCCTCTCGCTGCTCAGCCACCGCGTCCCTCGTGTCGTGCACCCGCTCTGACGTCAGGTTGAGAAGTACCTGCATCGCCTGCAGCTCCTGCAGGTCCACCGCCTGCTTGTTGAGGACGGCGTCGGCATCCTGCAACGTGTCGACGGCCTGCTCGGCCGTGGTGGCGTTGAAAGCCAGGTCCAGGCCGAACGAGTCGACACCACCGGTCTGGTAGCTCGACACGGCGTAGCCCGTGAGCATGGCCCGCTTGGCGGCGACGTCTACTCGGCCCTGACGACGGTCTGCCAGGGCGTTGTCGAGCCGAACGACTGCCCGGTCCAGTCGTTCCTGCAGTTGCACGTCGCGGTGCACGGCTTCGCGTACCTGCCGGCGTAGCGCGGTCAGCTCGCTGCGAGCACCGATCAGGCGGCCGAGCGCGGTATCGAGACGAGACTGCGCATCGACCAGATCCGTCGAGATCTCGTGGAGATCCACCTGCTGCTGGCTGATGCGCTCGTCGAGGTTCTCCTGGCGCGACGAAAGCTCGTCGTCGTCAGCGCCTGGTGCCGGTGTGGCGGCGACAAGGCATCCGGCCAGCGCCACCGACGTCGCGATGCGAAGCCGCCAGAGGACGCGGCACATCGGTCGTGGCACAGGGGAACCTCGCATCAGGGGGTGGGCGGTGACTACCTACCGTAATCGATCGAGGTCATACTTTGAGGTATTTGCGTGTCATGAGCAGTGTCGGGATGACGGCTAGCAGGACGGCGATGACGGAGATCTGCAGAAGCACCGGCCGGGCCTCACTCCATCCGATCCACGGCCAGGAGGCCGTATGGCGGTGCAGCCACGGCACCAAGGTGTTCATCGCCAGCACGACCCCGCCACACGCCAGGGCGGCACCGACGACAGCGGCGAACAGGATCTCGAGAAGGAATGGAAGCTGGATGTAGAGCGACGACGCCCCGACCAGCCGCATGATGCCGATCTCCTTGCGTCGGGCCATCGCCGCCAGCCGGATGGTGTTGGACACCTGCAAGATGGCAGCCAGGACGAGCAGCCCGGCAGCACCCAGAGCCAGCCACTTCAGCAGGTTCAGCACCTCGTAGAGCGGTGCCAGCCGCTCCCGGAGGTCGACGATCTGCTCGACTCCGGCTGCGTCCTCCACCTCCTTGACCAACTCCGTGTTGTCGTCGGGATGCGCCAGCGTGGCCCAGTAGGCCGTCGACATGTCGGCTGCCTTCAGATCCAGGATCCCCGCGAGCGACTGATCGGAGTCGCTGTCGGAGCGAACCTGGTAACCCCGGAACGCCTCGGCACGGGTCTCGAACCGGTAGCGCGACACGTAAGGACTCTCGGCCAGGGTCTCGGCGACGCTTGCCTCCTGCTCGGGCGTCGCCTGCCCGCCCACGCACTTGGCGGTGAGCGAGTTCTTCGCGCAGAACACGATCTTGACCTCGAGCTGGCTGCCCAGGTACCTCTCGAACAAGCTGACCTGCGACTGCATCAGCAACCCGATACCGGCCAGGGACAACGAGATCCAGATGGTGACGATGACCGCCAGGGTCATCGACAGGTTACGGCGCAGACCGCTCCCGAACTCACTGACGACGTACTTCATGTGCATGGTGGAGGGACCCTCAGCTCTGGTATCCGTAGACGCCCCGCGCCTGGTCACGGACCACCGCGCCGGCGTGGAGCTCGATCACCCGCTTGCGCATCTGGTCGACGACTCCGGAGTCATGCGTGCCCATGATGACGGTCGTCCCGGTCCGGTTCACCCGGTCAAGCAGCTTCATGATGCCAACGGAGCTGGTGGGGTCGAGGTTTCCTGTCGGCTCGTCGGCGATCAGGAGGATCGGCCGGTTGACGAACGCTCGAGCGATGGCGACCCGCTGCTGCTCGCCGCCGGACAGCTCGCTGGGCATCCGGTCGCCCTTGCCCTGCAGGCCGACCATCTCCAGTGCCTCGGGGACCAGCTTCTGGATCGCGGACTTGGGCTTGCCGATCACCTGGAGCGCGAAAGCGACGTTCTGCGTGACCGTCTTGTTGGGCAGCAGCCGAAAGTCCTGGAACACGGTGCCGATCGAGCGGCGCAGCCCGGGCACCTTCCAGCTGGCGAGGCGGTCGATCTCCTTGCCGGCAACGTAGATCCGCCCGCTTGTGGGACGCACCTCGCGAAGCACCAGACGCAGGAACGTCGACTTGCCGGATCCGGATGCCCCGACCAGGAACACGAACTCGCCCTTCTCGACCTCGACGCTGACGGAGTCGAGAGCAGGACGGTGCTGGCCGTCGTAGGTCAAGCTGACGTTGTCGAACCGGATCACTGGCCCGAGTTTAGGCGACGTCCGGCACCGGCCGGTGCAGGCGCATCGTCGGCTGTGCGGCGCGATCCGGGGCTTCGGCTCGGCGTCGAGGCCGCCAGCCCCGATCGGTCAGCGGCGCAGGACGCCCGCCGCGTCGAGCCGCAACGTCTCCAGCTCGTAGATCTGCGCGTGCGCGCGTTGCTCCAGTGCCTCGAACTCCGACGCCTCCAGACGCGGGTCGGTTCCCGACAGCATGCGAAGCGACCGCCACAGGCAACCCTTGCCCTCGATTCCCATCCGCATGGCCTCCAGCTCGACGAGGTCGCTCAGCGGGGAGCGACGCACAACCGAGCCGTTGACCTTCAGCCGGCCCGCCTTCTCCGCCAGCCACCCGACCAGCACTCGGCGCTTGGCTACCTTGACCCCCAGGCGCCCCATCACGAACAGCAGGCTCTCGCGATCCTTGGCCACCTCGCTGGCAAGCAGCTCGAGGGCGCTGCGCCGTGCCTCGTCGAGCTGCCCCTTCGCCGAACGCTCGAAGAGCTGCACACCGCCGGTCGCGGCCGTCAAGTGGTCGTTGAGGTAGATGGCGAGATAGTCGTCACCCGATGAGCTGGCAGTCGTAAGGAAGGTCATGCACAGGCAATACCCACCGGGCCGCGACTGAACCGGGCCGAGACGTCACCCGACGGCCTGCGACTCAGGCGGAGACGCGTGAACGGCGCCAGCGGATGCCCGCCTCGATGAAGTCGTCGATGTCGCCGTCCAGCACGCTGGAGGGGTTGCCCTCCTCGTGCTCGGTGCGCAGGTCCTTGACCATCTGGTACGGGTTCAAGACGTAGTTGCGCATCTGGTCGCCCCACGAGGCAGCGACGTCGCCGCGTATCTCGTCGAGCGTCGCCTTCTCCTCCGCCCGCTTCAGCGCCAACAGCTTGGCCTTGAGGATCACCATGGCAGTGTTCTTGTTCTGCAGCTGGCTCTTCTCGTTCTGGACCGCGACCACGAGCCCGGTCGGGATATGGGTCAGCCGAACGGCCGAGTCGGTGGTGTTGACGCTCTGGCCACCAGGCCCAGACGAGCGGAACACGTCCACACGGATGTCGTCTTCGGGAATGTCGATCTCATCGGTGCGCTCGATCACGGGGACCACCTCGACGGCGGCAAAAGAGGTCTGGCGCCTGCCCTGGTTGTCGAACGGGGAGATCCGTACCAACCGGTGGGTGCCCTGCTCGACGCTCAACGTGCCATAGGCGTAGGGGGCCTTGATCGCGAAGGTGGCCGACTTGATGCCCGCCTCCTCGGCGTACGAGGTCTCGTACACCTCTGTGGCGTAGCTGTGGCGCTCGGCCCAGCGCAGGTACATGCGCATCAGCATCTCGGCCCAGTCGGCTGCGTCCACCCCACCAGCGCCAGACCGGATCGAGATGAGCGCGTCGCGCTCGTCGTACTCCCCCGCCAGCAACGTCCGCACCTCGAGGGCCTCGATGCTCTTGGCGAGGCGGTCGAGCTCGGTGTCGGCTTCACTCAGGAACGAGGCGTCGGACTCCTCCTGCGCCAGCTGCACCAAGACCTCGGCGTCGTCGAGGCGGGCCCGCAGGCTGGTGACACGGTCGACGTCGGCTTGGAGCACCGACAGCCTTCCGGTCACGCGCTGGGCGTTGGCCTGGTCGTCCCAGAGGTCGGGCGCGGCGACCTGCACACCGAGCTCGGCGATCTCTGCGCGCATGGCGTCGAGATCCAAGACCTTCTCGATGCTCGCCAGCGTCGCATCCAGCTGCTTGATTCGCTCTGCGTAGTCTTGGCCGGCCACCCGAGCAAGGGTACGCGGTACCGGCGCCTCGAGGCACCGGTGAGCGTGCTCAGGAAATGGCGGGGTTGTCCGGGCGGTCGAGCTCGTCGTCGACCGAGGCCGTATCGAGCGTGGTGTCGTCGGTGAGTCCCGGCCCGACGACCTCTGTTTCGGGCTGCCGGTTGGGGGCGTTCGGCTCCTGCGCCGGATCGGTGTCCAGGCGTTCCTTCTCGCGGGGGTCCTGGGGGACCTTCTCATCCCCCGTGGATGGTGGCATCGGCGTGGAGGTCATGGGGGGACGCTACCGCGACCGCCTCCCTCGCGCCCACACGAGTGGCGGCTCCACCGTGTCAGTGTCGTTGAACGCCTGCCTCGAGACACCCCACTGCCCCGCCACCTCAATGAAGGTGCGGCTCAACCGGTACGGGTCGCCACCATGGACCGCACCACCCGAAGGCCGACGGAGAGCCGGGCCAGGTCGGGGTTGTCGTCGGCCAGGATCTCCTTGAGGGTCACCGTGGCTCGATCCACGGTGGTGCTGTCGGCAGCCTCCCACGCCGCGACCCGGTCCAGCGCGGGCAGCCCGGCGTCGGTGGCTGCCAGCACCTGTGACGTGAGGCTTGCGTGCACGGCGTGCAGGTCGTCTCGCAGGGACGCTCGCGCCATGGTCTGCCAGCGGTCGTCTCGAGGCAGCACGAAGATCTTGGCAAGGAGCGGGCTCAGTCCGAGCCGGTCCGCCAGCGCGGAATGCACGTCAGCCACCTCGACGGGATCGACGCCGTCACTCGCCGCGATCTCGACGATCTCGAGTGCCGTGTAGGCGCCGGGCAGGACGGCGACCGCCGTGGAGATCTCGTCGGGCACCCCGGCCGACATGAGCTCCCGACGACGCTCTTGGAGCTCCTCGGCCTGGATCCCCCGCAGCAGGTCGGGGAGCGCAGCGACAACCCGCGCCACGCTCGGCCCGAAGTGCGCAACGGTCGTCTCGGAGTCCAGTGGCGATCGGCGGTTGTTGACCATCCATCGCGTCGCCCGCTCGACCAGCGTCCGCACCGCCAACCGCATATCGGTCTGAACCGCAGCTGGTATCTCGTTGTCGAGGCGGTTGATCCGTGCGACAAGGCGATCAGCGTCGAAGATGTCACGGCACACGGAGTGGGAGCGGGCCAGCTCTTCGGCGCTTGCGCCGGTCTCCTGGCTCAGCCGGTGGAAGAACGTGATGCCGGCGAAGTTCACCAGGCTGTTGACCAGCTGCGTCACGATGATCTCGCGCCGGAGCGGGTGCTCCCCCATCTGAGCCACGTACGCGTCGCGCATTCGAGGCGGGAAGTACCCGATGAGCTCCTTGACCAGGAAGGGGTCGTCCGCGAGGTCGCCCCCGAGCAGCTCGGTCGACAGCACGATCTTGGTGTAGGCCAGCAGCACGCTGAGCTCCGGTGTCGTCAGGCCACCTCCAGCCGAGCGCCTGCCCTCGAGCTGCTTCGTCGACGGCATGAACTCGATGTCGCGGTCGAGCAGACCGCGGCGTTCCAGCCGGCGCATCCACGACTCGTGGACGTGGGCGAGGGATGGCGCCACCGCTTGCGCGTTGGCCAACGCCACGTTCTGGCCGTAGTTGTCGGCGAGAACGAGCGCGGCCACCTCGTCGGTCATGGAGGCCAGCAACGCGTTGCGCTGCTTGCGGGTCATGTCGCCCGAGGCGGTGAGCCGGTCGAGGAGGATCTTGATGTTGACCTCATGGTCGGAGGTGTCGACGCCGGCGGAGTTGTCGATCGCGTCGGTGTTGATCCGCCCCCCGGCGTGCGCGTACTCGATGCGGCCGCGTTGCGTGAACCCGAGGTTCCCCCCCTCGCCGACCAGGCGGCAGCGCAGCGAGGCTCCGTTGACGCGGATGGCGTCGTTGGCCTTGTCGCCCACCTCGGCGGAGGTCTCGGTGTCGGCCTTGACGTAGGTGCCGATGCCCCCGTTCCACAGCATGTCGACAGGGGCCGTGAGGATGGCCCTCATGAGCTCGTTCGGAGGCAGTGCCGCGATGCCGTCGCCCAGTCCCAGGACCCGGGCGACCGGCGGTGAGATGGGGACCGACTTCAGCGTCCGGGAGTACACGCCGCCGCCCTCGGACAGGCACGACCGGTCGTAGTCCTGCCAGCTCGAGCGGGGCAGCCCGAAGAGGCGACGGCGCTCCTCGAAGGACGTGGACGGATCCGGGTCAGGGTCCAAGAAGATGTCGCGATGGTCGAACGCGGCGACCAGGCGGGTGTGCTCACTGAGCAACATGCCGTTGCCGAACACGTCGCCGCTCATGTCGCCGATGCCGACGCAGCTGAAGTCCTCCGTCTGGCAGTCGACGCCCTGCTCACGGAAGTGTCGCCGTACCGACTCCCAGGCGCCGCGCGCCGTGATTCCCATCGCCTTGTGGTCGAAGCCGACCGATCCTCCCGAGGCGAAGGCGTCGCCGAGCCAGAAGCCGTAGGAGCCCGCCACTGCATTGGCGATGTCGGAGAACGTGGCTGTGCCCTTGTCGGCGGCGACGACGAGGTAGCTGTCGTCGCCGTCGTGCCGAACGACCCGTTGAGGCGCAACGGTCCGCCCGTCGACAAGGTTGTCGGTGATGTCCAGCAGTCCGCTGACGAACGTCTGGTAGCACGCGATCCCCTCCGCCAGCCACGCCTCGCGATCGGCGGCAGGATCGGGGAGCTGCTTGCAGTAGAAACCGCCCTTGGCGCCCACGGGAACGATGACGGCGTTCTTCACCATCTGCGCCTTGACCAGGCCGAGGACCTCGGTGCGGAAGTCCTCGCGGCGGTCCGACCAGCGCAGGCCGCCGCGCGCGACGGCGCCGAAGCGAAGATGCACACCCTCGACCCGCGGTGAGTAGACGAAGATCTCGAAGGCCGGCCGCGGCTCGGGAAGGTCGGGGACCCCGCCGGGGTCGAGCTTCAGAGCGATGTAGTCCTTCGGCTCGCCGTCGTCGGCGAGCTGGTAGAAGTTGGTCCGTAACGTCGCCTTGACGGTAAGCAGGTAGCTGCGAAGTATGCGGTCCTGGTCCAGGCTCGCGACGTCGTCCAGGGCTGCCAGGATCTGCGTCTCGAGCTCGGCTGTCCGACTGGTCCGCAGCGCCGAGTCGGCGTCGGTCCCGGGCTGGAACCGTGCTTCGAACAGCTCGACGAGCAGTCGCGCGATCGGCACGTTGGAGACGACCGATGCCTCGATGTAGGCCTGGCTGAACGGGGAGCCGCCCTGGCGGAGATACTTCGCGTAGGCACGCAGGATCGCCACCTGGCGCCAGGTGAGGCAGCCGTCGAGCACCAGGGCGGAGAAGCCGTCACTCTCCGCCCGCCCCGCCCAGACGGCCATGAAGGCATCGCGGAAGAGGTTGAGGGCCCCTTCGGCCATCGGTGTCGACCGGCGCAGGCCGAAGTCGTAGATCCACGACCGCCCGGCGTCGGTCTCGAGCTCGTACGGACGCTCGTCGACGACCTCGACACCCATGGAGGACAGCTTCGGCAAGACGTCGGACAGGCTCAGGGGAGAGCCGGTCCTGTACACCTTCAGCCGCATCTCGCCCTCGACGGCGTCAACCGGGGCGTACAGCAGCAGACCGATCGGGTCGCTCCCGAGGCCCTCCATCCGCCGGACGTCAGAGGCCGCCACGCGCGGCATGAAGTCCTCCTTGTACGCCTCGGGGAACGCGTTCCCGTAGGCACGAACCAGCCGCGGAGCGGCCTCCTCGCCGAACTGGTCGGTGAGTGCCACGGCAAGGTCATCGGTCCAGGAGCGGGTCGCCTCGGCAAGGCGCTGCTCGAGCGCCTGCTGGTCGAACTCCCTCAGCGTCTCGCCCGGAGCCGCGCGCACGACGAAGTGGAGCCTCGCCAGCACGGACTCGCTGACACGGGCTGTGAAGTCCAGCGACTCCGCGGCCATGGTCTCCTTGAGGATCCTCTGCATGCGCTCACGTACCTGGGTGGTGTACCGGTCCCGCGGGAGGTAGACCAGGCAGGAGATGTAGCGGCCGTACACGTCTCGGCGCACGAAGAACCTCAGCTGTCGGCGCTCCCGCAGATGCAGAACGGCCTCGGCCACCGGCAACAGCTCGTCGACGGACGTCTGGAAGAGCTCGTCGCGGGGGTACGTCTCCAAGATGTCCATCAGCGCCTTGCCGCCGTGGCTGAGTGGCTCGAACCCCGACCCCGCCAGCAGCTGCCGGGCCTTCTCGCGCAGCACCGGGATGCGGGTGAGGCTCTCGGTGTAGGCAGCGGAGCTGAACAGCCCCAGGAAGCGCTTCTCGCCGACCACCTCGCCGGACTCGTCGAACATCTTGACGCCGACGTAGTCGAGGTAGACCGGCCGGTGCACGGTCGAACGCGAGTTGGCCTTGGTGATGATGAGCAGCTGCCTCTCGCGGGCCTTGGCCCGCACCGGTGCGGGCAGCTTCCCTGCCGTCGAGGACATGTCCTGGTCGGAGCGCATGATGCCCAAGCCGGTTCCCGGCAACGCCCGGACCACGTCTTCGCCGTCGATCTCCTCCAGGCGGTACTCGCGATAGCCGAGGAAGGTGAAGTGGTCGTCGACGAGCCACTCCAGCAGCGCCCGCCCCTCCTCGACCGCGGCATCCGGCAGCGGCGGTGGGCTCTGCTCGAGGTCGGCCACGATCTGGCGTGCCTGGGACCGCATCTTGTCCCAGTCCTCGACGACCTCGCGCACATCGCGCAGCGCCTCGGTGAGGGTCTGGCGGATCCGTTCGAGGGCTTGCGGGTCGCTCTCCCGGTCGATCTCGATGTGCATCCACGACTCGCGGACGACGTCGGCCGCTGACGCCAGCTCCCTGTTCTCGGGATCACCCACGGCGATGAGGGCTCCGGTGACGTCGCGCCTGACCAGCATCTGGGGGTGGGTCACCACGTGGATCGAGCGGCCACTCGAGTTCAGCGCCATCGTGACGGAGTCGACCAGGAAGGGCATGTCGTCGGTCACCACCTCGACGACGGTGTGCCCCGCGGCGGCCCACTCGTTGCCGTCAACCGTGGGGGTGAACACGCGTACCGCCGCGGTGCCTTGCGGGCGGTTCGCCGCGAGCCGGTAGTGGCTCATGGTCGCGCCGTACACGTCGACGGGTGTCCGGTCGAGCAGGTCCTCAGGGTCGGCGTGGCGATAGTAGGTCTTCAGCAGCACGCTGGCAGAGCCCACGCTGATGCCGGTGCCTCCACCTTTGCGGTGCTCGGCGACTCGGGCCGCCATGTCGAGCAGTTGCGCCTTCGCGCCGTCCAACCTGCTGTGCATCACCAACACCTGTTTCCGCCCTTGGCGGGACGACGCCGGAGGCGACGTGGCCGTACGCCGTTGTACGACCGCCCCAACCGACCCTAGACCCGAGTCCCGTCGTAACACCACATAACGCGTCGCCTTGTCACAGTTCGGACCGCAAGTTCCACAGCAGCGGGTAGTACCGCAGCGGCAGCCTGCTGCGCAGGTAGTCGCTCCCGGAAGAGCCACCGGTGCCGGTGCGGGCACCGATCATGCGCTCCACCATCACCACGTGCCGGGCGCGCCAGGCGGCGGCGAGCTCGTCGTGCTGGATCAACGCCTCGGCGAGCTCCCAGATGTCGAAGTACTGAGGCCGGTCGCGGGCCACCGTCTGCAGCGATGTGCGGATCTCGTCGTCGGACCGGGT
Organism: Nocardioidaceae bacterium; assembly: GCA_035633755.1. Lineage (GTDB taxonomy): Bacteria > Actinomycetota > Actinomycetes > Propionibacteriales > Nocardioidaceae > DASQEH01. The sequence goes on along the minus strand of DASQEH010000058.1, from coordinate 22,387 downwards.
GGCGAGGCCTCGAGCCGACAAGACGGTGACGAAGCCGTCCCAGAGTGTCGGTTCGACCAGTCGGCGCTCCAGCCGGAGCTTCTCCTCGGGCGTGAGACCCTTGAACCGCCGGACGAACGACGGGTCCTTGGCGCCCGAGACGAACTCGAGCTCGCGGAACTGGACCGACTGGAAGCCACTTGCCGGTGACAGCAGTTGGCGGAAGGTCAAGAAGTCCTGCGGTGTCATCGTCTCCAGCACGTCGATCTGCTGGACGAGCACCTTCTCGATGACGTGCATGCGCGCGAGCAGATGCCGGCTCCACCAGAGCTGGTCGTCGACCATGGCGTCGCGCGCGGTCTCGGCCTCATGGAGCAGCTGCTGGAACCACAGCTCGTACACCTGGTGGATCGTGATGAAGAGCAGCTCGTCATGCGCCGGGGGATCTGACTCCGGACGCTGCGTGCTCAGCAGCTGCGGAAGCTGCAGGTAGCTGCCGTAGGTGAGCTTGGCTCCCGCCTCGCCGAAGTTGACGTCGACGCCGGCCCACTGCCCGACCGTCGGGTCCGGCAGCTCCCGTTCGCTCGTGTCCACTCAGCCAGGCTAGCCGCCCGCCGTGACATGATGCGCGAATGCGTGTGAGAGCCGAGATCTCCTATCCCACCGGCTCCCCGGCCGACGTCTTCGACCTCGCGACCAGCGAGCCGTTCCGCTCCGCGGTCTGCCTCGCCACGCACGCGCTCAGACACTCCGTCGTTGTCGAGCACAACCCGGATGGGCGCACCTCGGTCGTCGTCGAGCGCACGCTTCCCGCTCAGGTGCCGGACGCCGTCAAGCGGTTCGTCGGCGAGACGATCACGATCGTGCAGACCGAGGACTGGGGGCCGCCCCGGGCTGATGGGAGCCGCCAGGCCGATCTGGTCATCGACATCGTGGGCCAGCCGGCGCGAATGACGGGCACGGTGACCCTCGAGGCAGCCGGTCAAGGTTCTCGAGAGCTGGTCGACGGCGAGCTCAAGGTGTCGGTGCCGTTCTTCGGCAAGCAGATAGAGCCGTCGGTCGCCGAGGCCATCGTGGCCGCTGCCGCGGTGGAGCAGGCCACCGGCCGGGACTGGCTGAGCCGGTCGAGCTGAGACCGGGCAGGGGCCGGGCCGTGTACACGACGGCGTGCCTGTCGAATTGTGTCGGTTGGGTCTGGCAGCCTGTGGGCATGAGAGATCCAGCCCAGATTCTGATGCTGAGTGGCGTGGCGCGAGTCTGCCCGGACTGTCTCGACCAGCGCCTGTTCGTGCCTACCGACGAGTGTGAGGGCGAGGGGTGCGAGTTCGCCTGCACCTCGTGCGGTGCAGCGCTCTCGATCGACCCCGCGTTCGACTACGCCGACGACATCGCTGTCCGCGTGGCCTAGTGCTCGCGAGACTTCCTGCCGTGAGACGGCTCAGCCGGCCTCGTGCGGGTATCCCCCCATGTGCGGGTAGCGGTAGTCCGTGGCCGGCGCGAATGTCTCCTTCAGCGACCGCGGTGAGGTCCACCTCAGCAGGTTGAGCGCAGCTCCGGCCTTGTCGTTGGTACCCGACGCCCGACCGCCACCGAAGGGCTGCTGGCCCACGACCGCACCGGTCGGCTTGTCATTGATGTAGAAGTTGCCCGCGGCGAAGCGCAGCGCCTCGGTCGCCCAGGCAATCGCCCCGCGGTCCTGCGCGATGATCGCGCCGGTCAGGGCGTACTGCGAGAACGACTCCATCTGCTGCACCGTCGACTCGAAGTCGGCGTCGTCGTACACGTAGACCGAGAGGATCGGCCCGAAGTACTCCGTGTCGAAGATCGTGTCAGTGGGGTCGGTGGACTCGATGACCGTCGGGCGCACGAAGTAGCCGACCGAGTCGTCGACCTCACCGCCGGCCAGGACGGTCAGGTGCGAGGTCTCCTTGGCCCGCTCGATCGCGGCCTTGTGCTTGCTGAACGCGCGGTCGTCGATCACCGCGCCCATGAAGTTCGACATGTCCGTGACATCGCCCATCGGGATCGAGTTGACGTCGGACACGAAGTCGTCGCGAAGCGCGTTCCACACCGATCGGGCGACGTAGGCGCGCGATGCGGCGGAGCACTTCTGGCCCTGGTACTCGAAGGCCCCGCGCGTCATGGCCGTGCGCACCACGTCGGGGTCCGCACTCGGGTGAGCGACGATGAAGTCCTTGCCGCCCGTCTCTCCCACGATGCGGGGGTACGAGCGGTAGGACGCGATGTTCTCGCCGACAGTGCGCCACAGGTGCTGGAACACGCCGGTCGAGCCGGTGAAGTGGACCCCGGCCAGGTCGGGATGCGTCAGCGCCGCCTCGGAGACCGCTGCGCCGTGGCCGGGGAGCATGTTGATCACCCCGGGGGGCATCCCCGCCGCCTCGAGCAGCCGCATCACGAAGTGCGCCGCGAACTGCTGCGTCACCGCGGGCTTCCACAGCACGGTGTTGCCCATCAGCGCGGGCGCCGTGGGCAGGTTGCCCGCGATCGCGGTGAAGTTGAACGGCGTGATCGCGTAGACGAACCCTTCGAGCGGGCGATGGTCGGTGCGGTTCCAGACACCAGCCGAGTTCGCAATGGGCTGGTCACTCAGGATCTGCGCTGCATAGTGGACGTTGAAGCGCCAGAAGTCGATCAGCTCGCACGCCGAGTCGATCTCAGCCTGCCAGACGGTCTTGGACTGACCGAGCATGGTGGCCGCGTTGAGGGTCTGTCGCCACGGCCCGGACAGCAGGTCGGCCGCCTTGAGCACGATGGCGGCGCGGTCGTCGAACGACATCGCCCGCCATGCCGGTGCTGCGTCGGTCGCGGCCGCGATGGCGGCTTTGGCGTCGGCCGAGGTCGCGGCTCGAGTGACTCCCAGCACATGGGCATGGTTGTGCGGCTGGACGACATGCAGCTCCTCGCCCTGCCCCCACCGCTGCTCTCCGTCAATGGTGGCGGTCAGGTCGACGGGAGTGCTTTGCAGCTCCTTGAGCTTGGCTTCGAGCGCCGCCAGTTCCGGCGTGCCGCTGGCGTAGTGCAGGTTCGTCTCGTTGATCGGTGACGGAACCGTCGAGTGGGCATCCATGGCGTCGATCTTGCCACGCAAAGGCCGTCCCGGCGCAGGGCGCTCAGGCAGACTTGCGAGCGGGCCGCTTCTTCGCGGCCGGCTTCGGCGTCGAAGAGGCTTTCTTGGCGTCGCTGTCGTCAGACGCCGACTTGCTCGCGGACTTCCTCGTGCCTGAGCCAGACTTCTTCCCGGTCGTCGACGTCGGCGCCGGTGCCTTGCCGTTGGACCCCGACGCACGTGACGGGGCTTCGGTCGAGTCGGAGTCGCCGTCCCCGTCACTGCTCGATTCGGAGCCGCCTGCACGTCGCTTCTTCGCGGCGTCGACACTGGCCCGCAGCGCGGCAACCAGGTCAAGGACGTCGGCCTGCTGGGCGTCGTCCTCCTCGCCCTCGGGCATCGGGAGCCCCGACGCCTTGGCCTCCACCAGCTGCTCCAGGGCCTCGCGGTAGTCGCTGTGGTAGCGAGTCGGGTCGAAGTCGCTCTTGAGGGTGGCGATGTAGGACTCGGCCATCTTGGCCTCTTGGCTGCGTACCTCGACGGAGTCGTCAGGCACGGCGAACTCGCTGTCGCGCACCTCCTCCGGCCACAACATGGTCTGCAGCACCAACGCTCCCTCGCGCTCACGCAGCAAGGCCAGCGTCTCGCGGGTACGGATGGCCACCTTGACGAGCGCGCACTGGCCGCTGCGCGTCAAGGCGTCCCGTAGCAAGATGTAGGGCTTCGCGCCCACCCCGTCGGCGGCGAGGTAGTAGGCCTTCGCGAAGTACAAGGGGTCGACCTGGTCCGCCGGGACGAACTCCAAGACATCGATCGCGCGTGTCGTCGGCAGCGGCAGGCTCGCGAAGTCCTCACTGGTCAGTATGACCATCCGTCCGTCGGGGAGCTCGTACCCCTTGCCGATGTCGGAGTAGGGCACCTCCTGGCCGTCCTGCTCACAGACGCGCTTGTAGCGGATGCGGCCTCCGTCAGCTTCGTGCACCTGCCGGAACGAGATGTCGCGCTCCTCGGTCGCGGAGTACACCTTGACGGGAATCGTCACCAAGCCGAACGAGATCGTGCCCTTCCAGATCGCGTGCATGCCACCTCCCGTCGTCGTGCGCCCGTGCGGCTCATGCCGCCACGGTAGCAAGTCCGTTACTTCTGCTTTGTGTACCATGCCACGTCTGCGGTCGCCGTGCCCACTTGGACCTGGCCGCAAGGGCGAGCAGCCGGGCAGCCGCGCCGCCCCCGCCGCCGTTCACGACCGATGACAGGAGCCCCCGTGACCCGCTCGACCCGCCTCGTCGCGCAGGCCGCTGCCACCCTCGCACTGTGCCTGGCCACCGCCTGCAGCGACGACGCAGGCAGTGCCGACGCAAGCGACTCGGAGACCGACCCGGGCGCGCCGGTGACGATCGAGATCCGCCAGCAGGACGGCTCCATCGAGCCGGCCGACGGCCGCGTCGTCGAGGTCGAGCAGGGTCAGCCCATACAGCTCGTGGTCACGAGCGACGTGGCGGACGAGATCCACGTGCACTCCGACCCCGAACACGAGTTCCAGATCCGCAAGGGCGCTGACGCCGAAGAGCTCCCGGCCTTCACCCTCGACAGTCCGGGACGGTTCCCCGTGGAGTCGCACCACCTCGAGCTCACGTTGGTCACCCTGCAGGTCAGCTAGCGACGCGGTGGGCATCTCGCAGCAGGGGTCTGTCGAATACCGGCCGGACGGGCGGGACTCCCTCCTGGCCCACGGTGTGGGAGGGCGCCAGGACCTCCCGATCCCGGTCGAGCTTGCCTACCTCGCCGCCGGGGCGGCGCTCGTGGCGTCCGCTGTGGTCCTCGCGCTGGCCTGGCGGACGTCACGCTTCCACGGTGATGCGAGCGGTCGCCCACTATGGGCGTGGCTGGCACGCGTCGTCGACTCACGAATCACCCGCGGGACCCTGGTCGTCAGCGTGCTGGTGATCACGGCGTGGGTGGTGATGGCGGCGATCTTCGGCCGCGACACCCTCGTCAACCCTGCCTTCCGGGCGGTGTACGTCGTCCTGTGGGTGGGCCTGGTTCCGGCTGCGCTGCTGCTCGGGCCGGTCTACCGGCTCTGCAACCCGCTGCGATGGCTGCACCGGGCGATCTGCCGGGTGGCGTCGCTCGACCCAGCCAGGGGACTCGTCGACGCGTCGCGATTCGGCTTGTGGCCCGCTGCCCTCCTGCTGTTCTCGTTCGTGTGGCTGGAGCTGGCCGACTCCGCCTTGGCCCAGGACCTGTCCGTCGTCCGGCTGTGGTTCGCGCTGGTGGCACTCGTGCTGGTAGCCGGCGCGATGCTGTGCGGAGAATCGTGGTTCGCCTACGCCGACCCGTTCGAGGTCTACGCGTCGCTCGTCGCCAGGCTGTCACCCTTCGGGCGACGCAGCGACGGTGTGCTGGTCGTCCGCAACCCGTTGCAGAACCTGGACGCCCTGCCGCCTGAGCGCGGGCTGGTGGCTGTCGTGTCCGTGCTGTTCGGGTCGACCGCCTTCGACAGCTTCAAGGAGCTCCCGCGGTGGCTGGGCTGGGCGCAGCAGCGCGCCGAGTACTCCACCTTGCTCAACTCAGCCGCCCTGCTCTCGTTCTGCCTCATCGTGTTCGTCACCTTCACCGCTGCCTGCCTCCTGGCCGCGAGGCTGGGCCAGGTCGAGGCGTCATCCTTCGCCAACCGACTGGCCCACTCCGTCGTCCCGATCGTGGTCGGCTACGTGGTCGCGCACTATCTGTCCTTCTTCGTGTCGGAGTTCGTTGCCTTCGTGCAGGTGCTCGGAGATCCGCTGTCCCGGGGCTGGAACCTGACCGCCTGGGCTGCCGGCATCAACCGGTATGCCATCTACGACCATCCGACGGCGCTGGCCGTGGTGAAGGTTCTCGCTGTCGTTCTCGGGCACGTGCTGGGAGTTGTCGCTGCGCACGATCGATCGGTGCGGCTGCTGCCGCCAGGTCGGGCGCTGACAGCCCAGCTCCCCTTGTTGGTGCTCATGGTGGGCTACACGGTGACAGGGCTGTGGCTCCTGCTGTCGACCTGACGTCACAGAGGTGGTGGAGGCTGGTCCTCTCATCTCCAGCGGCGCCGGCGGGCGGGCACCGCAGCGGCTCCCCGACCTGCCGCCACCAGCTCACCTGCCAACGCGTTCATCGCTCTGCTGAGCCTTGCGTCGGGTGCGCACTCCACCAGCGAACGCCCGTACATGAGCGCCCGCGAACACGACGCGGGATCGTCGGGCAGGACTCGGACGGAGTGGACGCCGGTGGCTTTCTGCACCGTCGACACCACCTCGTCCGGCGACCACCCGGAACCCGTCCGGACCCTGTTCACCACGATCCAGGGGGAGACCGACGGCACGACGGTCTTCAGCTCGCTGACCCCACGGATCAAACGGGACAGGCTCACCGGATCGGCTGCGCCCACGACAAGAACCACGTCAGCCCGCTCGAGGGCCTCGACCGTGGCACCGTTGCGACGAGGCGCCGACGTGTCGTACGAGATCTCCTCATCGAACTCCAGGTTGAACCCGCAGTCCACGACGGTGAAAGCAGCCAGGGAGCGCGACACCTCGAGGATGTTGCGGAGCAGGACTGCCTTCACCTCGGTCCAGCGGTCGGCGCGTGGGAGCCCGGTCAAGACCCGCAGATTGCGGTCGACCTGCCTGGCCTGCGCCGCCAGCAGGTCAACGGTCAGGGACCCGCTGTTGGCGGCGCGGGCAGCGGCGAGCAGCCCCGAGGACTCGTCCAGCATGCCGAGCATGGCAGCCACCGCGCCACCGTAGACATCGGCGTCAACGAGGTGCGTCGAGGCGCCCGCACTGGACAGCTCGGCGCTGACGCCCAGGGCCACCGTGGACCTGCCCGGTGCTCCCGTGGGGCCCCAGACCGCGACGACCTGCCCCGCCCGCCGGAGCGGCCGACTCTCGTCCGGGTCTCGGTCGGGGAGCCGGTCGGCCTCCGGCGGCCGGTGAGGGCTGCGGACCGCCTGCGACACGAGCTCGGCCAGCGACACCAGGTCGTCGACCGAGGCGACGTGGTCCACGCCGATCTGCCGCAGCAGCGCCTCGTCCGCGCTCGAGGCCTCGGCGACCACTCCAACCACCGCTACGCCCTCGCTCCGCAGCCGGTCCACGATCTCTGCGTCGATGCCGCGCAGCTGGGCCGAGATGAGCGCCGCGTCGGCCTGCCGGCTGGCCGCGGTGGCCACGAGATCGGCCACATCGACGCAGCGACGTACCACGTGCATTCGCGGCTCAGCGGCGATGGACAGCACGGCCGCCTCGAAGTCGACAACGCCGACGGCCACGAGAACCCCCGTGGACACCGGTCAGGACCCGTTCTGAACGAGCACGACAGTCGCCTCGTGGAGGGATCGCAGTGCCGACCCGACGTCGGCATCGTGGGGCAGCGCGACGGCCACCTGTCGGTCCCCGCCGATTCCGACTGCTGCGGCCGCACCCACATCGGTGACGGTGGCATCCTGCAGGACCTGGACGGGGCGCGCCCGGCCGCCACCTGCGTCGTCCGTTGGCGTCGCCCACACGTCCACCGAGTCTCCCGGAGCCAGCTCGGAAGGCATCCCTGCGGCCGTCACGGCCAGCGGCAGGATCTGCGGCGGCACCGTCGATGCCGTTGTGACGCTGGAGACGGTGAGCATCTCGCCGGCTCCGATGTCACGTGTCAGGGTGGCGTCGGCGGGAAGGCGCGAGGACGCGTCGACATACCGCGCGGAGTCGGCTGGCTCGTCGAAGTGCACGCGCGTGACCCGGAGATCGGCCGAGGTGACGGCCGAGCCCGCCACCATGTCCCGCTCGAGCTGCCATATCGCCACCGTGTCGTCGGCCGCGGCCAACAGCTTCGCACCGAGAACCACCGAGCCGAGCACCAGCAGCACACCCACCCACAGCCGTGGGTCTGCCCACCGAGTCACCCCCGCCCGCGATGCCACCGGAGAGCCGGGAACGCCTCCCTGTCGCGTTGATCCGGCGCTGCTGCGGTCCGGGCTGACCCGCTGCGAGAGAGACACGGCGGTATTCTGCGCAGACGTGAGTGGAATTGGAAAGAGTTATCCACAGGCTGTGAGCGCTTCCGCCGCCTGGGTGACATCCGTGAAACACTGCTCGCCATGGCCGAGATGAGCCCACGCTTCTTGGCATTGGCAGACGTGGCTGAGGTGCTGAACATCTCTGTCGCTCAGGTCTACGCTCTGGTGCGACGAGGCGAGCTTCCGGCTATCAAGATCGGGGGCCGAGGCCAGTGGCGCGTTGAAGCCTCGGCCTTGGAGGGGTACATCAAGCAGGCGTACTCCACCACCCAGCAGTTCATCCGCGAGCATCCGTACGTCGGCGACGACGGCTCGGCACAGAGCCGGGCGCCGCTCGACGAGGAGCCGGTTCTCGAGTAGCCGCACCTGACCGCCGGCTCTCACACCTCCCAGCCGGTAGCCCGTCGCCGCACACAGCCGATTGCCTCGAACGGGACGGTTGCCCGTGACCTGACCTGCGAGCGCCTCGGAGGGACGCCGACCTCGTGGACGGCCACGTCGAGGAAATCCGCACCGACTCGGTCCGGCGTCCCTGTGACAGTGGCGCCGTCGCGCGTCACCACCGTCACGACGCTTCGGTCCCGCGCCACCGCTCGCAGCACCGAGGTGAGGCCGAGGCGACTGGTGACCACGGACACGGAGTCGGCACTGACCGCCTCCAGCGGCATATCCACGCAGAACATCAGGGCCGACGTCGGCACGACCATCTCGCTCCCGGCCAACACAAGCACCCAGTCGGCCCCGACTCTCTCCAGGCGGCCACTGATGTCACCGGCCCCCCAGACGCGGGCCGTGAGCCGAGCGCCGACCTGCGCCCGCAAGCGGTTGGCCATCGCCACGCGAGCCACCTCACCGCGGGTGCGCTCGGAGATCTCTGCATCCGTGGCTGCCCGCTCGAGCGCGCTCGCCTGAGCCTCCAGATCGGCGAACAGCTCCTGCCAACGCATGGGCTAGACCGTAGCGGGCGCCACACCGTCGAGGCGCCCCTGTGGACAACTGATTGCGTTGGATGTGTCCATAGGCTAAAACATGCAAATGCAAGCAAACAAAAGGTTTGACACAGGGCGCCGAGGGCGGTCCGTCCGGTCTCGCTGTCGGCTCCGCCTTGTCGCGCTGCTCATCACTGAGGCAGGGGCAGGCTTCGCCCTGTACGCCCTGACCGCCGCACCCCTGCGCCACGTCGCGGCGCTGACCACCGATGCTCGTACGGGCGGTCAGCCGATTGGGCTCAGCGTCGTCGTCGTCGCCGTCGCTGCGGTTGTCACCTGGGTCGCTCTGGCGTTCCTCGTCGTCTCCACGATCGCGGCTGCCACTACCCTCGTTGCACGGCAGCCATCCAGGCGGGCCGACGCAGCATCCCGGCTGCCCCGGACATGGTGGCTGCAGCGCGTCGTGCTCAGTGCGTGCGGAGTGAGCCTGCTGTCTCCCGTCGCCGCTGATGCCACCCCGGCCACCGCCGGCTGTCCCGAGCCCCACGCCACCGGCTCGAACTCTGTCGACGCACCCGCAGGAGGTGCTGGAGTGCTCGGGACCGGATCGGTGGTCTCTGCCGAAGAGGCGGCCCAACCCCGGCTGACGGGGCTGGCGATGCCCGACCTGCCGTCCGGGCGCCTGGACGCCGCCATCCACATCATTCGGTCCGGGGACTCCTTGTGGGAAATCGCGCAAGCAAGGTTTCCGGCTCGAGCCTCCGAAGCGGCGATCAGTCGGCACGTGCTCGCCGTGTACAGAGCCAACCGCGACGTCATCGGTTCCGATCCCGATCTCATCTACCCCGGCACCCCACTGGTGCTTCCTGGAGGCAAGCCATGACCATGCCCGAGCACCCACACCCGCTGGCCCCCGTCGGCGATCCGAGGCAGCTGCGGTGGGACCCCGCCGTTGCTCGCCTGCCCGTCGCCTCGCCGCCCAGCCTTCAAGGCGCGCTGGCGTTGACCTTCCCGCTCGTGCCCGGCTCAGCGGCCGACCCGGCCCCACCTGTGCTGTCGATCGTGCCGGACCTCCCTCCCGCGCGACCGGTTCCAGCAGACCCCCAGGAGTGGGCCTCGCGGTTCCTGCAAGCCGTCGTGGAGGTGGTGGCAAGTGAGCGTCCGCTGACGCAGCTGGCTCGCTGGACGGATCCTCGGGTGTACGCCGAGATCGGCCGGAGCCGGCAGCGCGTCGCGGCCCGTCGGGCGGCGGGCAGGACCCGCGCCGGGCGCCAGCACGTGGCCACCGTCCACGTCTGTCGGCCGAGCCCGGATGTCGCCGAGGTGGCCGCCAGAGTGACGACCGGACCCCGCTCACGCGCTATCGCGGCACAGTTGACGTTCTCGCGGGAGCGATGGCTGTGCACCGCCCTCGACTTCGGCTGAGAGACCTCATTCGTGCGCGGCGGGCTCGTGGTCGACATGCGAGCTGGCCTCGAACTGGATCGTCGAGTGCTCCACATCGAAGTGCCCGGCCAAGCACGCCTGAACCTCGTCGAGCAGCCCGGTGAGGTGGCCGTCGTGGAAGCAGGAGTCGTCAACCACAAGGTGCGCGCTGAACACGGGAAGCCCCGCGGCTACCTGTGAGGCGTGCAGGTCATGGACGGCCTGCACATGGGGTACCGCCAGCACGTGGCGTCGCACCGCCAGCAGGTCCAGCCCCTTGGGCGTCGACTCCAACAGGACGTCGACGCTGTCGCGCAGCAACCGCAGCGTCCGCGGCACAATGAGCGCCCCGATCAGCAACGACGCGACCGCGTCAGCCCGGTGCCACCCGGTCAGCCAGATCACCCCAGCTGCGGCGAGCACCGCCACCGATCCCAGCGCGTCACTGACGACCTCGAGGAAAGCCGCCCGCATGTTGAGGTTGTGTCCCCGCGACCCAGCGAGCGTCGCGATTGCTACGGCGTTTCCGGCCAGGCCGATCGCAGCGAAGACGGCCATCGACCCAGGCTCGACGCTCGGCGCCGTCACCATCCGATGCACGCTCTCGACGAGGATGTAGCCCCCCACGGCCAGCAGAACCGCCGCCTGAGCCGCTGCGGCGATCACCTCGGCACGCAGGTACCCCCAGGTGCGCAGCTCCGTCATGGGCCGGCCCGCCAGCCGGCTCGCCACCAATGCCAGGGTCAGCCCAGCCACGTCGGTGAGCACGTGCCCGGCATCGGCGAGCAAGGCGAGGCTCCCGGAGACCGCGGCTCCCACGACCTGCACCGCCAGGATCGCGACGGTGACGGCGAGCGCGAACCCGAGCTTCCTGCGGTCGCCACCGGCGTGGCCGGGGCCACCGGCGTGGCCGTGGCCGTGGCCCATGGTGCCCACCTCCTGCGGGAGCGTCGCCCGCTACCCCTCAGGCTCTGCGCCGAGCCGGGTCCCCGTGGCAGCGCTTGAACTTGCGGCCCGAACCGCACGGGCAGGCTTCGTTGCGTGAGACGCCGACGAACTGGTCGACCGCGGTGTCGACTGCAGCCTCGGTGTGCACCTCAGTCCCGCCGTCACCGTCCACGGTGGGTGCCGAGTAGGCGAGACTCTTCGGCGCCGACGGGGCGCTGAGGCCCTTCGCGACGATGTGCGGTCGCTCCTCGACCACATCGTCCGGCTCCGCCCCGTCCGGATCGACTCCGGCCGAATCGAGCGCCGCCGGCGCGGCCGACCCTCGGGCCGGCGTACCGTCCACTCCGTCGTCGAGACGACGAGACGTCGGGTCGGCAAGGGCCGGCGAGGGGTCGGTGCCGTCGACGAGGGCTTCATCGTCGTCCGCTTCGGTGGTGACCTGCACCTCGACGTTGAACAGGTAGCCGACCGATTCTTCCTTGATCGAGTCCATCATCGCGGCGAACAGCTCGAAGCCCTCGCGCTGGTACTCCACCAGCGGGTCGCGCTGGGAGTAGGCGCGCAGACCGATCCCCTCACGCAGGTAGTCCATCTCGTACAGGTGCTCGCGCCACTTGCGGTCGAGGACCGACAGCATGACCCGGCGTTCGAGCTCACGCATCACCTCTGGGCCGAGCGCCTCCTCGCGGGCGTCGTACGCCCGTTGAGCATCGGCTTGCAGCTGCTCCGTCAACAGCTCCGGCGAGAGGTGGTCGAGCCCACCGACCTCGCCCTCGAGCTCGGCCTCCGTGACGCCGACGGGATACAACGTCCGCAGCGCGGTCCACAGCTTGGTCAGGTCCCACTCCTCCGGGAAGCCTTCGGTCGCCCCGGCCACATACCCCGCGATGGTGTCATCGATCATGCCGCGGATCTGGTCGTGCAGGTCGGCGCCTTCGAGGACCTGGCGCCGCTCACGGTAGACGACCTCACGTTGGCGGCTCATGACGTCGTCGTACTTGAGGATGTTCTTGCGTGTCTCGAAGTTCTGGCTCTCGACCTGCGCCTGAGCAGAGGCGATGGCTCCGGTCACGCGCTTGTTCTCGATCGGCACGTCGTCGGGGATCTTCATCGTGGTCAGCACCCAGTCGACCCAGTCCGACTTGAACAGCCGCATCAGGTCGTCCTCGAGGGACAGGTAGAACCGTGACTCGCCTGGGTCACCCTGCCGCCCCGAGCGGCCGCGCAGCTGGTTGTCGATCCGGCGCGACTCGTGCCGCTCGGTGCCGATGACGTAGAGTCCGCCGACGTCGTTCACCTCGTCATGCTCGGTACGGACCTGCTCCTTCATCTTCTCCAGCGTCGCTGGCCAGGCCGCTTCGTACTCGTCGGAGTGCTCGATCGGGTCCAGTCCGCGGTCGCGCAGCTGCTCGTCGGCGAGGAACTCCACCGATCCGCCCAACATGATGTCGGTGCCACGTCCGGCCATGTTGGTGGCTACCGTCACCGCCCCCTTGCGACCCGCCTGGGCGACGATGTGCGCTTCGTTGGCGTGGTGCTTGGCGTTCAGCACCGTGTGAGGGATGCCCCTCCTGGTCAGCAGACTCGACAGCCGTTCGGACTTCTCCACAGACGTGGTGCCCACCAGCATGGGCTGGCCCTTGGCATGGCGTTCGGAGATGTCGTCGACGATGGCGTTGTACTTCGACTGCTCCGTCCGGTAGACGAGGTCTGCCTGGTCCTCCCGGGCCATCGGCATGTTGGTCGGGATCGGGATGACGCCGAGTCGGTAGATCTTGTCGAACTCCGAGGCCTCGGTCATGGCCGTTCCCGTCATCCCGCCGAGCTTGTCGTAGAGACGGAAGTAGTTCTGGAGCGTGATCGTGGCGAGCGTCTGGTACTCCTCGCGTATCACCACCTTCTCCTTCGCCTCGATGGCCTGGTGCAGACCCTCGTTGTAGCGGCGTCCGTGCAGCATCCGGCCGGTGTGCTCGTCGACGATGAGCACCTCGCCATCGATGACCACATAGTCCCGGTCGCGACGGAAGAGCTCCTTGGCCTTGATCGCGTTGTTGAGGAAGGAGATCAGCGGGGTGTTGACCGCGTCGTAGAGGTTGTCGATGCCCAGGTGGTCCTCGACGCGTTCGATGCCGTCCTCGAGCACCGAGACCGTGCGCTTCTTCTCGTCCACCTCGTAGTCGACTTCGTTGCGCAGGGAGCCGACCAGAGTCGCGAACTCGTCGTACCACTTCACCGACTCGTCCGAGGGCCCCGAGATGATCAGCGGGGTACGTGCCTCGTCGATCAGGATCGAGTCGACCTCGTCGACGATGGCGTAGTTGTGGCCGCGCTGAACGAGGTCCTCGAGGGAGTTGGCCATGTTGTCACGCAGGTAGTCGAAGCCGAACTCGTTGTTGGTGCCGTAGGTGATGTCGGCCAGGTAGGACTCCCGTCGCTCTGCGGGCGTCATCGTCGGCAGCACCATGCCGGTGGTGAGGCCGAGGAAGTGGTACACGCGACCCATCCACTCGGCGTGGTACTTGGCCAGGTAGTCGTTCACGGTGACGACGTGCACGCCCTTGCCGGTCAGGGCATTGAGGTACACCGGCAACGTGGCGACCAGCGTCTTGCCTTCACCGGTCTTCATCTCGGCGATGTCGCCGTTGTGCAGCGCCGCACCACCCATGAGCTGAACGTCGAAGTGGCGCTGGCCGAGCACGCGCTTGGCCGCCTCGCGCACCGTGGCGAACGCCTCAGGGAGCAGGTCGTCGAGACTCTCTCCGTCGGCGTATCGTGCCTTGTACTCGTCGGTCAGGCCCTGGAGCTCGGCGTCGCTGAGCCCTACGAAGTGGTCCTCGATGGCATTGACCTGAGCAGCGACCGCCTGCAGCCTCCGCAGCTGCTTGCCCTCCCCGATGCGAAGGACCTTGTCGATCAGACCTGGCACGAGGTGACTCCCTTGCGAATGGAATGAGATTTCGTCGAGCTGCCGAGTGGCTCGCCTTGGGGACTCGTCCCCCGCGACGCACCCGTCAATAGTAGGCGACCTCGCCGCCGGCTAGGTCGTCGCGCACACCGTTGCGAGCCTCGCGGCAAGATCGCCACGCTCGGCAACGCTGACCCGCTCGAGGCCCAGCCAGGTCGCCAGGCTCGCCAGCTCCAGTGCCAGCTGCTCCGCTGTCTCGGGCGGTGCGGCCGGCTGCGCCCAGGCGCCCTGGACGCGCAACGTGGCGGTCGGACGGTCCGCCTTGAGGTCCACCCTGGCCACGATGGTCTCGCCAAGCAGGAACGAGTAGACGTAGTAGCCGTACTCGCGTTTCTCGGCCGGGACGTAGATCTCGATCCGGAACCGGTAGTCGAACAGCGCCTGCGTGCGGTGGCGTTCGAAGATCAAGGAGTCGAACGGACTCACCAAGGCGCGGGCGCTCACCTTCCGTGCAAGCTTCGCGTTCCGCCACAGGTACGCCGGGCGTTTCCAGCCCTCTACTGCGATCGGGGCAAGCTCGGTCGAGTCGACAAGGTCGCGGACGGCCTGCCTTGTCGGTGCCACGCCGAGGCGGAAGTAGTCCCGTAGGTCCTGCTCCGTGGCGACGCCGAGAGCGGCTGCCGCAGTCCTCACCAGGATGCGATGCGATTCCTCGACCGACGGGACCGCAGCCTCGACCACGGCACGCGGCAGGACCCTCTCCGGCAGGTCGTACACGCGCTCGAAGGCGGCGTTGCGACGAGCCGAGGTGATCTGCCCGCTGTAGAACAGCCACTCGAGCGCGATCTTGACGATGCTCCAGTTCCAGCCCCAGGCGCTACGGGTGCGTGGCGCGTCGTGCTGGATCTCCCGTGCGGTCAGCGGTCCGCGAGTGGCGACCTCGCTCAGCACCCAGCCTACGAACTCCGGCTGCTCCTCCCACACCCGACGCATCGAGCCCCAAGCAGCCTCGGCGGCGGCGGCCATCCGGAATCTCAGGGCGGGGTACAGGTCGGTCCGGACATAGGACGCCTCGTGCCCCCAGTACTCGAAGAGCCTGCGCGGGCTGCGCCACGCCGCGCGGTGCAGCAGCTCGCGGTCGTACGGGCCCAGCCGGCTGAACAGCGGCAGGTAGTGAGCCCGGCTCACCACGTTCACCGAGTCGATCTGCAGCAGCGCGATCCGGTCGAGCACTCGGTTGACGGGCCTCAGGTCACCCGTTTCTGGGTACGGGACGCCAAAACCTTGGGCGACGAGCGCGATCCGGCGAGCCTGCGAGCGGCTCAGGGAGCTGCGGATCACGCGAGGCGAGCGGGACTGCACACCTGGCCGCTCCCCAGCCTCCGTGGCCTGCCCCCACGGCGATCAGGGCAGCCAACCGCTGCCTCAGGTCGCAAGCCGGATGACGCCGTAGTCATAGCCCTTGCGTCGGTAGACGACCGCCGGAGTCTCGTCCTCCTTGTCGATGAACAAGAAGAAGTCGTGACCGACGAGCTCCATCTCGTACAAAGCCTGGTCCAGCGTCATCGGGGAGCCCGGATGGGTCTTCTCGCGCACGACGAGCGGTCCGTCGCCGAGCACGGTCAACGGACCCACCTTGTGCTCGAGGGAGTCGTCGGTGTCGTCGGCTTCATCGACGACCGGGACACTCGCCATCGCCTGTGCCAGGGAGGTCGGAGTACGGGTGCCGTGGTGCACGCGACGGCGGTCATGAGCCTTGCGCTCTTGTGCCATCAGCCGGTCGACCGCCTTGTCGAGGGCGCTCATCTTGTCCTCTGAGCACGCCTCCGCGCGAATGGTCGGGCCTTTGCTCGTGATCGTGATCTCGATGCATACCGCCTCGGACGGCAGCTTCGGATTGGACTCCTGCGTCACCTGGACGTCGATCCGGATCATTCGCTGGTCGAACTTCTCCAACCGCGCCAACTTCTCCTCGACATGACTGCGGAATCGGTCCGACACCTCACAGTGCCGGCCCTTGACCACGATCTCCACACGTTCCTCCTCCAACAGATGGGAGCGCACCGGATCTTCGGCCGCTCAGGTGAGTCGCAGTGACACCCGCCCGGCCGACCTGGTCTTCGTCCCCACACTCGCCTGCTGAGGCTTTGCAGCTTGTGCCACGCTGACCTTCTCCCGGTGACGCAGGGCATCTGGACCTGCGGCGGGGCAGGGCTTACCACTAAGCCGCACCGTGCTCAGCGGTGACGTCCCCTGAAGAAGAGCCGTCGCCGCCTTACGTGGGCCGTTTCGCCTGCGGCTGGCATCGGCTTGTCCGGCAAGGATTCGACGAGTCGAGTCCTTGCCGACGCAACCACGGACCCGGACGAGTGCCATGGCGAAACATTAGCCGCTACCCGGACCCCCCGACAGTCGTACGGTCACGTTGCGTATCAATGGAGCCGACGAACCGTAGCCGCGATGACGGCGACGCCGGCAACGTCGTAGCCGGCGACCCGCAGCGCGCGGGTGGCCTCGAGAGCCGTTGCCCCGGTGGTGACGATGTCGTCGACGACGATGACCGTCCCGGTCAGACGCCGCCCCCGAGCTGTCGCCGTGAACGCGTGGTGCAGGTTCGTCCGCCGCTGGCCCGCGGACAGGCCGGCCTGGTCCGCGACGGTGGAGGCGACGCGCAGAACCGGCCGTACGCAGGCTGGGACGCCGGCTTGTCGCAAGGCGGTGGCGCATGCCCGGGTGATGCGCATCTGGGGGTTGTGGCCGCGCTCGCGGACCCGCCTGCGCGGTGACGGCGCCGGTACCAGCTGGACCGATGCGGGCGGGCAACCGGTGGTCGTCAGCACCGCACAGCAGCTCAGGGCCAACGTCTGGCCCAGTGGCCGGGCCAGCGCCAGCCGACCCTGCTCCTTGTGGGCCAGCAGCGCCGCCTTGGCCACGCCCTCGTAGCGGGACACGCTGAACACCGGAGGTAGCCCCGGCAGCACCGGCGTCGGCGGAGTCAACCGTGGCGGCGCCTGCAGCACTCGGCGGCACGACCCGCACAGGGACGGCCCCGGTCGCAGACAGCCCACGCAGCTGCCGCCGAGGAAGAGGTCTGTCGAGGCCACCAGATACTGGCCGAGAGAACGCATGGCGCAAGCGTCGCCTGCCGTGGTCCGGGCTGTCGGCGGCTCCGCGACGTGCTGTGCACTGACGGACCGCCAGGGGCGGCCTGTGCTCAGCCGTAGAACGGCATTCGCAGCCGCGTACCCTCTCCGACCCGCACCCACTGCAGGTCCGGCTCCTGCACGAAGACCTGGGAGCCGGCTCCGACGGCGATCGGCTGCTCCTGGTTGACGTCGGCTGCCACGCTGTCGGGAACGACCGGGAGGTACTGTCCCACGTCGGCCGTGCGGGAGCCGTCCACCTCGACCTGCCAGGGGTGACGGTCCGCGTCCTCGCCGCCGGCCAGCACGACGACGGCCGTCGGGCTGACCCATGCCAGCGAGGTCATGTCGGTGAGCTCAGCTCCATCGGTCGCCGACGTCAGCGCCGGAACACTGGTGGGTACTCCCAGCCGCAGCGATGAGGGGCGGCGCGGGTCCCTCTCGATGGTGGAGATGACGAGTCTCGTGGTGTCGCCGTCTCGGACCACGGCCGCGAACCGGACCCCGTCCCGCGACACCGCGAACGACACGATGTCGGCGCCGCGCAGACCCGGGGCTCGGACCAGGCGCTCGTTGCGCGCCGTGGTTGCGACGTAGATGTCACTCCCGGTGGCCACTGAGTCCACCGCCCACAGCACGCCGTGGAGGTCCCACACGGGCCGCAGGAACGAGGTTCCTCGCAGCCAGTCAGCCGATCCGACGTCGGACCCGACCGCCAAGGCGCTGACCATCACCGCACGACCCGCCTCGGTGACGAAGGCCGCCCGAACACCGTCAGCGTCGACCGCTGCAGACAGTGGTTGCTCCTCCAGCGTTCCCGCCGTCACCACCCGCGCCGCCGCACCACCCGACAGTGATACCAGCCCGCGGGGGCTCAAGGCGAAGAGCTTGCGGACCCCGGTGATGCCTGCCGGGTCGTATCCGGAGAACTGGTCGACACCGAACGTGGGGCCGAAGCCGGGGATCTCGAGCTGGCTGCCGTCCACGGTCACCGAGATCGATCGGATGTCCGGGATCTGGCGCAGCGTCCAGGCCAGCTGGGCCGCGACGAGCTGGAGGTTGTCAGCAGAGAGCTGCAGGATCTCCTCGCTCAACGGGACTTCGGCCACGCCTGACGACGATGTCGACACCGCGACGTCGATCGTGGTCTCGCGGGGGATCGCCGTCTGGACGGCCTGCCGCAGGGACCGGGTCGGTCCGTCGACGAGGTCAGCGACCAACGCCGTGGTCGCTGTCTCGTCGTCCACCAGGTACACCGGGTCAGCCGCCAGCACCTTGTGGCTGGGATCGAAGAAGTACAACGAGAACTTTCCGTAGTTGTTGGAGAAGTAGGTGCTGTCGATGTACAGGCCCGGGGGCGGATTCGTGATCCGCCACTCGCCGTCGACCTCGGCCATGCGCAGCCTGACGAGGGACGTCGACTGCTCTGGTTTCACCGATGTCCAGGTTCCGCGTTCGTCCAGCCGGCCGAGCTGCTCGCCGCCCACCGCGATGCCGTTGGCAGTCCGGATGAAGCTGCGGCCCTCGTAGACGACGACGCCAGCGCCGTGGTCCCACTGGGCGGCCGCCCGTGAGGTGAGGAACTCGCGGGCCGTGGTCACCGTCTGGGGATAGGCAAGCATGGCCGCGAAGAATCCTGAGGCGATCGCCTGGGGGCTGGCTCCAGGGAGGGGACCCGGCGGGTCATTGGTGATGTGCTGCGGGTCGTCCTGGACGCCGACCGCACGGCCTTCCTCGATCGACGAGCTGTTGGGCACCGAGACGCACCCGGCAGTGACGCACGAAGCCAACAGCAGCACCAGCGAGACGGCTGCCCGTCGGGCCCGGGTCAGGCTGCCGTTCACCGGTCGAGCTCTCGTCCGGGCGGCATGCGCCACGCTGCGCTGCCCGAGGACACGAGGGCCTCCTGACCGCGAGGCGCCAGCGGAAGCGGGGACTCCTCCAGCGTGCCCCCAGCTCGCCGCGGCAGGGTCAGCCGGAAGAGCGCGCCGAGCCCGGGCCGACCCCAGGCGTCGAGTCGCCCGCCATGGAGGGTCGTGTCCTCGACGGCGATCGACAGGCCGAGCCCGGTGCCGCCGCGGGTGCGTGCGCGAGCGGGGTCGGCACGCCAGAACCGGTTGAAGACCATGACGTCCTCTCCCGTCTTGAGACCGACCCCACGGTCTCGGACGGACAACGCGACGGCGTCCGCACCGGCCGCCACGCGCACCGTCACGTCCGATCCCTCGCCGTACTCGATGGCGTTGACGACGAGGTTGCGGACGATCCTCTCGATCCGCCGGACGTCGACCTCGACCATGCACCGGGTGGAGGGGACGTCGACCGCGAGGCGCGCCCCCCGTCGCGCCGCGAGGCCGGCTGCGCCGTCGCACACGCGGCGTGCGACGTCACGCAGGTCCACGTCGGTCAGTGTCAGGGTTGCCGCACCCGCGTCGAAGCGGCTGATCTCGAGAAGGTCGCCCAGGAGGGCCTCGAACCGGTCGAGCTCGGCCTGGAGCAGCTCCGCGGACCGGGCCGTGGCCGGGTCGAACGCGCCTCGTGCGTCATGGAGGAGGTCGGCCGCCATCCGTACCGTGGTCAGGGGCGTCCGTAGCTCATGGCTGACGTCGGCGACGAAGCGGCGCTGGACCCGCGCCAGCTCCTGCAGCTGGCTGATCTGGCGCTGGAGACTGGCGGCCATCTGGTTGAAGGAGACGCCGAGCCGCGCGATGTCGTCCTCACCGCGTACGCGCATCCGCTCCTCGAGGCGGCCGGATGCGAGACGTTCGGCGATGCGGCGCGCCAGCCGTACCGGCGTCACCACCTGGCGCGTGACCAGCCAGGCGATGGTTCCGAGCAGGACGACGAGCACAGCCCCCGTGGTGATCAAGGCGCTGCGAACCACGTACAGCGTCTCCAGCTGCTCCTCGAGGGAGAAGACGTAGAACAACGCGTACGTCTGACCTGTGCCGGGGACCTGCAGCTGCGATCCCACCACCAGGCCCGGCTGGTTGCCAGCCTCTTCGTCGTCGTACTGGATCGTGGAGTAGGCCCACCAGCTCCCAGCGGTGCTCTGCACCTTCGCCAGCAGGTCCGCGGGGATCGAAGCCCGGTTGGGCGAGGCTTGTCCGGAGGTGACGACGCCCTCGTCATCGTCGGGGCGAAACGGGTCCGAAGGCCCGATGATGACGATCCCGTAGTCGTCGCGAGCGGAGTCACTCGGGGACAACGCATGCGTGAGCTCGGGGACGACGGTGCCCAGGTCGAGCACGTTGCCCACCTCGGGAGCAGCGGTCAGCTTTGCTTGAGCGGTCTCGGCACCGGCCGCGGCCAGCGTCAGGGCGGACTGTCGCTTGCTGTCCAGCAGGCCGTCGGTGACCCGGTTCATGAGGACCCAGCCCGCGAGCAGGGCAAGCGCCGTCGACAGGGTGAGGGTGCCGATGACGACGCGAGCCTGGATGGATCGCCGCCACAGCCAGGCCAGGTCCAGCGCCGGTGCGGCGAGCGTGCGCAGCAGTCGAACCAGCAAGGTCGCGGCTCGTGACGAGCCGCCTCCCGGCTCGGGAGCTCCGGACGGTTCCGGCGTCACCTGGGGCGGCTGGGACAGTGGGCTCTGCGTGTCGAGCGCCATGGCTACCCGGTGCCTGCCGCTCCGCCGGCCTTGTACCCCACGCCGCGAACGGTGAGCACGATCTGGGGATTCTCGGGGTCGCGCTCCACCTTGGAGCGCAGTCGCTGCACGTGCACGTTGACCAGTCGGGTATCGGCCGCGTGCCGGTATCCCCAGACCTGCTCGAGCAGCACCTCCCGGGTGAACACCTGCCAGGGCTTGCGGGCCAGACACACGAGCAGGTCGAACTCCAACGGGGTCAGTGACAACCTCTCACCATCACGCTCCACGACGTGGCCTGCTACGTCGATCGCCAGGTCGCCAAGGACGAGCGACTCCGGGGGCGCGTCCTCGAACTTGCGCATCCTGGCGCGCAGCCGGGCCACGAGCTCCTTCGGCTTGAACGGCTTGATGACATAGTCGTCGGCACCGGACTCCAGCCCCACGACGATGTCGACGGTGTCGCTCTTGGCCGTGAGCATGATGATCGGGACACCGGACTCGGCCCTGATCTCCCGGCAGACGTCCACGCCGTCCTTGCCCGGCAGCATCAGGTCCAGCAGGACGACATCGGGGCGGAACTCGCGTACGGCAGCCATGGCCCGGTCGCCCGTCGGACATACCCGCGACTCGAAGCCCTCGCTGCGCAGCACGATCGTCAGCATCTCCGACAGTGACGAGTCGTCGTCGACGACGAGGACCTTGCCTCGCTGGGCGCGTACTGCTTCCACAACCACCCTCTTCGCTGCTGTCGGCGGCGGCCGGGATCGCTGCCTCGGTACCGCGACCGGATCCTCGCCGCACGGTGCGTCAAGCGTACGTCGTCGCCCTCGGGGAGGCGCTATCCGCAACAGCCCTTGCGGGGCGAACCGAGGGTTCAACCCGCTAGGTGTACCCGGCAGGGATGCTGGTTACAGGCCGGGTCTTGTGAAAAGGGAGGCGCAAAGCGGACTCCGGCACGCACAGCGGCGGCGGCGCCGGACAAACCTGAAGAAGATCCAGGCCTAGCTGTCGATCCGGCGGCAGGATGTTCGTCGTCATTGATGACGGAACCGGACAGGCCGGCCCGCGACCCAGTGCAGGAGGCACCTCCATGACCAAGTACGCAATCCTCATCTACGAAGACCAGGCGCGCTACGCGACCATGTCGCCCGAGGCGTGGGGCGCGCTGGTCGACGCACACACCACGTTCACCAAGCAGGTCTTCGAGCTCGGCGGGTCCCTCGCGGGCGGGGAGGCGCTCGCGCCCACGACGACGGCCACCACGATCAAGGGTGCCGGCACGGTGACGGACGGCCCGTTCGTCGAGACCAAGGAGGCCTTCGGCGGCTTCTACGTCGTCGAGGCGCGCGACCTCGACCACG
>DASQEH010000057.1:0-26761 GCA_035633755.1 Nocardioidaceae bacterium | reverse complement strand
CGTGGCAATGACGTGCTGCACGACCTCGCCTGCTACAACGGCACGGTGCTGTTGCGCGGAGGGCCGGGAGCCGACACCTTCGACTCCGCCACGGAGGACTATGACGGGGGGACACCGTGTGGAGAGGACCCCGAAAGAGATTTCGTGTACGGGGGCAGGGGAATCGACTCTGCTGTCGTCAGTATCCGCGACGTGGTCCGGCACCTGGAGTTCCTAACCCGAGTGAGATAGGTCCCCAAAGGCAGTGCGACCGTCCACATCATCTACATGAGTACGCCGCCGAGGGTAGCGAGCCGGGTGAAACGCCCAGTGTGAAGGCGACACCGATGGCGAGCGGGCCGAGCAAGTTCATTTCGTCCAGGCATTCCGCAGGATTCCGGCCGCGCACCGTGCCCTTCACGTACGTTGCCAAGAGCAGCAGGCATCTTCCGCGAGCGAGTTTGATGGAGGCGGTCAGGCGACGACGGGGTTGTCCGGGTCGCTGGGATCCACGACCACGACGGGACACAGGCAGCGGCCGGCCAGGTCGCGAGGGAGCTGCTGAAGCCGTGGGTCCTGTGGCCGGCCGATGACGACGCAGCGAGCGCCTTTAGCCGCCGCCACCAACCCGTCCACGACCGTCGCTCGTGGCGTCGTCACCACGAGGGGCACCTTGGACTTGAGCGGGTGAACCAGCCGAGCGACCCAGTCGAGGGCGTGCCGCTGATGTTCGCTCAGGTCGTGGTCAGGATCGCGACTCAAGGCGACGTCAGCGCGCTGACCCCCGTCGAACGTGCTGACGACCGTGACCGTCCCCGCACACTTCGCCGCCTCCTCGATTGCCCAGCGCAGCGCTGCAGGCGCCGACGGCGAGTTGTCCAACCCCACCACGATGTTGTCTGTGTCTTTCGGGTGGGCGCCGTGGGAGGTGTTGTGCACGGTGTCTGCCTTCTCTCGTATCGAGGCGCTGGTTGACCAGGTGTCATGGGTATCCGTACCCGCCGCGGCCTGGATCAGACTGGCACTTGAATCGGCATGACGGCGACCGGGCGCTTGGCGTGATGAGGTACATCCGCTGCGGTTGAGCCCAGCTGAAGCGAATGCCGCGCCGAGTAGTCCGGCCGACGACAGCCAACCGGGCTACGCCTGCCGATTCCAGGATGGTCAAAGGGGCTTCGGTCCCAGGGACGACGACGTCCTTACTGCTGGGCGGTCAGACGCTCTAACGCCCGGGCCAGTGCCTTGACGCGGGTCTGGGAGGTACGGGCCTTGAGCAGGGGCAAGATGACCGCGTACCGATCGGACTTCCCGAGGCGGTCGAACGCAGCCTTTGCCAGGGGGTCGCCCGCCAGCGCCGTCGCCAGGTCAGCCGGTACCTCGGCGTTGCGCTGGGACTCGTATGCCGCCTGCCAGCGCCCGTCAGCCTGAGCCGCCTCCACCTCGGCCAGTCCAGCCGGTCGCATCCGTCCGGCCGCAGTCAGCGCCTCGACCTTTGCAACATTGACTCTCGACCACGTGCTTCTCGGCCGGCGGCGCGAGTAGCGCTGGAGGAAGGAGATGCCGTCGAAGGATCTGCGCTGACCATCGATCCAGCCGTAACACAGCGCCACGTCGAGCGCCTCCGCGGTTGTCACAGACGCGACCCCCGAATGCCGCTTGGCGATCCGCAACCATGCCTCAGACTGCTCGCCGTGATGCGCGGCCATCCAGCACTCCCACCGCTCCGCGTCGGGAAAGTCGAGCACCACCCGCGGAGGTTCCAGCATCGCAGCTGCAATCAGTAATTCGGCCGTTTGCGAAGCTGCCAGAGCAGGTTTCGCTTGGGAGCGTGACGGAAGCTGTGGCTGACGGCGAAGTACGCCGGCTTCACCTTCAGGTTCTGGTCAAAGAGGAGTGGCCGCCGATGAGCGCCGTCAGAGCGTGGGTAGTCCTCATCGAGCCAGGTGTAGCGGTCGGTGAGGCCGAAGCAGTTGACGACCTTGACGGCCGTCTCATCCAGCGTGACGTCGAGGTAGTGCCGGTAGACGTCGGCCACCTTCTGGTCACGAATCTTCGGCGCCTTGACGAGGCCCTCGTCGAGCACGTCCATCTCGGTGATCAGGATCTTGAGGCCGCGGTCCTGGAACTCCTGGAGGAAACTGCGGTAGGCCTTCTCGTGGAACCGCTTGTGGAACTGGTCGGCCAAGAGGTGGCCTTGGATTCCCACCGCCTGGATCGGCACGTTCTTGCCGAGCAGGTGGTCGAGCGCCTTGAGGAACGCGCGCCGGCGCGACTCGGCGGTGTCCCCATACTCGTTCACCGTCTCGAATCCGAACTCGTTAAGCACCCGCAACGCCTTGGGGTCGTGCCGCTGGGCGATCTCGAAGCAGCGATCGATGTAGCTCGGACCGATTGTGTTGTACCACGGAACATTCGTGCGGATGCCGTTCTTGGTGCCCTCGGGGTCGGTGACCTCATTGGCGACGATCCAGGCCTTCAGGGTCCCCTTGTAGTGCTTGACCATCCTGCGTGCGGTGCCGTAGAGCAGCCTCTCGGCCTGCTTGCGATTGAGACCCCAGAGGTCGTCGTCCGTCCAGCCCTCGCCGAAGCCCTCGTCCCAGACCAGGAAGTTGCCGATCCTGAGCTGGTGGTGCTTGCGGGCGAACCGGAAGATTCGGTCGCCGCTCGTGAAGTCCAGCGGCGACTGCGGCGTCGGCTTCAACTGGTACCAGAGGAGGTCGTCCTCGGGCCAGAGAAGCCCGCACTCGCGGGCGTGGAGCTTCTTGTACCCGGGGTCGAGCTGCCACGTCGCGATCGACGACCCGAACACGATGCCTGCTCGCTCTGCCTGCTTCCACAGTGGTGGCCGACCCGCAGCACGCGATTCCACCGCGTCGGCGGCGCTCGGCAGCCCGCCAACCACACCTGCTGCCGTGGCTCCGGCGGCGCCCAGCAGTACGGATCGCCGAGAGATCGTGCTGTGGTCAGTCATGTCAACGAGCTCCTCGAGGTAGGTCGGCGGTTCTCCGCCTGCTGTCACGGGATGCAAATCGATGTCGCCCGAACTTACAGACGGGCAAGCGGTGCCGCAAGACCTCGGGCCGGCTCTGGTAGCCACCTCGGGCACGCTCTGGTAGCCACCTCGGGCCGGTCAGATCGCGACCTCCGGCCGGCTCAGACCGCCGAGGAGTGGACGAGGTTCGGCACCGGCCCAGCAGGTGAGCCGGCTCGTGCACCAGCAGATGCACCGGATCACTTCGTGCAGCTCAGCGCGCTGCAGCCGGGTCGGGCGACACCAGGCCGAGACCGGACAGACGACCACGCAAGTCCGCAGGAAACGTCAAGAGCGGCCGCCGGTCAGGAGGCGAGAATGTGTAGGGGACGAGCCGCGAGATCGGCGCGGTTGGCAAGGAGGGAGAACGACGATCAGGAATCGGGTGATTCGGGCCGAGGCCCGCGCGACGATCCGGCGTACTCCTGCCGTGGTGTTCGGCTGGCTTACCGACCCGGCCCTGCTGCCCCGGTGGGTGACGGGCTTGGTGGAGTCCCGGCCAGAGGGGGCAGCGGAGGTGCGGCTGGGTGCGCGATCGCTTGAGGAGGTCGTGGTGCGCGGGAGAGCCATGACGATGACCGCTGAGATCGTCGAGCTGGAACCAGACCACGTTGTCGCCAGCCGGATCGAGACGCCTGACGGCCCCTTGCTGTCAAGGTTCGTGCTCGACGACATTGGCGAGGCGTGCAGTCTGGTCCACACTCTGACAGCCGAGTTCTCCGGTCATCGGTGGATTCCGTCCGGTTTCCTGGCAGCCGGCATGAGCCGGCAGATTCGCCGGGATCTGGACCGTCTCACGCAGCTAGCGGAGGGTGGCCAGTGATCCCCGCCGGAGTTCGATCCGGCCGCCTGCACGAGGTACTGCCCGCGCTGCTACGCATACAGGTGGATCTCGGCGCCGATCTGTCCACTGCGACCCTGGCCGCATCGGCCGGCATGTCGCCCTCGCACTTCCACGACGTGTTCCGGCGTGCGACCGGAGAGACCGTCAAGCAGTACACCCTTCGTCTGCGGCTGGAACGGGCTACCTTCCGCCTCCTCACCGAACGGACCGGCGTCGCCGCCATCGCGTTCGATCTCGGATTCGGTTCGCACGAGACCTTCACCCGCGCCTTCCGCCGTCACCACGGAATGTCGCCGTCGGACTACCGCGAGGGAATGCGGCCGGTCGCACCTCCGCAGGTCCGCGAGGGCACAGCGATCCCACCGGAAGTGGCTCGTCTCTCGACGACTTCGGCGGTTCACCTCCACCCCGCACACGTTGCCTTCGTTCGCCGGGTCGGACCGTACGAAGATGTCGACCCCGCCGAGTTCAGCAGGCTCCTGGACTGGGTTCGCGAGCGTCACCTAGGCCCGACCTGCCTGATGGGCATCGCCCATGACGCCCCTGGCATAACCCCACCTGAACGTCTGCGCTTCGACGTCGGCGTCCAGGTCACCCGAGCGTTCGCATGTGCCCATGAGGTCGGGTACCAGCTTCTGCCCGAGCGATGGTGCGCAGCCACCTCCTACATCGGGCCATTCGCAGGTTTGGCCGACGCGTACCAGCAGGCCTACCGGGCGGCCAGTGCTTTGCGGGGCTTCGAGGTGCTCGGCCTCCCCGTCGAGGAGAAGTACCTCAGAAGCACACTCCTCACCCAGCACGAGATCCAGACAACACAGATCCTGATTCCTCTTCGCCGCACCGTGCCCTGACCGACCGCGCCAGCCAGGCACGACGGGCCCCACTCAGGGCGCGCCGAAGGCGAATTCGACGATGGCGGACGGGCTCATGCCTCGGCCGACATCCACCGAGTCGTCATAGCGGTCGTCCCCGAGGGCGGTCCGCGCCTGCTGTTCTGTCTGCACACGCAGCGACTGGTCTGGGACGTAGTAGGCGTAGACCTTGGCCCCTTCCCATTCGCGCAGCGACTGAGCCGCTCCGAGCAGCACGGCGACGCGCTCCATTCGCTCGTGGGCGGCCTCGACGACTGCGAGGGAGTCCAGGAAGTAGGCGAGGTTCGCGATGTCCTGCGTCTGTTCGGACAGCTGGATCCCCTCCTCCAAGTGGCCGCGAGCACGGGTGTACTCGCCACTGGCGATCGCAGTCTGCGCCAGGTTGTAGAGAGCGACGTACGTCGTCATGCGGTCGCCACGCTCCCGCGCCAGTCCGAGACCCTGCTCGACCTCCGCCGTACCCCCGGCCCGATCTCCCTGGAGCAGCAGGACGGTGCCGAGCCACACATGGACCAGCGATCGCATCCGAACCCCGGACTCACCAGCCTCCAGGCACAGCAGAAGCGACTGCCGAAAACACTGTGCCGCTGCCGGCAGATCCCCGCTGGCCAAGGCCAGCAGTCCGGATCCCGGCTGGGACTTGCAGCGAAGCTCAGGGTCGTCCTGGTCGATGCCTAGCCGGTCGGCCTCAGCCGACCATCGGGCCGCCAGGTCGACATCACCGGCTGCGTAGGACATCGTGGCCCCCGTCAGGCGCACCCGCCCCAGAAGGGCGGGTGGCAGGTCGGCCGTCAGGCACCTTTCGACCCATTGTCGTCCAACGCTGGCTTGACCTCGAAACCACCAGTACACGCGCAGGGACCAGATGATACGAGCAGCCGTCGCCCCGTCCCCGGTGTCGAGGGCCCGCCTGATGGCCACGAGGAGGTTGGCCTCTTCTGCCTCTGAGCGGGCCAGCCACGAGAGCTGGTCAGCCAGCTCGTAGCCGACCGCGGCGCGCTCAGCCAGAGCCGCGTAGACCTGAGCGTGCGCCCGAATGGCGCGCGCGGCGTCAGGCCCGGTCAGCAGGCTCCTCGCGTACTGGGCGACCGGCTCGAGCATGTCGTAGCGAAGGTGACCGTCGGACCCGGAGCGGACGATGACAAGGGAGTGCTCGACGAGCTGCTCGAGCACGTCGACGATGTCCCTCTCCCCCACGGTCCCGGTGGCAGCGGCAACCTCCTCCAGGTCCTCCAGTCTCGCCCCGGAGCGGAAGACGCTCAGCAACGCGAACAGGGCCTTCTGGTCGAGTGAGAGCAGGCCGTAGCTCCAATCGAGTGTGGCCCGCATCGTGCGATGTCGCTCAGGCAGGTCACGCGCCGCCGAGGTCGAGGCCACTTCGTCCAGGCGCTCCAGCAGCGCCTCCGGTGCGAGGAGCCGAAGCCGTGCTGTCGCCAGTTC
Source organism: Nocardioidaceae bacterium (assembly GCA_035633755.1). Taxonomy (GTDB): domain Bacteria; phylum Actinomycetota; class Actinomycetes; order Propionibacteriales; family Nocardioidaceae; genus DASQEH01. The sequence goes on along the minus strand of DASQEH010000057.1, from coordinate 20,595 downwards.
CATGGCCAGGGGGAGGCCGGCGAGTCGTTCACACAGCTGGCCGAGGGCGCGTGCGTGCGCGGACGTCATCTCCAGGTGAGGGGCGAGCGCTCGCGCCCGGTCGAGCACCAAGGCGCCCGAGGGCGATGCGGCGAGCTCGTCGGCAGTCGTCACCTCGCCCGTGGGGAGCGGTAGCGGACCGACGGCGTACTCGCGCTCTCCTCGGACCCGCAAGGGGGACCGGCTTGACACGAGCACCATGAGCTTCGGGCAGAGAGAGACCAGGCGTCCCACGTCTGCTGCAGCGGAGAGCACGTGCTCGAAATTGTCCAGTACGAGCAGGAGGTGTCGACCTTCAAGGTGCCTGGCGACAACCTCCAGCGCATCCGGGCTGTCGCCACCGGCCACATCCAACGCGCGGCCGATGGTGGGGATGACGGCCGCCGCGTCGGTGAGTGCGGCCAGAGCGATCTCTACGGCACCATCTATGTAATCGGTGGCCAGCTCACGGGCCAGCGCGGCGAGCAAGCGCGTCTTGCCCACGCCGCCCAATCCGGTGAGAGTCACCAGCCTCGAGCTTCCGCTCCGAGCTAGGGCGAGGACCGCGGCGATGTCGTCGTCCCGCCCGAAAAGGGGGGTCACTGGTATCACCAGGCCCGTTCGGTGAAGTGAGGCATCCGGGGGGATAGAGCTGGACGGCGCCTCCCGAGGCGTATCTGTCGGCGTACGACGGCGGCCGGGTACAGAAGCGATGAACGCTGTCCGGTCCTCGTCTGCAAGCTCGAGCGCGTCGGCCAACGACCGCACCGTGTGCGGGTAGGGATGGGTACGTGTACCTCGCTCCAGTGCGCTGATCGCGTGGGCGCTCAGGCCCGCACGCTCGGCGAGCTCTTCCTGGCTCATCCCGGCCTCGGCCCGGAGTCGCGCGAGCAGCGTGCCGAACTGCGGCTCCTCTCTCGCAGCCCTGACCGACATTGTTGGAGGGTAATGCTCCGTGGGCCGCCACCCAGCGTGGGCTCCGTTCGTCGTTGGCGAGCCATCGCTTCACGGCGGGCTCCGGCAAGTGTCCGAGTGCTGTGCTGCCTCTGGTCGTGGGAATTGACCGCTGTTCGCCGCCACTCTTGTCTCGGCGCCGACGCTGCGCCAACCAGTCGAACCCGACGCCGAATGGAGAACCCTCCGCCATGACCTCAGACGGGCCTTCATGGTCGCCTCGGAATTGGCACTACCCACGACGGCTGGACCTCAGTACAGGCCATCACCTGCGGCCCATTCGGGCCGCTGACGTCGACCTCGACATGCAGGCAGTCATGGGGTCGCAAGAGCGGTTGTGGTCGATCTACGGCCACGGATGGGGTTGGCCGAAGGCCACCCTGACCGTAGACCAGAACCGCGCTCATCTGGCGCGCCAAGAGGCGCAGTCCGAGCGACATGAGGCCTTCCACTACGCCCTGTTCGACGCCGGCGAGACTGAGCTACTGGGTCGCGTCTACATCGAACCCGTCCCGAAGCGTCCCGCACACGCCGAGATCTCCTGGTGGGTGGTCGACGCGCTCGTCGGTAATCCCATCGAGGCAGCACTCGATGACGTCATCCCACGATGGTTGAGCGCTGCCTGGCCGCCCTTGACGGAGCCCTGCTTCATCGGACGCGGTCTTCCTGACAAGCACGGATGTCCCTACTGGATCCGCCAGCCCTACACGGCGTGAGGGACACGGCCCTGATCGCAGACGACTGACTCAGGGCGGTACCGCTTGGCATACCTCCGAAGCGCCCAGGTGGTCAGGTCAGGGCTCAGCGGCGACAAGTGTGCGAGCAGTGTCTGAGTCGTGACCGTGTCGACACCGCAACGAAAACCTCACGCTGAGAAGGACACCGGTTGCGACGTGAGAAATCCACGACGCAACCCACAGCTCCACTGAGGAGGGACAGACACCATGACCGCCACCAGCCCCCTGACCACACCGGCTGACAGCCGCTACGAGAGCGGGACCGGCCAGCTGCCGCAGTACTCACCCCACCGCATCCTGGGCACCTGGGCCGCGGCAGCACTGCCGATGGCTGCACTCGCCTGGGTCGGCGCCCCCCTCCTGCAGGGAACGCTCGAGGGTCCCAGCGCGTGGCCACGCGCGATCCTCGTCTGCCTCACAGCAGGGATGGTCTGGCAGTTCGTCGTCGTGATGATTGCGGTTCGCCGTGAGCAGGGCTCCCTGCGCTGGCCGGTGCTCAGGAACGCTCTCTGGCTCCAGGCCCCGCGCAACCCTCGGACCGGCCGCCGAGGGGGGCGCCTGTGGTGGATCCTCGTGCCGCTCATCCTGCTGGTGGCGGCCAAGGAAGAGCTGCCGAAGATCCCCGCTCCCGTCGACCGCGACCAGGCGCTCTTCCTCCAGTCCACTGCGGGCCAGGAGTTCTTCGCCGGCAATTGGCTCTGGTTCGCAGTCATCGTCACGATGATGATCTTCAACACCGTGCTCGGCGAAGAGCTGCTGTTCCGCGGTCTGCTGCTCCCTCGCATGCGAGGCGCGTTCGGGCGGTGGGACTGGCTGGCCAACGGAGTCCTCTTCGGCGTCTACCACCTGCACACTCCATGGTCGATCCCCGCCAACACGCTCGATGCGTTCTTCATCTCCCTGCCTGCGAGCCGTTACCGCAGCGCGCTCATCGGCATCTTCGTCCACAGCGTCCAGACCGTCGTCTTCACCGCGCTGCTGCTGGCGTTGGTGCTCGGCTGACGGCGCCCCTCACCCCACTCACCAAGGCAAGCAGTTAGGAACCCACCATGACGTACAGAACCCCCGACCACGCGACGGCCAGTGCCGTCCTGAACCCGTCCGGCCGCAACGCTGCTAGGGCGCTGCTGCCCTTCACCATCATCGCCGTCGGCATCGGCGTGCCGCTGCTGGCGATGTCGACTGTCATCAAACCCGAGGCACCGTTCATGCTCGCCTCGACCCTGTTCGGTCTGGCACTTCCAGCTCTCTTCCTCACCCACCGGGAGGGAGGAAGCGCTGCCGTACGGGCGCTGCTCCGCGACTGTGTCCGGTTGCCCAGCTCGTGGTGGTGGCTGCCACTCGCGGCGTTCGTGCTCCCGGTGGCGACGTGGACAGCAGGTGCCGCTACCGGCGGCGCGACCGACCTCACCTGGGGGCTGGCCAGCTTCTACGTACAGGACCTCATCATCGGAGCGCTCGTCATCAACATCTGGGAGGAGATGGCCTGGACCGGGTTCTTCCAACGCCGCGCCGCCGGGCGGTGGGGCGTGGTCGGCGGTGCCCTTGTGACGTCGCTCTTCTTCACCGCACTTCACACCCCCCTCGCCTTCGACGGGGTCCACGGCCTGCGTGAGGTCGCCACGAACGTGGCGCTCATCGCCGGTGTCGCCACCGGCGTCCGGCTGCTGATCGCGCGGGTCGACGTCTGGAGCGGACGCAGCCTGCTGACTGTCGGCATCCTGCACTCGTCGTTCAATGCCAGCGAAAGCCTCCTGCACCCCGACTACGATCTCCTGCGCATCGTCGTGACCATTGCCATCGGCGTGGGCGTCTTGGCGATGGGTGACGGTCGCGACCAACGGCGTGGACCGCGCACCGGGCCAGCAGTCGCGCGTCGACAGCCGGTTGGTTGACGTCGGTACCCCGCGCCGGCGACCCCTCCAGTGCAACCGAACAGCGCCCAAGCCGCACATCCCGGAAGGCCAACATGACCGACAACAACGCTCACGCTCGTAGCGTCCTCGCGAGCACTGCCTATGTGGTCCTCGCTACGGCCGATACCACCGGGAACCCCTGGGTCACCCCAGTCTGGTTCGCACCGGACGGCCTCGATCGCCTCTACTGGGTCTCGTGGCCCGGCTCCCGTCACTCCCAGCTCATCGAACAGCGACCTGAGATCGCCCTCACCGTCTTCGACAGCACCGTCGTGCCCAATCAAGGCGCAGCGTTCTATGCGACCGCCCACGCACGGCAATGCCGCGACGAGGATCTGGACCGAGGCCTTCAGATCTACAACCGGCGCGCCGCCGAGCAAGGCATCGACCCTTTCACCCGCGAACGCACGACTGGAGCTGCCCGGCTGCGTCTCTACGTTGCCGAGATCACCGAGGCCTGGGTGCTCGACCAGGACGCCGAAGTCGACCAGCGCGTCCTGGTGCCACGCTGAGCGAACCACTCTCAGGTTGACCCGCGCCACGGAAGCCGACCCGAGTGTTGCTCCACCTGTCGTGGGCTGGCCGGCCTCGCTGGCGTCGCTTCACGTCGGTGTCGCCCGCGCAACTACCGCAGGACGAAGCCTGAACCCAAGGGATCCGCGGGGTCCACGACGAACGAATGTTCCCCAGTGAGGTAGGCCATCCCCGTCACCTCCGTGAGCACGCCGTTTCGTCCAGCCACCCTGACGATGTCGAGGACTCGGCCGGTGAATCGGGCGCCGATGATGGACTCATGCAGGAGCACCCCGTTGAGTCCCATGCGGTCCTCGTCGACGAGGACCGCCATACGAGCGGAAGTGCCTGAGCCGCAAGGTGAACGGTCGACCTGTCCATCGGCGAAGATGGTCACATTGCGCTGGTGAATGTCGCCACCCTCGCTGGAATCAGCAAGCTCTTCGAAAAGGATTGTGCCGTAGATCCCTGACAGCCGCGGGTCCTCGGGGTGGTCTGCGGAGGGAGATCCTCGCAGAGCCCTCTTGACCTCCCGACCGACGGTGATCAGTTCTGAGTGCATCTGGGGGCTGACGTGCAGTCCGAGCTGGGAAGCGTCGACGGAAGCATAGATGGCGCCGCCATAACTGATGTCGGCCAGGATTGCCGAACCCCCCACCCGCACTTCCACCTTGCGCGACAAGACGTACGAGGCGACGTTCCGGAAGGTCACTGATTGCGGCCTGCCCCGATGACATCGCACGAATGCCCTCACCCGACCAGAAGGAACGTCGATGACAACTTCTGCCGTCCCATCGGGTGATGGTGCGACCAAGCCGCTATCCACCGCCCAGACGCCTAGTGCTATCGTCCCGTGGCCACAGGCAGTTGAGAAGCCGTCCTTGTGCCAGAAGAGAACGCCGAAGTGAGCCCCGTCGTCGTCTGGAGGGACGATGAAGCCGCCATACATATCCGCATGCCCGCGGGGCTCATGGCACAACGCCCGCCGGATCGCATCGATTCTGTCGTCGCGACTGGCAAGCTCACGTCGAGTCGCGACCGTATCCCCCTCAGCACCGGGGAAGCCATCGGTGACAATACGAAATGGCTCTCCCGCAGTGTGGTAGTCGACTGTCTTCAAAAGTGGTACGACCTCAGCCATAGTCAGGCACCCAGATAGGCGTCGATCACCCTGGCGTCGCTGGCGAGCTTGCTGGCGGGGCCCTCAAGCGTGACCGCGCCGCTGTCGATGACGTACGCCCGGTGCGCGACCTTCAACGCGGCTCTCGCGTTCTGCTCGACCAGGAGGACGGCGGTCCCCTCTCCGTTGATTGCAACGATCAGCTCCATGATCTGTCGCACGACCAGGGGGGCCAGACCCATAGAAGGCTCGTCAAGCATGAGCAGCTTGGGCCCTGCGATCAATGCTCGACCCAGAGCCAACATCTGCTGTTCGCCGCCTGACAGAGTCCCACCTTGCTGACCGCGACGATCCTTCAGCCTGGGCAAGAGGTTGTAGACGTGGTCGATGCGTTCGTTCACCAATGAAGTGTTGTCGACGAGGTAGCCACCCAACTGCAGGTTCTCGTGGATGGTAAGCCTGGAGAAGATTCGACGTCCCTCAGGTACATGGATAACGCCCCGCCGAACGATGTCCCAAGGATTCTCATGTGTCACTTCTTCACCGAAAGCCGTGATCGACCCTTTTGAGGGCCTGACTACCCCTGACACCGCCGACAGCGTCGACGTCTTGCCAGCACCGTTGTTCCCCAGAACAGCAACGACCTCCCCCTCATCGACATGCAGAGAGAGCCCGTGCAGCGCCTTGACCCGGCCATAGTGAACCTCTATCTGGTCGACGTCGAGGGCAGTCACGACAACTCCTTCTCGTTCTCGGACGAGTCACCCATAGATGCATCTGACTCGTCATCGGCCCCTAGGTAAGCCTCGATGACGTCTGGGTTGTTGCGGACTTCCTCAGGCGTGCCCTGAGCAATCTTCCTACCGAAGTTCAGGACCACGATGCGACGAGAAACCTGCATCACCAAGCCCATGTCGTGCTCGATCAACACAACCGCAATGCCGAGTGCCCCGATGCGCCCGAGCAGGTCGATCAGCGCTCGCTTTTCGCCGTGGTTGAGTCCCGCCGCGGGTTCGTCCAGGAGGAGGAGTTTCGGTTCCCGCGCAAGGGCACGAGCGATCTCCACACGCCGTTGCTCCCCGTAGGGAAGCTCTCGGGCTTCAGCGGACCGATTCGCGCGCACACCGACGAAGTCCAGCCACCTGTGGGCCTGCTCTGTCGCTTCGCGCTCGGAACGACGGAACCGAGGTGTGTGCAGCAGTGCGTCGAAAGCACTCTGCTTGATCCTTAGATGCATCCCGGCGCGCACATTGTCGAGAACGGTCAGCTCGCCGAACAGCCTCAAGTTCTGGAACGTGCGAGCAACGCCACGAGCTGCCACAGCAGAAGGTCGCATTCGGGTGATGTCTTCGCCGTTCAGCGTGACGGAGCCTGCAGTCGGCTTGTAGAAGCCAGTAACGCAGTTGAAAGCGCTCGTCTTACCCGCTCCATTGGGGCCGATCACCGAGAGGATGTCACCGTCGTCAACGGTGAACGAAAGCTCGTCCACGGCGATGACACCACCGAAAGCCAAGGTCAGGTCCGAAACGGACAGTAGGTGCCCGGTGGCCACGTTCACGGAAGTTCCTTCGTGGCAACAGAGTGAGGTGTCGTCTCGGTTCGTGCCGAATGCTCGGCTGCGCGGCTCGGGAGCAGCCCCTGAGGGCGGAAGATCATGACGACGATCAACAGCACGCCGAAGATGAAGTAGCGGTAATCGGCCGCGTCACGGAGCACCTCGGGCAAGACGCTCACGAACACAGCGCCCACGACGACGCCTGAAGTGGACCCCATCCCGCCCAACACGACAGCCATCAAGATGAGCGCCGACTGGAGGAACGTGAAGCTCTGCGGTGAGATGGCAGTGAGCTGGGCGGCGAAGAGGATCCCCGCCAGTCCGCCCCATATCGCCCCGGCGATGTACGCGGCCAGCTTCACCTGATAGGTGTGAATACCCATCGCTTCCGCCGCATCCTCGTCTTCTCGGACGAAGCGCCAGGCGCGCCCGAGTCGGCTTCGGCCCAAGCGGCTGGCGCCCAGGACCGCCAAAGCGACCGCCACGACACACGTGTAGTAGAAGCCGACCGGACCGCTGAGGTCGAGGCCTGCGATGCTGATACCCGGGATACCGAAGATTCCAGACGGACCCCCGGTGACGTCGAGGTTGTTGGCGGAGATGCGGATGATCTCACCGAACCCCAAGGTGACGATCGCCAAGTAGTCACTTCTCAGTCGCAGCGTCGGTCCGCCGATGATGATGCCGGCGACGACAGCCGCCGCAATCACCAGCGGGATCGTGAGGATCAACGAGAAACCGTATCGGGTGCTCAGGATTCCGCTGATGTACGCCCCGATCGCGAAGAATGCCGCGTACCCCAGGTCAAGGAGACCGCAGTATCCCACCACGATGTTCAGTCCGACAGCCAGCATGACGAAGACCAGCGCAGACGTCATGACAGACAATGAGTACGTGCTCGCACTCACAAATGGAGCCAACAGGCATACCGCCAGCCCGGCCCAACCGATGTAACGGTTGGACAGAAGTGCATGCAGTTTGGCCGCCATCACACACGCTCCGTGACGCGCTCACCGAGGATCCCGGTGGGACGAACCGTCAAGAAGAGGATGAGGAAGGCAAAGGCGAACACGTCGCGCCATTGCCCGCCCAGCCAGTAGGTGCCGAAAGACTCCAGCAGGCCGAGGGTCAAGCCGCCCAGCATGGCACCTTTGATATTGCCGATGCCTCCGATGACGGCGGCAGTGAACGCCTTGAGGCCGATGATGAACCCCATGAGGAAGTCGATCTTCCCGTAGTAGGCACCGGCCATCACACCTGCGGCGCCGGCAAGCGCAGAGCCGACGAAGAAGGTGCGGGCGATCACTTGATCCACGTTGATACCCATCAGCAGGGCGGCCTTGGGGTCCATAGCGATCGCACGCATCGCCCGCCCCGTGCCCGTGCCCATGACCAAGTACTGCAGGGCCATCATCAGCCCGAGAGCAATCACGATCAACGCGATTTGCTCGAGCGTGATCTTGGCGCCGAGGACGTTCATGCTGTTGCCTGACAACCGGATGGGATAGACCTCCGGGTTGGGGCCAGCCGCGATACGCATGCCGTACTCAAGTGCAAATGACGCGCCCACCGCAGTGATCAGGACCGAAAGTCGAGGGGCGCCGCGCAGCGGCCTATACGCGACTCGCTCCAGCAGGAGGCCCACAACGCCTGTGGCGACCATGCTCACGACGAGTGTCACGAGGAGAGCGGCGAACCCAAGGGTCGTGGCCAGGCCACCGGCCATCGACAACAAGGCGAACCCAGCGAAGGCTCCCAGCATGTAGATGTCGCCGTGGGCGAAGTTGAGAAGCTTGATGATGCCATACACCATGCTGTAGCCGAGTGCGACGAGGGCGTAGAAAGAACCGACGAACAGTCCGTTCCAAAGAAGTTGGGACATGAGTTGGTCTCCGGGCAGAGCGCCGCCGCCACGTTCTCGATCGATTCGTTACGCGGCGGCGGAGCTGAACGGTTACTGCAGGGTGTCTTCGAGGACGAACTTGCCGTCTGCCGCCTTCAGGATCTGGAAGCCGCCACTGCTGAGGGTGTGCTCGTCCGTGAAGGTGAGCGGCCCGGAGAACATCTCGAAGCCATCGATCTCTTCAAGTGCCTGGATGATATCGGCGCCGTCAGTGCTGCCGGCCTCACCGATCGCTTCAGCGGCGAGACGAACGGCGTCGTAGGCCTGCGTGGAGTACGGGCCGGGCTCGGCATTGAACTCCTGCTTGTACCGGCTGATCCAGTCCTCGGCGCCCTCAATGGTGTCGGGCGTCTGCGTCATGGTCGAGAGGATGCCATCCGAGTACTGGTCGCCGGCGATCTCGAGAAGCTTCACGTCGACGCTTCCGTCGCCCACCATGATGTCGCCGTCGAATCCAGCCTGGCGAAGCTGACGGATGATCAACCCGCCCTCCTGGTAGTAGCCGGTCCAATACACGAAGTCGGGGTTCCCCTTGAGGACCGCGCTGATGTTGGCGCTGTAGTCACTCTCACCGGCGGTGACCGATTCAGTCGCCACGACCTTGATGCCCTCATCGCCCGACTCGAGCGCCTCCGACGTGAGGTTGGCGATGTCAACGGAGTAGCTCGTGTTGTCGTCCATTATCGCGACCTTGGTGGCGCCCACCTTTGCTATGTACGTCGCTGCCGCTTCGGCTTGCTGGGCGCCGGTCCCGTTGATCAAGAACACGTTGTCGAGGCCCTGGTCCAATAGCTCAGTGGAGTTTGCCGCCGGGATGATCATCGGCACGTCGGCTTTGTTGAAGATTGGCAGCGTGGGCAGAGTGGCGCTCGAGCAGTACCCACCGACGGAAACGACGATGCCTTGGGTGACGAGCTTGTTGGCGCCGGCCGCTGCGGTCTTGGGGTCGCACGCCTCGTCTTGCACATTCAGCTCCAGATCGCGTCCGTCGACGCCGCCGTCGGCGTTGATCTCGTCGACGGCAAGCTGGGCTCCGTTCTCCATGTAGGGCCCGATAGCGGCGCTGCTGCCCGACAACGGCGTAAGCATCCCTAGAACGATGGGGCCGCTGCTCGAGCTCTCTTCGTCGTCGCTGAGCAGGCCGCCGCCGCAACCCGTCAGGAGCAGGGCGGTGGCGGCGAGGCCCACGACAGCCGCCGGACGACGGCGGCGGAACTGCGGAAGTGACTTCATGGCTGATCTCGCAATCTTCACAGGGATACGACGGCCCAACGTGACGTGGATCACTACGATGTGACGTGGCACTGAACCTATCTCAGGCCGAACCGCGTGGCGATGGAGCCATGCAGACCGAGATCAAACCGTGAGAACTGAGTACCGTGTAACATATCACTCACCGGACATCTTTGGGAGACCCATGAGCGCGCACACTCAGCCTTGGCACGGCGTTCTCGTCGCCACGGCCCTGCCCTTCACCAACGACCTCTCGGTGGACTACGACGCCTACGCCGAGCACGTGAGCTGGCTCGCCGACAACGGGTGCCAGGGAGTCGTGCCGAGCGGATCACTTGGCGAATATCAGACCCTGACGGTCGAAGAACGCTTCAAGGTCGTCGAAGTCGCCGTCGCAGCGGCCCCCGAGGGTTTCGTTGTCATGCCTGGCGTCGGCGCCTACGGCGCGTTCGAGGCACGTCGCGCCGCTGAGCAGGCAGCCGAGGCGGGCGCTCATGCCGTGATGGCGCTTCCCCCGAACTCGTACCGCGGCGACGGCCGAGCGGTGCTGGAACACTTTCGCGAGGTCAACAAGGCGGGACTGCCAATCACCGCCTACAACAATCCCATTGACACCAAGATCGACCTCACGCCCGGACTGCTGGCCCAACTACACTCTGAAGGCCTCATCGTTGCGGTCAAGGAGTTCAGTGGCGACGTCCGCCGGTCCTACGAGATCTCGGAGCTTGCTCCCGGGCTCGAGATCATGATCGGAACCGACGACGTCGTGCTCGAGGTTGGCCTCGCTGGCGCGAAGGGGTGGGTGGCCGGGTACACGAACGCCTTCCCCCAGGCCACCGTTGAACTCTACGAAGCCGTCGTGGCCGGCGACCTGGCGAAGGCGCTGCCGCTGTACCGCACCCTGCATCCCCTCCTGCGCTGGGACTCCAAGACCGAGTTCGTTCAAGCCATCAAGCTGTCCATGGACATCGTTGGCCGCAAGGGCGGCCCCACGCGCCCGCCGCGCCAGCCGCTCCTTCCCGCCCAGGAAAAGGCTGTTCGCACAGCCACCGAGGCCGCCCTCGAAGCGGGCCTGCGCTAACCGTCATGCGTGCCCGTCGCGTCTTCCATGCGGTCGACTCGCATACGGAAGGAATGCCCACCCGAGTCATCACTGGAGGTGTGGGCGTCCTGCCTGGCGCAACAATGTTCGAGCGCCGGCAGTGGTTCATCGACAACAGCGACGAGCTCCGCACCTTGCTCATGTACGAGCCGCGCGGACACGCGTCGATGTCCGGGGCCATCCTTCAGCCGCCAACACGAAACGACGCGGACTGGGGGGTCCTCTACATCGAGGTCTCGGGGTGCCTGCCCATGTGCGGGCACGGCACGATGGGTGTGTCGACTGTGCTGGTCGAGACCGGCATGGTCGAAGTCACCGAACCCATCACCACCATCCGCCTCGACACCCCGGCGGGGTTGGTGGTCGCCCAAGTAGAGGTGCGCGATGGCGTCGCGAAGGCCGTCACACTCACGAATGTGCCGTCTTTCATGGCCGCCCAAGATGCGGTCGTCCACGTGCCGGGACTGGGCGACGTTCGGTACGACCTCGCGTACGGCGGCAACTTCTACGCCATGGTCGAACTCGAGTCCATCAAACTGCCCTTCGACCGCGGAGAGAAGCAGCGCCTACTCGATGCCGGGCTCGCCATCATGGCGGCCATCAATGACCAAGCGCCGCCTGCCCACCCGCTCAAACCGGAGATCAACGGCTGCCACCACGTTCAGCTGGTTGCCCCGGGTTCAACGGCAGCGCACTCGCGGCATGCCATGGCTATCTACCCCGGCTGGTTCGACCGCAGCCCATGCGGCACCGGGACAAGCGCCCGAATGGCGCAGCTCCACGCTCGAGGTGAACTGCCTCTGCACACCGACTTCATCAACGAGTCCATCATCGGTACCCACTTCAAGGGGCGACTGGTCGAGGAAGTAACACTCGAGGACGGGACACTTGCAGTCGTGCCCACCATCACGGGGCGCGCATGGATCACAGGCACGGCCCAGTACTTCCTGGATCCGGAGGACCCCTTCCCGGCCGGCTTCTTGCTCTAGTCGACCGCCCACCCCATTAGCCACAGGTCTAGGAGCAACGTGCTGCCCAGTAGCAGTCCCCAGCAGCCCAACGGGATGATCGCCCCGTGACCGGAACCCCCCACCTGACGCTCACTCCCGACCAGCAGAGCAGCCTCGACGGCCGCCGCGGACCTGCGACGGCAATGGCTATGCGCCTGGTCTGCGGAGTGGCCGAGGCTGCTGGGGCGCAACGGCTACGCCCGATTGACTCGGCACACGTCGACGGCTGCCTCTATCACGGGCAGGCTGGTCTGGACCTGGTCGAGAAGTTCGCGGAACTGGGTGGTCGAGTGGCGGTTCGCACGACGCTCAATGTCGGATCGTTGGACCTGTTGCACCCCGGAATGGTTCGTACGGGGCACGAGACGAGTGCCGCGGCAGCGCTCATGGACGCGCACGTGCGCCTGGGCTGTGAGCCCACCTGGTCCTGCGCGCCCTACCAGATCACGCACCGTCCGGCGTTCGGTACGCACGTCGCCTGGGGGGAGTCCAACGCAATTGCGTTCGTCAACTCGGTGCTCGGTGCCCGAACCGGACGCTACGGCGACTTCATGGACATCGCGGCCGCATTGACGGGGCTCGTTCCGGACACTGGGCTCCACCGCGATCATGGGCGTCGCGCCGACGTGGTACTCGACTGCGGAGACCTGCCGGGCGCCCTCCTCGAGACGGACAGTGCATGGGCTGCGTTGGGCGTCGTCGTGGGCGAACTGGCAGGGACTCGAGTGCCGGCGTTGGTAGGTCTCCCCGGGAACCTCGAGGATGGCGTCACTGAGGACCGCCTCAAGGCATTGGGGGCGGCGGCGGCCTCGGCTGGTGGTGTGGCGCTCTTCCACGTGGTGGGCGTCACCCCTGAAGCCCCGACCCTCACAGCGGTGGCCGATGCACTCACGCCTGTGGTGGAAGTGGACCTGGCCCACCTGCGGGCGGCTCGCACCCAACTGACGACTGCGATCGGTGACACTGTCGACGCAGTCAGCCTGGGCACGCCCCACTTCTCCGTCCGGGAGTTCGCCGCCCTAGCGACGGCAATCGGCGCCGGCCCACGATTCTCCCCCGATGTGACCGTGCTCGTCGCCACAAGTCGTGCGGTCCTCCAGGAAGCGACAAGGCTCGGTTACGTCGACATCGTCGAACAAGCTGGTGCCCGGATATTGACCGACACCTGTACCTACGTAGCGCCAGTGCTGTCCGAGAACATCACGACAGTGATGACGAACTCCGGCAAGTGGGCCTGGTACGCCCCAGGAAACTTGGGAGTGGACGTCGTCCTGGGCGACCTCCACGAGTGCGTGGCCTCTGCGAGGGTAGGAAGAGTGGTGCGAGATGATCGCCTCTGGACCTGAGTTCCGAGGGAAGGCCCTCACGTCTGGAACCGCCTGCGGTGCATGGATCAAGCTTGACGAGCCGTTGTCTTTCTGGGGCGGTGTGGACGCGGATGGTCGTGTCATCGACGTCCATCATCCTCAGGCGGGTACATCACTCACCGGCGCAGTGGTCGGGATGTGTTCAGGGCGCGGCTCGAGCTCGGCGGCTGCCGTCCTGGCCGAACAGATTCGCACCGGTCACTCCCCCGCCGCGGTTGTCATGACCGAGGTCGACACCATTTTGGTCGTCGGGGCGCTCGTCGCCGCAGAGCTGTACGAGAAGCACATGCCGATCGTTCAGGTCGACGAGTCGGTCTTCGCTCAGTTAGCAGGCCGCGTCACAGTCCGTGTCGACGTCGCCATGACAGCACGACTGACGACGATGGGTGTGCCGTGACCGCTTCATCGTTGCCCTACCTCGACGCTAGTGCCATCGAGGCGACGCTTCCCTGGAGTGACGCGGTCGACTGCCTCGAGCAAGCACTGCTCCGAGGCTTCGATCCCGCTTGCAGCGCGGCACGGTCAGTCATTGACGTTGCGCACGGGCAACTGCTGCTCATGCCTGCCGAGCTCGCAGATCACGTAGGCGTCAAGATCGGCACGGTGGCCCCCGGCAACCCTGCAATGGGTCTGCCCCGCATCCAAGCGCTCTACGCGGTCATCGACTCAGCCACGCTGACGCCTGTCGCCCTCATGGACGGGACCGCGCTCACCACCTTGCGCACACCCGCCATGTCGGCCGTCGCCGCCAGACACATCGCACCGGTCGACGCCCGACATCTCGTGGTCTTCGGCGCGGGGCCCCAGGCTTGGGGACACGTACACGCCATGCGCGCCGTCCGTCCCATCGAGCGAGTGACAGTGATCGGCCGCCGCCCGGACACGGCCGCCGCCCTGGTACGACGGCTTTACGATGTCGGCATCTCGGCCGAAGTGGGCACTGTCGACTCTCTCCCCGACGGCGACATCGTCGTGTGTGCCACGACCGCCGGCGTACCGTTGTTCGACAGCAGCCTCATGAAGGACAACGTCTGCGCGATCGCTGTCGGCTCCCACGACTCGGACCGTCGCGAGCTCGACTCGAACGTGTTCCGCCGCGCCCGAACGGGAGTCGGCGTGGTCGTCGAGACCCGCCATGTGGCCTTGCAAGAAGCCGGTGACGTCGCCATGGCCGTCGCTGAACACGCCATCCAGGCAGAAGATCTGATCGAGATCGCCACCTTGGTCCGCCGCCCCCCAAGCGACCCCTCAGGCACGGGCATCTACAAGAGTGTTGGGATGGGCTGGCAGGACCTTGTTGTCGCGCAAGCGATCATGAGGCGGTCTCGTGTCTGACGTTGTCGTGGTCGGCGCTGGCATCGTCGGCGCTGCCTGCGCCTACTACGCCAGCCAAGCGGGGCTGTCAGTAACCGTTCTCGACCGGGGAACGGTGGGAGGCGGCACAACCAGCCGAGGCGAGGGCAACATCCTGGTATCCGACAAAGGCCCCGGACCCGAACTGGACCTCGCGCTCCGCTCCCGCACGCTGTGGCTCGACATCGGCGCCCGACTGGGAGCCGACACCATTGAGCTCGAGGAGAAAGGCGGGTTGGTCGTCGCGAAGGATCCCGAAGGCTTTGCCGCGCTGCAGCGGTTCGCCGGCTACCAACGCGAGTCTGGCGTCAGCACCGTTCCCCTGACAGGTCCGGGATTGCTGGACCGGGAACCCCACTTGGCCAAGGACCTTGCTGGAGGCGTCTTCTACGAGGACGACATGCAGGTCCAACCGATGCTCGCCGCGGCAATACTGCTCGCTCAGGCACGCGCCCTGGGTGTCATGGTCGAGAGCGGAGTAACGGCGACCGGCCTCGAACGCGACTCGCGTGGCCGCGTGACGGCTGTGGTTGCGAACCGCCGCCGCTTTCCGACCAAGGCCGTTGTGAATGCCGCCGGAACCTGGTCCGGCGACGTGGCACAACTGTTCGGGACGACCGTTCCTGTCTTGCCCCGGCGCGGATTCGTGCTCGTCACTGAACCACTCCCCCGAATGGTTCGACACAAGGTGTACTCCGCCGACTACGTGAGCAACGTCGCGAGTAGCGACGCCGGACTCGAGACGTCAGCGGTCATCGAAGGCACACACGGCGGAACAGTGCTCATCGGCGCAAGCAGGGAACGCGTCGGATACAGCAACGACATGCCCGTCGAAGTCATCAGACGCCTGGCAGTTCAGGCGATCGGGCTCTTCCCGTTTCTCGAGCAGGTAGCGCTCATGCGTGTGTATAGCGGGTTCCGCCCGTACTGTCCCGACCACCTCCCGGTCATCGGCCCGGACCCTCGCGTTCAAGGCATCTATCACGCGTGCGGCCATGAAGGAGCGGGAATCGGTCTCGCCCCCATCACCGGGCTGCTGATCGCACAACTGCTCTCGGGGCAGTCCCCGGTTCTCGACGTCTCCCCTTACTCGCCCGCAAGGTTCGATTCGGTGACGGCATGATCGATGACAGCAGTCATTACTTCACCTTTGACGGCAGGCGCATACCGTTCACTCCCGGAGAAAGCGTCGGGGCCGCGCTCACCGCAGTCGGGGTGCGTGCCTGGCGGCGGACCCGCGTTCACGGCCGACCCCGCGGATTGTTCTGTGGCATTGGCATCTGCTTCGACTGTCTCATCGTCGCCGACGACATCCCGAATGAGCGGGCTTGCCTTCTCATTGCACAAGCAGGCATGACCGTCTCAACTCAGGAAGGAACCGGGCATGACGCCACCGGCTGATACCACGTTCAGCGTCGTCATCGTCGGTGCGGGACCCGCCGGACTGGCCGCTGCCACCGAGGCCGCAGGTCACGGCGCCAAGGTCGCGCTGGTCGACGCTGGGACCCAGCCCGGCGGCCAATATTGGCGGCGACCGAACGAGGCATCGTCGGCCGCAGGCAAGCTCGACTACCTCCACCACGACCTCACGTCGTACACGACACTCGTCGACAAACTGAGTGAGCACCGCAAGAGCGGCGCTGTCACCTACCTGCCACAACACGACGCATGGACAGTAGAAGGCACGGACGCCGGCTTCGTTGTGCACCTGGTCGACCGGTCCCGTCGCCCCGAGAAGCGGGTAAGCGTCACTGGCCGCCGCTTGGTCGTGGCCACAGGCGCTTACGACCGCCAGATCCCTTTCCCTGGATGGGACCTACCCGGGGTGATGACTGCCGGTGGAGCACAGGCGCTCCTCAAGGGGCACGGCGTTCGCGCAGGTGAACGAGTGCTCGTCGCTGGAACCGGACCATTCCTGCTTCCTGTCGCTGCGGGACTAGCTGAGGCAGGTGCCCACGTCGTCGGCGTGCACGAGGCAAACTCGCCCCTGCGGTGGATACGGCACAGCCCGGCAGTGGCGAAGAACCTGGGCAAACTGGGTGAGGGTGTCGGCTACGCCCGGAGTCTTGCGCGGCACCGAGTCCCCGTCCGGACCCGTTCCATGCTGGTCTCCGTCGAAGGCTCCGGTCAGGTCGAGTCAGCGACCGTGGCCCGCCTCGACGGCCGCGGCACCCCGATCCCGGGAAGCTCCACTCGCGTACCCGTCGACACCGTGGCGGTGGGCTGGGGCTTCACCCCTCAGCTCGAACTGCTGGTGATGCTGGGCTGCGAAACCGATGTAGACATCGACGGCTCCGTCATATGCACCGTCGATGGCCGGCAAGAGACCACTGTGCCTGGTGTTTTCACCGCCGGAGAGACGTGTGGTGTTGGTGGTGCAGCCCTTTCCTTGGCAGAGGGAACGATCGCCGGCATCGCGGCCGCCGGGGGTGCCGTTGCCGCCTCGGCGAAAGTCGTCCGGCAACGCAGCAAGCTGCGGTCGTTCGCCGCCGCCATGCATCTAGCGCACCCGGTTCCCGGGTGTTGGGTCGACATGATTGAGGACCACACCGTCATCTGCCGATGCGAAGAGGTGAACGGCGCCGAACTTCGAGCGGCGGTGGACGATCTGGGAGCTGCCGACGCTCGAAGCGCCAAACTGCTCGTGCGGCCGGGGATGGGTTGGTGCCAAGGGCGTGTCTGCGGGTTCGCCACCGCCTGCCTGACGGCTGCTTGGACCGCCACCCCCTACTCCCCAGGGACGACTGCGAGGCGTCCCATAGCAACTCCGGTTCGTCTGGGCACCTTCCTCGAGCCCAGTGACGTAGTGGACGCGCCAACTACTGATGGGGCTCAGTGCGACCGGCCCACGATCCGCGCACGTGCCCGATATGACGACGCATGACGGTGGTCGCCTTCTCCGGGTCACCGGCGAGGACCGAGGCCAGAATCTCCTGATGTTCTCGCGCCGAACGGACCAGCTCGCCCTTGCTTGCAAGTTCATGCAGACCATAGAGGCGGCTGCGCGCTCGCAAGTTTCCGACGACCTGTACCAACTGCTCGTTACCCGCCAGCGCAAGCAAGCCCAGGTGGAATTGTCGGTCCGCTTCGACGTAGGCGATCACGTCAGGGATGGCCGCCTGACGTTCTATTTCGTCCGCCAAAGGCCGCAGCGCTTCTACGGCTGGGCGGGTGCCCTCGGCGAAGCGAGCCGCGATCTCCCCCACGGTCGGCACTTCGATCAGCGCCCGTAAGGTCGTGATGTCGTCCAGCTCACGATTCGTGAGCTCGGCGACGCGGAAGCCCTTGTTACGCACGGCCTCCACCAGGCCTTCGTTGGCGAGGTCGAGCATCGCTTCGCGGACCGGCGTCGCTGATACACCGAACTTCTCCGCCAGGGCGGGGGCCGAATAGAGAAGGCCGGGGCGCATCTCGCCGGTGATGAGAGCGGCCCTCAGTGCGTGGGCGACCTCCTGACGAAGGTTGCGGCGTGCCCCGAACGTCGGCAGCGAGAGCGCGCCGGGCTCTGAGGGTGCTGCTTGTCCACTCACGCCGAATCCTTCCCGGTGACGGCCCGAGGATACCGGACTCGCGTGCGGTGGTGTATCTGCATCGACGTTCTCACTGTCCGATAGGGAGGCACCGCAATACGAGCCGCTGGCGGTGCTGCTGGTCTCACTCGACCGCGGCAAAGCTCGACGAGTCGAGACGCTCGCCGGCGACGTAGTAAAGAACCGTTCCTTCGTCGAGTACGTGGTCCCAAGGCGGACTCACGCGCAATTCGTCGTCCTTTCGAACCGCCACCAGCGTGGCCGCAAAGGCACGGCCGAGATGCACTTGGCATTCGCCGAAGGTCGCGTGCGGGAAGTTCGCCGGTACTTTGAGGGAGTAGGTGTTGCCGTGGCCGCCAGCGGACATCAAGTCGTGGTAGACCTCGGTGATACCGGGTTCAGTCGCCTCCTCGGCTAGGAGGTTAGGCATGTGCCACTGGACGCACTGCACCCGGGGATTCACGTACCGCAACTGCTCCCGCCGGTCCAGGTCGCGTAGGGCGGCGATCATGTGGATATCAGGCTTCTCGTGGTCGACGGCCACCGCGATCGCGAGCGTCTCGTTGTCGTCGCGCCCGTCGATCAGCGCGGTCCTTGCGCGACTGACGCACGCCCGGGTCATGACGTCCAGCTTGCTGAGGTCTCCGCGAACGAACTGGACCTCCGCTTCGTCGGGAAGTGGGTGCTGCCCCACCTCCTCCCCGGCGCAAAGCGCGATGCGCAGCCGACCCTCCGTCATCAGCTCAGAAACGATCTTCTCGGTACGGCCCATCGTGTAGCCCAATATGACGACGTGTCCGGCAAGGTCGAGCTGAGCGGTGCCTCTCATGCGCTTACCTCGAATCGACTGTATGTAGTCGGCCAACTGCGTGAATAGCAATGTCAGAGTCACGATGCCACCGACGATGACGTAAACGCCTACGACGTGCCCAGCGTTCGACACGGGGAAGAAGTCGCCATACCCGACGGTGGCCGCCGTGACAACGAAGTACCACCAATAGTTCGCCGGGTCAGTGATCCGGTTGTCGGCAGGCTCTACGAGCGACATCGCCAACCAGCTGGTCGGAAAGACAAACAGAACGAGCGCCAGCGGCCGTCGCCAGCCGGTCAACCGACTCCGAACGTACTGTGACATTCGAGATAAGAGGGTCGGCACCGTGGTCCTCTCCGGCTCTTGACGACGACGACTCTAGCCCAGGCGGTGGTCGCAGCCATGAGGGCGCGAGGAGATCAGCGGTAATGTGAAATGGTGCCCGGCAGGGAAAGTCGAACTGTCATAGCAACCTTCGAGGCAGCCACCACGGTGTTACCCGTCGAGATTCCATGAGGCGATAGCGTCAATGCTCATCGCGATGACCGGACCGGTCGGGGGTGTCGCGGCGTACTCGCCGTACTTTGTGATCAATGCCTGCGTGAGGTTGGTGCGATGCGGCTCCTCCCGAACCACGCTGGCGGTTGCGTCCAAGCGAAGCCACCACAATGCGGCCCAGTCCTCCTCGTAATGGTCCACCAGCAGACTGACGGCAGGATGGACATCGATGTTGCGCAGCCGCTGCAGGTTGGCGCTTTGCTTCGGCTTGTGGTCGACAGCGGTGACGACGAGGCCCGGGCCAGGGCAGGCGAAGGTGACTGGTACAACATGAGGGCGGCCGTCGGGACGCACGGTCGCTAGTCGGGCCACCATCGCACCGTCGAGCAGATCCCGCTCGATCGTGGTGAGACTTGCCCGGCGTAGCATGCGGGTCACCAGGTCGACGCTAGTAGCGTCCTCCTCGGCAGGCCAGCACAACGTGATCGAACCTTGGAGGGCTCGCATGGACATCGGCATCGGGATTCCTAACGCGGTCCAGGGCGCTTCCGGTCCGCAACTGCTCGACTGGGCCAAGCGCGCGGAGGACGCCGGGTTCAGCACGCTTGCCAGCATCGGGGCGGTGTCCTACCCGAACTACGAGGAACTGACGGTGTTCGCCGCGGCTGCCGCGATCACCCAGCGGATCAGGCTGATGACGAACGTCCTGATCGCACCGGCTCGCAGTAGCGCAGAGCTCGCCAAGCAGGCCGCGACGGTGGACCAGATCTCAGATGGCCGACTGACGCTGGGCTTGGGTGTCGGGTGGCGACCGGGGGACTTCACGCTGACTGGGCGCGACTTCGAACAGCGCGGGGAGCTCTTCGACCAGCAGTTGCGGGAGCTCCGGACTGCCTGGGCGGGTCAGGCGCTGACGGCGGAGACCCGGCCAGTGTCTCCGCCGCCGGTGCAGGACCCGATTCCTGTCCTTATCGG
>DASQEH010000056.1:0-11059 GCA_035633755.1 Nocardioidaceae bacterium | reverse complement strand
CGGTCAATGGTGATCTCAGGGGCCGTCGAGGTCCACTCCTGCGGCAGGCGGCCGGTGAACCATGCTTTGATGTCTTGATCTTGCGTCACTATAGTCATGTAATCATTATTACACCGTAGTAGAAGCAAGCAAAGGGTGACGTGATCCACACATTGGAGGAGGCTCGCTGCGTTTCAGCGGGTTCGGTCATGCGGCGAGACCTACACGGCAGTTCCGGCGCGCCAGCGCAGCGGGGCCGAATGGACCGTCGTGCGGCGACCCGCGGCGGGGAGTGAGCGGCCGTTGATGGCGCTCGCTACGGGGTGGCGACCTCATGGACGCGCTGCGGCGTCGCGTGGTCACCGCTGCCTTGGCTCGATGAGGAGTCGCGATGAGCAGTCAGCCAGACGAGGCCAGCGGCACCGATGAGGATCACGCCGCCTACCGCTTCGGCCCACGGCGTCATGTCGTGCGAGGTGTACGCGAGAAGTACCGGGACGATCAGGACCTGGGCCAACGGGTTACCGACGAGCACACAGCCCACGACCGCCCACCGCCCCACCTCCACCCGAGCAGGCGCGTCCTCAGCTGATGCCGCTGAACCCACCATCAGCGCGGGCCATCCGAACACCCACACCAATCCGGGTAACCACAGCCCCGGGACCGCGACGACCTGCCCCGCAAGGCCCGAGAGCAAGGTTTGCACCGCCATGGCCGCGACACCCACGGACACCACCACGGTGGTGATGACGAAGCCACGTCCGAGTCGACGGCCGGAGAGCAACCCTGGGAGCAGGAGCACCGCGCCGGCGAGGAGCAACATCGCTACCCCGTGCAGCTGCGCAGCCGCACCCACCGGCACCCAAGGATCGCTCGGCACGACGTAGTCGTAGGCGTGGTCCTGCAGTCCCACGCAACCGCCGGTGTCGAAGTCACCGATCGCACACACCGGCCACCACCGCTGCGCTGAAGCAGCGACGGTGAGGACACCGGACAGCGCAAGCAGCGCCGAAGCCCCCGCGAGTCTCGTCAGACGTGTGCGCACGTTCACCACCTCGACCTTCTGGTGGACGGTAACACCGTCGGCTCGCATGCGCCGCTGCGTCGCTAGCTCCTACTCCGTCGGCTAGTGACCGTGCACTGCAGAAGCTCGGCTGCCTCCTTCACTGACCAGTCGAGCGTGGAACGTCCGACCGTGAACTCGGTCCAGGCCCAACCCGGCACGTCGGCGGGCAGCCAGGGCGGCGTCAACCCGACCAAGTTCTCCCGCATGTAGGCGACCAGACGCTGGTTGACGGTCACGCTGTCCTCGGCCACCAGGACGCGGAAGGCGTTGGTGTGCGGGGGCTCGGGATGCACTCGCAGGCCGAGCACGGTCATCGCCTCCGCCAACTCTGCGGCCCGCTGGTGGTACTGCGCCATCATCGGAAGCTCGTCGCGCAGGCCTCTCAGAGCAGCCAGGGCGTAGGGCAGCAGGGTATAGATCGTGCCGCCATGCCGGGTGCGCCATTGGCGCGCCTCGGCGATCACGTCGCAGGGCCCGGCAACTGCGGCACCAGCCAGCCCGAGCAGTCCCTTGTAGAACGAGACGTACACCGTGTCGGCGAGGTCGGCGATCTCGGCCAGGCTGTGCCCGAGGTGGGGCTGGGACTCCCAGATCCGAGCACCGTCGAAGTGCAGAGGCACGCCGCGAGCCCGGCAGGCCGACGAGAAGTCGCTGAGCTCCTGCCAGGTCGGAAGCAGGTAGCCCGCGTCGCGAAGGGGCAGCTCCAACAGGACCGCTCCCAGACGCCCGGGAATCCTCTCGAGATCCGCCGTCATGGGCACGCTCGGGCCGTCGGTGAGCCGTTCGTACTGGAACCCGTGCAGGAGCTGGGGGCCGTCAGCCTCATGGTGCAACAGATGCGACAGGGCGGGCAGGGCTACGCGAGCTGAGCTCCGGGCCTCGGTCCACACCCGGAGCACGCATTGCTGCGCCATCACGCCGCTGGGGAACACCGCTGCTGCGGGCTTCCCGAGCAGCTGTGCCACCTGCTGCTCCAGCTGCTCGATGGGGCCCAGCTCGCCGTACCGGTCCCAGGCTCGAGGATCGGCGAGCAGCTCCGCCTCGTCGACGAGGCTCCTCAGCTGGGTCACCGGTGTCGGCTGCATGGCGCCGGTCAGGCGTCGCTCGACCGTCTCGAGTGTGGCCCGGAACTGCTTCTCGATGTCGGCCGCAGGATCCGGCAGGGGTGTCGGGGCGTCCTGGTCGGCGTGCATGCCGTCATCCTGTCGCACTGTGCCCACGCCTCTCCCCCGGCCTCCAGCCTGTCCGGGTTGGCGTACTGCGTGCAAAGGGGCGGCCACCCGGTGAAGGTGGCCGCCCCTTTCGTGGCGGTGTGATGTGCGGACGGCGCCGCGGCGTCAGTTCCGGTAGGAACCGAAGTCGAAGTCGTCCAGCGCCACCGACTGACCCGTCGACTGACCGAAGTCGTAGTCGTAGGTGTCGTAGTCGATGGAGTACGCCTGTGCGCGGGCCTCGTCGGTCGGCTCGACCCGGATGTTTCGGTACCGCTCGAGACCGGTGCCGGCAGGGATGAGCTTGCCGAGGATGACGTTCTCCTTGAGCCCCCGCAGCGAGTCCGACTTCCCGTGGATGGCGGCATCGGTCAGCACCCGAGTGGTCTCCTGGAACGACGCCGCGGACAGCCACGACTCCGTTGCCAGTGAGGCCTTGGTGATCCCCATCAGCACCGGGCGACCCGAGGCGGGAGTACCGCCCTCGGCCACCACCCGGCGGTTCTCTGTCTCGAACCGCGTACGTTCGACGAGCTCACCCGGAAGCAGCAGCGAGTCGCCGCTCTCGATCACCGTGATCCGGCGCAGCATCTGCCGGATGATGATCTCGATGTGCTTGTCGTGGATCGCGACAGCCTGCCGACGGTAGACCTCCTGCACCTGGTCGACCAGGTGCTCCTGGGTCTTGCGAGGCCCGAGCACGCGCAACACGTCTTGCGGGTCCGCCTTGCCGATCGTCATCTGCTGGCCGACCTCGACGTGCGAGCCGTCCTCGACCAGGAGTCGCGTCCGCTTGCTGACCGGGTAGGCCACCTCCTCGGACCCGTCGTCCGGTACGACGACGAGCTTGCGGGTCTTGTCGGTGTCCTCGATACGAACCCGTCCCGCGGACTCCGAGATCGGCGCCTTGCCCTTGGGCTGGCGCGCCTCGAACAGCTCCACCACTCGGGGCAGACCCTCGGTGATGTCGTCGGCCGAAGCGACCCCGCCGGTGTGGAAGGTACGCATCGTCAGCTGGGTTCCCGGCTCACCGATCGACTGCGCCGCGATGATGCCCACGGCCTCGCCGATGTCGACGAGCTTGCCGGTGGCCAGTGAGCGGCCGTAGCACTTGGCGCAGGTCCCGGTCCTGGCGTCACAGGTGAGTACCGAGCGGACCTTGACCTCGTGGATCCCGGCCTCGACCAGTCGGTTGATCACGACGTCACCGATGTCGTCGCCGCCGGCGGCCAGCATCTGGCCGCTGTCGGGATGCAGGACGTCGACCGCGAGGTTGCGGGCGTACGCCGAGGTCTCGACGTACTCGTCCTTGACCACCCGGCCGTCGTCGAGACGCACACCGATGACCTTGGTGAGGCCCCGCTGAGTGCCACAGTCGTCCTCGCGGATGATCACGTCCTGCGAGACGTCAACGAGTCGACGCGTCAGGTAGCCGGAGTCGGCCGTCCGCAGCGCCGTGTCGGCCAGGCCCTTGCGAGCTCCGTGCGTCGAGATGAAGTACTCGAGCACCGAGAGTCCCTCACGGAAGTTGGCCTTGATCGGCCGCGGGATGATCTCGCCCTTGGGGTTGGCAACGAGACCACGCATGCCTGCGATCTGGCGGACCTGCGTCATGTTCCCGCGGGCACCGGAGTTGACGATCATGTAGATCGGGTTCGTCTTCTCGAACGTCGCCTCCATGGCCTTGGCAACCTCGATGGTGGCGCTGTTCCAGATCTCGATGAGCTCCTGGCGACGCTCGTCGTCGGTGATCAGGCCACGCTCGTACTGCTGCTGGACCTTGGCGGCCTGTCCTTCGTACTTCGCCATGATCTCGGGCTTCTCCGAGGGCGTGACGACGTCCTCGATGGAGATCGTGACGCCGGAGCGGGTGGCCCAGTAGAAGCCGACGTCCTTCAAGGCGTCGAGCGCGGTGGCGACTTCGACCTTGGTGTAGCGCTCGGCGAGGTCGTTGACGATGACGCCGAGCTGCTTCTTGCCGACCTCACCGTTGACGTACGCGTAGTTCCAGGGCAGCGCCTCGTTGAAGATGGCGCGGCCGAGCGACGTCTCGAGCGTCAGCGGCTGACCGGGCTCCCAGCCCTCGGGCGTGGGGTGGTCCTCCGGCGGCACGACGCTGTCGAACCGCAGCTTGATCTTGCTCTGCAGCGCGATCTCGCCCAGGTCGAGCGCCATGAGCGCTTCGGCCATGGACCCGAATGCCCGCCCTTCACCGACGTGACCGTCGCGGTCCAGCGTCAGGAAGTAGATCCCGATGATCATGTCCTGCGTCGGCATCGTCACGGGACGACCGTCAGCAGGCTTCAAGATGTTGTTGGTCGACAACATCAGGATGCGCGCCTCTGCCTGCGCCTCCGCTGAGAGGGGCAGGTGCACCGCCATCTGGTCCCCGTCGAAGTCGGCGTTGAACGCCGAGCAGACGAGCGGGTGGATCTGGATCGCCTTGCCTTCGATCAACTGGGGCTCGAAGGCCTGGATCCCGAGCCGGTGCAGCGTCGGCGCGCGGTTGAGAAGCACGGGGTGCTCGGTGATGACCTCCTCGAGGACATCCCAGACGACCGGCCGGCTGCGTTCCACCATCCGCTTGGCGCTCTTGATGTTCTGCGCATGGTTGAGGTCCACGAGCCGCTTCATCACGAAGGGCTTGAACAGCTCGAGTGCCATCTGCTTGGGCAGTCCGCACTGGTGCAGCTTCAGCTGAGGACCAACCACGATGACCGAACGCCCGGAGTAGTCGACGCGCTTGCCGAGCAGGTTCTGGCGAAACCGTCCCTGCTTGCCCTTGAGCATGTCGGACAGCGACTTGAGCGGACGGTTACCCGGTCCGGTGACCGGGCGCCCACGACGGCCGTTGTCGAACAGTGAGTCGACGGCCTCCTGGAGCATCCGCTTCTCGTTGTTGACGATGATCTCGGGGGCACCGAGGTCCAGCAGCCTCTTCAACCGGTTGTTGCGGTTGATGACGCGGCGGTACAGGTCGTTCAGGTCGGACGTGGCGAACCGGCCGCCGTCGAGCTGGACCATGGGCCGCAGGTCCGGCGGGATGACCGGCACACAGTCGAGCACCATGCCGTCGGGGCTGTTGGTCGTCAGCATGAAGGCCGACACGACCTTGAGCCGCTTCAGGGCACGCGTCTTGCGCTGGCCCTTGCCCGTAGCGATGGTCTCGCGCAGGGACTCCGACTCTGCTTCGAGGTCGAAGCTCTGCAGCCGCTTCTGGATGGCCTCCGCGCCCATGGCGCCTTCGAAGTACTTGCCGAACCGCATCCGCATCTCGCGGTAGAGGATCTCGTCGCCCATCAGGTCCTGGACCTTCAAGGTCCGGAAGGAGCTCCACACCTCTTCGATGCGGTCGAGCTCACGCTGCGAACGGTCGCGCATCTGCTTGATCTCGCGCTCGGCGCCTTCCTTGACCTTGCGCTTGGCGTCAGCCTTGGCGCCCTCGGCCTCGAGGGCCGCAAGGTCCTCCTCGAGCTTGCTGAGGCGGCTCTCGACGGTGGAGTCGCGACGCTGCTCGAGCTGCTTGCGCTCCACGTCGATCTTCGCCTCGAGCGACGGCAGGTCGCGGTGACGCGCCTCGTCGTCGACAGCGGTGATCATGTACGCCGCGAAGTAGATGACCTTCTCCAGGTCCTTCGGGGCCAGGTCGAGCAGGTAGCCGAGCCGGCTGGGGACGCCCTTGAAGTACCAGATGTGCGTCACAGGAGCGGCGAGCTCGATGTGACCCATCCGCTCACGGCGGACCTTGGACCGGGTGACCTCGACACCGCAGCGCTCGCAGATGATGCCCTTGAAGCGCACCCGCTTGTACTTGCCGCAGTAGCACTCCCAGTCCCTCGTGGGGCCGAAGATCTTCTCGCAGAAGAGGCCGTCACGCTCGGGCTTGAGGGTGCGGTAGTTGATGGTTTCGGGCTTCTTGACCTCGCCGTGGCTCCACTGACGGATGTCGTCGGCGGTGGCGAGACCGATACGGAGCTCGTCGAAGAAATTTACGTCCAGCAAGACATGTCCTTCGTCTGGTGATGCTGCGGTTGCTTCGAGATGGTGAGGGGCTCGGCTACCGAGGAGGGGTGAGACGGCGAACGTGCCGGCTCACACCTCCTCGACGCTCGAGACACCTTCGTTGGGACGTCGGGCCAGGTCGATGCCGAGTTCTTCGGCGGCTCGGAAGACGTCCTCGTCGTTGTCGCGCATGTCCATGGCCACACCGTCGCTGGACAGCACCTCGACGTTCAGGCACAGCGACTGCATCTCCTTGACCAGCACCTTGAACGACTCAGGGATGCCTGGCTCGGGGATGTTCTCGCCCTTGACGATGGCTTCGTACACCTTCACCCGACCCAGGACGTCGTCGGACTTGATCGTCAGCAGCTCCTGCAGGGCGTACGCGGCCCCGTAGGCCTCCAGCGCCCAGACCTCCATCTCGCCGAACCGCTGGCCACCGAACTGGGCCTTACCGCCCAGCGGCTGCTGCGTGATCATCGAGTAGGGACCGGTGGAACGTGCGTGGATCTTGTCGTCGACCAGGTGGTTGAGCTTGATGATGTACGTGTACCCGACCGACACCGGGTCCGGGAACGGCTCACCGGTGCGACCGTCGTACAGCCGCGCCTTGCCGTCGCCCTTGACCAGTCGCTCGCCGTCCCTGTTGGGCAGCGAGGAGGCGAGCAGTCCCGAGATCTCGTCCTCACGCGCACCGTCGAAGACCGGTGTCGCGACGTTGGTGTCCGGTCCGCCCGTGCTGGCGCCGATATCGGCCAGCCGATGCTTCCACTCGGCGTCGTCACCGTCGACGGCCCAGCCGTTCTTGGCGACCCAGCCGAGGTGAGCCTCGAGGATCTGGCCGATGTTCATCCGGCCTGGCACACCGAGCGGGTTGAGGATGATGTCGACCGGCGTCCCGTCCTCGAGGAACGGCATGTCCTCCGCTGGCAGGATCTTCGAGATGACGCCCTTGTTGCCGTGACGTCCGGCGAGCTTGTCGCCGTCGGAGATCTTGCGCTTCTGAGCGACGTAGACCCGGATCAGCTGGTTGACGCCGGGCGGAAGCTCGTCGTCCTCCTCGCGGTCGAAGACGCGCACGCCGATGACGATGCCGCTCTCGCCGTGCTTCACCTTCAGTGAGGTGTCTCGGACCTCGCGGGCCTTCTCACCGAAGATCGCACGAAGCAGGCGCTCCTCGGGTGTCAGCTCGGTCTCGCCCTTGGGTGTGACCTTGCCGACCAGGATGTCGCCTGGGACGACCTCTGCCCCGATCCGGATGATGCCTCGCTCGTCGAGGTCGGCCAGCATCTCGTCGGAGACATTCGGGATGTCCCGGGTGATCTCCTCGGGACCCAGCTTGGTGTCGCGGGCGTCAACCTCGTGCTCCTCGATGTGGATCGAGGTGAGGACGTCCTCTTGCACCAGACGCTGGCTCAAGATGATGGCGTCCTCGTAGTTGTGGCCCTCCCACGGCATGTAGGCCACCAACAGGTTGCGACCCAGAGCCATCTCGGCCCGGTCGGTGCTCGGCCCGTCGGCGATCGGCGCACCCTGCTCGAGCCGGTCACCTTCGGCCACCGTCGGACGCTGGTTGACGCAGGTGCCCTGGTTGGAGCGCCGGAACTTGGCGAGGCGGTAGGTCTCGTACCGACCGCCGTCCTCCATCACCTCGACGGAGTCCGCGGACACCTCGGTGACGACCCCGGCGGCCTTGGCCACCACGACGTCGCCGGCATCCACAGCGGCCCGGTACTCCATGCCGGTTCCGACCAGCGGCGCCTCGGCCCGGATCAGCGGCACAGCTTGACGCTGCATGTTGGAGCCCATCAGGGCGCGGTTGGCATCGTCGTGCTCGAGGAACGGAATCAGTGCGGTCGCGACCGACACCATCTGGCGAGGCGACACGTCCATGTAGTCGACGTCTCCGCCGAGGACGTAGTCGACCTCACCGCGTCGCTCACGCACCAGCACACGCTCTTCTTCGAACGTGTTGTCAGCCGTCAGCGGGGCGTTGGCCTGGGCGATGACGACGCGGTCTTCCTCGTCGGCCGTCAGGTAGTCGATCTGCTCGGTGACCGTGCCTTCGACCACCTTGCGGTACGGCGTCTCGACGAAACCGAAGGCGTTGACCCGGCCGAAGGTCGCAAGCGACCCGATCAGACCGATGTTCGGGCCTTCCGGTGTCTCAATGGGGCACATGCGTCCGTAGTGCGACACGTGGACGTCGCGGACCTCGAACCCGGCGCGCTCCCTGGAGAGCCCGCCCGGGCCGAGCGCGGACAGCCGGCGCTTGTGGGTCAGACCCGCCAGTGGGTTGATCTGGTCCATGAACTGGCTGAGCTGCGACGTGCCGAAGAACTCCTTCAACGCCGCCACGACGGGACGGATGTTGATCAGGGTCTGCGGCGTGATCGCCTCGACGTCCTGCGTCGTCATCCGCTCGCGGACGACGCGCTCCATCCGAGCCAGCCCCGTGCGGAGCTGGTTCTGGATCAGCTCACCGACGGTGCGCAGCCGGCGGTTGCCGAAGTGATCGATGTCGTCAGCCTCGACGACGACCTCGCCGCGCGGCGAGTCGAGCACCGGGCGGCTGCCGTCGTGCAGAGCGACGATGTAGCGGATCGCGGCAACGATGTCGTCGACCGTCAGCGTCTGCTGGTCGAACGGCTCGTCCTGCCCGAGCTTCTTGTTGATCTTGTAGCGGCCGACCTTGGCCAGGTCGTAGCGCTTGGGGTTGAAGTAGTAGTTGTTGAGCAGCGTCTGCGCGGCCTCACGGGTGGGGGGCTCGCCGGGCCGAAGCTTGCGGTAGATGTCGAGCAGGGCGTCGTCCTGCCCGACCGTGTGGTCCTTCTCCAGGGTCAGTCGGATCGACTCGTACTCGCCGAACTCCTCGAGGATCTGCGCCTCGGTCCACCCGAGCGCCTTGAGGAGCACGGTGACGTTCTGCTTGCGCTTGCGGTCGAGACGAACCCCGACCATGTCGCGCTTGTCGATCTCGAACTCGAGCCAGGCGCCGCGCGACGGGATCATCTTCGCAGTGAAGACGTCCTTGTCAGAGGTCTTGTCGATGCTGCGCTCGAAGTACACACCCGGTGAGCGGACGAGCTGGGAGACGACGACGCGCTCGGTGCCGTTCACGATGAACGTGCCCTTGTCGGTCATCAAGGGGAAGTCGCCCATGAACACCGTCTGGCTCTTGATCTCGCCGGTTTCGTTGTTCATGAACTCGGCCGTGACGAACAGCGGCGCAGAGTACGTGAAGTCGCGCTCCTTGCACTCCTCGACCGTGTTCTTGGGCGGCTCGAAGCGGTGGTCGCGGAACGACAGGCTCATCGTCCCGGAGAAGTCCTCGATGGGCGAGATCTCCTCGAAGATCTCCTCGAGCCCTGACTTCCTGGTGACGACGTCGTCGCGACCATCCTCAGGAGCTGGGGTGACTCGGGTCTGCCAGTCGACGCTGCCGATCAGCCAGTTGAAACTGGTGGCTTGAAGGGCAAGCAGATCCGGGACCTCGAGCGGCTCCTTGATCTTGGCGAATGACACCCGACCTGTGTGGTCTGCATCGGTGTTGCGGGTTGTTGAGACGTTGTTGCTGGCGTTGCGCGAGGCGGCCAAGAGTGGTCCTTCCGAAGGCTCGCGGAGACTTCCCGATACGCATGCCAAGCGACCCGGTCACGGGTCGGAGGGAGGGGAGGCAGCGCAATAGAGCAGTTTACCCCATGGGTCGACTGCTGTCCAACTGGGGAGCGGGGTCATTTCACCACGCTCAACCCGAGCGTCCGAGCGGAACTGGTGTGAGCATGCCCAACACGGCTTCCGGAGTCAAGCGTTCGGCCGATATTGGGTCCGAACGTCGTACCAGCGCAGCCTGTGGAAGGTGTCCTTGCCCGCGGGTACGGCGTTCGGCGCAGCCCTGCTGGCGGGAGGAGATCCGACCTGGTGAATCTCCTGCACCGCCCAGCAGAGGCGGCGTGTGGATCCGAGCTACTTGACGGTGACTGTGGCGCCAGCGCCTTCGAGCGTCTCCTTGGCCTTGTCGGCCGCATCGCGAGCGACCTTCTCGAGGATCGCCTTCGGTGCCGCCTCGACGAGGTCCTTGGCCTCCTTCAGGCCGAGGCTGGTGAGGCTGCGGACCTCCTTGATGACCTGGATCTTCTTGTCGCCGGCCGACTCGAGCACGACGTCGAACTCGTCCTGCTCGACGACGTCGGCAGCGGCATCTCCGCCGCCGGCGGGCGCCGCCGCGGCCATGGCGACCGGCGCTGCCGCCGTGACGCCGAACGTGTCCTCGAATGACTTCACGAACTCGCTGAGCTCGAGGAGGGTCATCTCCTTGAAGACATCGAGGAGCTCGTCGCTTGTGAGCTTCGCCATGGTGGCGTTCCTTCCGTTCTGCTGTCTAACGGCGTGGGGGACGCCGCGGGATTTGGGTGGGACTGGTCGTCAGGGCTGGGGTGGTGCTTCGGAGTCCGAAGACGTGGCCTCCGGGGGGACGTCTGTGACTACCGGCTCCGCCGCCGCGTCCGCCGCAGGACTGGCGATGGCCTCGGCAGGAGCCTCGGTGGTAACCGCCTCGGCGGGACCATCGTCACCAGCGGCAGCATCGACAGGACCCGAGTCGACGGCCGCGTCGTCCGCAGCGGCCACCTCCTCAGGCCCCGAGTCGGCGGCAACGTCATCAGCAGGAGGCGCTGCGGCAGCCGACGCCTCAGCAGCAGCGGGCTGGCCCGTCCCGCCACCCAGCACCGACGGGTCCTCTTCAGCCTTGGCCTGCAGGGCACCGGCCAGCCGGGCTACCTGAGCGAGTGGGGCGTTGAAC
>DASQEH010000055.1:0-6900 GCA_035633755.1 Nocardioidaceae bacterium | reverse complement strand
TCCCCTGAGAGGACACCACTCATGCGACCCACCACTGTTGCAGCGGCCGGAGCTGCCAGTCTTGTACTGATGGCTCTGCCCATCTCGTCAGCCAGCGCCGCAGAGGACGCGACGGTTTCGGTTCTCCACGCCGTCCCCGGTCTCACCGTCGACGTGTACGCCAACGGCGAGGAACTGATCCCCGACTTCGAGCCGGGCACCCTTACTGACCCGATGAGTCTGCCGGCGGGCAACTACGACCTCCAGGTCTTCGCCGACGGTGACGCACCTGGTGACGGCAAGCCGGCCATCGAAGCCAACGGAGTGGAGGTGCCTGCTGGCGCCAACGCGACGGTGGTGGCGCACCTGGATGCCGGGGGCGCCCCGATGCTCAGCTTGTTCGCCAACGACACCTCGGCCACGAGCGCTGGCGAGGCCCGCGTGACGGTTCGGCACACCGCGGCTGCGCCGGCTGTCGACGTCCGCGCCAACGGCGACGTGCTGTTCGGGGACCTCAGCAACCCGAACGAGGACTCGGCCGACGTTCCTGCCGGCGCATACTCGGCCGACGTGGTTCTCGCGGGCACCAAGAAGGTAGCCCTCGGTCCCGCCGACCTGGATCTCGCCGAAGGCACCTCCACCATCGTGTACGCCTGGGGCAGCGCGGAGGAAGGAACCCTTGACCTCGCGGTTCAGTCCATCGACGGCTTGCACTCGGCCCCTCACGGTGTCCCCGGAGGAGAAGCTGGACTGGCTCCCGAAGATGACGGGATCCCTGCCTGGAATGTTGGTCTCGGACTCCTGTCTGCCCTCGGGCTGGCCTTCGGGAGCCGTCGACTCGCCACCGCTCGCAGCGGCCGCTGAGTCGGCACGAGTCAACTGATGAAGACAACGAAGGCCGCAGTCGCCATCATCGTCACGGCATTGATCGGGCTCGTTGTCAGTGTGACCGCGGCGTGGTCCCAGCTCGCTCCCGAGGAAGCTTCTCGCGAGCGGCTGGGACCGTCCGACGCCCGTTCCTACGCTGTGGCGGCTAAGACGAGGAGCCGCGCTACGGTGAACCGGCCAGCTGAGGTGACCCGCTCCCCGGCCACGCCGACGACGGTCGCCAAGCCATCGACAATCGTGCGCCCAGTGAGAATCACCCTGAGCAGTGTTGGCATCGACGCCACCGTCCGGCCTGTGGGCGTGGCCCCTGATGGTCAGATGCAACTCCCCCCGGACCCGAAGGTCCTCGGCTGGTACCGCTTCGGGCCTGCGCCCGATGGTGCAACCGAGGGCGCGGCCGTGGTCGCTGGACACCTGGACTCGCGGCGCTATGGCCTCGGCCCGCTCGTTCGCTTGCGTGGCATCGATGCCGGCGATCCGGTCCAGGTGTCGCTGTCCAATGGCACGGCGATGACGTACCGAGTAGCCACTACCACCCGCTTCGACCAGCAAGCTCTGCCTGAGGAGCTGTTCACCCGCACTGGAACCCCGACGCTCCACATCATCACGTGCGGAGGCGAGTACGACGCCGAGGCAGGCGGCTACCAGCAGAACCTCGTGGTCACTGCCGTCCCCGTGTAGCGCTGCCCTGCAGCGCCAGGTCCCTCCCGGATCTCGACGAATGACCTTGCGTACGAGCCTGTGCTGGTGACTGCATCAGACCCCGCCATCTCCGTCGTGCCGGCCAACGAGGCGGCATGGGAACACGTGCAGTTGGTATTCGGCACGCGTGGGAATCGGTCGGCCGACATTGCGGCGTGTCGTGATGCGGTTGGACCTCTGATCGAGGCCGACTCCCCGCACCCGCGGCTCAGAAAAAGTGGAAACGCGCTAGGGGTTCCATGAGGACGGACTCCTCCCAGGCCAGGTGCGAACGCATCGTGTCATCGATCAGATCGACGGCTGCGCGCAAGGCGTCCAGGGCGTGGTGGGTTTCCTCGCCCGGTGCTGCAGCGACCAATCCCACCAGCGCCCGGTCCACGCCATCGAGGACTCCCGCGATAGCGCGATGTTCCTCCTCGAGGCGGTCGATGACGGGGTCAAGGCCGGGGTCGCTTGACCGGAGGTGGGGGAACATCGAGGTGTCCTCGATGGTGTGGTGCGTGGTGACCAGGCGGCAGTAGGACTCGCAGAAAGTGCCCAGGGTCCAGTTGTTCTGGCGCATGACCATGGTGTTGATATGGGACCGAGCAGCCGCCGGTTCAAGCGCTCCGCGGGTTACCTGCTCAAGTACCGCGTAGAGCTGTGAGAGCTCCTTGCGGAGGTGGTCGTGGACGTCGACCAGGTGCTTGGCACTCGCGCGTTCATGGGGGGTCCAAGCGATGGGCGGGCCGCTGGTCTGGTACGAGGGCCGTGCCGCGTCGTCCCAGACCCTGCGGGTGCTGCGGCGTGTTCCACTGTCCGGGGTCGGCTCGGGCGGTACGCCGGAACTGGTGGCCGCCGAGGCAACGCGCAGGGTCACGGGCTCAGTCGAGACGATTGAGTCAGGGGCGGATGTACCGCTCTTGGACCGGCGCTCGGATTCGACGAGATCCCGCGTACTCGGCGCGACCTCGTCACCGAATACCTCAATGAGGGCAGGGTCGTCCGAAGCCAGAATGAAGGTACTCATGCCGGACGCAAGCGTGAGCTCCGCGAGTTGCTCCGCCCAGTCAGCCGGGTCGCCGACGAGTCCTGGTCGCCCACCGCCCGCCGAGGGATGCACGTTGTACAGACGGCGGATAGCTGCGGGGTCGCGGGCGGCGCCTGCCGCGGCCTCGTCGATGCGAGCGTTGCGCTCGGCAAGCGTCTCGGGTGCGACGTAGGCCATCGACGGCAGCCATCCGTCGCCCAGGCGTCCGGTCAGCGCCAGGGCTCGCGGACCGGCGGCACCCACCCATATCTCCACGTCGTGCGCCGGCGCAGGGCCCGGGTGGACCCCGCGCACCGCATAGTGCTGACCATGCGTTCGGAGCGAACGCTGCGACACGTCCCACACACCACGAATAATTTGTATCCCCTCCTCGAGCGCTCGCAACGCCTCTCCGGGGCTGCGCCGGGGACCGCCTGCCGCCTCGATCGCATCCCAGTAGGCACCGGCTCCCAGCCCCAGCTCGACCCTGCCACCGCTCAGCAGGTCAAGACTGGCCACCGTCTTGGCGAGGACGAAGGGCGGTCGCAGCGGGAGGTTGGTCACGTTCGATGCCACCCGCAGAGTGCTGGTTCGAGCGAGGACCGTCGCCAAGACGGCCCAGGCATCGAGGTGTCGCGCTTGATAGGGGTGGTCTTGAACCGTGGCCAGGTCCAGGCCAACTCTTTCGGTGAGGACGGCAAGCTCGATGAGGCGGTCCGGGCGGTCTGCGTTCGGCGTCAGGAACGTGCCGAACTGCAAGGGCTGTCCGTAGTCAGTCATGGGGGTTCACTGCGCCAATCTGTCGTGACATCGAGCCTTCGGTTGCGGCTCGCAGGACACGCTGGGACTCCTCACTGCTGCGTCATCCGGAGCTCGTGAACCGTGCGTCAGGGCCACAGCTTGGCGACCTTGGCGAACTCGTCGGGGTCGCTGTGGACGGGAATGACACAGATCAGTTGTCCCCCTGGGACCTCGAGCGTCCGGCAGTCGAGCCAACGCGACAGCTCTACGGCGCCGAGACCGATCAGGCGAGCGGCTTCTGCGTCAACGTCATCCGTCTCGATGTCCAAGTGGTAACGCGGGGCGTCGTCAACGGCCTGCACGGCAGTCACCAAGCCAGGCACTGCGTCGGGCAGAGCGGTGAACTGCTCCTCACCGGCGACCGGCAGGGCAGGAACACCGAGGGCGGCGGACCAGAAGCTGGATGACTGCGCCGCCTGCGCCGAGGGGACGTCGATCAGCAGAGTGGAGATGCGGCTGTGATGCACGACCGCGATCCTAGGTGGCGTCCCGGACAATCACCCACGGGTCCCTGGTGG
This sequence comes from Nocardioidaceae bacterium, assembly GCA_035633755.1. Taxonomy (GTDB): domain Bacteria; phylum Actinomycetota; class Actinomycetes; order Propionibacteriales; family Nocardioidaceae; genus DASQEH01. The sequence goes on along the minus strand of DASQEH010000055.1, from coordinate 3,003 downwards.
ATGGTGGACGAACTCGGTACTGGTTGACGTGTCTTCTCGAGCTGAACGCGCGAGACTGAGTCGGTGGCAATCGACGTTCCGGAGGTCGTCCGCCGCAAGGCCCGCAAGGTCGGCGCAGAGAAGTGGCTCGATGACCTGCCCGACCTCCTCGCGAACCTGGAGCACGACTGGCTGATCCGCGTCGGGACGCCATTCGAGGACGCCACTGAGGCCTACGTCGCAGCGGCGACGGACGCCAACGGAACTCCGGTCGTCATCAAGGTGCTCGTGCCTCGAGCCGGTGACGCAGCGGTCAACGAGATCACCGCGCTGCGACTGGCCGGTGGCGACGGTTGCGTCAGGCTGTTGAATCACGACGTCGAGCGAGGCGCCCTTCTGCTGGAACGCCTCGGCAGATCGCTCCATGAGCTCAACCTGCCGGTCCACCGGCGCCACGAGATCCTGTGCGACGTGGCTGGCCGCGTGTGGCGGCCCGCCCCTGACTCTGGACTGCCGACGGGCGTGGACAAGGGTCTCTGGCTGACCGAGTTCATCACCACGACGTGGGAGTCGCTCGGCCGTCCCTGCTCTATACAGGCTGTCGACCATGCCCTGGCGTGTGCGGGACGCCGCGTCAACGCGCATGATGACGAACGCGCCCGACTGGTGCACGGCGACGTTCACGAGTGGAACACGCTCGAGTCCGCCGGTGGCTTCGCCCTCGTGGACCCGGATGGCCTCCTGGCCGATCCCGAGTACGACCTCGGCATCATCATGCGTGAGGACCCCGTCGAACTCCTCCGAGATGGCCCGCATGAGCGGGCACACTGGCTGGCCGCGCGCACCGGATGCGACGCGGTCGCCATCTGGGAATGGGGAGTCGTAGAGCGGCTCTCGACGGGCCTGTTGGCCACCTCGATCGGGTTGCAGCCGGTCGGTGGGCAGATGGTTCGTGCGGCCGAGGTGATAGCTGCTCACCATGCCGATCTCGACGGGTGACCCACCAGCGCAGAATCTCATAGCGAACGTCGTCCCCTTCGGTCAGCGGTCCTCACCCCGGATTTCCCACGCTGCTCGTCGCACGCCCATGTGGATTGTCGTACTCGCCGCGTACGCTCTGGCCCGTGACTTCGAGCCGAGGTGGGATGGCCTTCTCCGTCGGCCGTGGACGGCCATGACGTCACCGCGGGAGGTCGCGTTGCTGCGGCTAGCAGCCCAGCGTGTCGTCGGACCACCGTTCAGCTCGCCGGTGGGGGCGGTTCGTTGGCTTACAGCGATGCAGGCGCAGAACTATGCCGGTGCTCTGACCTCGGTCGCTCTGCGGAGCCGCTCGCGTGCACGCGTCGACGTCGAGGCTGCCCTGGACGCCGGCGACGTCGTCCGGTCATGGCCGATGCGAGGCACCCTGCACCTGGTGGTAGCCGATGACCTGCCGTGGATGCTGCGGTTGCTCGCCCCGCGTGTGGTGTCTGCCTCACGGGGTCGCCGCACCAGGCTTGGATTGACCGACGCGCAGCTCGAGCTGGCCCGCGAGGTCACCGTAGCTGCCCTGTCTGCCGCTGGCCGACTGCGCAGAGCCGACCTGTTTGCGGCATGGGACGACGCCGGCCTAGCGACGACAGGCCAGCGCGGTGTCCACATCCTTGGATTCCTCGCCATGACAGGCACTGTCGTCCTTGGACCCACCCATGGCAACGAGCAGCTGCTCGTGCTGACGGAGACGTGGATCCGGCACCCGCGCCACCTGGAGCACGATGAGGCACTCGGCGAGCTGGCGCTGCGCTACTTCCGCAGCCATGGTCCCGCCACCAGCGCCGACCTCAAGCGTTGGGGCAACCTTGTGGCCGCCGACGTACGGATTGGACTGGACTTGGCTCGCCCGCAGCTCCTCAACCTTGACATCAACGGCACCGAGCACTTCATGGATCCGGAGACTCCCGACGTGCTGCATGCGGCACGAGCGGAAGCGATGGGTGTTCATCTGCTCCCTGGCTTCGACGAGTTCGTCCTCGGCTATGGCGATCGCGCGGCGCAGCTCGACCCGGCTCACGCAGACCTCGTCGTTCCCGGCGGCAACGGGATGTTCAAATCCACTGTGGTCAGTGAGGGCCAGATTGTCGGCACCTGGAGTAAGGCTGGCCGCGGCGCGAACCAGACGATCGAGGCGACGCCTTTCACCTCGTTCACGACACGCGTGTCCGCAGCTCTCCCTCAGCTCTATGCAGCGCTGCCCTGAGGGGCACAGCAGCCAGTCAAGCTCGTGCTCCCGGGAGTCATGTCGCCCATCCACCGCATCCCGGCCTCTTGGAAGTCTGTACGGTCCGCTGTCCATGCCTGCCGGATTGCCCGAACAGCGCCGGGTCGGGGCCTTGGCCATGCTTTGCCCTAACCGCCCGAACCGTGAAGTCTCGCACATCGCTCAACCGGCGAATCTAGCTTGATAGCAAATTCTTCGGTCCGAATCGCTGTCTGCTTTGCCTATGAGCCGCGTCAGCGCCTATCTGCACTCGCCACACCGCGACGTGCTGTCGACGTCAGCGTTCGGCGAATCCCAGCCATCGAGCTTCTCATAGAGTGTTTTTACAAGCGCCTTTCTCCCACGTGTCCTGATACCTTGGCACCCAATAGCGGATTACCACCATCGACGAGACTCATCGTACTTGAGGGCTAACGATCAGGTGTCTGATGCTGCGGTAATTTCGAAGAAGGCCAGTCGATCGGATATGCCTACCGGCAGTCATAGACAAGAGCATTCAATGGTTTCATGGACCTCTACCCAAACGCGTGGCTTCATCACATTCAGTGGTGGGTGAAGCATGCGACAGTGCTACTGACGCGGCCTGTGGATAAAGCTCCGAGGGCATTGGTGAGCGGCCAAGAATCGTCGGCGGGCGGCCCTAGTGTTTGGTTATGGAAGACCGTGCTGATCCCTTCGACGACGCGCCGGTTGCCACCGTGTTGGCGGCGGTGTCGGGTCAGCTGGAGGGGCTACGTGAGGCCGAGTTGTGGCGTGTCGACGACACG
>DASQEH010000054.1:0-84432 GCA_035633755.1 Nocardioidaceae bacterium | reverse complement strand
CTTGCCCGCACCCGCCCGTCGTCGGTGATACGCGACCCGTCGAGCGGCACGTTGAGATCGGAGCGAACGAGGACACGCTTGCCCTCGAGCCCCCCGACCTCGTCCGAGAGCTGCTCAACGGTCTTCAGCACGGCAACGACTCCTCGCAAGGCAGCAGGGCTCGGGAACAGCACTCGTCGGCTCGGCGGCACAGTGCCGCCGAGTCGAGATGAGGTATCAGAGAGAGTCGCCCACGTAGTTCACGAGGTCGACGAGGCGGTTGGAGTAGCCCCACTCGTTGTCGTACCAGCCGATCACCTTGACCTGGTTGTCGAGCACCTTGGTGAGGCCGGCGTCGAAGATGCACGAGTGCGGGTCAGTGACGATGTCGCTGGACACGATCGGGTCCTCGGTGTACTTGAGGAAGCCCTTGAGCTGTCCCTCGGCAGCTGCCTTGATGGCCGCGTTGACCTCGTCAACGCTCGTGGAGCGGCCGGCCTCGAAGGTGAGGTCGGTGGCTGAGCCCGTGGGGATCGGGACGCGCAGCGCGAAGCCGTCGAGCTTGCCCTTGAGCTCGGGCAGTACCAGCCCGATCGCCTTGGCGGCGCCGGTGGATGTCGGCACGATGTTGAGGGCGGCTGCACGGGCCCGCCGCAGGTCCTTGTGCGGGCCGTCCTGCAGGTTCTGGTCCTGCGTGTAGGCGTGGATGGTGGTCATCAGTCCCTTGACGATGCCGAACTCGTCGTGCAGGGCCTTGGCCATCGGGGCGAGGCAGTTGGTGGTGCACGAGGCGTTGGAGATGACGGTGTGTGCGGAGGGGTCGTAGTCAGTGTGGTTGACCCCCATGACCACCGTCACGTCTTCGTTCTTCGCAGGGGCCGAGATGATGACCTTCTTGGCGCCACCGTCGATGTGGGCCTTGGCCTTCGTCGCGTCGGTGAAGAACCCCGTCGACTCGATCACGATGTCGGCACCGAGGTCGCCCCAGGGCAGGTTCGCCGGGTCGCGTTCCTCGAGGGCGGCGAACGTGCGCCCCCCGACCGAGATCGAGTCCGCCGAGACCTCGACGTCTCCCTCGAGCCGGCCGAGGATCGAGTCGTACTTGAGGAGATGGGCGAGGCTCTTGTTGTCCGTCAGGTCGTTGGCCCCGACGATCTCGATGTCGGCTCCTGACGCCACCACGGCCCGATAGAAGTTGCGGCCGATGCGGCCGAATCCGTTGATACCTACGCGGACAGTCACGCGACAATCTCCTCCACTGGGAACCGCTGATCGGGCATTGCGACCCTACCAACTCCTGAGGGGCCCGCCACTGCGAGATCACGCTCTGGAAACGTGATGCGCAGCACGAAGCGCCGTCGGGGCGGCCTTGTCAGGAGGAGGGTTCGAGGGACTCGGCCAGCATCTCCGGCGTCAACGTCGACTCGGTGTCGGGGATGCCGAGTTCGCCAGCACGCTTGTCGGCCATCGCGAGCAGGCGCCGGATCCGTCCGGCGATGGCGTCCTTGGTGAGCGGTGGGTCGTGCAGCTGACCGAGCTCCTCGAGGCTCGCCTGCTTGTGCTCGACCCTGAGCGAGCCTGCGAGCTTGAGGTGGTCGGGTACCTCGTCACCCAAGATCTCCAATGCCCGCTCGACGCGTGCCCCGGCCGCGACCGCCGCACGAGCCGAACGGCGAAGGTTGGCGTCGTCGAAGTTCGCCAGCCGGTTCGCGGTGGCGCGCACCTCTCGGCGCAGCCGCCGTTCCTCCCACGCCAGGAGCGACTCGTGGGCGCCAAGGCGGGTGAGCAGAGCGCTGATGGCGTCTCCATCTCGGATCACGACACGGTCGACGCCGCGAACCTCCCGCGCCTTCGCCGAGATGCCGATGCGCCGAGCGGACCCCACCAGGGCCAGCGCAGCCTCCGGCCCTGGACAGGTGATCTCGAGGGCGGACGACCGCCCGGGCTCGGTCAACGAGCCGTGGGCAAGGAACGCCCCGCGCCAGGCAGCGACGGCGTCACACGCGGAGCCGCTGACCACCTGCGGCGGCAGGCCACGGACCGGCCGCCCTCTGTTGTCGAGCAGACCGGTCTGGCGAGCCAGCGCCTCGCCGTCCTTGGTGACACGAACGACGTACCGGCTGCCCTTGCGCAGTCCGCCTGCGTTGACGACCACGACGTCGCTCGGGTGTCCGTACACCTCGAAGATGTCCTTGCGCAGGCGCCGCGCGGCCGCTCCTGTGTCGAGCTCGGCTTCGACCACGATCCGCCCACTCTGGATGTGAAGGCCGCCTGCGAAGCGGAGCATGGACGACACTTCGGCCTTACGGCAGCACGACTTGGTGACGACGGTGTTGGACAGCTCCGACTTCACCTGTGCCGTCATCGCCATGAGCCCGATCCTGCCACGACGCAACCCGGGATGGTCGTTGCGCGTGCGCTCCTGCGTGGTCACCGCATGATCCCGGCGTATGCCGTCGCCAGCTTGGCCACGTCGTGACGTGGTGACCCGTCCGTTGCTGCGAGATCTTCGATCACGAGATCTGCCCCCAATCCGTCGATCGTCTCTTCGAGCATCGCCATGTCAGCCACTCCGGCAGCATCTGCCAGCACCACGTCGATCTTCAAGTCTGGCGCATGCACGGCCAAGACTTCCAGATAGGTACTGGAGGTGAACCCGTCGGTCTCGCCTGCCTGCGGGGCAAGGTTGAGCGTCACGCAGCGCCGCGCGGTCGCCGTGCTGAGCGCGGCCCGCAGATCGGGGACGAGGAGATGAGGCAAGACACTGGTGTACCACGATCCGGGTCCCAGAATCACCCACTCCGCGGCCCGGACCGCCTCAAGGGCCTCCGGGCAGGCAGGCGGATCGACCGGGACCAGCTCGACGGACTCGACCAGCCCCTCGGTCGTCGCGACCTCCACCTGCCCACGGATCGTCTTGATGGCGTCGGGCCGGTCGCTGTCGGCTCCGCGTACCTGCGCCGCGATGTCGAGCGGTACCGCAGCCATGGGGAGGACTCGCCCCTGGGCGCCGAGGAGGCGACCCACCCAGTCGAGAGCCTCGACGTGGCCGCCGAGCAGCTCCCACAGCGCGACGATCAGGAGGTTGCCGACGGCGTGGCTGTGCAGGTCACCGGCGCTCTGGAAGCGGTGCTGGAGCAGCCGCGCCCAGGTCCGCCCCCACTCGTCGTCCCGACACAACGCTGCCAGCGCCTGTCGTAGGTCGCCCGGTGGCAGCACGCCGAACTCACGCCGCAGGCGACCCGAGGACCCGCCGTTGTCGGCGACGGTCACGACCGCGGTCAAGTCACCGCAGAATGTCCGCAGCGCGCTGAGGTTCGCCGCCAGACCGTGCCCACCTCCGAGCGCGACAACGCGAGGGCCCCCCATGTCGGGTGTCGCGGGAACAACTGCGACCTCGGCCAAGGCTTCCGCGGGGAGATCGTGCTTCGGCGCGGCGGCGGTGGTGGGAAGGTCTGGGCCAGGGCCGTTCATTCCCGCCCCAAGTCTCGATGTACGACGCCTGTCTCGACCCCACGAGCCCGCATCCCGACGGCAACCTCCTCGGCCATGGCGACGCTGCGATGCTTGCCGCCCGTGCAGCCGATCGCCAACGTGAGGTAGTTCTTGCGCTCGTGCAGGAACCCCGGGTACACCGTCTCCAGCAGCCTGCCCAGCCGGTCCAGGAACTCAGCCGCGGTGGGCTGGCCCAGCACGTAGTCGCGCACGTCGACGTCCAGACCCGTCTTCGGCTGCAGCTCGGGTATCCAGTGAGGGTTCGGCAGGAAACGCATGTCGACGACCATGTCAGCGTCGACGGGGATCCCGTACTTGAACCCGAACGACACGACCGTCGCCCGAACCGTCGGAAGGTCGATGTCGGCGAAAGCGGTGCCCACCTTGCGGGCGAGCTGGTGGACGTTCAGGTTCGAGGTGTCGATCACGACGTCGGCGTCACCGCGCAGGTCGCGGACCCGGTTGCGCTCACGGGCGATGCCGTCGAGCAGTCGGGCGCCCTGCTGCAGGGGATGTGGTCTGCGGGCGGCGTCCTGGCGTCTGACCAGCACTTCGTCGGACGCCTCGAGGAAGAGGATCCGAGGCCGAGGACCGTTGGACGCCATCGTCTCCAGGGTGTCGCGCAGGTGCCCGAAGAAGCTCCGGGAGCGGACGTCGACCACGACCGCGATGCGGGTGGGTGCGTCCTTCTCCTCGCCGATCAGCTCAACGGTAGGCACCAGCATCTGTGGCGGCAGGTTGTCGATGACGAACCAGCCGAGGTCCTCGAGCGCCTTCGCGGCGGTGCTGCGGCCGGCCCCGGTCATGCCGGTCACGATGATCAGGTCGCCGCCGGACTTCGTCATGTCAGCTCCGATACCGCGTCCGGCGCCTCGTCGAGGATCTCGCCCGTGGCGGTGTTGACTGCCGGGACCGTCTGCGTCGTCGACCCGGCCGCCAGTGCCGCGCTGATCGACTCGGCCGTACGCCGGCCGAAGCCGGGAAGGGCGGCGATCTCGTCGACGGTGGCCGCTCGCAGCTTGCGCAGCGACCCGAAGTGACGCAGCAGCACCTTGCGGCGTACCTCTCCGAGGCCCGGCACGTCGTCCAACACGCTCTCGACCATGCTCTTCGACCGGCGGGTGCGGTGGTGCATGATCGCGAACCGGTGTGCCTCGTCCCGAACCCGTTGCAGCAGGTAGAGCGCCTCGCTCGTCCTGGGGAGGATGACGGGGTCGTCGGAGCTGGGCCTCCACACTTCCTCGAGCCTTTTGGCCAGGCCGACGACGGGGACGTCGTCGATGCCGAGCTCGTCGAGCGCGCGCTGCGCGGCAGCGACCTGAGGCGGCCCGCCGTCGACGACGACCAGCCCCGGGGTGTACGCGAACTTGCGTGGCCGGCCGGTGTCGGGGTCGATCAGGACGGGCCCACGCTCGTCGTCCGGCTTCCCGATGTCGAGCGAGGTCGACTCGGCCCGGTCGTCAAGCAGGCGCTTGAAGCGCCGCTTGATCGTCTCGTGCATGGCGGCCACGTCGTTCTGTCCCTCGAAGCCCCGGATGACGAAGCGTCGGTAGTCGCTCTTGCGGGGCAGCCCGTCCTCGAAGACCACCATCGACGCCACCACCTCGGTGCCCTGGAGGTTCGACACGTCGAAGCACTCGATGCGTAGCGGCGCCTCGTCGAGAGCCAGCGCCTGCTGGATCTCTTCGAGCGCCCGAGTCCGGGTGGTGAAGTCGCTGGCACGGCGGGTCTTGTGCACGGTGAGGGCCTGACCGGCGTTGCGCGCGACCGTCTCCAGCAGGGTCCGCTTGTCACCGCGGTGGGGCACCCGGACCGACACCTTGCTCTGCCGCTTGTCGCTGAGCCAGTCGGTGAGGGTGGACGCGTCCTCAGGGGTCTGTGGCACCAGAACCTCCCGCGGGATGGCGTCGGAGGTCTCCGGGTCGTACACCTGGATCAAGAACCGTCGTAGCAGCTCTGGCAGGTCGGCGTCGTCGACGCGGTCAGCCACCCAGCCCCGCTGGCCACGCACGCGCCCGCCGCGTACGTAGAACACCTGCACGGCGATCTCGAGGGGGTCCTCGGCGACGGCGATCACATCGGCGTCCGTCCCGTCAGGGAGCACGACCGCGTTCTGTTCCATCGCCCGGCGCAGCGCTCCGATGTCGTCGCGGATCCTCGCCGCCCGCTCGTAGTCCTGCTCGGCGGAGGCGGCGAACATCTGTCGCTCGAGCCGTTTGACGTGAGCGCTCGTCTGCCCTGCGATGAAGGAGCAGAAGTCGTCCACGATGTCGCGGTGCTCCTCGGGCGTCACCCGCCCGACGCACGGCGCGGAGCACTTGCCGATGTACCCGAGCAGGCACGGTCGACCGATCTGGGCGCTGCGGGTGAAGACGCCTGACGAGCACGACCGCATGGGGAACACCCGCAGGAGCAGGTCGACGGTCTCGCGAATGGCCCAGGCGTGCGAATACGGGCCGAAGTAACGGACACCCTTCTTCTTCGGCCCGCGCCCGACCATGACGCGAGGGAACTCCTCGTTCAGTGTCACCGCCAGCCAGGGGTACGACTTGTCGTCGCGGTACTTGACGTTGAAGCGGGGGTCGAACTCCTTGATCCAGGAGTACTCGAGCTGCAGTGCCTCAACCTCGGTCTGCACGACCGTCCACTCGACCGATGCGGCCGTCGTCACCATCGTCGCGGTGCGCTGATGCAGGTTCGCGACGTCCTGGAAGTACGACGACACGCGCGAGCGCAGGGACTTGGCCTTGCCGACGTAGATGACCCGGCCGCGGGCATCGCGGAACCGATACACGCCCGGGGCATCGGGGATGGAACCCGGCGCTGGGCGGTAGAGGGACGGGTCGGGCACATGACAACCCTACGAGCCGGTCAAGACAATCCCCGCCGAACCTCCGGGCCGAAGCCGGCGGACGTGATGAGTTGGAGCGGTAAGGTACTGAACAGGGAACGGCTCTCTCCATCGCGTCCGGCACCCGCCAAGGGAGCGGTCCCCGGGGAGGGGTGGGATGCACGGTACCTGCGACCGCTACGGTTTGGCCCAGACCACCTCCCCCGCCGCCAGCGAGGCGTACAACCGTGGCGTCGACGCGTTGCTCAAGGTGCAGGCGGGTGGCCTCGAGGCCGTCGCTGAGTCGATCGCGCACGATCCGACCTTCGCGCTCGGTCACGCAGCTCTGGCTCTTCTCGGCTACGAGTACTGCAAGGCCGTCGACGTCGAGGCGCGAATGACGGCGGCCACCATGCATGCTCGACGCGCCACGGAGCGCGAACGTCGCCATGTGCACGCCGTCGGAGCCCACATCAAGGGCGACTCCGCGCCTCTCATCTCCCACCTGCGCGACTATCCGCAGGATGCCCTGCTGCTGTCGGTTGCGGTACCCACCATTGCCTTCTCAGGAGTGACCACCGTCCCGGAGGAGTCATGGGCGATCGTCGAGCGTGCCCGACCGGCCTACGGGTCGGACTGGTGGTTCTGCGGGTTGCTGGCTTTCATCCGGCAGGAGCAGCGGCAGTGGGACGAGGCCATGCGGCTGTCGTGCGCCTCGCTCGAGGTCGAGCCGGCCGCTGGGCACTCCGTGCATGCCCGCACGCATGTCCACTACGAGACCGGCGACCACCGATCCGGTCGCGACTGGATCGACGGCTGGATCGAGGGACCGGGCCGAAGCGCCGACAACCTGGCGCACTACTCGTGGCACGCAGCACTGCACGAGCTGTCGATGGGCGACTTCGCCGCCGTGCAGAGCCGGTATGCGGCCCAGCTCTCTCCGCCCGCGGTATTCGGCTGCCGCGCCCTGGTCGACTCCTGTTCGTTGCTATGGCGATGGGCGATCACACCCGGTGCCGTATCAGTCCCCGGGGTCGAATCGGTGGTCGACAGCATCGACGAGGACCTCCTCGACAAGCCACCGACGCCGTTCATGGCGCTCCATGCCGCGGTCACCTTGTGTGCGCTCGGGCAGAGCGAGCGGCTGACCCGGTTGGAGCGTTGGGCGCAGGATCATCGCGACCCGACGTACGCGGCCGTCGTCTCCCCCTTGGCGGCCGCGCTGCGGGCGCTCTGCGAGAATGACCCGAGCGTGGCGGCAGACCGGCTGCAGGACCTGCTCGGCTCGATCTGGCGGTTGGGCGGCAGCGAAGCGCAGCGTGAGATCGTTGAGGACACGCTGATCGCGGCGCTGTTGGCGGCCGCTCGCATCGAGGAGGCCCGAACTCTGATCGACCGTCGGCTGGACCGACGCGTCTGCCGCCGCGACCTGGCCTTCCTGGCAGCGGCCACCCTCAGCCCCTGAGCTGACGCTCCTGATTCCAGACCCCGGAGCGCTGGTCGCCACTCGGCCCCGGGGTGGGTCAGCCGAGCGTGATCTCGTTGCCGGAGACGACGAGTCCCTGCGTCGGCAGTGGCTTCTCGGCCGGACCTTGCACGACGCTTCCGTCCTCGATCGAGAACTTGCTGCCGTGGCAGTTGCAGTTGATCGTCTCGGTGACGTCGAAGAGCGGGCAGCCCTGATGCGTGCAGATGTTGCTGAACCCGTTGAACGTGCCGGCGACGGGCTGCGTGATGACAACGCCGTCGTCCTCCAGGATCACACCGCTTCCCTCGGGAACGTCGGTGGTCTTCGCCACAGCGTTGCTGGCACGGCTCTGCGACTCTGTGTCGTCGCCGCCCTCGGACTCAGCGCCGTTGCCGCCCCCCGTAGGCGGCTCGGCGCTCGTCGACTTCTCCTCGGTCGACGTGTCCTCGTCGCTGATACCGACGTCGTCGGCGCACGCCGCCAGTAGCGGCGTGGCGACACCCGCGAGCAGCGCTCCCCGGAGGATTGTGCGCCGCGTTGTCCCACCCGATGTCACGGTCTCCCCGATCCGCGACGCTGCGCTGAGGCGACCCGTTCCGGTCGGGCGAACGCCCGATGCCTCGGCGCCGCCGATGTCGTCGACCATTCCTGCTCCTTCGACCTAGGGACTTCTGCGAGCCTAGCCAGCGATCACACTGAGACAACTGCCCGATGGTGCTAGCACCGACAGCACCAACCGGCGCGGTCGATCGGTGATGAGTGTCAGCGGCTGGCCGTGGACTTCCCCGTCCCGGTGTTGACCGGGCGCGTACGCAGAGCGGCTGCCGTCCTCCCACCCCGCGCGGCACGCTCCTGAGCCGGTGCCGTCGGCGCCAAGAGGTCGAGGTCCGGTGGCGCGACACTGACACCACGACCCTGCAGGATCGGCCTGAGGAAGGCACCCGTGTAGCTCGCGGACACGTCGGCGACCTGCTCGGGCGTGCCTTCGGCGACGACCAGGCCACCCTTGTTGCCACCGTCGGGCCCGAGGTCGACGAGCCAGTCGGCCGTCTTGATGACATCGAGGTTGTGCTCGATGACGATCACGGTGTTGCCCTGGTCGACCAACCGTGACAGCACCCCGAGGAGCTTGCGGATGTCCTCGAAGTGAAGCCCGGTCGTTGGCTCATCGAGCACGTAGACAGTCCTTCCCGTGGACCGCTTCTGCAACTCCGACGCCAGCTTCACGCGTTGGGCCTCACCCCCAGAAAGCGTGGGCGCCGGCTGCCCGAGCCGTACATAGCCCAGCCCGACGTCGACCAGGGTCCGCAGGTGGCGAGAGATCGCCGGGATCGCCTCGAAGAAGTCGACCGCCTCCTCGATCGGCATGTCGAGGACCTCGGCGATCGTCTTGCCCTTGTAGTGCACCTCGAGGGTCTCGCGGTTGTACCGGGCACCGTGGCATACCTCGCACGGGACGTAGACGTCGGGTAGGAAGTTCATCTCGATCTTGATGGTCCCGTCACCCGAGCAGGCCTCGCAGCGCCCGCCTTTGACGTTGAAGGAGAACCGTCCTTGGAGGTAGCCGCGGATCTTGGCTTCCGGGGTCTGGGCGAACAGCCGCCGGACGTGATCGAAGACACCGGTGTAGGTCGCCGGGTTGGAGCGTGGGGTGCGGCCGATCGGCGACTGGTCGACGTGGATCACCTTGTCCACAAGGTCCACGCCCGTGATGTCGCGGTGGCGTCCCGGGACGTCTCGGGCGTTGTAGATGCGCTTGGCGAGAGCGGAGTACAGGATCGAGTTGACGAGCGTCGACTTCCCCGATCCGGACACCCCGGTGACCGCGATGAAGCAGCCCAGGGGGAAGGCAACGGAGACGTCTTGCAGGTTGTGTTCGCGGGCGTTGTGCACGACCAGCTCGAGTCCCGGTGTCGGTGAGCGGCGATGCTGCGGCAGGGGGATCTCGATCCGACCCGACAGGTACGCACCGGTCAGCGAGTCCGGATGCGTCAGCAGCTCCTCGACCGAACCTGACACGACCACCTGCCCGCCGTGCTCGCCAGCCCCCGGTCCGATGTCGACGGCCCAGTCGGCGTTGCGGATGGTGTCCTCGTCGTGCTCGACGACGATGAGGGTGTTGCCGAGGTCACGCAGGCGGATCAGCGTCTCGATCAGCCGGTGGTTGTCTCTTTGGTGCAGCCCGATGGACGGTTCGTCGAGGACGTACAGCACCCCGACGAGGCCGGCGCCGATCTGCGTCGCCAACCGAATGCGTTGTGCCTCACCGCCCGACAGGGAACCGGACGGGCGGTTCAAGCTGAGGTAGTCCAGCCCCACGTCGAGGAGGAACCGAAGGCGTTCGTTGATCTCCTTGATCACCCGCTCGGCGATCTGGAACTCGCGAGCGGTCAGCCCGAGGTCACCGTTGAGGAACCGCGACGCCTCATCGACCGGGAGGGCACTGATGTCGGCGATGTTCTTGCCGCCGATGGTCACGGCCAGCGAGATCGGCTTGAGTCGGGCGCCACCGCAGACGAGGCACGGCACTTCGCGCATGAACCCCTCGAACCGCTCGCGGCTCGTGTCACTCTCTGCCTCGGTGTGCCGTCGCTCGATGTAGGGCAGTACGCCCTCGAACATCGCGTAGTACGACCGCTCGCGGCCGTAGCGGTTCTTGTAGCGCACATGCAGCTTGGAGGGGTGGCCGCCCAGGATGGACTCCTTGGCACGACGGGGCAGGTCGCGCCACGGTGTGTCGAGCGTGAAGCCCATCTCGTCGGCCAGCGCCTCGAGCAGGCGGGCGAAGTACTCCGAGATGTGCGCCGCGGACCAGGGGGCGATCGCGTCCTCGAGAAGCGACTTGCCGTCATCGGGGATGACCAGCTCCGGGTCGACGATCATCCGGGTTCCCAACCCGTGGCACTCCGCGCAGGCACCGAACGGTGAGTTGAACGAGAACGACCGTGGCTCGAGCTCCTCGAAGCTCAAGTCGTCGTAGAGGCAGGCGAGGTGCTCGGAGAACACACGCAGGCGGTGGGGGTCGTCAGCCGCAAGATCGACGAAGTCCAACGTCACCAGTCCACCGGACAAGCCCAGTGCGGTCTCGATCGAGTCGGTCAGCCGACGCTTGGCGGACTCTTTGACGGCCAGCCGGTCGACGACCACCTCGATCGTGTGCTTCTTCTGCTTGTCCAGCTTGGGGGGCTCGGTCAAGGGGTGGGTCTCGCCGTTGACCCGGACACGCGAGAAGCCCTGTGCCTGGAGCTGGCGGAACAGGTCGACGTACTCGCCCTTGCGGCCGCGGATCACCGGCGCAAGAACCTGGAACCGGGCACCTTGATCGAGCTCGAGCACCCGGTCGACGATCTGCTGCGGCGTCTGACGGGCGATCGCCCTGCCGCAGACGGGACAGTGAGGCCGGCCGGCCCGTGCGAACAGCAGTCGCAGGTAGTCGTACACCTCGGTGATGGTCCCGACGGTCGAGCGCGGGTTGCGCGACGTCGACTTCTGGTCGATGGATACCGCCGGGGACAGTCCCTCGATGAAGTCGACGTCCGGCTTGTCCATCTGCCCCAGGAACTGCCGGGCGTAGGCCGACAACGACTCGACGTACCGGCGCTGACCCTCGGCGAAGATCGTGTCGAACGCCAGGCTGGACTTGCCGGAACCGGACAAGCCAGTGAACACGATCAGCGCGTCGCGGGGAAGGTCGAGCGAGACGTCCTTGAGGTTGTGTTCGCGGGCTCCGCGAATGATCAGCTGATCGGCCACCCTTGCACCCTTCACCGCGCGACACACTGACAGGTTCGAACATGTGTTCGCAAGTCTACCCATGGCAGCCGACCTACGAGCGGCTCTCCGTTCGGCGAGCCGCGACGCTCGCCACCATGATCTCCCACGCCCCAAACGGACATGGACAGGCGGTAGGTTTTGGCCATGGCAGCTGACACTCTGTCTCAGATCGACGCTGTGAGATCGTCCACCTCGGCGCTCGAGCACACCATCTCCACCCTCACCGACGCACAAGCCCGCGAACCATCGCTGTTGCCCGGTTGGAGCCGAGGTCACGTGCTCACCCATGTGGCCCGCAACGCCGACGCGCTCGGCAACCTCGTGGAGTGGGCGCGGACCGGCGTCCGCACCCCGATGTACCCGAGCCGGGAAGAGCGCGACGCCGTCATCGCAGCCCAGTCCGATCGCTCCGCCGCCGAGCTACGGTCCGATGTGCACGACTCCCACGAGCGACTCCTGGCCGCAATGGGGTCGCTGGAGCCCGGCGCATGGACCCGGGAGCTGGTTTGGGGAAGCCACGACCGGCACGGGTCGGCATCGGTGATCCCGTTCCTGCGGCGCACCGAAGTCGAAGTGCACCACATCGATCTCAACCTCGACTACACCCTCGCGCACTGGCCCGAGGACTTCGTCGAGGCACTTCTCGATGACATCGCAGACGAGTCCTCGCACCGCGACGACTTCACCGGCTGCGTCCTCGTCGGAAACGACGACGAGGGACGCTGGGTCGTCGCCGGTGGAGGGCCGGAGATATCCGGTCCTCCCCCATCGCTGCTGGGATGGCTCATCGGACGAACCGACGGCATCGGTCTGTACACCGAGTCCGGGGCACTTCCGCCTCAGGGGGCATGGAGATGACCTACTCCGGAGCTGTGCGACCTGGTCGTGCAGCAGTGCGTGAGCTGGCAGAGCTGATGGTCACCAAGGCCTCGGTCGGGCCGATGGACAACAACGCCTACCTGCTGAGGAGCAGACGCACCGACGAGTCGCTGCTCATCGACGCCGCAGCGGAGGCTGACGTCCTGCTGGGCCTGCTGGCCGGTGAGCCGCTGGCGACCATCGTGACGACGCACCAGCACCATGACCACTGGAGCGCGCTGGCGGCCGTGGTCAAGGCGACCGGCGCCACCACCGTCGTCGGAGCCGATGACGTCGAGGGGATCCCCGTCGCGACGGACAGAGCGGTGACGGACGCAGATGTGGTGTCCGTCGGCGATGTCGACCTGGAGGTGATCTGCCTCGTCGGGCACACCCCGGGCTCGATCGCGCTCCTCTACGACGATCCCACGGGGCCACCGCACCTGTGGACAGGGGACAGCCTGTTTCCCGGAGGGCCCGGGAGAACGCTCACCCCCGAGGACTTCGAATCGCTGATGACGGACCTCGAGACGAAGGTCTTCTCCCGCCTGCCGGACGAGACCTGGGTGTATCCCGGCCACGGGAACGACACCACGCTCGGTGCGGAGCGGCCGCATCTGGCCGAGTGGCGCGCCCGCGGCTGGTGACCTCCGTCCTACGGTCCCGGCAGTGATCGAGGGCCGACGGCGATCCTGATGTTGTCCATGCGTCCCACGAACTGCTCCCGCAGGCGCACCCCGTCTTGCCGCAGGTGGACACCGATCAGCACCGGGTCGAACCCCACGATCGAGCCAAGCTTGTGATCAGCCCGCGTGGTGGTGACGCCGTCGATGGTGAGGCTGATGGTCGCCGCGGAAGGGTCCCGTGAGCAGGTGATCCGGTGCCACACCTTGTCGTCGATCGTCTCGAGGGGGCCGTTCCCCCTGACGTAGCCGAAACCACCAACGCCGTCGTGCATCACGCACGTCGCCACCACTGTCCCGCGGGCCGTCTGCTCGAGCTCGAGCTTGTAGTCCCCACCGCGCGTATCGCTGTCACCATGGCGGACCACGGCCATCTCCGGGTGCTCCCAGACGGCGTTCGGATGCACGCGTACGTCGGCACCGAAGGCGAAAGCGCGCCGACCGGGGCTCAACGACGGGTGATCCTCCACCCGGATGCGGTCGCGCGGGTACCCCGGGTGGAACCGGTAGGCGCCGTCCAGCCGCCCGACCCCGCCTTTGAGGACTCCGTTGTTGTGGAATGTCGAGGAGTCCACCGCCGCCGGACCAGAGGTCTCCGAGGCACGCAGGAGCAGTCGCGCGCTGGCGACGGGGCTTGTCGCCTCGGACACGCCGCCCTCGGCTGGTGGGGCCGGCGCCGTGATCGCCAGCAGCAGGCTGACCGGGACCGCCGCCAGCGCGAGGAGCTTGGTCATCGGGCTAAGAGTATCCGTGATGGCTGGCGCATTCGTTCTCACAGCCGGCCGGGGCGGGGTACTAGCATTCCGAGGTGTCCCCCGCACACCTGGAGTCGTTCGTCGCGTCATTGCCCGTGACAGGCTCCTTCTCGCTCCTGGTTGGTCCGGTCGGCCAGCCGCCCTGGCTCGCTCACGCTGAGCACGATGCGCACTATGCGGCCAGCACAATGAAGGTGGCGCTCGTGATAGCCGCGTTCCGTCAGGCAGAGGCGGGCCGGTTGCACCTGGATGAGGACGTGCTGGTCCACAACGAGTTCCGGTCGGTCGTCGGCGCAGGGCGGTTCCCGCTGGACGCCACCGACGACAGCGATCCAGAGCCCTGGGCTCGCCTGGGCACCCGGGTCGCGCTGCGATGGCTCACCTACCGGGCGCTCGTCCGCTCCAGCAACCTGGCCACCAACCTCGTCCTCGAGACCGTAGGCATCGAAGCGGTGCAGGCCGTCCTCGTGTCGCTGGGGGCAGGCAACAGCTCCGTGGTGCGGGGAATCGAGGACGCCGACGCACGGACCGCAGGCTTGCAGAACCTGGTGACCGCCTCCGATCTGGCTCTGGTCGTCTCGGCCCTGGCGACAGGAACGGCTGCTGGTCGGCAGTCTTGTGACGAGATCCTCTCCGTTCTGCTGGCACAACAGATCAACGATGGGCTACCAGCAGGCTTGCCGCCCGGCACGAGGATCGCTCACAAGTCCGGTTGGACGCCGGGCATATCCCACGACGTCGGGATCGTCTATCCAGCTCACGGGCCGGACTTCGTCGTCGCCGTGTGCACGTCCTCGGAGCTCGGCGAGCAGGCCGCGCTCGAGATCATCGCGGCTGCTGGTGCCGCGGCCTGGGCTGAGAGCCTCGCCCTGGCCGGCCGCTCCGTCGGTGATCCACCGCACAGCGGACAGCAGGATCCCTGCTCGCAGCGCCGGACCCACGCGGCCTCGACCCTGGGCAGCGGATAGGTCGTGGGACCTCGCCATCGAGTTCAGGTCGATGTTGCTGCGGTGTGGACTGCTCCTGACGCTCCCCGCCCGATCGACGCAGCCGCTCTCACCGACGAACCCGAGGTGGCCAGATGGACCGACGGCTTGGGCGCCGACGACAGGCTCGGCCTTCACGGGCGGCTCGAGACCCAAGCATTGCGCGGCGAGCCAGTGCAGATCATCGACGAGCTCGATGACGGATGGGCGCACGTGGCCGTCTCCTGGCAGCCCTCTCCCAAGGACCAACGGGGCTATCCCGGCTGGGTACGGCGCGCCCATCTGACCAGGACGCCTGATCTCGGGACAGGCGTCGTACAACCGCCGGCACGAGTGCCGGCCGACGCCGACGCGATCACTCGCTACGCGCGTCGGTACCTGGGACTGCGGTACTTGTGGGGCGGGCTGAGTCCCTACGGGCTGGACTGCTCAGGGCTCGTCCATCTGTCCTTCCGTGAGGCAGGAGTCGTCGTGCCGCGCGACGCGTATGCGCAGCACGTGGCGAGCTCAGCGGTGCCTCTGGGCACCGAAGAGCCTGGTGACCTGTACTTCTTCGCCTCGGACGACGGGCGGGTCACCCATGTGGGCTTTGTGACCGGCCCTGGCCGCATGTTGCACGCCCCGGAGGGTGCTCATGTCGAGGACGTGGCACTCCCCGACGACCGACGCGCCACCTTGATTGCGGCCGGTCGCCTGACCAGGTGAGCCTCGTGGCACCAAGGCGGTTCGGGCCTAGTAGACCTCGTTCAGCCGTCTTCGAGGTCGCGGCGTGGTCCGGTCCGTGCGTCGCGCTCGGCGGCGCTGATCCGGCGCTCCATCACCAGGCTCGCCACGGTCGTGACGGCAAGAGTCCCGACGATGACCAGCAGTGAGAGCCAGATCGGGATGTCCGGTGCCCAGGAGACGTGCTCGCCGCCGTTGATGAAACCGAGCTCATTCTCGTGCAGCGCATGCAGCACCAGCTTGACCCCGATGAAGCCGAGAAGGAACGCCAACCCGTAGGACAGGTAGATGAGCCGCTCGAGCAACCCGCCGATGAGGAAGTACAGCTGCCTCAGGCCCATCAAGGCGAAGACGTTGGCGGTGAAGACCAGGTAGGGCTCTTTGGTCAGGCCATAGATGGCCGGGATGGAGTCGAGGGCGAAGAGCAGGTCCGTCGTGCCCAGCGTCACGATCACGATGAACATGGGCGTGATGAGGGTCTTCCCTTGCTCCTTCACGAACAGCTTGTTGCCGTTGAACTCGCTGCTGGCGGGGAAGCGCTTCTCGACCCACTTGATGAGCCGGTTCTCCTCGTACTCGTCCTCGTCCTCAGGACCCTCCTTGGCAAGCTTCCACGCCGTGTAGATGAGGAAGGCACCGAAGATGTAGAAGACCCAGCTGAAGTTGTTGATGGCGGCGGCTCCGACGGCGATGAAGATGCCGCGCATGATCAGCGCCAACACGATGCCCACCATCAAGGCGGACTGCTGCAGCTCGCGTGGCACGGCGAACCGGTTCAAGATGATGATGAAGATGAACAGGTTGTCGATGGACAGCGAGTACTCGGTCAACCAGCCGGCGAAGAACTCCCCGCCGTACTGAGGACCGGCGAACATCAGCACACCACAGCCGAACAGCACCGCCATGGCGATGTAGAAAGCCAGGTGCCGGCTGACCTCCTTCATCGACGGCTCGTGCGGCCGGCGGCCGATGATCACGACGTCGACGAGGAGGAATGAGATGGTCACGACAGCCGTCGTCCACCACACCCAAGGGGCTACATCCATGCTTCATCCTCCGGGATCCTCTGGTTCGCCGCGTCATGGGACGTCGACAAGAACGAGCCCGGAGGTCTCTCCCGCTCGGCGGACGACCGAGCCAGCGGAACCGGGCACACAGCCGAACAGTACTGACTGCCTGCCGTGATGACGGCACCACTGCGAAGGGATACTCCCCTCCACGCCGGGCAAGTGTCTCAGGGCTACATACCAGTCACAAAATCAGGGACACACCAGAAGGCCGCGCGATGGGTGCCCAACTTATGCATGATGACCTGTGGGACGCCTAACGCGCCCCGGCTTCCACCATTTGACGCAGCTCCTTCTTGAGCTCGGCGATCTCGTCACGAACCCGGGCCGCCACCTCGAACTGCAGCTCCGCCGCTGCGACATGCATCTGGTCGGTGAGCTGCTGGATCAGGTCCGCGAGGTCTCGCGACGGCATCCCGGCCAGATCGCGCGCGAACGTTCCGGCGTCGCGGCTGGAAAGGCCCGGCACCGGTGCCTTTCCTCGCGACTGCTGTCGACCGCCGCCTCCGAGCAGCTGCGCGGTATCGGCGTCCTCTCGCGCGAGCATGTCGGTGATGTCAGCGATGCGCTTGCGCAGCGGTTGAGGGTCGACGCCCCGCTCGACGTTGTAGGCCACCTGCTTCGCGCGACGCCGGTTGGTCTCGTCGATCGCGCGCGCCATGGAGTCCGTGATGCGGTCGGCGTACATGATGACCTGCCCGGACACGTTGCGTGCGGCCCGACCAATCGTCTGGACCAACGACGTGCCTGACCGCAGGAACCCTTCCTTGTCAGCGTCGAGGATTGCCACCAGGGAGACCTCCGGCAGGTCGAGACCCTCCCGCAGCAGGTTGATGCCCACCAGGACGTCGTACTGACCCAGCCGCAGTTCGCGCAACAGCTCGATGCGGCGCAACGTGTCGACCTCACTGTGCAGGTATCGGGTGCGCACGCCGCTCTCGAGCAGGTAGTCGGTGAGGTCCTCGGACATCTTCTTGGTCAACGTCGTGACCAAGACGCGTTCGTCGCGCTCGGTCCGTTGCTGGATCTCGGCGATGAGGTCGTCGATCTGTCCCTTCGTCGGCTTGACGATGACCTCGGGGTCGACCAGTCCGGTAGGGCGGATGATCTGCTCGACCGTGTCCTCCACGCGCGACATCTCATAGGGCCCAGGCGTCGCCGACAGGTACACCGTCTGGCCGATCCGGTCGAGGAACTCCTCCCAGCGAAGCGGCCGGTTGTCCATCGCACTGGGCAACCGGAAGCCGTGCTCGACCAGGGTCCGCTTGCGGGACATGTCGCCCTCGTACATGCCACCGATCTGTGGCACGGTCACATGCGACTCGTCCAGCACGAGCAGGAAGTCCTCGGGGAAGTAGTCGAGCAGGCAGCTCGGGGCACTTCCGGGGGCGCGCCCGTCGGTATGACGGGAGTAGTTCTCGATACCGGAGCAGGTGCCGATCTGGCGCATCATCTCGATGTCGTAGGCCGTGCGCATCCGCAGCCGCTGCGCTTCGAGCAGGTGCCCACCGCGCTCCAGCTCGGCGAGCCGCTGCTCGAGCTCCTCCTCGATGCCGGCGATGGCTCGCTCCATCCGCTCCGGCGCGGTCACGTAGTGGGTCGCCGCGCCGATGTAGAGCTCCTTCTCCTCACTCAGGACCTCCCCGGTGAGGGGGTGCAGCGTCATCAGCCGCTCGATCTCGTCACCGAAGAACTCCACCCGGATGGCCAGCTCCTGGTACACCGGGAACACCTCGAGGGTGTCTCCCCTGACGCGGAAGGTGCCGCGGGTTGCCGCCAGGTCGTTGCGGGCGTACTGCACCTGCACCAGCTTGCGCAGCAAGCCGTCCCGGTCGGTCTCGGCGCCGACCTCGACGTGGATCATGCGGTTCATGTACTCGTCGGCTGACCCGAGACCGTAGATGCAGGAGACGGTGGAGACGACGATGACATCGCGGCGAGTGAGCAGCGACCACGTGGCCGAGTGCCGGAGCCGCTCGACCTCCTCGTTGATCGAAGAGTCCTTCTCGATGTAGGTGTCGGTCTGCGGGACGTAGGCCTCGGGTTGGTAGTAGTCGTAGTACGAGACGAAGTACTCAACGGCGTTGTTGGGCAGCAGCTCGCGCAGCTCGTTGGCGAACTGGGCAGCGAGTGTCTTGTTCGGCAGCATGACCAGGGTGGGCCGTTGCACCCGCTCGACCAGCCATGCCACGGTGGCGGTCTTGCCGGTTCCTGTCGCACCCAGGAGTACGACGTCGTTGACACCGCCGTTGATGCGGCGCTCCAGCTCGGCGATGGCGGCCGGCTGGTCCCCCGACGGGACGTAGTCGGAGATCACCTGGAAGGGGGCCACCGTGCGAGCGAGATCGGTGAGAGCTCTCATGCTTCGAGCCTACGGGCACCCTCCGACAAACTCGTCGCTCATGGGTACGGGAGCGGGCTCCGGCGACCTGTGACCTGGACATACCGTCGGGCGGCGGCGAAGCTCAGGGTCAACACGATGGACGCCAGCAACACCCCGGCGATCCCGTCGGTGAGCCAGTGGAAGTCCTCGACCAGGGCCCGAAGTACGGCGAGGAAGCCCATCACCACGGCGCCCACCTGCCCGGCCAGCGACGCGGTGTCCAGCCGGCGGGTCGACGTCCAGACGAAGGCCAGGAAGATCACGACTCCTGTGGCGACCGCTGACGTAGCCGCGTGCCCGGAGGGGAAGTAGCCGGGGTAGCTCGAGAGGTCCGTACGCTCCCCGGGTCCGGGCCTCGCGATCAGGCTCTTCGAGACGTAGACGAGAAGCTCGAGAACGGCGAGCGTGGCGACCGCGAAGATGACCGGCCAGAAGCGCCAGATCTTCTGCCCCGTCACAAGTGCGACCACGAGGATGACCGCTGACCCGACCCCGATGCCGCCGAGATCGCTGGGCAGCTGCAGCCAGAGCGGCGCCGACGCAGGATCACCCTGGACCCGGTCGCGAAGAATCGTGTCGAAGGCGGTCAGCGGACCACCGCTGACCACATCGGCGGACAGGATGGCCAGCGCGAGGACGCATCCGACCAGCCACCGGCCCTCCCCTCGGCTCAGTGGAAAGAACGCCGTCATACGGGCAGGTGGCGGCGAGGGGCCATCCGAGGGCCGTGGCGGGGCCGCCCGTGCAGACGCGTGGTGACGATGTGCTGGACGCGGTACCGATGCGGTCGCTCGCAACGCAGCAGGTCTGCGAGCTGGTCGTCGTCGATCTCAGCGCCCGTGATGGCCCAGCCGATGTGTGCCGCGACGTGGTAGTCGCCGAAGCTGACCGCATCGGCATCACCGTGGGCACGCTGACGCACCTCTGCGGCGGTCCACACCCCCACGCCGGGAACCGCCCGCAGGGCCGCCTCCACGTCCGCGGGCTCGAGGCCCAGCGTGCGTTCCAGCCCCGCCGCGACGCGACTGGCTCGGACGATGGTCTTCGATCGGGCGCCGTCGATGGAGCAGCGCAGCCATTCCCAGGAGGGGATGTGCGCCAAGGTGCTCGCGTCAGGCATGCACCGCATGCCACCTGCTGCTGCCGGCCCGGGCGCCGGTTCTCCGAACCGGTACAGCAGCCTGCGCCACCCGAACCACGCCTCCTTCCCGGTCACCTTCTGTTCGATCACCGCGGCGACGAGTGCCTCGAGAACCAGGCCGGAGCGAGCCACCCGCCAGTGCGGGTTGCGCCCCCAGGCAGCGCGCACCCGGGGGTAGCTCGATGCGAACCCACTGACGTCATCGTCCTCACCAAGCAGGCGAGGCGCCTGATCCAGCATCCAGTCGGCACCACTCCCCCACGCCTCCAGCACCACATCGCCGGCCGACGAACGAGGGGCGATGCGGAGCGTCGCCGCGCCGTCAGGGGTGATCGCCGACTTCCAGACCACCCCACCGGGCCAGAAGACGAGGCTAGGGTCGCCGCTGCCGCGTCGCAGCGGGCGCAGCACGTCATGCGGGTCGCACGGCCAGCCAGGACGCCAGATGCGTACCGCGGAGGCTCCCTGGCTCGTCACCCAGCCAAGGCTAACGGGCGGGGCCGACGGCGGACCGGTCTGACGTACGCGACAACATGCCCGCCGAGCCGTCGGCACCGCGGGCACGTCGTCCGGCAGGAGGACCTCGGGTTGAGCGGTGTCCCACTGCGCTCGATCAGGGGCCCGACACCGGCGACCTTCGCCCGACGCAAACGCGACGAGGCGACCGTCCCGCTCGATGTCGGCACCGCGCGCCACAATGTCGCCATGCTCCTGGATGCACTGGTCGCCACCTCGGCACAGGTGGCGTCGACGCGCTCACGGCTGGCCAAGCGCGCGGCGCTGGTCGAGCTGCTCCGCCGCGCCACGCCCGACGACGTAGAGATCGTCGTCGCCTATCTGTCCGGAGAGGTACGCCAGCGCCGCACCGGAATCGGATGGGCGTCGCTGCGTGCACTGCCGGCGCCTACGGATGAGCCCGAGCTCACCCTCACCGACGTGGACTCCGTACTTCAGCACATCAGCGAGCTCAGCGGTCAGGGCTCGGCCGGCTCACGCACGGCAGCCCTCGCCTCCCTGTTCGCGCGAGCCACCGCGGTCGAGCAGGACTTCCTGCGCCGGCTCATCTCGTCCGAGATCCGCCAGGGAGCCCTTGACTCGGCCATGATCGACGCCGTCGCCGTCGCGTCCTCTGTGCCGCTCACGGTTCTGCGCCGAGCGGTGATGCTGTGCGGCGCGACCGGTCCGGTGGCGGTCGCGGCACTGGCAGGAGGTAGTGCGGCTGTCGAGGCGTTCACCCTCCAGGTCGGGCGACCAGTGCGACCGATGCTGGCCTCCACTGCCCCCGACATCACGGCGGCTCTCGACAAGCTCGGAGCAGGGGTCCCTGTGAGCGTCGACGCGAAGCTGGACGGGATCCGGATCCAGGCACACAAGGACGGCAGCCACGTACGGCTCTACACCCGCAGCCTGGATGACATCACGGACCGGCTGCCCGAGGTCGTCGACGTCGTACGCAGCAGCTCAGCCGACCGGCTGATCCTTGATGGCGAAGCCCTCGCCCTCGACCCGACCGGTCGACCCAGGCCCTTCCAGGAGACGGCGGCCCGGACCGCTAGCGAGTCGAGCAATCCGGTGGCGACCGACGCTGTCAGCTGCTTCTTCTTCGACATCCTCTCGGTCGACGGCGAGGACCTGATCGACCTTCCGCTGCGAGAGCGGCTCGTCCGACTGGACCTCGCCGCCCCGCCCGGCAGCCGGGTGGCCCGGATCGTGACGGCGGATACGGACGAGGCCCGCGACTTCTTCGAGGCGACCGTGGCCGCCGGCCAGGAAGGCGTTGTGGTCAAGTCACTCGATGCGCCCTACGACGCCGGAAGGCGAGGGGCCGCCTGGGTCAAGGTCAAGCCACGCCAGACCTTGGACCTGGTGGTGCTGGCGGTGGAGTGGGGTAGCGGACGCCGCACGGGGAAGCTGTCCAACATCCACCTCGGTGCCCGCGACCCCGACACGGGCAGCTTGGTGATGTTGGGCAAGACATTCAAGGGGATGACCGACGAGATGCTTGCCTGGCAGACCGAGCGCTTCCTCGCTCTCGAGACCTCCCGAGCCGGTCATGTGGTGCATCTGCGGCCAGAGCAGGTCGTGGAGATCGCCTTCGACGGCGTCCAGCGCTCGACCCGGTACCCGGGCGGCATGGCACTGCGGTTCGCCCGTGTGCTCCGATATCGCGACGACAAGAGCGCGGCGGAGGCCGACACGATTGAGACGGTGCGGCGGGTGGCGGCTCAGGGCTGAGGACCGGTCAGGGCTGAGGACCAGCACCTTCGACGGTTGCCGCCAGCGCATTGGTGTCGCGACGCATCTCGACGGTGGTCAAGTGGGGCAGTTTCGGCGGCAGACCGTCACCAGAAGACGTGCGTCGCAGGCGGCGTACCACCCAGGGGGCAAGATGCTGTCGTGCCCACCGGGCATCGGCTGACAGGCGCTCGCGGCGACTGCCGACCTCGTACGGTCCGAGGTCCTCCGCCCACTGGTGATCGCCGAGCCCCAGAGCCTCCAGCACAGCGCCGGCTACCCGGGAGTGACCCTCCGCCGACAGGTGCAGCCGATCCTCGCTCCAGGCCGCCGGATGGCCGAAGACCCTCGCGCCCCACAGCGGCACGAGGACACACTCGTACGTCTCGGCGACCTCCTCAACCAGCGTCGTGAGGGCCTTGATGCGCGGCAGTGTCCGTCCGATCAGGCGTGAGCGGGGCGTGGGGTCGATCGACTGGAAGAGCAGCACCTGGGATCCGTTCTCACGCAGACGTCTCACCGCGTCCTCGAGGGTGCGGCTCAACGCGTCCAGGTCAACGGTCGGCCGCAGGACATCATTGGTCCCGCCGGCGAGGCTGACGAGCTCAGGAGCCAGTTCGAGCGCCGTCGGGACCTGCTCGGCGACGATCGCGGCCAGCTTTCGCCCGCGGACGGCCAGATTGGCGTACTGGAAAGCGGGATTGCAAGCGGCGAGCTCCTCGGCGACCCGATCGGCCCACCCTCGGAACCGCCCACTGCGCGTTGTCGACGGATCGCACAGTCCCTCGGTGAAGCTGTCACCCAGGGCAACGAAGCTCGACGGGGCCGGTACGGCCCTCACTGCGCCTGCCTCGATCTGGTCCACAGGAGTCATTCTCCCACGCCGAATGCCGACGTCTCCCTGCGTCTTTCCAGCCCCACAGTCGCCGCATCGAGCAGCGAACACCTGTCCTCGTCACTTCCGCACTTGCGCCTATGAGGCCGCTCCTGATGGCCCGCGTCACAGCTCCAGGATCGCCGCGACGCCCTGACCTCCGGCGGCACAGATCGAGATCAGACCACGCACCGGCCGCGACTGACTCGCCCGCCGCTGTGACACGAGCTTGGCGAGGGTCGCCACGATGCGACCACCCGTTGCCGCGAAGGGGTGGCCGGCGGCGAGGGACGAGCCCACCACGTTGAGCCGATCGGGGTCGATGGAGCCCAGCGGGTGCAGCAACCCCAGGCGCTCCCGGCAGAAGATCGGGTCCTCCCACGCCTTAAGGGTGACGAGCACCTGAGAGGCGAACGCCTCGTGAATCTCGTAGAAGTCGAAGTCCTGCAGATTCAGTCCGACCCGCTCCAGCATCCGTGGCACGGCGTAGACCGGCGCCATCAGCAGCCCCTCGCGCCCGCCTACGTAGTCCACGGCTGACGTCTCGTGAGCCACGAGGTACGCCTGCACCGCCAGACCGCGTTCCTGCGCCCACTCCTCGGTCCCTACCAGCACGACCGATGCGCCGTCCGTCAGCGGCGTGGAGTTGCCGGCCGTCATCGTGGCGGTCTTCCCCCTCCCGCCGAAGACGGGGGTCAGTTGCGCGAGCTTCTCGACGGACGTGTCGGGCCGCAGGTTCTCGTCGCGGGTCAGGCCGAGGTAGGGGGTGAGCAGGTCATCGAAGAACCCGGCGTCGTACGCAGCCGCCAGTCGTTCATGGGACCTCGCGGCAAGCTCGTCCTGCGCCGACCGGCTGATGTCCCACTCGACGGCGCTGAGTGACGCATGCTCACCCATCGACAGGCGAGTCCGCGGCTCCGCGTTGCGAGGCGGCGTGGGGACGAGGTAGCCGGGGCGGATTCGCGCTGCTGCCCGTAGTCGCCGCGGGACGGTCTTGGCCCGGTTGAGATCGAGCAGGATGTGGCGAAGCCTCTCGCTGACCGCGAGGGGAACGTCCGACGTGGTGTCGACGCCGCCGGCGACCGCGACGTCGCTGGCGCCGAGCGCGATCTTGTCAGCTACCGCGATGACCGCCTGCAACCCTGTCCCGCACGCCTGCGAGATGTCGTACCCAGGCGTCTGCGCGGAGAGCCGGGACCCGAGAACCGACTCCCGCGTGAGGTTGAAGTCGCGGGAGTGCTTGATCACCGCCCCGGCCACGACTTCACCGAGGCGTTCGTCAGAGAGGTCGAACCGGTCGCACAACCCGTCGAGAGCGGCGGTGAGCATGTCCTGGTTCGAAGCGTGCGCGTACGCGGAGTTGGCGCGTGCGAACGGGATGCGATTGCCCCCGAGGATGGCCACCTTCCGAGCCGTGGGCTCGCCTGTCATGCGTTGCTCCGCCCTGCTCAGGCGTCACGGGACGTGACGCGCGCTGTTCGACCAAGTTACCTTTGCCGACACGGCTGGCCCACGGAGGCGGGCCATCGCATCAGCAAGGAGCTCCCACCGTGACCGACCGGTACCAGGCACTGGCCAGCAGTTCCGCCGGCGCCTTCCTGGTCAGGCGACTCGGCCTTCCGGACCCCCAGCCCTTGGATCGCTACGTACCGGGTGGGCCCCTCGTGGTGGGCCCGGTCGTCGTCGGCGGTGGAGGGAGCGTGCGTGATGAGGTGATCGCAGCTTCGGCACTCGGCGCCGATGCTGGCACCGCCGCACCGGCCGAGGGCGACGTCGGCTCGCTCGTGTACGACGCCACTGCCCTTGCATCGGCAGCCGACCTTGTGGAGCTGCAGCACTTCTTTCGCCCGCTGCTGCGCCGGCTGCAACGCTGCGGCCGCATTGTCGTCTTCGGCACACCACCCGAAGCCGCGGGCACAGTAGCGGCCCGGGTGGCGCAGCGAGCCCTGGAGGGCTTCACTCGCTCGCTCGGTAAGGAGGTGGGGAGGGGCAGCACGGTCCAGCTGGTGTACGTCGTCCCAGGAGCCCAGTCCGCCATCGCCTCGACCGTGCAGTTCCTGCTGTCAGCCAAGTCGGCGTACGTGTCCGGTCAGGTGATCCGAGTGTCCATGCCGGTGTCCCCGGTCGACGCGGGGCTCGCAGTGGTGGACAGCCCGCTGAACGGCAAGGTGGCCCTGGTCACCGGCGCCTCGCGAGGCATCGGAGCTGCCATTGCCCGCACCCTGCATCGCGACGGTGCTTCGATCGTCGGCGTCGACGTCCCCCAGGCAGCAGAGGCGATGGAGAAGCTGGCGACCGAGCTCGGCGGTCACCGCGTCAGTCTCGACATCACCGCCGTCGATGCCCCGCACCGGCTCAGCCGAGCGCTCCGCGATCTCGCCGGTGGGGTGGACATCCTCGTCCACAACGCAGGCATCACCCGCGACCGCCGCCTGGCGAACCTCACAGCGCAGCAATGGCAGGACGTGGTCGCCGTCAACCTGCTCGCGCCGGAGCGCATCACGAACGAGCTCCTCGCTGCAGACATCATTCGGCCGAACGGCCGGGTGATCGCCGTGTCGTCGATCGCCGGCATCGCTGGGAACCCGGGGCAGACGAACTATGCCGCGTCCAAGGCAGGCGTCATCGGGCTGGTCGACGCGCTGTCCGGTGAGCTGCGGGAACGTGCGATCACCGTCAACGCCGTCGCACCAGGATTCATCGAGACCGCGATGACGGCAGCCATGCCGCTGGGGCTGAGAGAGGCCGGTCGCCGACTTAATTCGATGCGGCAAGGCGGCCAGCCCGTGGACGTGGCCGAGACGGTGGCCTGGCTTGCCGACCCGAGGTCGAGCGGCGTCACCGGTAATACCGTCCGCGTCTGTGGCCAGAGCCTGCTGGGGGCTTGAGCATGACCAAGGAACCGCGCGGCGCGATACCGCGCCTGCCAGCCCTGTACTTACGAGCCGTGTGGCAGGCCATTCCGCAGTCCCGGTGGAGGTCACGGACGCCCCGGCAACCTTGTTCACCTGATCGGACGGACGTGCGGACCACCGGTCCCGTTGACATCGAAGCCGGGGACCTGGCGAGGTACCGGCGGTTGTGTGGTTTCGCGGCCGACGGGCCGGTCCCGGCCACCTATCCGCAGGTCTTGGCGTTCCCGCTGCTCCTCGACCTCATGACGAGTGAGGACTTCCCCTTCCCGGCAGTCGGAGCGGTGCATGTGTCCAACTCCATCGTCCAGGACAGAGAGGTGGGCGAGTTCGAATCCCTTGAGCTCTCCGTCTCGCTCACCGACGTGGTCCCCCATCGCCGAGGTCTGCAGGCCACGGTCGTCACCGAGGCGCAGGTCGAGGCAGAGCATGTCTGGCGGGCCACGAGCACGTACCTCGGCTCGCGCCCGAGCGCGCCGATCGGGACCGTGACCGAGCCGCGCAGCGACGGACCGGTCGGCGTGCAGCCGCCGAGGGTCGACTCCCCCGGCGAGGACGTCGACCAGCCATTGGTCACCTTGCTGGACCACCAGCCATGGCAGCTTCCCGCGGACCTCGGGCGCAGATACGCGGCCGCCTCGGGCGACTGCAACCCCATTCATCTGTCGGCGATAACCGCCAGGCCATTCGGGTTCCGGACCCCTATCGCCCATGGCATGTGGACGGTCGCCCGGGTGCTGTCCCAGCTCGAGGACCTCTTGATCCACCCACCGGGTCGGCTGCGCTGCGACGTGGCGTTCCAGCGTCCCCTTCCTCTGCCATCCACCGTGCACATGTCCGCGTACGTCGCGGATGGGCCACGCCGCGATCCCCGCGGCGAACCGGAGGCGGGGACCGCCCCGTCTACGCCGGCACCGACGCTGGGACCGACGCTGGGACCGATCGCGTTCCGGGTCGAGGCATCGGGCCCGACGCTCAGGCGCGGGGCCAAAGGCGACGACGCCGACGACCATGACGAAGGCTCCACTCGTGAGCCGCCCCGTGACGTGCACCTGGTCGGCAGCCTTGCGATCGGCTGACCGCTCCGTTCCCCGCGTCGGCTTGCATGGCCTGATCGATCAGTCCGCCGCGTGGGGCTGTCGGATGAGTTCGGCCGCATCGGTCCGCGTGGACTGATCGATCAGTACGCCGCGTCGGCGTGCGTGGGCTGACAGGATCAACCGGCCCAGGATCGCCTGACCAGTCAGCGCTCCCACGACATCGTCACGGTCAGCGTCAGCGGATGTGACCGAACCGGACGGTGCCGATCGAGCCCGGCCCGAGACGCTGAGCGAAGGCGGCCGTTGCAGGATCCCAGACTCCCAGCTCGGTGGCCGCCGAGGTGTCCCACGAACCGACGGCGGGAAGGGCACCTGGAGCTCCGAACACCAGGGTCCGGGTGCCGCCGCTCTGCTTCGCCAAGCGGAACGTCGCCGTGCTCGCGTCGTACACCCCGACCTGCCAGACACCGTCACCGTTCCAGTCGCCACTGACGGGCAGGCTGGACGTGCTCCCGAATGCGATCCTCCTGACGGCACCGCCCGCCGAACGCAGCAGGAAGGTGGCGGTTGCCGGCCGGAACAACCCGACCTCCGTCGTCCCGTTGCCGTCCCAGTCACCCGAGACGGCCACATCACCGACGCGGCCGAAGCGGAAGGACCGGGTCGGCCCGCCAGCTGTCGCCAGCGTGAACTGCCGGCCCGCCGTGCGCCACACACCGACGTCCGTGCGGCCGTTGCCGTCCCAGTCGCCCACCACCGGCGAATCGGTGGGCAGCCCGAGGCGCACGCGGGTCACTGCCCCCAACGGGTGCCGCTGGCGGAAGACCCCGGTTTCGGCGCCGCGATGGAACACCCCGACGCTGCTCCGCCCTCGACCGGTCCAGTCCCCCACCACGGGAACGTCCGGACAGTTGTTCGACCGCAACCACGAGTCGTAGGCGAATCGCGTGGCGTCGAAGACGGCCCACTGGTCCACCCGGTCGACCCGCTGCTCGTAGTGCAGATGGGCGCCCGAGGAGCCTCCCGAATTGCCGAGCAGTGCCAGCGTCTGCCCCGCGTCGACACGCTGTCCGGCGACGACGAGGCTCTTCAGCAGATGGGCGTGCACCGTGGACCAGCCGCTGCCGTGGTCCACGACGATGTACAAGCCGTAGCTCGTGTCGCCAAGGTCGATGACGGAATCCACCACACCTGGAGCACTTGCCACGACGAGGTGGCCCTCGTCGTACGCGTCGCGGTTCCAGTCGATCGAGCGCGAGCTCGGGCTGTGCGACGGGCGCGTGGATCCCTGCCACGATTCCCCGCACGCGAAGGGCACCTGGAAATCCGGCCGGTAGGCCGCTTGAGCCGCCGGAGCCGGCATAGCCAGCGAGAGCAGAAGCACGCAGGGAAGGGAGGTCCAAGAGCGAGGGAGGAAGGCCATTTAACTCAGAGTAATGAAATAACTACTCACTGTCAGAGGCTTGACCGGACTTGCTCTCGATCCCGAGCCCGTATACCCACCACGACATGCGCTGACTACAGTCGGGCCCATGCGCATTCTCATCATCGGTGGTACCCGCTTCGTGGGCCGGGCAATGACGGAGGCGGCCATCGCCCACGGGCACGACGTCACGCTGCTCCACCGTGGGATGACCGACGACCCGTCGTTCGCCGACGTGGAGCAGCTGCGCGCCGATCGCGACGGCGACCTCTCCGTGCTCGCCGGACGGTCCTTCGACGCGACGATCGACGTCTGCGCGTACGTCCCCCGACAGGTTCACTCCCTGGCCGACGCACTGGGCGACCGCGGTGGTCATCACGTGTTCGTCTCCACGATGTCGGTCTTCACGGACCCTGACTCGCCGGGGCTCGACGAGGACTCCCCCCTGCAGCAGCTGGACGACCCGACGACCGAAGATGTCACCGGTGACACCTACGGTGGGCTCAAGGTGTTGTGCGAGCAGGAAGCTCAGGACGCCTACGGCCGATCCGGTCTGACCGTCATCCGCCCCACGTACGTCATCGGCCCGCACGACCACACCGGCCGATTCACCTGGTGGGTACGCCGCATAGCCCGCGGCGGAGAAGTACTTGCACCCGGACCCGCGGACAGCCCGATCCAGGTCATCGACGCTCGGGACCAGGCCGACTGGACCGTCACGTTGGCCGAGAAGCAGCAGGCCGGCTACTTCAACAGCGTGTCACCGGCGCCGCCCTTCGGCTTCGGCGACCTGCTGGACGCGACCGTCCGCGCGGTGGGGCCGGACGACACCTCACTGACGTGGGTCGAGCCCCAGTGGCTCCTCGACCAGGGCGAGACGCACCAGTCGTTGCCGCTGTGGAACGAGGGGCTCCAGGAGTGGGCCCTGGCTGCCAATCCCGCCAAAGCGATCGCCAGCGGCCTGTCACCTCGACCGCTGGCACAGACGATCGCCGACACCTGGCAGTGGATCCAGGACGAACAACCGCCTCTCGTGCCGGGATGGGGCTTGGCACACGCGCGCGAGACCGCGCTGCTCACGATCTGGCACGCTCAAGGGCACTGACGCTCACTTGAGCGCCTGCTCCTCGGCAGCGGCCTCCAGAGAGTCTCGGACGGCGCCGACCGGCCGGATGAGGCCCTCCTGAGCGACCGAGGCGACAAGATGCCCCTGTCGGTTGAACACCCGGCCCAGGGCGAATCCCCGCGCTCCGGAGGCCGACGGTGAGTGCTGGTCGTACAGCATCCACTCGTCGGCGCGGAACGGGCGGTGGAACCACATGCTGTGGTCGATCGACGCCGGCTGCACAGCCGGGGACGAGATGAGCACCCCATGAGGAACAAGACTCACTCCGAGCAGCGTCAGGTCGCTCGCGTAGGCCAGCACGCAGGTGCTCGTCACCGCGTCACTCGGGACCGGGCCGGAAGCCTTGACCCAGATGCGGGCACGTGCCGGTTCGTCGCTGTCGCCCAGCTCGCCACCCGGACGTGAGTCCCCCGCATAGCGGACGTCGAGCGCCGCCCACTCGCGCTCCCAGGCACGACTCTGGCTCCCACTCAGCCGACGAACGACGTCGCCGAGTGTCGGGCAGTCCTCCGGAGCCGGCGCATGCGGCATGGCGTCTGAGTGGGTCCATCCCTGCTCGAAGCGGTGGAAGGACGCGGTGAGGTAGTAGATCGGCTTCCCGTGCTGGCGCGCCACTACTCTGCGGGTCGAGAACGAGTGCCCGTCGCGGATGCGTTCGACGTCGTAAACGATGGGCACGGCGGTGTCCCCGGGCCGCAGGAAGTACGAGTGCAATGAGTGCACAGCCCGCTCCGGCTCGACCGTGTGAGACGCGGCTCGAAGCGCCTGCGCAGCAACCTGGCCGCCGAAGACCCGCTGCATGAGCGTGTCGGGCTGCCGACCCCGGTAGAGGTCGACCTCGAGTCGTTCGAGCTCGAGCAGCTCCAGCAGCTCGATGACGGTGTGCGGCACCCGGCGATTGTGTCACCTCACCGGCTCGCGCCTCTGCAGCCGGCTTACGCGCCGGCGGACCTCCGCCGGTACTCCGTCGACCGGTTCGGCGGACCTCCGCCGGTACTCCGTCGACGCACGCCGGGCCGAGGGCACGTCCGGCTTGCGTCGAGGCCTCGGCTCAGGCCGAGTCGGCCGTCGAACTGGGTGCGCTCGGCGCCTCGCTGCCGTCGAGCGCAGAGACGTGTGCGGTGATCTCACGGGCGAGGCTCTGCGGATCCAGGCCGATCTCATCCAGCAGGGCTGCCCGCTTGCCATGGGCGAGGAACCGCTGCGGTATGCCGAACATCCGGATGGGCACGTCCAGTCGCGCGTCGAGGATGGCCTGGGCCAGCACGCTCCCGCAGCCGCCTACGCGGCCGTTGTCCTCGACGCTCACGACGAGGCGGTGGCTGCTGGCCAGGTCGACCAGCTCCGAAGGAAGCGGCTTGACCCAGCGCGGGTCCACCACGGTGACGCCGATCCCCTGGGCCTGGAGTCGGACTGCCACCTCGACACAGGTCTCGACCATGGCGCCCACAGCGACCAGCAGTACGTCGGGCTCACCGACCTTGACCATGACATCGACAGCACCAACGGTGGCGACGGCCTCGAGGTCGCGACACACGGCGCCCTTCGGTATGCGCAGCACGGTCGGCGCATCGTCGACGTCAACCGCCTCACGCAGCAGCTCCTTGACGCGAGCGCCGTCGCGGGGCGCAGCGAGCCGAAGACCCGGTACCACCTGAAGGATCGACATGTCCCACATGCCGTTGTGTGACGCGCCGTCCTCGCCGGTCACTCCCGCCCTGTCGAGCACGATCGTGATTCCTTGGCGATGCAGCGCGGCATCCATCAGAATCTGGTCGAAGGCGCGGTTGAGGAAGGTGGCGTACACAGCAACCACCGGATGCAGTCCTGCCATCGCCATACCGACGGCGGACGTGATCGCGTGCTGCTCGGCGATCCCGACGTCGAAGGTGCGGTCGGGGTATGCCGCCGCGAACGCATCCAGGCCGGTGGGATGGAGCATGGCGGCTGTGATCGCGACGACGTCCGAACGCTCCGCACCCAGCTCAACGAGCTCCGAGCTGAACACGTCGGTCCAGATCGTGGTGGCGGCAGCGAGCAGCTCGCCCGTCTCGGGGTCGAACGCGCCCGGGGAATGGAAGTTGTCTGCGACGTGGTTCTCGGCCGGCGGGTACCCGTGGCCCTTGTGGGTGAGGGCATGGACGAGCACCGGTCCGTCGAAGTTCTTGGCGAGCGTCAATGCCTGCTCGAGCGCCGAACGGTCGTGGCCGTCGACAGGACCGATGTACTTCAGGCCCAGGTCTTCGAAGAGACCCTGCGGTGCCAGCGCATCCTTGAGCCCCTTCTTGATGGCATGCAAGGCGTCGTAGACAGGGGGGCCGACCACCTTGGTGCTCTTCAACCGAGACCTCACGGTGTCGAGAGCCTCTTCGTAGCGTGGGTTCGTGCGCAGGGTCGCGAGGTGGTGGGCCAAGCCGCCGACCGTCGGCGTGTACGAGCGGCCGTTGTCGTTGACGACCACGACGAGCTTGCTGGTAGGGCAGGCGGCGATGTTGTTCAGCGCCTCCCACGACATGCCACCGGTGAGCGCGCCGTCGCCCACGACGGCGACCACGTGGCGGTCCTGGCCGGTCAGGGTGTAGGCCTTCGCAAGTCCGTCGGCATACGACAAGGCCGTGGAGGCATGGGAGTTCTCGACGAGATCGTGAGGTGACTCGCTGCGACTCGGGTACCCCGACATGCCGTCACGCTGGCGCAACGTGTCGAAGCCGGCAGCCCGGCCGGTGATGATCTTGTGGACGTAGGCCTGGTGGCCGGTGTCGAACACCACGCTGTCACGAGGGGAGTCGAACACCCGGTGGATGGCCAGTGTCAGCTCGACGACACCCAGGTTGGGACCGAGGTGGCCGCCCGAACGCGACACCTTGGCCACGAGAAAGGCCCGGATCTCGGCGGCGAGAGTGACCAGCGAGTCCTCGTCGAGGCGACGCAGGTCCTTCGGATCACTGAGGTCGTCCAGCAGACTCATCACCTCACCTTCTTCCCGTGTGTGCAGGCCAGGGCGTTCAGACAGCCTTGCACATCGCCGCCCTGATATCCCGCGGACCTCAGAGGCGAGCCCGGAACTGACGGCCACGGAAGGCGTCCTCGATGAGGCCAACGGCCCGACGCACCTTGAGGAGCCGGGCACTCTCGCGCTCCCACATCGCGATCGCGCCTTCGACAGACTCCGTCGGCAGGACCTCGCGCAAACTGGTGCGCGCCTCGGAGATGCCCCGCTGGGCGGCCTGGATGCTGGCCTCGACGTGGAGGGCCGTGAACCGGGCGAGCACCACCGGGTGTCGCTTGAGCCCGGCGTACATCCGGTAGTCCGGCGGGCACTGGTCGAGCAGCCAACCGACCGCGGTGTCCTCCCACCAGGGAGCACCCGGTGGCCGCACGCGTTCGGGCCAACCGGGCGGCGAGAACGCTGCTGACATGAAGTGACCCTAGCACGTGTTCGAACATGTGTTCGAACAGATGACTCCGGCTCACTGGACCGGCTACGTTGCCTCGATGAGCTGCCTCTTCTGCCGCATCGTCTCGGGAGAGGCGGCGGCGTGCGTGGTGTGGGAGACCCCGGAGACGGTCGGCTTCCTGGACATCCGCCCGGTGTTCAAGGGCCATGTCCTCATTGTGCCTCGCCGCCACGTCGCCACCTTGGTCGACCTGCCCGACGAGTTGCTCGTCCCGGTGATGGGCAGCGCCCGCACAGTCGCCGCAGCAATGATCTCGACGCTGTCCGCGCAGGGCTCGTTCGTCGCGATGAACAACGTCGTCTCGCAGTCCGTTCCGCATGTTCACGTGCACGTGGTTCCGCGCACCAAGGGCGACGGCTTGCGTGGGTTCTTCTGGCCGCGCACCCGGTACGTCGACGAAAACGAGATGGCGCAGTACGGACAGCGGCTGCGCGCCGGACTCAGCTCGCCGGCCACTTGACCGCGCCTCAGACTGACCTGGCCCGCCCTGACCGTGCCCTGCGCCTTCCCGGCGTCCCCGCGACCGCGCCCTGCTCTTTCCGCTGGATCACAAGGGCATAGCCGCCCGTGCGGACGGTCAAGAAGTGCGTAAGTTTCGCAGCACGAAGTGCATGATGCCGCCGTGCCGATAGTAGTTCGCCTCGCCCGGGGTGTCGATCCGAACGACGGCATCGAAGCTGACGTCCTCGCCCCCGTCCTTGTGGGCCGTCACCGACACCGTCGGAGGAACGCCCCCGTCGTTGAGGGCGGTCACGCCGTGGACGTCGAACGTCTCCTCGCCCGTGAGCCCCAGCGACTCGGCCGTCTCACCCTCGGGGTACTGCAGCGGCAGCACGCCCATCCCGATCAGGTTCGACCGGTGGATCCGCTCGTACGACTCGGCGATCACGGCTTTGACTCCCAGCAGGGCGGTTCCTTTGGCGGCCCAGTCGCGCGACGAGCCCGACCCGTACTCCTTGCCGGCCAGAATCAGTAGTGGCGTGCCCTGCTCGGCATAGGCCACCGACGCGTCGTAGATGGAGGTGACCTCACCGTTGGCGGCGAAGTTCCGGGTGAAGCCGCCCTCGGTCCCGGGCGCGAGCTGATTGCGCAGGCGGATGTTGGCGAACGTCCCCCGAATCATGACCTCGTGGTTGCCCCGTCGCGAGCCGTAGCTGTTGAAGTCGCGGTGCTCGACGCCATGCTCGCCGAGGTACCGCCCGGCCGGGGAGTCCTTCTTGATGGCACCGGCTGGGGAGATGTGATCCGTCGTCACCGAGTCCCCGAGCTTCGCCAGCACGCGGGCGCCCGAGACGTCACTCACCGGGTCCGGCTGCTGCCCCATGCCCTCGAAGTACGGCGGCTTGCGGACGTAGGTCGAGTCCGGTGCCCAGGAGAACGTGTCGCCCTCAGGAGTGGGCAGTGACTGCCAGCGCTCGTCACCGGCGAAGACGTCGGCGTAGTCCTTGGAGAACATGTCCGCCGTGATGGCGTTGCCGACGATCGACTCCACGTCGGCGGAGGTCGGCCAGATGTCCTTGAGGAACACGTCGGCGCCGGACGGGTCCTGGCCGATCGGCTCGGAGTACAAGTCGATGTCCATCGTCCCGGCTAGCGCATAGGCCACGACGAGCGGAGGTGAGGCCAGGTAGTTCATCTTGATGTCGGGGTTGATGCGTCCCTCGAAGTTGCGGTTCCCCGACAGCACCGCGACGACAGCGAGGTCGGAGTCGTTCACCGCGGCGCTGACCTCGGGGATCAACGGACCCGAGTTGCCGATGCACGTCGTGCAGCCGTACCCGACGAGGTTGAAGCCCAGCTTCTCCAGGTACGGCGTGAGCCCGGAGCGGTCGAAGTAGTCGGTGACGACCTTCGAGCCCGGAGCGAGCGACGTCTTGACCCAGGGCTTGCTGACCAGACCGCGGTCCACGGCGTTCTTGGCCAGCAGGGCCGCTCCGATCATGACCGACGGGTTGGAGGTGTTGGTGCACGACGTGATCGCCGCGATCGCCACGGCACCGTGGTCGATCTCGAACTGCGAGCCGTCGGCCAGCGTCACGGGCACGCGGGTGCTCGGCCGGCTGTGCCGGGGGACCTCGTCCCCGTCCGGCGACTGCGGCGGCGCTGCGTCATCGTCGCCAACCCCACTGTAGGACGGTGCATCGCTGGCCGGGAACGACTCGGCAGCGGCGGAGTCGTATCCCTCCTGAGGGCGGGCTACAGCCTGCGTGCCCTCCTCGTCGGACGTGACGTAGTCGAGGAGCGCCGTACGGAAGTTGTCCTTCGCGTCGGTGAGCGACACCCGGTCCTGCGGCCGCTTCGGCCCCGCGATGGACGGCACCACCGTGCCGAGGTCGAGCTCGAGGTACTCCGAGTAGCGTGGCTCGATGTCGGGGTCGTGCCACAGCCCCTGCTCCTTGGCGTAGGCCTCGACCAGCGCCACCTGCGACTCGCTACGACCGGTCAGCCGCAGGTACCGCAGGGTCTCCTCGTCGATCGGGAACACCGCGATCGTGGAGCCGTACTCGGGGGACATGTTGCCGATCGTGGCGCGGTTGGCCAGGGGGACCGCAGCCACCCCGCTGCCGTAGAACTCCACGAACTTGCCCACCACGCCGTGCTCACGCAGCCGCTCGGTGATCGTGAGCACGAGGTCGGTGGCGGTCGCACCCTCGGGGAGCTCACCGGACAGCTTGAAGCCCACCACCCGCGGGATGAGCATCGAGACGGGTTGACCGAGCATCGCCGCCTCGGCCTCGATACCCCCGACGCCCCAGCCGACGACGCCGAGGCCGTTGACCATGGTCGTGTGCGAGTCGGTCCCCACGCAGGTGTCGGGATAGGCCACGGTCCCGGAGTCGCCGTCTCGGGTGAAGACAACCCGGGCCAGGTGCTCGATGTTGACCTGGTGGACGATTCCCGTGCCGGGCGGGACCACCTTGAAGTCGGCGAATGCGCCCTGGCCCCACCGCAGGAACTGGTAGCGCTCGTGATTGCGCTCGTACTCGATCTCCACGTTGCGCCCGAAGGCCGCCGAGGTGCCGAACACGTCGGCGATGACGGAGTGGTCGATGACGAGCTCAGCCGGAGCAAGGGGGTTGATCCGGGCGGGGTCCCCACCCAGGTCCTTCATCGCCTCCCGCATGGTGGCGAGGTCGACGACCGCCGGGACACCGGTGAAGTCCTGCATGATGACTCGGGCCGGCGTGAACTGGATCTCCTCGCTCGGAACGGCGTCGGCGTCCCACCCGGCCACGGCTCGCACGGAGTCCGCGGTGATGTCGGCCCCGTCCTCCGTGCGCAGCAGGCTCTCCAGAAGCACCTTGAGGCTGAATGGCAGGTGCGCGACGTCGAAGCCCTGCTCACCGACGGCGGCGAGCCGGTAGATCTCGTACGTCTGGTCCCCCACGGTCAGGCTGCTCTTGGCGTTGAAGCTGTCCAGTGTGCTCATGGCTTCTCCTTGCGGTGCGACACGGTTCTCCGGCCCATCCTCGCCCAGCCCGTTTCGGCGCGCGTACGAGGCTCTGAGCCGAGTATATCTTGACATCAAGATACTTCGCCAGTGGTCCTCTTCACGATCGCCACGCACTCGACGTGATGAGTCATCGGGAAGATGTCAAAGGCTCGCAGAGACTCGAGCCGGTATCCACAGCGTCGCAGTGTCGCCAGGTCACGCGCCAGTGCGGCGGGGTCGCAGGCGACGTAGGCGATGGCGCGGGGCTGTTGGCGGGCGATCGAGCGCACCACCTCGGCTCCCGCGCCGCGGCGAGGCGGGTCCAGGACGACGATGTCCAGCCGCCCCTGGGCGATGCGGCTGCGCACGAACCGCTCCACGCGCTCCCCCTCACAGCGAACCTGGGGGTGGTCCGCCAGGTTGGACCGCGCGTGCTCGACGGCGCATCGCCGCGACTCCACCGCCACGACG
Source organism: Nocardioidaceae bacterium (assembly GCA_035633755.1). Lineage (GTDB taxonomy): Bacteria > Actinomycetota > Actinomycetes > Propionibacteriales > Nocardioidaceae > DASQEH01. The sequence continues at coordinate 47,318 of DASQEH010000054.1, read as the reverse complement.
GACCCCCGCTCGCCCACGCCGGCGGCGAGCGAGGCGCTGAACAGCCCCACCCCGGAGTACAGGTCCCAGCAGCGCTCGCCCGGCGCTGGATCCAGACCGTCGACCACCGCAGCAACGAGCTTGTCAGCCGCGCCGGGGTGCACCTGCCAGAAGTCCGAAGCGTGCAGCCTCCAGCGCCGACCGGCTGCCTCCTCGGTCACCAGTGGGCCGCTCCCCTTGTCCGCTATGACGACCTGCTCCTGGGTCGCGGTGACAACCGCCTCAGCCTCCGCCGTTCCTCCCGTCAGCGCACGGTCCACCGACGGCAGCGCCGCCGAGGCGATCCGGCAGTCATCGATGGCGATGAGCTCGTGGGAGCGGTGCTTGCGCAGCCCGGCTCGGCCGTCGGCGGTCGCGGTGTAGCGCATCCGAGTCCGCCAGCGAAGCCCGTCAACGTCACCCGGTACCGCTTCGACCTCCACCGGCCAGTCGATGCCAGCCAGTCGCTTCAGCTGCTCGGTGACCACCTGCCCGAGCAGGGCCCGCTGCCGCTGCAGAGTCACATGCTGGAAGTCGCACCCTCCACAGGCGCCCGGCCTCGCATACGGGCACGGTGGCTCGACCCGATCGGCCGACGCTGACAGGATCGCGACGGCGTCCGCACGCAGAAAGCGGGACCCTTCGTGGCCCTCGGTGATCTCTATCCGTACCCGCTCGCCCGGGATCGCGTGCCGGACGAAGATGACCCGGCCGTGGTGGCGGGCCACGCAGTGCCCCCCGTGGGCCACCGGGCCGACCTCGACCTCGATCCGGTCTCCGACGCAGAGTTCCGGCGAGGTCACGAGTCGTCGTCGGCGGTGGGCCGGCGCAGGCTCTCCACCCTGATCGCTTCGCGGTCTGCGCGGTCGGCGGCGGCCTCGGACGACTGGAGCTGGAACGGCACCGAGGTGACCATGACCCCGGGGGTGAAGTGCAGTCGCCCCTTGAGCCGCAAGGCGCTCTGGTTGTGCAGAGCCTGCTCCCACCAGCGCCCCACGACGTACTCGGGGATGTAGACCATGACGACGTCGCGCGGGCTCTTGCGGCGTACGTCTCGCACGTACTCGATGATCGGCTTGGTGATCTCGCGCCACGGCGAGTGCAGGACCTTCAACGGCACAGGGATCCCGGCATCGTCCCAGGCCTTCATGAGGGCGGCCGTGGCGTCATCGTCCACATCCACAGTGAGAGCCTCGAGCGTGTTCGGACGCGACGCCCGAGCGTAGGCGATGGCTCTCAGCGTCGGCTTGTGCACCTTGGACACCAGCACGATGGCGTGGATGCGGGCCGGGAGCGAACCGTCCTCGTCGGAGACCAGCAGCTCGCGTTGCACCAGCAGGTAGTGATGGCTGATCGTCTTCATCACCACGAACAGGACCGCCATCGCGACGATGGCGATCCAGGCGCCGTGGGTGACCTTGGTGACGAGAACGATCACGAGGACCACGGCCGTCATCGCCAGGCCGACCGAGTTGATCGCCCGCGAGCGCTGCATCCGACCTCGCTGAGCGGGGTCCTGCTCCGTCTCGAGGAGCCGGGTCCAGTGCCGGATCATGCCGGTCTGGCTGAGGACGAACGACACGAACACTCCGACGATGTACAGCTGGATCAGCCGAGTGACCTCGGCGTCGAACGACACGATGAGCAGGATCGCGAAGGCCGCCAGCAAGATGATGCCGTTGCTGAACGCCAGCCGGTCACCGCGGCTGTGAAGCTGACGAGGCAGGTATCCGTCGCGGGCGAGGATCGAGCCCAGCACCGGGAACCCGTTGTACGCGGTGTTGGCGGCGAGCACCAGGATCAGTCCCGTCACCGCGGTGACGAAGTAGAAGCCCGGCGTGAAGTGGTCGAAGATGGCCGCAGCCAGCTGCCCGATCACGGGTTTCTGGTCGTAGCTGCTACCCACGAGCTGCCCCGACTCGTCCACCAAGCGCGTGGCCAGCCCGTGCGGGTCCACAACCTGCACGTTGGTGATGTTCGCAAGGGTGATGATGCTCAGAGCCATGGTGATCGCGAACACACCCAGGAGGAGCAGCGTGGTGGCGGCGTTCTTGCCCTTCGGCTTGCGGAACGCCGGGACGCCGTTGGCGATCGCCTCGACGCCGGTCAAGGCGGCGCAGCCGGACGAGAACGCCCTGAGGAGCAGGAAGCCCATGGCGAGGCCGCCGATGCCTGTTGCGTACTGGTCTTCTGGGAGCACGCGCAGGTTGGCGCTCTCGGACTGCGGGAGGTTTCCGAACCCGTAGCGGATGAAGCCCCAGAAGGCCATGCCCAAGATCGCCGTCATGAACAGGTACGTCGGTATCGCGAACGCGGTGCCGGACTCGCGCACTCCCCTGAGGTTCATCGCCATCAGGAACAACGTGGCAGCGACCGCCACGGCCACCTCATGTCCCTCGAAGGCAGTGATGGCCGAGGACGCGTACTGGGCCGCCGACGAGATGGACACGGCCACGGTCAACACGTAGTCCACCAGCAGCGCGCTGGCCACCGTCAGGCCGGCGTTCGAGCCGAGGTTGACGGTGGCGACCTCGTAGTCACCGCCACCGCTCTGGTACGCCTGCACGTTCTGTCGGTACGACGTGACGACCACGAGCATGACCAGGGCAACGACGAGACCGACCTTCCAGGAGTACGCGTACATCGCGCCTCCCGCCAGGGTCAGGGTCAGGAAGATCTCGTCCGGCGCGTAGGCCACGGATGACATGGCGTCGCTCGCGAAGACCGGCAGAGCGATTCGCTTCGGAAGGAGCGTCTCGCCCAGCTGAGCGCTGGTGAGCTTGCGACCGATAAGCAGCCGCTTACCGAGATCCCCTATACCCACGCACGGATGCTAGACCAGATGCCCAAATCATCCGGTGAGGATGGTTGACTTGGCCCCGTGCACGTGGTGGTGATGGGGTGTGGTCGCGTGGGCTCGACGCTGGCGCGGGCGCTGGAGCACCGGGGTCACTCCGTGGCCGTCATCGACAACAACGCCGACGCCTTCCGGCGCCTGGGGCCGGGATTCTCTGGCGAGAAGGTCAAGGGCTACGGGTTCGACCATGCCGTCCTGGAGGCGGCCGGAATCACCGGTGCGGGGGCCTTCGCAGCCGTCAGCAGCGGGGACAACTCCAATATCATCTCCGCGCGCGTGGCTCGCGAGACGTTCGGCATCGACAACGTCGTCGCCAGGATCTACGACCCTGGCCGCGCGGAGGTCTACCAGCGGCTAGGCATCTCGACGGTGGCCACCGTCCGCTGGACAGTGGACCAGATGGTGCGGCGGCTACTTCCCGCCGGAGCCGAGCCGGAGTGGCGCGACCCGTCCGGGTCCGTCCGGATGAGCGTGCTCGCCGCCCCGGCGAACTGGATCGGGCACCCGGCGCTCGCACTCGAGCAGTCCGGAGCGCGGGTGGCCTTCCTCACTCGGCTGGGACAGGGCCAGATACCGACGAGTGCGACTGCGCTCCAGGACGGCGACTTCGTGCACCTGATCATGACCGAGAGCAACGCTGATGCGGTGGAGGCCGCCATCATCGCTGGGCCGGAGGAGAGCTGATGCGTGTCGCCATTGCGGGAGCCGGAGCAGTCGGCCGGTCGGTCGCGGCGGAGCTGTTGGACAACGGGCACGAGGTGCTCCTCATCGACAAGGACCCGTACGCGATCAAGGCGGAGAGCATTCCGACAGCAGAGTGGCTGCTCGCCGACGCCTGCGAGATGTCCTCTCTCGACGAGGCGGCCCTGCACCGCTGCGACGTTGTCATCGCCTCGACCGGCGATGACAAGGCCAACCTCGTCATCTCCTTGCTGGCCAAGACCGAGTTCGCCGTGCCCCGCACGGTCGGGCGCGTGAACCATCCCTCCAACGAGTGGTTGTTCAACGAGTCGTGGGGGGTCGACGTCGCGGTGTCGACGCCGCGCATCATGTCGGCCCTTGTCGAGGAGGCCGTGACGGTCGGCGACGTGGTGCGCCTGTGGACGTTCCGCCAAGGCGACGCCAACATGGTGGAGCTGACGCTGCCCGAGGACTCGCCCTATGTGGGGGCGCAGGTGCGGGAGATCCCGTGGCCCGGCGAGACGTCGCTGCTGGCGGTCCTGCGCGAGGGCCATGTACACCGTCCGGACCCCGACGCGACGGTCGAGGCGGGAGACGAGCTTCTGTTCGTCGCCACGGCCGCCGCCGAAGCAGACCTCGAGCGGCTGTTGGCGCCCCTGGAGCACACCTCGGGGCCGTGACGCTGCCGAGTCCTCGTGTCCGCGGCGCAGATAGGTGCCCCCGGCCCAGGTCGGTGGGTCGATGGTGCTGGTCAGCCGTCGCGGACGACGTCCGATCGCGGGGTGACCTGGACGGGCATGTCATCACGGCTGAGCAGCCAGGCCATCGACGCCAAGGCTGCGATCTGCAACGGCCATCCCATGGCCAGCTTGGCCACGCCAAGCCACCCGGCCTCGGAGGTTGCCCAGAGCGGGTACTGGACCAGGACGCGGAGCACGCACGGAGCGGCCAGAAGCAGCGTCAGTCGCGAGCACAGGCTCACCAGCTTGCGGTCGCTGTGCCACTGCGTGGGCTCCCCCGTGACGCTCCCGATCATGAATCCCACGAGGGGCCAGCGGACGAGCACCGAGCCGATCAGAATGACGGCGTACACCCCGTTGTAGATGAGGCCAGGCAAGAACGCGTCCTCGGCACGACCAGAGCGCAGAGCGAACACCGCGGCGATGGCGATGCCGATGAGCGAGTTGACGACGAACTGAACCGTGGACCGCTGCACCAAACGAGTGACGAGCAGCGACACTGCGAGCGTCACTGATATCGCCAGCGCCAACCGGAGGTTGTGCGTGGTGATCCAGGTCACGGTGAAGCCGAGCGTAGGAATGGCCCCTTCGAGCATCCCTCGCTTACCCCCCAGCGCCTTCGACAACGACGATCGGACCAGGGCTTCGACCGTGGTCGGGGCCGGTACGGGCACCGGCGACGGGAGGCCGGACGCCGCCGGGCTCGCCTCGGTCACCTCGTCAGACCTGGAGCTCGTATCGAGGGTTGAACATGATGCGCCGACCGTCCTGGCACGACACCCTGCCCGAGGCGATGAGGCTGACACCCGGTTTGATACCGAGGATCTGGCGACGGCCCAGCCAGACAAGCGTGACGGACCCCGAACCGTCGTACAGCGACGCCTCGAGCGTCGGGGTGCCGGCTCGCGGAGCCAGCGAGACGGTCTTCAAGTGCCCGAAGACCGTCACGACCTCGCGATCAGACAAGTTGTGGATCTGCTGGCATCCCACAGATCCACTGCGCGCCTGAAGCTCGTCGGCCTGAAGCTGGTCCGCCGACGCCGACAACCGTTTCAGGGCACGGCTCAGCCGGCTTCCACTGCTCATGCGTTCCAGCGTAACCGGCACCTCTGAGGCCGGGAGGGGGACGGGTCAATTGCCGGGTTCTGCGCCGGGTTCCGGAGGCAGCATGACCTGGGCCTGCTGCGGCATGCGCAGCGAGATCAGCTCGCGGGGACTCATAGGTCCGTCTCCACGAACCACGATCACGTCACGGAAGGCGGACTCGATCGCCCCGTCGGGGTCGGGCTCCTCGGCGCTCTTGCCCAGGAACGTGCCTCGCAACAGCCAGCGAGGACCTTCAACTCCCACGATCCGGCTGACCTGCGAGCCGGTCCGCCCGTCCGGCAGCTGCACAGGGACGACAACCTGGAGCTCGGTCCCGTACTCACCATCAAGCTCCGACGACGTGCCGCCGCGCTGAGCGGCCTCCGCAGCGATGGCATGCCGCACGTCTTCCCAGATGCCGTTCGACCGGGGCGCGGCGAAGGCGCGCAGCTCCAGTCCGGACTCCCGACCGGCCAGAAGGACAGCCAGGACGGCCGACGTCGGCTCGTCCACCTGGAGCCGGACCTCCACGTCAGGACCACCCCGCACGATCAGGCCGCCGAGATCGAGGTACCCCTCGCCGTCGGTGTCCGCTGTCGTCTCGGCCCTGTCCCAGGGACCGCGAGGACGGCCAGGTGGCCCCTGCGAGACAGCGTCGTCGCTGCCCGAAGCCTCGTCATTGGGCTGTGGGTCACTGCTCTTGCGTCGACCAAAGATCACGAGGCATTCTCCTGCGGCTGCGGCGCTGATCCGACGTATCCGCCCGTCGACCCGTACCCTCCGGTACCGCGGTCGGACCCCGGGAGCCGGTCGACCTCGACGAAGCGAGCCTGTTCCACGCGTTGCAGCACCAGCTGGGCGATGCGGTCTCCGGGGCGCAGGGTGACAGGCTCCCGCGGGTCCAGGTTGACCAGCAGCACCTTGATCTCGCCGCGGTAACCGGCGTCGACTGTTCCGGGGGCGTTCACGATGGACAGGCCGTGTGACGCCGCCAGCCCTGATCGCGGATGAATCAGGGCGACGAACCCGGGCGGCAGGGCGATGCTGATCCCGGTAGGTACCAATGCCCTCTCGCCCGGAGCCAAGGTCACGTCCGTGGTGCAGATCAGGTCTGCGCCGGCGTCCCCGGGGTGCGCGTACGCGGGCACCACAGCGTCCGCACTCGTCCGCCGGATCAGCACCTCAACCATCACCGCCTCCTACCCCTCGCCACGGCCGCCGCCCTCGTCCTCGTCACGTCGCAACACCCTACTCGGGCGCCGCGTGGCAGGCTGTGCCCGTGCAGCAGCCGCAGTCGTACGTCGAGGTGTTGCGTCCCCCGGTGTCGTGGTGGGCCATGGCCGCCGGGATGGTCGTATCCGTGTGGTGGGCGTTCTTTGTGGCAGCCCCCTCGGAGGTCGCGCTCATTGCGGCCGCCGTCACTGCGGCTGTCGTCGGCGGAGGCCTGTTCCGGTACGGCGCGGTCCGGATCTCCACCGATGACGTCGGGCTGCATGCGGGGAAGGCCGTGCTGCCATGGCCTTATGTCGGGGCCGCCGAGGTGTTGGACGCCCGCCGGCTGCGCGAGCAGCTCGGGGTGAAGGCCGACGCGCGAGCCCATCTGCTCATCCGCAGCTACTGCCGCGAGGCGGTAAGGGTGGACGTCGATGACGTGCGCGACCCGACGCCGTACTGGGTGATCTCGACCCGGCGCCCGAAGGATCTGGCGCTGCACCTGCGTCCGCGCAGCATGCAAGACTAGGCCACCGACCAGACCGGCGGCCTACGCTTGGCCTCCGGAACCGACCGGAGCAGGTCGTGTACGCAGCAGAGAGGGAGCCTCCGTGGCCAAGAAGACGATGTCAGCCGAGGAGAAGGCCGCCAAGAAGCAGGCTGACAAGGGCCGGCGTACCTGGAAGCTCATCGGTCGCAGCATCGGCTTGGTCAGCGGCATGGCAGCGATGAAGGCGTTGGACGCGACCTGGCGCACGGCCACCGGACACAAGCCGCCGACGGACCCGGAGAACCCTGACATCGCCGGCAAGGAGGCGTTGGTGTGGGCGGCGATCAGCGGAATGGCCCTCGGACTGGCCCGTACCTATGCCACCCGCCGGGCTGCCCAGTACTGGATCCGGTCGTTCGGCAGTGTGCCCCCCGGTATGTCGGGGGCGAGCGAGGCGGACAAGCGAGCGCTCAAGAAGTCAGCCGCCAAGTAGGGACGCAGGTCCGTCCACCTAGAGGTGGATCACGCGGCCGCGTCGCGGAAGTATCAGAAGGGTCAGGCGGCGCAGTCTGAGCAGAGCAGCTGACCGTTCTTGTCACTGGCGAGCTGGCTGCGGTGATGGACCAGGAAACAGCTGGAACACGTGAACTCGTCGGACTGGCGGGGCAGCACCTGGACCGTCAGCTCTTCGTGCGACAGGTCAGCTCCGGGCAGCTCGAAGGCCTCGGCCGCCTCGACCTCGTCTTCGTCGACCTTGCCTGAGTTCTTGTCGTGCCGACGCGCCTTCAGCTCTTCTATCGAGTCCTCGTTGAGCTCTTCTTCGGTCTTGCGTGGTGCGTCGTAATCTGTAGCCATCTCAGCGTCCGCTCAGTTGTCGTGATCCGTGGCGCCCTCGTGGGCGTGGCAGTGTAACGCCACGAGGCCGCGTTTTGTGCCCACACCGGCGGCGAGATTGTGCCCTATTTTTCTCTGCCGCGCCATCCCCTCGGCCCGATGCATAGGGACGGGTCCCTCGTGCCGTCAGTGAGCAGGATCAGGACGCCTCCGCCGGCCGATCATGACGGCGCCGTCCATGGCGGAACGCGGGCGGCTTCGCCAGCCGGTCATGACGGCTCGTAGCGGGACCAGGGCGGCTCCAGCTGGAGGCTGCGGATGCAGAGTGGCCTAGCGTGGCGTGCGTCGGGGCGGCCAGTCCGGCAGTGGCCAGTCGCCGTACCCGGCCGCGATGAGCGCGTCATGGAAGGCGTCGTACAACGACGCGGACGCTGCCGTAACGATCAGCTCGCCGGCCTCACTGCCATGCAGGCCCTCAACCCTGCCACCTGCCTCCGTCACGATGAGTCTCCCGGCGGCGTAGTCCCACGGTTGAAGTCCGCGTTCGACGTAGGCGTCGAAGCGCCCGCACGCCACCGAGCACAAGTCGAGGGCGGCAGCACCCGCTCTGCGGATGTCTCGTATCCGTGGCAGCAGGCGGGAGAACTCCACCGACTGGGCGGCCCGGACCTCGGCGACGTAGCTGAACCCGGTGCCCACCAACGCATGGCTCATCTCGATGGTCGAGCCGACGGTGATCACTCGACCGTTCAGCCGGGCGCCCTCTCCGAGAGCGGCGGTGAAGGTCTCGTCGGTCATCGGGTTGTGCACCACGCCGGCAACGACGGTGCCCTCGAATGTCGCGGCGATGGACACCGCGAACTCCTCGATGCCGTACAGGTAGTTCACCGTGCCGTCGATGGGGTCGGCGATCCAGGTCACACCGGTACTGCCCTCGACGTCGTCGTCCTCCTCACCGACGAAGCCGTCGTCGGGGCGAGCCGCAAAGATGCGCTCGCGAATGAGCTGCTCCGACGCGAGGTCGACAGCCGTCACCACGTCCGTCGGGCTGGACTTGGTCTGCGCAACCTCGACGCCGCCACGCTGACCCTCGACGAGCAGCAAGCCAGCTTCGCGTGCGGTGGCTTCGGCGAGCAGCAGCAGATCCGTCGCGGCGCTCACGCAGCCACCTCGCAGAGCGCGCCACGTCGCTCGCGGGGGTTCGGGCAGCACATCGTGAGGCAGGAGTCCCAGGTCGCGCCGTGGTCACCGAGGGCCGACCGGGTGACGGAGTCACCGCCACTGGCCTCTGCGGCCGCCCGCTCGACGAGCAGGTCGCGCACCGTCGCGACGAAGGCGGGGTGGGAGCCGGGCGCCGCCGCGCGGGCGAAGTCGATGCCTAGCTTGTCCGCCGTGGCCGCCGCTTCTGTGTCGAGGTCATAGACGACCTCCATGTGGTCGGAGACGAAACCGATGGGAACCACCACGACCGATGGTGTGCTCGCACCAGCGAGGGTCTCGAGATGGTCGTTCACATCGGGCTCCAACCAGGGCACATGAGGCGGTCCGGAACGGCTGCAGAAGGCCAGCTCCCACGGGTGGGGCGTCCCACGGCGGCGTGCCACCTCGCCGGCGACCAGGTCGGCGACGGACCGATGCTGGTCCACGTAGGCACCCCCGCTCGGTCCGGACGTTTCGGCCATGGCCGTCGGGATGGAGTGCGTCACGAACACCAGACGTGCCGCGTCTCGCGACTCGTCGGGCAACAGATCGAGGGCCGCGCAGGTGGAGTCGGCGAATGCCTCGATGAAACCGGGGTGGTTGAAGTAGTGACGTAGCTTGTCCAGGCGGGGTGACCGCTCAACCCCGTCGACGGCGTCGAACAGGTTCTCGCGGTACTGACGGCAGCCTGAGTACGAGGCATAGGCGCTGGTCACGAACACGGCCGCACGGGTGATGCCGTCGGCCGCCATCTGTTGCACTGTCTCGCCGAGGAACGGATGCCAGTTGCGGTTGCCCCAGTACACCGGCAGTCCCACGCCGTGGGCATCCAGATCCTGGCGGACGGCTGCAATGAACTCCCGGCACTGGTCATTGATGGGACTGCGCCCTCCCACGTCGAGATAGTGCTTCGCGACCTCGTCCAGGCGCTCGGGGGGCACACCGCGTCCACGCGTGACGTTCTCGAGAAAGGGGCGCACGTCGTCGACGTTCTCCGGGCCCCCGAACGACACCACGAGCAGGGCGTCGTACGGACCGGTTTGCTCCAGATCGGACATGCATCGATCCTGCCACCTCGCACCGAGCGGTCGCCGTTCGGTGTCGGGACCGGGCGTGGGCGGCACCCCGTAAGCGGCTGTGGCACTGTCGACGCATCAGCGGAGAACCGCGCTGACTATGATCGGTCCACACCTCTCGCGACATTGAGGCAGCCTCGAGGCAGACAGTGCGGAGGGCGGATGCGAAAGCTCGAACTTGTGGGGCTGGACGCTGACGGTCGGCAGATCGTTCTCGTCGACGAGTCGGGCACGCAGTACGCCGTCTCCGCGGACGAACGGCTTCGCGCGGCGCTTCGCGGCGACCGCGCCCGACTCGGCCAGTTGGAGATCGACATGGACAGCGCCCTCAGACCGCGTGACATCCAAGCCCGGATCCGGGCGGGTGACTCGCCGGAGGCGGTAGCCGCGGCCGCTCAGGTGTCGGTGGACAGAATCATGTCGTACTGCGTTCCTGTGCTGGCCGAACGACGCCATGTCGCTGACTTGGCACGCCGCCACCATGTTCGTCGCAAGAACACCGACGGTCCGGCTCGGACGCTCGACGCTGTCGTCGGCGACCGGCTGCGCTCGCGCAACATCGAGCCGAGCGCTGCGGCATGGGACGCGTGGCGGCGCGACGACGGCCGCTGGACGGTCCGCACCACGTACCACTCCGGCGAGCGAGAGCGTGCTGCCGAATTCGTCTTCGACATGGTGGGGCGCTACTCCCTCGCTGACGACGACGAAGCCAAATGGCTCACCGGAGAGAAGCAGTCGACGCGCAAGGGGCCTCAGCCGCGCGAGGGTGGTCGCGACAGCGAGCGTCGCCTGTCCGCTGTCCGCGATGACGACGACCTGCTCAGTCTGTCTGACGACTTCGCCGACGAGGACGAGACTGACGACCTGACGGCAGTCGTCAGAGCCGTCAGCGAGCCACAGGAGGCCCCGCTCGAGGTGCGAGGCACGGCCACGTCCGTTCCTGCTGCCAGTCAGCCGGACTTCGCTCCTGCAGCTTCTCCCGAGGAGGCCCGTGAGCCTGCGGCGGTGGCGGACTCGTCCGACGTACCAGCTGCGGCGGACGACGAGCCCGCTGTCCGTTCGGAGGTCCGGGACGACCAGTCCCCGACGGAGGCCCACGTCATCAACGAGGGCAGGCTTCACCCTGCCGCAACGCCGGAGGTCCCGACGGAGTCAGTCGTCGAGCCAGCCTCGGAGCGACGGCGGCGTTCATCGAGGCGGGCGAGCGTGCCGAGCTGGGACGAGATCATGTTCGGCAAAGGCGGCGAATGACCACCGCAGCCTCCCCGAATCGTCGCGCAGCCACGGCCACAGCCACGACCGCTGCGGGCTGACTCGTCGCTCGAGCCGAGCCTCAGGTCGGATCGACCAGCAGCGGCACCAGCATCTCGTCCGAGCTCAAAGAGCCGTGCAGACCGATGAGCCGCGCCTCGTGGGGGAACCGGCTGGTCGAGACGACGGCGACGTCGCCGCGACTGGCCACCATCACGTCGCCGAGGCGCGGACGTACCTGCAGGTCGACACCGCCGAACCAGCCTTCGTCAACGGCCTCATCGCGCGACACCACCCACGCGTTCGCGCCCATCTGTGACCGCCAGCCGGCCACCACGTCAGGGACCGCGCCCGCGTCACAGTAGAGGTGACGGAATCGCGCCTCCCCGCCGAAGAGCGACACGCCGTCCAGCAGTTCGGGATGCTCATCGATGTCGAGCCTTCCCTCCGGGGAGATGTCGACCATGCCGTGGTCTGCCGTGATGGCAAGGCCGACATGCTCGGGGAGGGCTTCCCTTAGGCGCAGTGCGAACGAGTCCACCATGGCGAGCTGATGGTCCCAGGCCCAGGAGCGCGATCCGCTGCGGTGGCCGGTGGAGTCCAGCTCTCCCTCGTAGACATAGGTCAGCGAGCCCCGCTCCCCGCACGCCTGCACGACTGCAGAGATGCGTTCACCGACAGAATCAGCGCCGACGAATCGGCCACCTCGCTGGCTTGCCAGCGTGAGCCCGGACCCTTCGAACATCCGCTTGCTGACGATGGTCGCTGAGATGCCTTGAGCCGCTGCTCGGGCGAAGACGGTGTCATGCCGCTGCCACTCACGCGGATCGACGTCGCAGTCCCAGCGCAGCGCATCCAGCAGGCGATTCGTGCCTGGGATGCGACTGGTGAATCCGACCATTCCGTGAGCGCCCGGCGGAAGGCCCGTACCGAGGCTGGTCAAGCTGGTCGCCGTCGTGGACGGAACTCCGCAGGTGATGGGCTCGCACCCCACGGCGAGCGTGGTCAGGTAGGGGGCTTCCTCGGGATGGGCGAGGAGCTGGTTCCAGCCGAGGCCGTCGACGAGGAAGACGACGTAGGAGCTTGCTGGAGGGATGGCGAACGAGTTGACCCATTCGGACGCCCCTGCCGCAGCGAGGGCTGAGGACAACACATCACTGAGGGCACCCCCGAAGTACCGGGGAGCCACTGCCTCCACTGACGAGGTGGTCAAGACGAGGTCGTGGCGGCACTCAACGCCTGCGCGAAGTCGAGAAGGGCGTCCACCGCCTCCGGGCCATCGGCACTGGAGCTGATCCGGAGCGCGAAGTCCTCGGCCGACAGCATGCCGCTGTAGCCGTGGTCGGCCACGCAGTCGGGGTCACCACACGTGGCCGGTTCCAGGTCGACCCGCCGCACGGCTCCCCAGCCCACCGTCAGGACCGCTTCACTGACCGGAGGCGTGGTACGACGACGTGACTCCTTCGCCGGGTTCGCCACCATCCGGGTGACCGCGACGCTGCCCAGGCTCGAGATAGGTACCGCCTCGGTCGAGGTGGAGGCGTACGGTTCCGGCAGCAAGTCGTCCGGCGGGTGCTCGTCGGTGTGGGCGACGATCAGCCGAGAGGGCGTCAGCGCCAGCACGGTCACATGGCGACGGACCTCGTCCTGGTCGAATGTCGGCTCATGGTGGATGACGAAGCTCAACACCGTCTCACCGGCCACGGCTGCTTCGACCGCGTCAGCGACGACAGCGGGGTAGTACCCGACCCGGTCGATGGCGGCGCGCATCTGCGTGGACTGGTTGGTCAAGCTCGCCTCGCGCATCCCGCCATCCTTGCACGTCGGGTGCGCGCGGCAATTCATCTGATCCATCCGTCGAGCGCTTGGAGGCGACCTTCGCCCGAGTGAGACGACGCGACAGCACCGATCGCTCCACGGCCTCAGGTGATGAGGGTGTCCTCCATGCTGGAGGGCCCGGTGAGCCGACGAGTCAGCACCTCACTGCGTCCGGCCTTCACAGCGGCGAGGCACCCGCTGGCTCGAAGGACGCGCGCACCGTGGGCACTCGCCAGCACCAGCCCGAGGTCGAGCGCCCGAACGTCCGGCAGGTCGTCCTTCAACCGCGCTAGGCGTTGAATGAGCTCTTCGATCGCTGCCACGTCAACCGCTTCGGAACCTCGATAGCCGAAGAAGAGGGGAGAGGCTCGGACATCTCGCACGAGATCGGCCGCGTCAGAGTCGGTGAGCGGAGGAATACGGTAGGCGACGTCGCCCAGCAGCTCCGAAGCCGTCCCCGCCATCCCGAAGGACACGATCGGACCGAACAAGGTGTCCTCGAGGCTCTTGAGCGAGACCGACACCCCACCGGGAGCCATCGGCTGCACCACGAGCTCCGCGCGTGCAGGGTCCCCGATCGACGCCATCAGGCCTCGCCAAGCAGCCGTCATCTCCCTGTCGTCGCGGATGTTGGGACGGACGTGTGACAGGTCAGGTCGCTGGCGCAGGTGCTCAGCGGTCGCCTTCAAAGCGACTCCCCACCCGAGCTCCGCACCCGCGGTAACCGCCTCGGCCAGGCTGGCAACGCGCCGCGCCGGCACAAGCGAGATGCCGTAGTACCCGAGCAGCTCGGTGAGCTGCTCGTCGGTCAGGTCGACCGTGCCTTCGGCGTTGACCAGCAGCCGGTTGACAAGCCTGCGAGCCCTCACGGCGTCGATGTCGTCGTACTCCGACATCGTGCCCGGCGGGCGGCTCGCCCACCGCGCGTAGTGACACACCCGCGCCAGGGCACGTACCGCTGACTCAGGCGCCGGATACGAGGGCACGGACCCGCGGCCGGCGGAGGTCGCCAGGTCCGGTACGCGGAGCAGTTCCGGAAGGCCGACGCTGGCCAGGAACGTGGACACGATCGGCTTGTCCGACTGATCCCCCACGGTGGCCAGCACGCTCGCCACCTCGTCGCCAGAGGTGTTCAGAGGCGGGATGAACACCGTGATCACGGCGTCGACCTCGTCACTGTCGATCGCCTTGTCGAGCGCCGCCTCGAATTCGCCCGCCGACGCGTCGGTACCAAGGGACACCGACATCGTCACCAACAAGCCCGCCGCGAGCGCCGAGTCGGCGGCGAGCAGACCCAAGGCGTCGGAGTTCCCCACCACCGCGACCCGAGGGCCCATGGGGAGCGGCTGATGGGCGAGCAGCTGCGCCACGTCGAACATCTCGTCGAGCGTCTCCACCTGGATCACGCCCGCCTGGCGGAACATGGCGTCCACAGCTGCTTGGGGAGCGCGCGTGGCCTTGACCGTGTGGCCCAACGGAACGCCTTGCGTGGTCCGGCCGGACTTGACCGCGACAACGGGCTTCGTGCGCCCCACCCGACGGGCGATGCGAGAGAACTTGCGTGGATTGCCGATCGACTCCAGGTACAGCAGGACGACCTCGGTGGCCTCGTCCTCCTCCCAGAACTGCAGCAGGTCGTTGCCCGACACGTCGGCCCGGTTGCCCGCCGAGACGAACGTCGACAAGCCGATGCCTCGCCGTGCCACCGCCTCGAGTATCGCCACACCGAGTGCGCCTGACTGGCTGAAGAACCCGACCCGACCACGTGGCGGCATCGTCGGCGCCAGGGACGCGTTCAGCGACACGTCGGGGGCAGTGTTGATGAATCCCAGACAGTTGGGGCCGACCAGCCGCAGGCCGTAGGACCGCGCCAAGCCGACCAGGCGTCGCTGACGTCGACGGCCGTCGTCGCCCGTCTCGGCGAAACCGCTCGAGACGACGACCAGCCCGTGAACGCCTTTCCCGGCGCAGTCGAGCACGACCTCCTGGACCGCATCAGCGGGAACGGCGACGATCGCGAGGTCCACCGCGTCGGGGATCTGCTGCACGGTCGCGTACGCCGGCATCCCGGCGACCGCATCGGCGGCCGGGTTGACCACGTACACCCTTCCCGAGAAGCCACCCAGGACAAGGTTGCGCACGAGGGTCGCACCCACGGTGTCGGACCGACGGCTGGCGCCGATCACCGCGACGCTTCGCGCCTTGAAGAAGCGCTCCATGGACCGCGCCTCGGCTCGGTGCTCGCGAGAACGCATCACCCCCACGGCCGTGTCGGTCGCCTCGATGGGGAAGTCGAGCATCAAGACGCCATCCCTGTAGCCACCCGCCACGCGGTAGCCGGCGTCCTTGAAGACCTGGATCATCCGGGCGTTGTCCGGGAGAACCTCGGCGAGGAAGCGAGTGACTCCGCGCTCGCGCCCCGCCTCCGCCAGGTGCTCGAGCAGTACTTGGGCGACGCCGCGCCCTTGATGTGCGTCCTCGACGAGGAACGCGACCTCCGCCTCGCCGTTCTCGAGCTTGTCATAGCGGCTGACGGCGACGATGTCCCCGCGGATCGTCAGCACGAACGCAACCCGGTCGTCGTTGTCCACATGGGTGAAGCGATCGACGTCGCGATCGGACAGCTGCGGATAGGGCGCGAAGAACCGCATGTACTTCGACTCCGGGGATACCCGGGCGTAGAACTCGACCAGCTTGTCGGCGTCGTCGGGGCGAATCGGACGCAGCCGGGCAGCCCCACCGTCGAGCAGCAGCACGTCCGCCTCCCAGTGCGCGGGATAGCTCATGCGCTCCTGCGGGTCGGCCACGACGAGAATCTACCGCTTTACGCGGCGTCGGATCGTGGCCCAGACTCAGACGCCATCCAGGCCACTCAATGCGGGAGGTACGTCCCGATGCCCGACAGCAGCTCGCCGAGCGCCGCCACGACGGCTTTCCGGCACGCGCGTGACTTCCTGCTTGCCCACCGCGAGGACTACGACACGGCATATCGGGATTTCCGGTGGCCAGAGCTCGACGAGTTCAACTACGCGACCGACTGGTTCGACGTGCTCGCGGTCGAGCAGCCCGACGTGGTGGCCCTGTGGATCGTCGACGAGAACGGGTCGGACACCCAGCTCAGCTACGCCCAGCTGTCCACGCTGTCGCAACGACTCGCCGCGTTCCTGCGGGCCAACGGCGTGGCCCACGGTGATCGCGTCATGGTGATGCTCGGCAACACCGTTCCACTGTGGGTCTCGATGCTCGCCTGCATCCGAATCGGAGCGGTGATCATCCCGGCGACCACACAGCTGCTCCCGGCCGACGTGGGGGCTCGGTTGAAGCGGGGAGATGCTCGGGCGATCATCGCGGGTGCACCCGACGCCGCCCGGCTGGGGGTGGAGACCTCCTCGCTGGTACGCATCAGCGTCGGGGGGACCAGCGGATGGCTGTCCTACGACGAGGCGATCGCCGAGGACCGCCCGCTCCTGGTTGGCGGAGGGACTCGGGCCGACGACCCGATGCTGCTGTACTTCACCTCAGGTACGACCGCGGAGCCGAAGCTCGTCCAGCACACCGCCACGTCGTACCCGGTCGGCCATCTCTCCACCATGTACTGGATCGGGTTCCACCCCGGCGACCTCCACCTGAACATCTCCTCGCCGGGCTGGGCCAAGCACGCTTGGTCCAGCTTCTTCGCCCCCTGGAACGCGGGCGTGACGGCGGTCGTCTACGACTACTCGCGTCTGGATGTCGATGCCCTGCTGGACATGATGGAGCGGGTGGGGGTCACCACGTTCTGTGCGCCGCCGACGGTCTGGCGCATGATCATGCAGGCGTCACTGGCCACGCAGCGGCTCCTCCTGCGCGAGTGCCTGGCGGCGGGTGAGCCGCTGAACCCCGAGGTCGTCTCGAGGATCAGCGCCGCCTGGGGCGTCACGGTCCGCGACGGGTACGGCCAGACGGAGACCACCGCCCAGGTCGGCAACTCCCCCGGCCAGCCCGTCAGACCCGGGTCCATGGGCCGGCCGTTGCCCGGGTACGTCGTCGCGCTCGTCGACCCGGCGACCGGTGAGGCCGGCGACGACGGCGAGCTGTGCCTGGAGCTCGCCCGCCGTCCCGCGGGCCTGATGACCGGCTACCTCGGCGACGACGCGTTGAACGAGGGCGCCACGGCACACGGCTACTACCACAGCGGCGACCTCGCCACCCGCGACGAGGACGGCTACATCACCTACCTCGGGCGCGACGACGACGTGTTCAAGGCCAGTGACTACCGCATCAGCCCCTTCGAGCTGGAGAGCGTGCTCGTCGAGCACCCGGCTGTGGCTGAGGCGGCGGTCGTCCCGTCGCCGCACGAGGTGCGACTGGCGGTGCCGAAGGCCTTCGTTGCGCTCCGCCCGGGCCACTCCCCCAGTCCGGAGCTGGCGCTGGACATCATGACGTACTCCCGCGAGCGCCTGGCCCCGTACAAGCGCATCCGCCGGATCGAGTTCGCTGATCTTCCGAAGACGATCTCCGGCAAGATCCGCCGCGTCGAGCTACGCGACCAGGAGGCCGCGGCCGTTGCCGAGGGCGACGCGCGGGAGCACGCCTACGGCGAGGACAACCTCCCCGGTTCGCGAGGCTGAGCCCGGCGCCAACCGGCCGGTCAGGTCACGCCGCCCAGCGGGTCGCTGGCCCAGCCGTCGGCTGTCCGCGTCACAATGCACCATGGCCCGACGAACGACCTCGCCTCCGCCCGACGACTTCGACGAGCACATCGTCGATATCGACGTCCGCGACGAGATGCGCTCGAGCTACTTGGAGTACGCCTACTCGGTCATCTACTCGCGGGCCCTGCCCGACGCGCGCGACGGGTTGAAGCCCGTGCAGCGCCGCATCCTCTACACCATGAACGACATGGGGCTCCGTCCCGACCGCGGTCATGTCAAGAGCGCTCGGGTCGTCGGCGAGGTGATGGGCCGGCTGCACCCCCATGGGGACGGCGCGATCTACGACGCCCTGGTCCGCATGGTGCAACCGTGGTCGATGCGGCTGCCCCTCATCGATGGCCACGGGAACTTCGGCTCACCGGACGACCCGCCGGCGGCGATGCGCTACTCCGAGTGCCGGATGGCCCCTGCGGCGCTGCCGATGACGGTCGGGATCGACGAGGACACGGTCGACTTCAAGGCGAACTACGACAGCCGTGAGCTCGAGCCAGCCGTACTTCCGGCGGCCTTCCCGAACCTGCTCGTGAACGGCGCGAGCGGCATTGCCGTGGGCATGGCCACCAACCTGGCGCCACACAACCTGGTCGAGGTGGTGCAAGCCCTTCGCCACCTCATCTCCCACCCCCAGGCGACGCTCGACGACGTCATGCGGTTCATCCCCGGTCCGGACCTGCCGACCGGCGGCAAGATCGTCGGCCTGGACGGGATCGCCGAGGCATACGCCACGGGACGCGGCTCATTCCGCATGCGCGCGACCGCACGCATCGAGAGCGTCACGGCACGGCGCAAGGGGATCGTCGTCACGGAGCTGCCGTACAACGTCGGGCCGGAACGCGTCATCGAGCGAATCAAGACCCTCGTCCAGACGAAGAAGCTGCAAGGCATCGCCGACGTCAAGGACCTGACCGACCGGAGCAAGGGTCTGCAGCTGGTCATCGAGGTCAAGAACGGGTTCCACCCCGAGGCCCTGCTGGAGCAGCTCTACCGGCAGACGCCGATGGAGGAGACATTCGGGATCAACGCCGTCGCCCTCGTCGACGGGCAGCCTCGCACGCTGGGCCTCATGGAGCTGCTGCAGGTGTATCTCGACCACCGATACGACGTCGTGCGGCGACGCACCACCTACCGGCGCGCACAGGCGGAGGATCGCCTGCATCTCGTCGATGGCCTGCTCGTCGCGATCCTCGACATCGACGAGGTCATCGAGGTCATCCGCACCAGCGACAACGCCGAGGCCGCTCGCTCCCGTCTGATGACGGTGTTCGACCTCACCGAGATCCAAGCCAACTACATCCTCGACATGCCGCTGCGCCGGCTCACCCGGTTCTCGAAGCTCGAGCTCGACAAGGAGCACGCCGCCCTACGCGAGACCATCACTGAGCTCAGTGCGCTCCTCGATGACGAGTCACTGCTGCAGCAGGCTGTGTCTGCTGAGCTCGCCGACGTGGCGTCCAAGCACGGCACTGCGCGGCGTACGGTGCTGTTGCAGTCGGCAGGTCAACCTGTGCTCACGGCTGTGCCACTGGAGGTCACCGACGACCCGTGCCTGGTGCTGTTGTCCTCGGCCGGTCTGTTGGCCAGGACAACCGGCGACGAGCCGCCGGGACGAGGGGGTGCCCGCAGCCGACATGACGTCGTCGTGGCATCGGCACACACGACGGCTCGCGGCTCGGTCGGAGTAGTGACGTCGGCAGGCAGGCTTGTGAAGCTCGGCGTCCTGGACTTGCCAGCCCTGCCGCCGACGGCCAACGCCCCGCACCTGCAGGGCGGCGCACCCGTGACCGAGTTCGTCGCGCTGCAACCCGGCGAGACCGCTGTCACGTTGACTTCGCTGAACCCGGACTCTCTCGGACTCGCCCTGGGGACAGCCCGCGGAGTGGTGAAACGCGTGCAGCCCGAGATCTTGGTCAACCGGGACGCGTGGGACGTGATCCGGCTTGATGACGACACGGTGGTAGGAGCCGTGGAGCTGCGCAGCCCCGACGACGACCTGGTGTTCGTGAGCAGCGACGCGCAGCTGCTGCGGTTCCCCGCAGCCGCGGTCCGGCCGCAAGGTCGCTCGGGTGGCGGCATCGTCGGCGTACGGCTGTCACCCGGCTGCCGGGTGGTCTCGTTCGGCTCGGTGGATCCCGCCTTGGACAACGTCGTGGTCACGGTCGCCGGCTCTTCGGCGGCACTGCCAGGCACGGAGGCGGGCACCGTCAAGGTGAGCGACCTACGCGAGTACCCCCGGAAGGGGCGGGGCACCGGCGGCGTGCGATGTCACCGCTTTCTGCGCGGCGAGGACCAGCTCACCGTCGCCTTCGCCGGTGCGGCGCCCGCGAAGGCCGCAGCAGCCAGTGGCGCTCCGGTCGACCTCCCCGAGGAGCACGGCCGCCGGGACGGGTCCGGCGTGCCGGCACCGCAACCCATTGCCGCAATCTGTGGGCTACTTCGCGGCTGAGGCGGAGACAGCTGCGTCGACATGGCAGGCTGTGAGCGTGCGAAAACTCGTTGCCGCAGCCGCCGTTCTCGTCGTCGCCGTCACCGCCTGCGACGGCGGCTCGTCGTCGTCGAACGAAGCGCCACCCGAGGATCGGCTCGCGGCAGCCAAGGAAAGCTTCGACTCCGCGGAGTACATCGGCTTCACCTTGGCGACCGAGCAGCTGCCCGACGGGCTCGAGGGCCTGCTGAGCGCCACCGGGACCGGCACGCACGCACCGGCGTTCACCGGCGAGGTCAAGGTGCAGACCGCTGCCACCGACATCTCCGCTCCGCTGGTGGCCGTCAATGGCCGGGTCTACGCCGAGTTCCCCTTCGTCGGCTGGAACACCATCGACCCGGCGGACTACGGCGCTCCAGACCCCGCCAACCTGATGGACACCGAGGCAGGAATCTCCTCGCTGTTCACCGCCACCGAGGACCCGGAGGCCGGAGACGAGTCGCGCGATGGCGACGAAGTGCTCACGACGATCGACGGCACATTGCCGGGCGACGCAGTTCAGCAGGTGTTCCCGTCCGCAGGGACCGACGACTTCACGGTCTCGTACCGGCTCACGTCGGACGACGATGTCCAGAGCGCCGAGATCGCCGGCCCCTTCTACGACGGCAGTGACGACGTGACATACACCATCCAGCTCGACCTGGAGGCCGACGAGGTCGACATCCAGGCACCGGCCTGAGCCGACACTGGTGATCGACCCCCCCGACGCAAGGCAGGCTTCCCGCGGGCTTCTCGTGGTCGCCGCGACGGCAGTGGGGTTCGCGGCGGCTGATACCTACGTCGTCGTGCTGGCTCTTCCCGACATGATGAGCTCCGTCGGGCTCGGGATCGACGAGCTGCAGCGTGCGGCGCCCATCGTGTCCGGCTTCCTGCTCGGCTACATCGCCATGCTGCCGTTGATCGGACGCATCGCCGACGTGAGGGGGCGCATACCGGTCCTGGTCGGGTCCCTGCTTGTGTTCTCGATCGGCTCGCTCGTGACGGCGGCGTCCTACGACCTGGCCACCATGGTGATCGGCCGGTTCCTGCAGGGAGTAGGCGGCGGCGGCCTGGTTCCCGCCACATTCGCGCTCGTCGCCGACCTCTGGGTAGCCGACAGGCGCGGTGTGCCTCTGGGAGTGGTGGGGGCCGTTCAGGAGCTCGGCAGCGTGCTGGGGCCGTTGTACGGCGCCGTGGTGCTGGCGAGCTCCGCGTGGCCGACGATCTTCTGGCTGAACCTCGTGGTCGGACTCGCGCTGGCGGCTGCTCTGATGCTGTTGCCCACGCCCGCCTCGACGCCGCCGGGACAGGTGAGGAGAGCTCCGGACGTGCTGAGCCTGGCGCTGGCCGCGGCAGCACTCACAGCGCTCACGCTGGTGATGACGGCTCCAGAACGACTCACCCGGGGCGTCACCACGGGGTTGGCCTTCATCCCCTACCTCGCCGACAGCCGCTGGACGACGCCGATGGCGGCGGCGTGCTACGTCCTCGCGGCACTGTTCACAGCTCGGCAGCTTTGGGCGGCCCGGCCTCTGGTCGACCTGCGTGGGCTCAGGGCCATCACGACGGCCGCCGACCTTCCTGGGGGTGGGCTGCTCGCGCTCGCACTGGCTGGGATCGTGTTGGCCTTCGCCACCGCTGACCCCGAGGTCGAGGTGTTCTCACCGTGGGGGATGTGGTTCCTGGCAGCGAGCGCCGCGGCGGCAGGTCTGTTCGTCTGGCGGCAGCGCACCGCGAGGGAACCCTTGGTCCCGCGTCGGTCGCTGCACGCGACGCCGGCATGGGGGTCGGTCGTGGTGAGCTTCTTCATCGGCGCCTCGCTCATCGCAGCGCTGGTCGACATCCCGATCTTCGCCCGCATCACTACGTACCCGGACTCCCAGCTGGGGGCGGCGTTCGTGCTGGTGCGACTGCTCGCAGCGCTTCCCGTCGGCGCACTGGCCGGCGGCTACCTGATCCGCCATATGCCAGTCGGTGCCTTGTCTGCGCTGGGTATGGCCGTGGCTGCAGGTGCTTTCCTGTGGATGGCCACCTGGGGCGAGACCTCCCTGGATTCACCGCTGGCTACCGTTCCTTTGGTGCTGTGCGGCCTCGGTTTCGGGCTGGCCATTGCCCCGGTCAACGCGGCTCTGCTCCGCGCCACGGCCCCACAGGTGCACGGCCTGGCCTCGGCGTTCCTGGTGGTTGCGCGCATGGTCGGCATGCTGGTGGGGATATCAGCCCTGACGACCATCGGGCTTCGTCGCTTCTATGCCGTCTCGGCGGACCTGCCCTCTGTCGAGGAGGCCTGCACCGGGACCAAGATCTGCGACGCCTACGTCGCTGGATTCACCGAGGCGGGAGTGGCCCAGGTGCAGACCATCTTCTGGGGTGCCGCGGCTTGCGCGCTGGCAGCGGCGGTGCTCTCGCTCCTGCTGCTGCGGCAGACCGAGTCTCTCGCGGGTCAGCCGTCCAGCCCGACGAGTCCGCGGAAGGCCGCCACTCCGTCGACGGACATCGGATAGGGCGACCGCACCAAGTCGGCTGGTTCCAGCGTCAGGCGCTGGCTGAACGCGAGCTCGCCGTCGCGTCGCTTCTCTCGCGTTTGCCCGTTGGCCCGGTACCCGACCTTGCGACTGACCGCCATCGACGCCGGGTTGTCGGTGAAGGCGGCAGACGTCACCTGCTCGAAGTCCATGTGGTCGAACAGGAAGGCACACAACGTCTGTCTCATCAAGGTGCCGGTGCCGCGGCCCTGATGGCGTCGCCCCAGCCAGGAGCCCGACTCGCCGGTGCGCGTGACCAGGAAGTTCGTGGCCCCGATCGCCTGGATGCCGACGACCTCACCAGCTCGCCGGACCACCAGCTCCAGCGACCACTGAGTAGGGCTGAACTCAGCCCTGGACCGCCAGTAGTGCTGCGCCATCAGCCGTCCCAGCTCGCCGCTCGGGGGCTGGGTCCAAGGAAACGCGAACGGCATCTCGTTCGGGTGGTGGATGCCATCCTCCGCGAGCTCGACGAGCGCCGGGATGTCGCCGTCGCGGACGACGGACAGCTCGAGCGGCCCGGACCTGATGAGCAAGCCGAAGCAGGGCCAGATCTCTTCCAGGCTGGTCATGTCACGAGTGTGGACGACCCCTCGAGCCGCGACAACGCAGTTAACCCAGATCATCCGCCCCTGAGGGCGGTTCGCGCGGGGCCGCCTGTCAAGATGTGTGGGCTCTGCGCGTCAGGCGTCGATCGCCTCGGGGTCGAGCTCGTACGCACCCTGGACGATGAACTCCTTGCGAGGGGCCACATCGTTGCCCATCAGGAGCTCGAAGACCTCTTCGGCGGCATCGGCATCGTCGATCGTGATGCGGCGCAGAGTACGGTGTCGGGGGTCCATCGTCGTCTCAGCGAGCTGGTGGGCGTCCATCTCACCGAGCCCCTTGTAGCGCTGTACCGGGTCCTTCCACCGCACGTTCTTCTTCGTCAGCTCGGCGAGACGGCGCTGGAGCTCGTCGTCGCTGTAGGTGTAGACGTACTTCTCCATGCCCTTCTTGGGATTGGACAACTCGATACGGTGCAGCGGCGGAACCGCGGAGTACACGCGCCCGGCGACCAGGAGGCCGCGCATGTGCTTGTGGAACAACGTCGCCAGCAGGCAACGAATGTGGGCACCGTCGGTGTCCGCGTCCGCCATGAAGATGATGCGGCCGTATCGGGCCGAGTCGAGGTCGAAGGTACGACCGCTACCGGCGCCGACAACCTGGATGATCGCCGCACACTCGGCGTTCTGCAGCATCTCTCCTGAGGACTTCTTCTGGGTGTTGAGGATCTTGCCGCGGATAGGCAGCAGCGCCTGGTACTCGGAGTCGCGGGCCAGCTTCGCCGTGCCGAGGGCTGAGTCACCTTCGACGATGAACAGCTCGCTGCGGTCGACGTCGTTGCTGCGGCAGTCCGCCAGCTTCGCGGGCAGCGCGCTGGACTCCAACGCGTTCTTGCGCCGCTGGGTGTCGCGCTGCTGCCGCGCCGCCAGCCGGCTGCGGGCCGCGTTGACAACCTTCTCGAGGACCGCTCGCGCCTGAGGCTTGTCGCCCTTCTTGGTCGACGTCAGGAACGCCTTGAGCTGCGTGGTCACCACGGAGCCGACGATGCGTGTGGCTGCCGGCGTGCCGAGCACCTCCTTGGTCTGCCCCTCGAACTGCGGCTCGGCCAGGCGGACTGTGACAACGGCCGTCAGCCCCTCCAGGACGTCGTCCTTGATCACATCCGGCTCACCTGCCCGCATCAGCCGGGTCTGCCGCACGACGTCGTTGAGCGTACGAGTGAGCGCCCGCTCGAAGCCGAGGATGTGGGTTCCGCCCTTGGGCGTCGCGATGACGTTGACGAACGAACGCAGCTCGGTGTCGTACCCGGTACCCCACCGCAACGCCACGTCGACCGTGAGCTCGCGCTCCACATCCCGCGGCGTGAGGTGTCCCGCGTCATCGAGCAGGGGCACGGTCTCGGTGAAGTGACCGACACCCTGCAGTCGCTGCACGTCGGTGACCGGGTCGTCGGCAGCCAGGAACTCGCAGAACTCGGAGATGCCCCCTGCGTGCTGAAAGCTCGCTTCGACGGGCTCGGAACCGCGCTCGTCGCGAATGCTGATCGCCAGGCCCGGCACGATGAAGGATGTCTGGCGAGCCCGCGTGACGAGCTCGTCGAAGGTGAACGAGGCGTCCTTGGTGAAGACCTGACGGTCGGGCCAGAAACGAACGCGCGTGCCGGTCACACCCTTCTTGACGCGACCCACCTTGGTCAGCCCCGACTGCGGGCTGAACGATCCCTCGGGCCCCGGACCGGCGAACCGACCGGGAACCCCACGTTGGAACGACATGGCGAACGTGCTGCCACTCCGGTCGACCTCGATGTCGAGGCGGCTCGACAGCGCATTCACGACGGAGGCGCCCACTCCGTGGAGCCCGCCGGTCGCGACATAGGAGCCTCCACCGAACTTGCCGCCGGCATGCAGCCGCGTGTAGACGACCTCGACACCGGTCAGTCCGGTCTTGGGCTCGATGTCGACCGGGATCCCACGACCGTCGTCGTCGACGCTGACCGACCCGTCCGCAGCCAAGGTGACGGCGATATGGCGACAGTAGCCAGCCAGCGCCTCGTCCACGCTGTTGTCGATGACCTCCCACAGGCAGTGCATGAGCCCGCGGCTGTCGCTCGACCCGATGTACATCCCCGGGCGCTTGCGGACCGCATCGAGGCCTTCCAGCACCAAGAGATGCCGGGCGTTGTACGACCCGTCGATCGCAGACACGCGCGCTGCCACGGGGCTCCTTCGGTGTGGTGAGGGACATCGGTTCAGCGGCCTGCTGCCCCGCACAAGCACGATACCCGCCGCCGCCGACCGGCCCCCGGACCCACGCCGTTCGTCGGCCAGCGGGCGACACGAGGGCACAATTTGGAATCACATCCCACGGATGGCACCGTTGTGGGTCCACGATGCGTCATAGAGTGGTTATGTCGAAGGTGTCACAAGTGGCTCGATCTTCCCTCGTGGGGAATGATCTCTCCAGATGTGGCGTTGCTGTCAGAGACGTTGACTTACGAGGGAACTGCCGTCGGCAGTTGGAGAGGGTCACCCGTGGCCACAGCAGTCGCACCAAGTCCGCAACTCACAGCACTTGACCGCTGTGACCGCTGTGGAGCCCAGGCTTACGTCCGTGTCGAGCTGACCAGAGGCGGTGAGCTTCTGTTCTGTGCGCACCACGCTCGCGAGCACGCTGACAAGCTGGAGCAGGTCGCGGTCGCCATCCAGGACGAAACTGGTCGCCTGACGTCCACCCCCGCGATCGCCCCGCTGGACGAGCGCTGACCTTCCTTCCTCCTCGTACTCCCGCTGTCGTTGTGGCGGTCGCCCTTCGGGACGGCCGCCACAAGCGTTTACTCCTCCCGAATCGTCGCAGCCGGCTGCGTTCGGGGTACGGCCAGAGATGAGCGAGCTCAGCCTGCTCGCCGCCCTCGTCATCGCCCTTGGCATCGTCGGCATCCTGCTGCCCGTACTGCCGGGCGTCCTCATCGTCTTGGCTGCCATCGTCGGGTGGGGCCTCGTGGTCGGAGGCGCCGCTGCCTGGCTCGCCGTGGCCGCCGCCGCCGCCTGCCTGGTGGCCTCGCAGGTCTTGAAGTACCTGATCCCTGGGCGCAACCTGCGTGTCGCGGGCGTTCCCCGTACCTCGCTGGGCATCGGGGCGGCCCTCGGCATCGTCGGATTCTTCGTCATTCCTGTTGTCGGCCTCGTCATCGGATTCGTTGTCGGGGTGTACGCCGCTGAACGCCGCCGGCTCAAGGACAAGGCCATGGCGCGAGCCGCGACGGTTGACGCGATTCGTGCCGTCGGCCTCTCCATACTCATCGAATTGGTGGGAGGACTGCTCGCCGCTGGCATCTGGCTCGCGGCGGCGATCCAGCTCACCTGACGGCCCTCTTGGCGACCCTCGATCGGCCCTCGCCTCGGCACGCGAGACCGACCTGAGCATCCGATAAGGTGAATCGAGCGTAGGCCTCTGCTCCTCTTGCCGAGGCTCCTCACACCTGCCCGACTTGGTGCGTGACCCCATGGAGACGGCGATGCCTGACGACACACCTGAAACGCAAGTCATCGTTGCGGCGATGTCGCGCGTCGCGAGGTCGCTCGGAGACGGCGCGGACGTCGACAAGACTCTCCAGGCTCTCACCCATGCGGCTCTAGAGGCACTTCCCGGAGTGGACTCGGTCACGATCACCATGGCGGATCGAGATGGGTCCTTGCGCACGCTGGCCCCCACCTCCGAGTTGGGACATCAAGCCGACGTCCTCCAGTACGAGCTTCGCGAGGGGCCATGTTTGGATGCCGTGGCACTGGAGCAGACGATCCGCTCTGCGGACCTGACGGACGAGGAACGGTGGCCGGCCTACGCGCCCCGAGCGGCCAAGCTCGGTATCGGGTCACAGATGGCCATAGAGATCTTCCGTACCAGCTCGACCTGCGCCGGACTCAACGTGTACTCCACGACGACCGGTGCGCTGGATGAGTCTCGCCACATCGTCGAGCTCTTCGCGTCTCAGGCTGCGATCGCGATGAACTTCGTTCGCGCCACCCAGACTCTGCAGGACGCCCTGATCAGTCGCAAGACGATCGGACAAGCCATCGGGATCGTCATGGAACGTTACGGGCTCGATGAGGACAGGGCCTTCGACTTCCTCGTGCGTACCTCGCAGGACGGCAACGTCAAGCTGCGCGCGGTCGCGCAGAACATTGTCGATGTGTCCAACCAACGTGTCGTCGAACGCGCCTGATTGTCCCGTTTAATACGGTAAACGCCGAAGCCAGGAGTCCGTTCGGCCCCCTGCCTTCGACGAGCGGTGCTTTCTCCCCGGGCTCTACAGGCCTTCAAGGCCTCGAGGTGCCTCCTCAGCGTGCTCATTCAGTAACACTGGGTAGAGCCCGCCACGTTGCCTCCGAGGTGACACGGTGTCTGCGTCGCAGCGCAGACCGTGGGCCACCAATACATCCTCGGTCCGAAGGGACACACCAGTGAAGATCACCAAGAGACTCGCATACAGAACCGCCGGCGCTTTCATCGTTGGATCGATGGGGATGTCCACGGTGCTCGTATCCAGTGCCTCCGGTGACGGCATGGACGGACACGTCATGATCGGACCGACCGGCAACACCGTGGAGATGGTCGACCCCGCCAACTCCACCTACATCCCCAACATCGCCGCCGCCTCGGCTCGCGACCGGGCGAAGGCGCAGAACCTGCTGAACGGCGTGAACACGTTCTGCAACACCAGGTCCCTCGCCACCATCAGGGCCAACTGGCGGCCCGGCACGTCGACGCCCAACAACACGACCCACTACTTCAACCCGAGTAAGTCGGCCAGCGGGCTCAACCCCTCGAACCCCCGCGCAGCCCTTGTCTACGACGGCAAGCTGAGCGGTGTCATGTTTGGCGGCGTTCCGCTCCCCTCGTTGGGCTCCATTCCTCGCGCCCACGGCCACGACATGGTCAACCCCGTGGAGATGGTGCACGTCTATTGCGGTAACAGCCTCAAGGCGGCCTTTACGCCCAACCGGATGCTCGGAGTGAAGGCGGCCCTCATTTCGCTACGCCTGAAGATCCGGCCGGCTGTCATGGACCTCAACAAGGCTCAGCTCAAGGCGGTCCTGGTCAAGGTGCGCGCACCGCGCACCAGCTCGGCCGGAGTGACTGCGAACCTGTCGACGGCAAGGAGCGGTCCTGACCCCGTGCTGGAAGCGATGCGGATGGAGATCCGGGCGTCCCTGATGGTGCTCGGCGAAGCAAGGCTTCGAAGCATCTGGTTGTTGATGAAGTCGTTCCGGTAGCGGCGAGGCGCGCTTCGAAGCGCCCCATGCTGACCCAACGCGGGCCATGCGTGCACACCACGAGAGTGTGCACTCATGGCCCGTTGTGGCGTCCGGGCTACGCGACGGTGAGGGTGTACGTGACGATGAGGGGCCGATGATCGCTGCCGTAGCCGGACAGGATCGACTGGCTCGTGGGGACGATACGACTGCTGACGGTGTGCCCGACATAGTCAATGAGACGGTTGTCCTTCGTGCCGACATCGGGTATGCCCAGTGTCCGGTACGACGAACGGACGCGCAGCTGCCTGAACACGGCGTAGGGGAAACGCGGGTCGCGGACCTGGCTGTCGAAGGTGTAGTTCACATTCAGGTCGCCGCAGACGAGGACCAGCTGACCGTGGCGGACACGGCGGCCAATCATGGCGGACATGACGGCCATCATGTCGGCGAACAGGGCCAGCCGGCGAGGACGCTCGAGTTCCGGGCGACCACCCGCTTCCACCGACGACACCGCGTGAAGATTCAGCACGACGATGGCCTGGTTCGTGGTCCGGTGGACTACTCGAATCCAGGTGATCGTCTTCTCCGTCACGTCCCTTCCGCCCGCCCCCATCTCTACCGGCTGCGGTTCAGAGACATGCCGGAATCCCGCTCCGACCGGACTCACCACGGCGGTGTTGTAGAGAATCGGCGTGGATTGTCGTCCACCCGGCTCTCCGATGGTGAGAGGGGCCATGTAGGCGACCCATCCGGCGGGAAGTCCCGAGATGGCGTCATTGTGGCCCGTCATCTCCTGGAGGCAGATGACGTCCGCACCGCGGGCGATGAGTCTGTGCACATCGGCACGGATGTCAATGGTGGGTCGGCGGTGATGGACGTTGAGCGTGGCAACGCTCAGCGTAGTGTCAGGCATCTTGTCATCCCCTCGTCGTGCCCTGCCAACGCGTCATCTCAACGCTGCTAGACACGGCAGGAGCGGAGCTCACGCGGAGCGCGGGCTGCCGCCAGAGCCAAGTTCCCGACGCAGTCTTCTCTACGCCGAACCAGGAATCAGATCGTCGATTCACCACCAAGTGTAGTCAATGCGTGACATCGCGTCACAAAATCGCTCGGTTGCATGGTTTGCCCCTGAATCAGCTGCCTGGGGGCGCTCGTGGACCCGATTGCGTCAGCCACGACGAACTAGGAGGCGAGGCACTTCAGTCCTCCTCGGTCGCGAGACCCTGGCTCCGACGCAGCCCCGTACCGACCGCGGCGCCGTAACGCTCCGGAACCCCCTGGCCCAGTGACACGCATCCGGATGTCCTGGACCACTCGACGAGATGCTTGTTACGATCAGTAGTTGACTGGATACTTGAGGCGACAGATGCTCACGTCAACTCACACACTGTCGAGAGAGACTGAACGAGAATGACTGACCACGACTCCAAGCGGGGCGGGCGGACGGACCAGGACTCCACCGCCGCCGAACGCGGCCGCATCATCAGTCAACGAGAGTACCGCGTTGCGACACGCGAGGACGCCCTGTCTGAGCGTGAACGCCAAGTGGCAGAACTGCTCGAGGATGCCGAGCATCGCGACCTCGTCGCGAATGCCCGCGACTCCGCTGCCAACAGGCGAGACATGAAAGCCAACCTTGACGCCTTGGTTGATGACGACAGCAACGGGGCGTCCTTCGAGGCCCGCGAGTTGGCCAAAGAGGACCGCACCGCGTCCAGACTGGACAGGTCCGCTTCAGCGGACGACCGGAAGACGCTCGCGGCGGATATCAACCCCGCCAGCGATGAGAAACCCACCTGACGGGTCGCCACAGTGACGTGTGACCGCCGCAAGCATGAGTAGCGCTGAAGGCCCTTCCGTTCCACACAAGTGCCGGCTTGCGGCCAGCGCGCGGGCGTCTTCGGTCCCGCGACTGCTGGGGCCACTCAGTCCAGGTAGTCCCGCAGCACCTGGGACCGGGACGGGTGACGGAGCTTGGACATCGTCTTGGACTCGATCTGACGGATACGCTCCCGTGTCACTCCGTACACCTTGCCGATCTCATCCAGCGTCTTGGGCTGACCATCGGTCAGGCCGAAACGCATGGAGACAACGCCCGCTTCACGCTCGGACAACGTGTCCAGTACTGCATGCAGCTGCTCCTGAAGCAAGGTGAAAGAGACGGCATCGGCAGGCACGATCGCTTCGGAGTCTTCGATGAGGTCGCCGAACTCCGAGTCGCCATCTTCGCCCAGCGGCGTATGCAGCGAGATGGGCTCACGCCCGTACTTCTGGACCTCGACCACCTTCTCAGGCGTCATGTCGAGCTCTTTGGCCAGCTCTTCGGGCGTCGGCTCACGTCCGAGGTCTTGCAGCATCTGGCGCTGGACACGAGCGAGCTTGTTGATCACTTCGACCATGTGCACGGGAATGCGAATCGTGCGGGCCTGGTCGGCCATCGCGCGCGTGATGGCCTGGCGGATCCACCACGTCGCGTATGTCGAGAACTTGTAGCCCTTGGTGTAGTCGAACTTCTCGACCGCCCGGATCAGTCCTAGGTTTCCCTCCTGGATCAGATCGAGGAACAACATGCCGCGCCAGGTGTAGCGCTTCGCCAGCGACACCACGAGGCGCAGGTTGGCTTCGAGCAGATGGTTCTTGGCCCGATGACCGTCCTCCACGATCCAGGCGAGCTCGTCGGCCAGCTTGGTGGACACCTTGGTCTCGCGATTGACCTTCTCTTCCGAGAACAGCCCGGCCTCGATGCGCTTGGCGAGGTCGACTTCCTGCTCCGCGTTGAGCAGCGGGACCTTGCCGATCTGCTTGAGGTAGTCCTTGACAGGGTCCGCCGTGGCGCCGGCGACAGTGACCGTCTGCTCCGGCTCGTCTGCCTCGTCGGCCTCGGAGAGCACGAAGCCCTCCTTCTCGTCCTCTTTCAGCGTCGGGTCGGTCGCGAGATCCTTCTCGAAGACGGTGTCGTCGACGTCATCGAGCAGCCGCTTCTTCTCGGCCGCTGTCAGCTCGACTGGCGGCGCCGCGTCGGCGGTGAGGACGTCGGACGGCACAGCGTCGGCCTTCTTCGCTGTTGCCGACCGACCGGTGGCCTTCTTAGCCGGCGCTGTCGCGGTGGCCACGGGCACGGGGAGAACCGAGACCTGCTTGGCTGCTGCCTTCGTCGGAGTCTTCTCCTTGCCGCTGGTGGGGGCCTTCTTCGCCGTCCGGGCTGGCGGTGGGGTTGCGGCCGCCGAGACATTCGTCCGCTTAGGAGCGGAGGTGGCGGCGTGCACCCTGGCAGATGTTGTCGGGTGCGAGGACTTCGAGGACTCTGAGTCTCGGGGGGACGTGCTCGAGGACACAAACAACCTCTCGTCAGTGGACCACGGGCGCGGCAAGGCCCGATCACGTCAAGTTAGCCGCAGCCCCATTGTGACACGTTCTCGTCCGCACTCAACGCACGCACCGGCGATGTTGAGACAACCAATGACGCCACGCCCTAGGCACTGCCCTGAGCAGCCTTCGCCTCTGCCTTCTGAGCCTGCTTGAACGCCCGGACTTTCTCTAGCGAGGCACGGTCGCGAACGTCGGCCACCGAGCGGAACGCACCCTCCTCGGCATAGGCCCCCGCGACAGACTCCCAGCCTTCGGGCCGTACACCGAGCTGCTTGCCCAACAGCGCGACGAAGATCTTGGCCTTCTGCTGCCCGAAGCCGGGTAGCGCCAGCAGCCGTCCCAGCAGCTCCTGGCCGCTGGCCGCCGTTCGCCACAGGGCAGCCGTGTCCCCGCCGTACTCGTCGCTGACATGGCGAGCCAGCGCCTGCAGCCTTCCTGCCATCGCACCGGGGAACCGGTGGACGGCTGGGCGGCGCGCGCAGACCTCCGCGAACTCCTCTGCTGGCGCGCCCGCGATGACTGCCGGGTCAAGGGTCCCGAACCGGTCCAAGATCGTTGCCGGGCCCGCGAAGGCACGCTCCATGGGGAACTGCTGGTCGAGCAGCATGCCAGCCAGCAACGCGAAGGCGTTGGTGGACAACACCATGTCGGCGCTGTCCTCCTGGGCGATCTGCAGGCTCACTCGCTCGCCTTGACCGCCAGAACCGGACAGGGCGCGTCGAGCAAGATGCGTTGGGCATTGCTGCCCAGAATCAGCTTGCCCACCGGAGAGCGGCGGCGCAGCCCGATGATGATGAGCTCGGCCGAGACCTCCTCCGCCACCTTGATCATGTCCTCGGCAGGGTCGAACCCGCGCACGAGCTGGCGGATCTCGTACGTGACCCCGGCTTCGTCGAGCTGGGCCCGCACCGAGTTGAGATGTCCCTCGTCATCCATGACGGCCCCGGTGAACTCGCGGCCACCGCGTTGGGAGTGGACTACGAGCAGACTGCTGCCACGCAACTGTGCCTCGGGGATGCTGAGCGTGAGGGCCGCATGTCCTTCGGGCTTGGGGATGTACCCGACAACGATGACACCCATGCTGAGCTCCCTCCTCGACGTGTGTGGAGACGTGGAACGCTACCGGAGGACCTACTCGCGAGGCCACTCGTGCACGGGAACGTTGTCGTGCATGTGCGAGGAGTACAGGCGGACTACCTCACGGAGCGCGTCGAAGCGGTCCATCGCCCCGGAGTCGAACAGGCGATGGAACATCTCCGTCTGCCACGTTGCGCCGTTGCGACCCGTGAGGCAGCGCTGCTCGATGATCTTCAGCAGCCGGTCCCTTTCGGCGGGCTCCATCCCGGAGGCGTCGAGACCCTCGTAGGCCCGCGGCAGCAGCCGGCGCAGCACCAGCTCGGACGCCGACACCGTCCCGATGCCGGGCCAGTACACCTGAGCCGAGATGCCGTCCCTGGCCCCCGAGTGGAAGTTCTCTTCCGCAGCGCTGAACGACATCTGCGACCACAGCGGTCGGTCGTCTTCGGCCAGCGCCTTGGTCAGGCCGAAATAGAACGCGGCGTTCGCCATCATGTCGACGACGGTCGGTCCGGCCGGCAGCACCCGGTTCTCGACCCGCAGGTGGGGCACACCTCTGACGACGTCGTAGACGGGGCGGTTCCAGCGGTAGATCGTCCCGTTGTGCAGCCTCAGCTCGGCCAGCTCAGGCGTGTCTCCGCCGTCGAGGACCGCGACCGGGTCCTCGTCCTCCGTGATGGGAAGCAGCGCGGGGAAGTACCGCACGTTCTCCTCGAACAGGTCGAAGATCGAGGTTATCCACCGCTCACCGAACCACACGCGAGGCCGCACACCCTGAGCCTTGAGCTCCTCGCTGCGGGTGTCGGTCGCCTGCTGGAACAGCGCGATCCTCGTCTCGGCCCACAGCTCCTTGCCCAGGAGGAACGGCGAGTTGGCACCGACCGCGAGCTGTATGCCGGCGATGGCCTGTGACGCGTTCCAGTACGACGGGAAGTCCTCGGGGCTGACTTGGAGGTGCAGCTGCATCGACGTGCAGGCAGCTTCGGGAATGATGCTGTCAGTGGTGACCTTGAGCCGCTCGGCTCCTCGGATCGAGATGTCCAGATCCTCACCGCGGGCGGCGAAGATCTGGTCGTTCAGCAGCCGGTAGCGGGGGTTGGCGGACAACGTCTCCGGATTCATGTGTTCGATACGCAGGGTGGGCAGGATGCCGACCGTCACCATATGGGCGTCAAGCTCGCGCGCCTTCTCTTCGGCCGCGTTGAGACTGCCGCGCACGTCGTTCTCGAACGCGGTCATCCCACCACCGGCCAGTCGCCGAGGCGGCACGTTGATCTCGATGTTGAACTGGCCGAGCTCGGTGACGAAATCCGGGTCACAGATGGCCGTAAGGACCTCAGCATTCTTCATGGCCGGGTCGCAATTGCCGTCCACCAGGTTCAGCTCGACCTCGAGTCCGGTCATGGGCCGGGCGTCGTCGAACCGTGACTCGCGGAGCATCCGAGCGAACACGTCGAGGCATTGGCGTACCTTCTCGCGGTACCGGGTGCGGTCCTCGCGGGTGAACTCGCGACGGTCGACTTCTTGCCCCATGCCTGCGTGCCTCCTGGCGTCATGGCCGTGCGCCGACCAGTGTGGATGCGGCCGACCGAGACAAGAGTGCCCTGGAACGGCTATCGACGCCAACTCGCGTGCACTCAGATGAGGGGGTCCCGCCGCAGGGGGAAGCGACTCCAGACCTCTGGGTTCACTGTCTCCTCCAGGATCTGCTTGAGGAGCAGCCCCATGGAGTAGTCAGGAGCGATCACCTGCAGCCTGTCCAGAGCGTGCCAGGCGAGGACGCCGTGCCCGTCGAGCCAGGCCGCGAAGCCCGTCAAGGCGCCCGCCGGCGCCATCAGATGGTCCGGTGCGGTCTGCATGATCCGGCGCCACAGCGCGAAGTGCTCTGAGGCGTTCCTGCGGCTCATGAGCGCCCAGGCAGCATCACGCAGCGGCACCTCCTGCACGGCGAGCAGCAGAACCGCGGTGTCGAGAGCCGACATGGCGTCAGGCGCCGGCAGGTGCTGGACCACGAGCCGGTCGACGTCAGCGACGACGAGCGGCGAACGCACCCCCGCGGACAGACGTCGACGTAGCTTCGAGCACTCGGCTGCGACGTCGTGCAGGGCGCCCACCCCGACCGGATCGAACTGGGCACGCAGGGACTCCCGGTTCGGTGCCCGCTGCAGGCCCGCCAGCACCGCCTCGGCAGCAACGCGCGACGAGTCCGGGTCGTATGACACGCCCTCGCTGCCACAGCAGGCAGGGTCCTGGCAGGTGTACGACCACCAGTGGGCTCCGTCGGCTCGCAGCGCCTCGGTCACGGTCACATGCCTGCGGGCCAGTCCCCTGCGCAACGGAAGCATCACGGCGTCCGCTGCCCGTGCGTCGCCCGTGAAGGCGACCAGGATCACCGGGTCGAAACCGTGGGACCCGATGACGCCGACCAGATAACGGGCCTGCGCCACCGCCTCGTCCGCCGTCGTGGGGAGGTCGGCTCGCAGGCACGGGCCGAACCGCTTGCGAGGACCTACCAAGGCAACGACGACGAAGCTGTCATCAGGGGTGAAGCCCAAGACGTAGGGGATCATGGCGAGCAGCTCGCCGGGGTTGCGTACGGTTGTCACGGCCGTCCTCGGGTGTGCAGGCGAGCTCGAGCTGGCGCCGTTGGGGCGCATGATGTCCGACATGCAGGCAGCCTGGCTGCCACCGACCGCCGCGCGACATCCCGCGGGAGGGGTCTGTGGACGGCGGCATCGGCGAGGATGGCGCTGTGAGAAGTGAGGCGTCGATCCTGCACGTGGACCTGGACGCTTTCTTCGCCGCCGTCGAGCAACGCGACAAGCCTTCCCTGCGGGGCAAGCCGGTGGTGGTCGGCGGGATCGGGCAGCGGGGAGTCGTCGCGACGGCCTCGTACGAGGCGCGGCGCTTCGGCGTCCGGTCAGCCATGTCCACAGCGGAGGCCCGGGCACGGTGCCCGCAGGCGGCGTTCCTGTCCGGCCGCTTCCAGGCCTATCGCACGACGAGTGATGCTGTCATGGCCGAGCTGCGCACGCTTTCGACGCTCGTCGAGCCGTTGTCACTGGATGAGGCCTTCGTCGACCTTGCGGCCAGCTCGACCCCGCTGGACCTGACCCCGGGGGGCCTGGCGAGCATCGCCAAGCGGCTCAAGGAGGCCCTGACCGACGCCACGGGTGGGTTGACCGCATCCGTGGGCATCGCCTCCTCCAAGCTGGTCGCCAAGATCGCCAGTGAGCTCGACAAGCCCGACGGGACCGTCGTCATACCGCCAGGGACTGAGCGGGACCTGCTGCGCCCGATGCAGGTGACTGTCATCCCGGGTGTGGGTCCGGCGACGGCCGAGCGGCTGCGCCGGATCGGCGTGCACACCGTGGCGGAGCTCGAGACCGTCTCGACCGACGAGCTGGAGAGGATCTTGGGCCACTCCCAGGGCGCGAGCCTGTTCGCCCTGGCTCGGGCCCGCGACGATCGCCCTGTCGTGTCCGAGCGGGAGACGAAGTCGGTGTCGGTGGAGGACACGTTCGAGCACGACCTCGTCGATCCGGCCATGCTCGCGGCGGTGGTGGACCGACACGCTTCCTCGGTCTGCACCCGTCTCCACGATGCAAAGCTCTCGGGGCGCACGGTCACGCTGAAGGTGCGGATGCATGACTTCTCCACGCATACCCGGTCGGCGACCTTGCCGGGACCGACCGATCGCGCGACGTCGGTCAGCCGGATGGCGAGGGCCTTGCTGGCCGAGGTGGACACGTCGTCCGGTGTCCGGCTCCTCGGTGTAGGCGTGTCCGGGCTCAGCGACTGGATCCAGGACGACCTCTTCGCGGCCGAGGAGGACGCGGCCCTCAACGCAGCGGTCGAGCCGATGGCGGACGACAACCTCACGGCCTCCTCCGGGGACCCCCTCACCTCGTCCCCGCCACGGCCCGGGACGCCGATCTGGCGTCCCGGGATGGATGTGGACCATGTCGACCATGGTCCCGGATGGGTATGGGGCTCGGGCCTGGGACGGGTGACGGTGCGCTTCGAGACCGCCGCAACGGGACCGGGACCGGTCCGGACATTCGCCGCTGACGACCCGTCACTGGTCACGGTGCCGGCGCGGCCGGCGGAGTGGGGACCTGACCACGTGTCTCAGTGAACCGCACGTGATCGCCCGGCCGGAGCTGAGCGCACCGGCTGAGGTCGCCACGATCGACGACCGCGATGACGGGGTATCCCCCGGTGACGGGGTGGTCGGCAAGGAAGATCAGCGGCTCCCCGCCCGAAGGCACCTGGACAGCGCCGGTGACGATCCCTTCGCTGGCGAGCTCGTCGGTGCTCCGCCGTTCCAGCCCCCCGCTCGCACCCCGCAACCGGACGCCGACCCGGTTCGAGCTCTCGGTGGCGACGAACTCCTCAGCCAGGAACCGGCGCAGGGCATCGGGCGTGATCTCGTCGGCGCGGGGTCCCATCCGGACGCGTACCACGACCGGACCCGTCGCTTGCCGTGGCGGAGTCGCGTCGCCGTCGCCCGGTGGTGGTGGGGAGCCGGCGCAGGCAAGCAGATCGCCGGCCCGGACGGCAGGAGGGCCCAGTCCTGTCAGCGTGTCGGTCGACCGGCTCCCCAGCACGACTGGCGCCTCGATTCCGCCGGCAACCGCCACCCACGCTCGCAGCCCAGCCGACGCGACCCCGATCTCGATGCGCTGACCGGCCCCGACCGAGATCGCGGCTCCCCAGGCGCGTGGTCGACCGTCGACCCGCACCGGCAGCTGAGCGCCGGTGAGGGCGATGCGCACAGAACCCTGAGCGGCGAAGACGCAGCCGCCGCGCAGGATCTCCAGGCCCGCTGCACCCTCCGGGTTGCCGACGAGGCGGTTCGCCAGAGCCAGCGAGGCCGGGTCGAGAGCGCCCGACGGCGGCACTCCGAGGTGCGCCCAGCCGTACCGGCCGAGATCCTGGACCAGCAGCTGGGGCGGCGCCTGCACCACCCTCAGCCCTTGGGCAGCCGTCATCGCCGTCTCCTGTGACTCGCTCACCCGAACCCATGCCTTGCCGTCACCGTTGTCATGGGCTCCAGTCACCCGATCTCATGGAATCCGGTGCCCGATCGGGTCGAACCGGACCCGGTCCCCTGGCTGGAGCAAGGCGGGCTGCGCCTGCGTGACGTCGAACATCGCCACGGGCGTGGTACCCACGATCTGCCACCCTCCGGGCATCGCTCGGGGATAGATGCCGCAGTACTCTCCCGCGAGAGCCACCGAGCCGGCTGGGACGCTGGTACGCGGTTCCGTGCGTCTGGGCGTCGGCGGGACGTCGAGGTCGCTGGTGCAGTAGGCGAAGCCAGGCGCGAAGCCGCAGAAGGCGACACGGTATCGAGCGCCGGCATGCAGACGGACGACGTCGTCGGGGGTGCATCCCCAGGTCGACGCGACGAACGGCAGATCCCCACCGTCATACCGGATGGGAAGGATCACGTCTCGCCCGGTGCTCGGCGACGAGCTGGCCCGCTCTGCCTCGATGGCTCCCGCGTGAGCGTCCAGGACCTTGCGCCAGCCATCGATGTCGACGCCGTCGAGCAGCACCGTTCGTGCCGCCGGGACCAGGTCGCGCGGCGGATCGATGGTGACCGCCGCATCGGCGACCAGGCGCCGAACCACCCGGTACGTCGCTTGCGCGGTCGCGGTGTCAGCGACCTCCACCAACAACGCCTCCGCCCCGACGCGCCGATACAGCGCCCTCATGCCGGCGTCACCGCGCCTCCTCATGCCACAGCGACGAGGACACCAGCACACCCTCGTCCTCGAGAACACCACGCACCGTGCGCGCCAGCGCGGCAGCACCGGGGCTGTCACCATGCACGCAGATACTGTCGGCTCCTACGTCGACGACTTCACCACTCAGCGCCAGCACCGTCCGTGCCCGAACCAGCTCCCGGACCCGCCGAGCGACCCGCGTGCGGTCGCTGATCACCGACCCCTGCTGACCGCGGGGCACCAGCCGACCGCTGGCCTCGTAAGCACGGTCGGCGAAGAACTCCCGGTGACCTGCCACCCCGGCCTCCGCGGCCGACCGGAGCAGCACAGACCCCGGCAGCCCCAGGACCGGAAGTCGGGAGGCGCTGCACAACTCGATCACCGCTGCGGCGTGCACTGGATCGTCGACACACCGGTTGTACAGGGCGCCGTGCGGCTTCACGTAGCGCACCTTCGCGCCGACCGCGGTCGCCTCGGCCGTCAGCGCCTCGACCTGCTCGGCCAGGTCCGCGACGAGCTCAGGGAAACCGACCTCGACCCGACGCCGGCCGAAGCCCTCCCTGTCGCGGTAGGAGACCTGTGCCCCGATCGCCACGTCGCGCTCGGCGGCCATGGCGCAGATCCATCGCATCGTCTCGCGACTCCCCGCGTGGAATCCGCAGGCCACGTTCGCTGAGGTGATGACACCCATCAGCTCCTCGTCCTCCGCGAAACCCTCGCCTACGTCGGCGTTCAGGTCGTAGCGGCCCTGCATGGAGCAATTATCGCGTAGGGGCAGGGGGTGGACACAGGTATGGTCTCAACGTGAACGAGCCTGCATCCTCCTCTGGTACCACCCCTCCGATCGCTATCAAGCGTCCGCAACGGCGTGAGCACCATGACCGCGTCTTCATCGACGACTACGAGTGGCTGCGAGACAAGTCCGACCCCGAGACCATCGCCTACCTCGAGGCGGAGAACGCCTACAGAGCTGAGCAGACCGCGCACCTCGAGGACCTCCGCCGCGACATCTTCGCCGAGATCCAGCACCGGACGCAGGAGACGGACCTGTCGGTCCCGGCGCGTACCGGCGCCTACTGGTACTACAGCAGAACAGTCGAGGGCCTCGACTACCCACTGCTGTGCCGAGCGCCGGCAGCAGGTGACGACTGGACACCGCCCGCACTCGACGCAGGCGTCCCCGTTCCGGGCGAGATAGTGCTCGTGGACTGCAACGCCCTGGCCGAAGGGTCGGAGTTCTTCTCCATCAGTGCCTTCTCGGTGACCCCTGACGAGAACCTGTTGGCCTACTCGACGGACCTCGTCGGCGACGAGCGCCACACCATCTATGTCAAGGACCTGCGCACCGGCGAGCTGCTCGATGACCGGATCGAGAACACCCTCGGCGACGCCACCTGGTCGGCGGACGGCAGCATCGTCTTCTACAGCACCGTCGACGACGCGTGGCGGTCGGACAAGGTATGGCGACACACCATCGGTACCGATGCCGCGACCGACGTCGTCGTGCATCACGAGGCCGACGGACACTTCTCCGTGTCCATGCGGCGCACGACGTCCGACCGGTTCCTGCTGCTGGTCTCCCGGTCGCGGATCACAACCGAGGTACGCATCCTCGAGGCGGCCGACCCGCTCGGGGACTTCCGCGTCCTGGTGCCGCGCACGGAAGGAGTGGAGTACTCGGTCGAGCACGCCGTCATCGGTGGCGCCGACCGGTTGGTGGTTCTGCACAACGCCCTCGCCGCGAACTTCACCCTGGGCGTCGGCTCCATCGAGATGACCTCGCTGCAGGACCTGGACACGCTGGTCCCTGCCAGCGACTCCGTGCGGCTGACTGACGTCGACGTGTCCGCGACGACCGTGGCGGTCAATCTGCGCGAGTCGGGACTACCCCAGGTCCGGGTGTTCCCGTTGACCTCGGACGGAATCGGGGAGGGCGCCAACATCAGCTTCGACGAAGAGCTGTTCAGCGCGGTCGCTACGGGGTTCTCGGACTGGCGGCAGCCGTTGGTCCGACTCGCCTATTCCTCGTGGGTCACGCCCGCCACCGTGCTCGAGTACGACCCGGCCACGACGCAGCTGCACCTGCGCAAGCGCCAGCCGGTCCTCGGTGGATACGACCCCGCCGACTACGTGCAGAGCCGTGAGTGGGTCACCGGCCGCGAC
Source organism: Nocardioidaceae bacterium (assembly GCA_035633755.1). Lineage (GTDB taxonomy): Bacteria > Actinomycetota > Actinomycetes > Propionibacteriales > Nocardioidaceae > DASQEH01. The sequence continues at coordinate 6,230 of DASQEH010000054.1, read as the reverse complement.
GGCACCCGCATCCCCGTCTCGATTGTGCGTTCAGCAGGCGTCGAGGACCGCAGCTCGGCGCCGCTGCTGCTGTACGGCTACGGCTCCTACGAGCTGAGCATGGATCCTTACCTCAGCATCTCCCGGGTGTCGCTTCTCGACCGGGGCATGGTGTTCGCCGTGGCCCACGTGCGCGGCGGGGGTGAGATGGGTCGGGAATGGTACGAGCAGGGCAAGCTGCTGCAGAAGAAGAACACGTTCACCGACTATGTCGACTGTGCCCATCATCTCGTCGACACAGGCTGGACGACCCGGGAGCAGCTCGTAGGGCTCGGCGGCAGCGCGGGCGGACTGCTGATGGGCGCCGTTGCCAACATGGAACCCGACCTGTTCGCGGCGATCGTGGCGCAGGTCCCGTTCGTCGACGCTCTCACCACGATCCTGGACCCGTCGCTTCCGCTGACGGTCGCCGAGTGGGACGAGTGGGGCGATCCTCTGCACGACCCCGAGGTGTACGACTACATGGCCTCGTATTCGCCTTATGAGAACCTCCAGCGCCGACGCTACCCCGCCATCTACGCGCTCACCTCGATCAATGACACCCGCGTCTTCTATGTCGAGCCGGCCAAGTGGATCGCAGCCCTGCGCGCTACTGTGACCGGCGACTCCCCTGTCTTGCTCAAGTGCGAAATGTCGGCCGGCCATGGCGGGGCGAGTGGCCGGTATGACTCGTGGCGAGAAACTGCGGACTACTACGCCTGGATCATCGACCGTGCCGGGGCCAGCCAAAAGCCTCACGTCTTGGACCCGGTGGGTGTAAGAACATCCTGAGAGGCGCAACAACAAGTCCGGCTGAGGCGTTAATTGGAGTACTTCCGCATGCCGCGGGGGTGAAGTTCCGACCAGTATCCGGAATCTGAGGCGGCCAGCACGCGTTGCCAAGGGTACGGACATCTGTGGAGACGCTCAAGAGAAGGAGCACGGTGAGTACACGTCGCAGCAGCACGGTTGAGTCACGCGACAGCGGCATCGAGGGCCGCGACAGCGTGGGCATGTACCTCGACGAGATCGCCCGTACGCCGCTTCTCGACGCAGCCACCGAGGTGGAGCTGTCCAAGGCCATCGAGGCCGGGCTCTTCGCAGAGCACCTCCTGGCCACCGGACGCGTAGGGCGTGCCAAGGGGGAGGCGCCTCGGCGTGCCACCCGCGAGGAGCTGGAGTGGCTGGCGTCCGAGGGTGAGCAGGCAATGCAGCGCTTCATCCAGGCCAACCTCCGTCTGGTGGTGTCGATCGCGCGCAAGTACGGCCGTTCCGCGATGCCGATGCTCGACCTCGTCCAGGAGGGCAACACCGGACTTATTCGGGCGGTCGAGAAGTTCGACTACGCCAAGGGGTACAAGTTCTCCACGTACGCCACCTGGTGGGTACGGCAGGCCATCACCCGCGGGATTGCCCAGCAGGCCCGGGTCGTGCGACTCCCAGTGCACGTCGTCGAGGAGCTGAACCAGATCGGCTCCGCCCGCCGTACCCTCGAGCGGCAGCTCGGCCGAGACCCTGAGCCCGATGAGATCGCCGCTGAGCTCGACATGTCGATGGAGCGTGTCCTCGACCTGATCAACTGGGGTCGCGACCACGTGAGTCTCGACACTCCCGTCGACGACGACGGTGACACGTCGCTCGGTGACCTGGTGGCTCGCGAGACAACGCCCGGTCCTGATTCGGCCTTCCTCGATGTCGAGTCGCGGCAGCGTCTCGACGAGCTGGTGGAGCTGCTCGACCCGCGCTCGGCCGACGTCATCCGCTCCCGCTACGGCCTCGTCGACGGTCGGCAGGAGAAGCTCGCCGACATCGGTGCCCGACACGGTGTATCCGCTGAGCGGGTTCGCCAGCTCGAGCGCGAGGCTCTCGCGCAGCTTCGCAAGCTCGCCGACCCCGACCTGGCGGCCTGAGGCTCAGCGCCCCGGCGCCTGGCTGAGCTGCTCCCACATCGAGTCGACGACTGCGGATAGTTCCTCCAAGGATCCGCTGTTGTCGACGACGATGTCTGCGGCGGCGAGCCTCTCGGTACGCGAGGCCTGGGCGCCGATGCGCGCCTTGGCCTCCTCCGGGCTCATGCCGCGCAGCCTGGTCAGCCGGTCAAGCTGAACGTCGCAGGGCACGTCGACGACGATGACGACATCGAAACGCTCGGCTTGCCCTGTCTCCACCAGGAGCGGGATGTCATGCACGACGAGGGCGCCGGGACCGGCGGCAACCTCGAGCTCAGCGGCTCGGGCGCGCACCAACGGGTGGATGATCGCCTCCAGGTCCGCGCGGGCCGCAGCGTCGCCGAACACTCGCTCAGCCATGGCTCGGCGGTCGAGCTCGCCGGTCAGGGTGATGACCTCACTCCCGAACCGCTGCACGACCGAGCTGAGTCCCGGCGTCCCGGGTGCGACGACGTCCCGGGCCAGCCGGTCGGAGTCGATGACGACCGCACCCCGCTCGGCCAAGAGCCTCCCGACGGTGGACTTACCGGAACCGATACCGCCCGTGAGTCCGACCCGCATCATCGTGTGCCAACCTCCTAGAGCGTGAACGCGGCCGCTCCGCCGCACGCGCTGCGACACAATGACGGCATGCGTGACGCGTATCGAACCGAGGCTGGCCGCGCCGCGGTACGGCAATGGTGCCAGAGCCGGCTCGACGACTGGCCCATCCCGCATGAGCGCTCGGAGATCCTGACGAGCGTCGGGCGCACTCACCTCGTGCGAGCGGGCGCCGGGTCCGTGACGGTGCTGTTCCTGCCAGGGACCAACTTCAACGCCGCGACGTCGCTGGACTTCGTGGCGGGACTGGCCGAGCAGCATCACGTGGTGGCTGCCGACCTTCCGGGCCAGCCGGGCCTCAGCGCTGGCAGCCTCGCCGGAGAGCACTCGCGGGCAGCACACCGTCTGTGGGTCAGTGAGGTCATCACATCGCTGGAAGCCCACGCGCTCGTCCTCGTCGGACACTCGCTGGGAGCCGCGGTCGCGCTGATGGCCGACCCCCAGCGGGTAGCCGGGATCGTCCTGATCGACCCCGCGGGCCTCATGAGGCTGCGTGTCGGCCCTGCCGTACTCGCCTCGACGCTCGTTTGGTTGGGCAGACCCTCACCTCACAGCAGCGCTCGGATGCTTCGGAGCATGTCTGCTCCTGGGCATCTGCCTCGAGCTGACCTCACCGAGTGGATGACGTTGGTGGCACGGCACACCCGGCCCCGAGTGGCACCAGCGCCCCTTCCGTCCGAGGAGCTGAGCCGATGGCAGCGCACACCTCGCGTGGCGTTATCCGGGGAACGTGACTGCTTCCTTCCCGTTTCCAAGCTCGCAGCGGCGGTGCGAAGCCGACTCGCGGTGGACCTCGAGGTAATCCGCGGTGCCGGTCACCTCACGCCCGTTGAGCATCCCCAACGTCTCACGCAAGCGATTGCGACCCTCGCCGCGCGTACGACCTGAAAGCCGAGTGACGCTTGGGTCCTTCTCCGCGGTCCCTGATGCTGACGGGGTGCACCACGACCTGATTTCCCCCGAGAGCGATGGGCAGACTCTCGAGTAGGGCTCAGCTCCGCGGCTCGAACTCACCGCGTGTGCAGCGTCCCGCGGTCGGCGTCTTTCTCTCGACCGCCGCGCGGATACAGCCACGCACAGCCAGTGTCCCCCAGTAGTTGGGGTGCAGCGACTCGCGAGGCTGCCACGGTGCCGGCTTACCCGAGAGCATGTTGACCCACTCGACCTGATCCTTGGCCCCGGCGGACGTCCACGACCGCAAGGAGGTCTCCTGCAGCTGAGACACGCCTACCTCGCAGAGCCGGTGCCCGCGGAAGGCTTGACTCAGGTCCACGGTCACCACGTTCGGCAGGCCGCTCAACGACACGGCGCGGGCAATGGAGCTGTTGATCGTGTCGAGAACCACGCGGTTGGCCCAGGTAGCGTCGTGGTCCAGCACCGGGCATCCACCGGCAACGAACCGGTGAAGGAAGTCTTCGCGGTAACGCATTCGCGGTCCGTCAGGCAACGGCGACGGGTAGTTCGCCACGACGACGTCGTAGTCGGCGGCGTCATACCCGGCGCGCCGCATCGCCTCCCCGACGCCACGAAGCGATGCGGCTATCCGCTCGGTGATGCGCTCGACCACGGGCGCAGCGAGGGCGCTGGCTAGCCTGTCGTCGTCCTTGCAGCTCGACGGCGATCCTGTGACGGCGGACAGGAAGGCGCTCACACAGGCCCCGACGATAGACCCGAAGCCGAAGTCGTTGCCTCCGATCAACACCGCAACCGAGGCCACGTCGTGGCGCGCGCTGAAGCGACGCAACGCAACCAGCTGGCCGATGTGTCCGTCGGCGTCGGTGTAGAAGTCGACGCCCGGGGTGAATGCTCCACCGTTCGAGCGTGAGCCGGTGGTAGCTCCGGAGCAGGCGAGGTTCTTGTGCAGGAGCCGATGGTCACCACCGTTGTCCATCGGCAGCTCAGCGCGATGGCAGCCTGGGACGTCTTCGCGACCACTGGCGTTCAGGTAGGCGTCGGTGCCCAGGACGTCGACAGTCCGGGCAGGCCCCGACGTGTTGCCACCCCAGCGGGCACCCTCTCCGGAGATATAGCTGTCGCCGAGGGTGACGAGCCAGCGGGTCGGAGGTTCGGCTGGCTGCGGGGAGGGCGTCGCGGCGCTCCGCGACGACTCCGAGCGATCGGACAGTCGCGACTCGTCGCTGGTCCCCGAGCAGCCCGCCATCAGGAGGAGGGCTACCGCAACCAGCACAACGACACTCGGCCTCGTCCCTGGGCGGGATGAGGCCGAGTGCTGAACATCAGTGCTCAGGAGGAAGTCCTGATAGGCGTGTCACTGACCGCCGGTGAGCTTCTCACGCAGCGCCTGCAGCGCCTCGTCGGACGCCAGCGAGCCCTCGGCGACGGCGGCCGGCGTGGTCGCTGCGCCGGCCGGTGGGGCCGGCCGGTCGTCGGAGGAATAGTTGGCGGCCTCTCCAGCCTCCACATCGGCCTTCTGGGCTTCCTCGACCTGCGTCTTGTGGGCCTCCCAGCGTGCGTGGGCCTCGGCGTACTGCCGCTCCCAAGCCGCCTTCTGGTCGTCGTACCCCTCGAGCCACTCGCCGGTGGCGGCGTCGAAGCCCTCAGGGTAGAGGTAGTTGCCGGCCTCGTCGTAGGACGCCGACATGCCGTAGAGCGTGGGGTCGAAGTCGTCGGCCGTTGCGTCCAGACCCTCGTTGGCCTGCTTGAGCGACAGGGAGATGCGACGCCGCTCGAGGTCGATGTCGATGATCTTCACCATCACGTCGTCGTTCACCTGCACGACCTGCTCGGGAATCTCGACGTGACGCTCGGCGAGCTCGGAGATGTGCACCAGCCCCTCGATGCCTTCCTCGACCCGCACGAAGGCGCCGAAGGGAACAAGCTTGGTGACCTTGCCGGGAACGATCTGCCCCATCTGGTGGATACGGGCGAACTGCTGCCACGGGTCTTCCTGCGTCGCCTTGAGCGACAGCGAGACCCGCTCGCGGTCCATGTCGACATCGAGGACCTCGACCGTTACTTCCTGACCGACCTCGACTACCTCGCTCGGATGGTCGATGTGCTTCCAGGACAGCTCGGACACATGGACCAGGCCGTCGACTCCACCAAGGTCGACGAAGGCGCCGAAGTTGACGATCGACGAGACGACACCGGGCCGGACCTGGCCCTTCTGCAGCTGGGTGAGGAAGTTCTGGCGAACCTCGGACTGAGTCTGCTCCAGCCACGCACGGCGCGACAGCACGACGTTGTTGCGGTTCTTGTCGAGCTCGATGATCTTGGCCTCGAGCTCCTTGCCGACATACGGCTGCAGGTCACGAACTCGGCGCATCTCGACCAGCGATGCGGGGAGGAAGCCACGCAGACCGATGTCGATGATGAGTCCACCCTTGACGACCTCGATGACCGACCCGGTCACCACGCCGTCCTCTTCCTTGATCTTCTCGATCGTGCCCCAGGCGCGCTCGTACTGAGCCCGCTTCTTGGACAGGATCAGCCGGCCCTCTTTGTCCTCTTTCTGCTGGACCAGGGCCTCGACCTCGTCACCGACGGAGACGACCTCGAAGGGGTCCACGTCGTGCTTGATCGAGAGTTCCTTGGAGGGGATGACCCCTTCGGTCTTGTAACCGATGTCGAGCAGGACCTCGTCCCGGTCGACCTTCACGATGGTGCCGGCGACGATGTCACCGTCGTTGAAGTACTTGATCG